>DIXT01000020.1:140988-227328 GCA_002436085.1 Anaerolineaceae bacterium UBA6073
GGGGGCGGCCGCCCCCGCCTGCAAAAGGACCACCCTCTCCCAGCAGATTGACGCTAAAAAACGAACGAGATTCGGAGCTGGGAGAGGGCAGGGTAAGGGCAGATTTAAATTCTTAACTTTGAAAAATTTGGATGTAATCGATTAACCAATGTTTTTCAACACCCTCATAGTTAATGACTCTGCTGCAATTACGCGACTTTCTGCATTTGCACTTATTTACTCCCACATTGATAGTCTTATCGGCTTTCTTTTGGGCATTAAGCAGGTATTTTAGGGTATATATTGACAACTATCTCCCACTTACGCCAAGAATAATTAGCGTCCATACCTTTTTGCAGGAGAGTCAGTTAATTAAACCCCGGCTTTTTAGGGAGGAAAACTAAACGTTTGTTGTGCCGGACGGCTCTTCAGTTTTTGCTGCTGACCTGCTGATGCGGAACACACTGATAACCAGCGCCAGGGCAATCCACAGGTATGGTAAACCGAAGCTGTCCATGCTGAAGCCTTCCATGACCACCGCGATGAGAAACAGCTTTCCAACCAAACCAAAAGCACTTGCTTCTGCGTCTTTCTCCAATCTCTCAAGCCGTTGGGCTGCGTGCAAATGCGTGCTCAACCAGGCGCAAAACAGCGAAAAGCCAAGAATACCGGTTTCCGCGAGCAAGCGAACCCATAAGTTTTTAGCATTGGGGATGACGCTGTCGCGGAATAGATATTCGATCACCTCCGGCAGGCCGTAACCAAATTCGGGCGTAAGGCGCGTGAAAAAGAAGCCGCTGCCGCCTAAACCAACACCCAGGAATGGGTGGGCAAGAAAGACTTTGAAGGCAGTGATCCAATAAATAATCCGCTCCGCGAAACTGAGCTGGCTAGCCCAGCCTAACACGCCGAATTCCCGGTAACGGTCGATATCAAACAGGTCCTCCATCCGTGGGTCCACGCGCGACAGGAACACCCCAAGTAAGAACAGGATGAGCGCGAAAACAACCATCAAACTCAGCCAGAGGCCGAGCTTGGCAAGAAAATGCTGGAAAGATTTGGTTTGTGTGCCTTTTTTTTGGTCGCGTTTGGTTAGGAAGCGGTTCATGATGCTGTTGGCGGCACGGAACGCCAGAAATGCCGCCATCGCCAGCGTCGTTAGCCATCCGATCCTGCTGAAGCTGAGGAAAAGTACCAACAAACCTAAGCCCATCAGAATGTTTTCCACGCTCAGCAAACCGAAAAACTTACGGCGAAAAACCGAGTAACCCTTGACGGACAGGCCTATCCACAGGGGCAGATAGAGCGTATTCAACTGGTTTGCCAGCCAGGAAGGTTCCAGTGCCACGCCTGTTACGCGCGCCTTGTAAAGCACACCGCTGACGGAAATCATTGCCTGTAAACCCTTTAACCACTCTGGATACTTGCCGAGCGCGTACCAGAATCCTGATTGCACGAGGGAGGCAGCGATGGCAATTGCGCCTCCCAGGTAAATCCAACGCAGGGTTTTCCTCAGGCTGGGCTGGTCCGCGAGGACGTAGATTGTTACCAGGTAGAAGGCAATACCGATAATTATGGTTAAGATGCCTTCCAGCGCATTTTTCCAGACTGCTGCCCCCCTGAAGGATTCAAACGGGATAAAAACAGCCAGCGCGGAAGATAGGACCGCGCTGAGGAAGAACAGCAGCAGCGGCAAAGATTGCCTGGAAAGTTCTGGCTTGTGGAAAAATTGTGGGAGAAAGAAGAACACAACCAGAATTAGCAGAAATATTGCCGAGAGCGGCGCGACGGATGTGCCCCCCAACAGCCGCGATAAAAACGGAATGCTGGTGAAAGGCAACGCGACCAGCAAAAGCGCCCAAAACGTTCCTTTCAGCCGCTCAGAAAAATTAGCCTTCATCGTTCCGTCTTAATTTAGGAGATATTTCTGCAAGCGCAAGGCTAGCCGCCATGCCCGCTAACGCACCCCCTAGCATGAGAACACCTCGCGCATGATGCAGAGGCTCGTCCGGCAGCGCGGCTGGCTGGAACTGGCTGACGTTCAGCGCGACCGTCAGGCCGAGCGTTTTTGGGCTTTCCGCAATGATAATCTGTGCCAGGCGGTCAAGTTCAGCGCGAGTGCTTTCCGCAGTCAAAGTGCTGCAAAAAGATTGGGGCGCTTTTGGCTGCCCGCTCAGGCAGTCGCGGATGCTGTTGTACTGCAATTTCGCGCTGGAAAGTTGAACTGCGTGTTCGTAGGCGTCAGTTAGGCGGGAATAAAGGATCTCCGCCCACTCGGAAGCTATACGCGCCGCGACCTCCGGGTTTTGGTCGCGCACTTTGATGACCGTGTTCATCAGCTGCCGCTCGACAGAAGTGATTTTCTTCAACTGTTCAAGCGTAAGCGGATTACCCAGGCTGGCTTCTTTTTCTATCAATGCGCTGACGACTTCCGGATGAAAAACCAATTCACCAATGTGATTGATTTCCGCATCCAGCATAATTTCGGTGATGTTTGCGTCCTGAACCAACTCCAGGTTAGTGCTGACCAAAGCCCTGGCTTCGTAGACGGGCGGCAGCGCCAGGCTCAGCAAAGCGCCGAGCAGAGCCCCGGTGATCATGCACGCGAACACAAGCAGCCAGGGAAAAAGGTTCTTCCTGCCAAATAGCCGGAGGGCATAATCTTGCGGGTGGAGGTCAGGTCTTTTTTCTTCGTTCATCACAAATCCGTTGCACTTATTGAGATGATTAGAGCTGCTGAATATTTTAACACAGCTGCCTGGCGCCTTTTCCCTTGACCGACGGGGATGGAACTACAAAGGATAGTGTCATTAGTTATGGGCAGCTGCTGTTGAAATCCGCAATGTTTGAGCGAAGGGTAAGCCCTTGCTCCGGTAAATATGCCGTAAAAGCTTCCACGAAGCCATCCCGTTGGCAGCCCAGCACGATAATTTCTTTGCCCGCTTCCAGGTAAGTAAGGTCGTCAGTATCAAACGAGAAAAACACTTCGGTCAACTCCGGCCGCAGTACCGTCAGAATGAGACCCTCCTTTCCGTTCAGCACAAAATCCCTGTAGCGCGGGTAAAGCATGCGGCCCTTGAAAAGCAGCGCAGCGTCTTTCTCTAAAAGCTGGTCAGATAGCTCGGCCAGGCTGGGTTGGGTACTATAGAGCGGGCTTGCATACAGCGCGGCTTTTATCTCGTCTTGCTTCTGGTTTGTGTAGAGATCCGGGAAACTTAAGTTTATTAATGGTATAGAGCTCCCCAATAGTAAAAGCAGCCCGGCGTATCCTATCAACGGCATCGGGCGGCGCTTGCGGGCTTGCTGCTGGTTCAACAATAGCTGCTGTTCCTCGGGAAGGGTGCTGCGCAGATGCGCGCCGCGCTCATACAGCAGGGTTAGCGCCAGGAGAAAATAGAAGTACAACGTCCAGTCTACGGGCAGTAGATAGCGGCTGCCTGAGGTTCTGCCCAGCGCGTTGGAGGCGTAGTATCCAATGTTCAACACCAACGGCACCAGTCCCGCTGCCCGATTGTATTTCCAGCTGGCGGCTATTCCCAGTCCAATCAACGTTAAGTTCAACGCAAAAGCGAGAATAGTAGAGAGGGGCAGTTCCCCGCGCCAAATGACCGGTTCCTCCCAGTAGGGCAAATCTAACACTGGCGTAAGTTCCATTGGGTAAATCACGAAGGGTAGCGTGAAAAGGGCTTTGATTTCGTTATTGAAAAAATGTCCCAGGGTAAACTCAACAACACCCTGCTGTGAGCTCTGCGATGAACTTTCCCCGGCTGTGTTTTCGCTTGGGATTACGGGACGCTCATTCACTCGTCTGAGAATGTCTTGCTCAAAACCGGTGGGCGCTGCTTGCTGTTCCTGTTGGAGGAAGCGGGTTTGGATTACCGCATTAATTTTATAGGTAATCGGGTCTATGCCGTACCTAATGCGAGTGTATGCCAGCCACGGACCTGAGACCAGCAAAATCCCACACAGGAACAGGAGCGCTGAGCCCCAATATCGTTTCAGGTCGCGCCGGTAAACCCACAGCGCGAAGAGAAGGATTACGGGAATCAGAAACAGCGGATTGGTACGCACCATCACAGCCAAGCCCAAGACCCCGCCAGCAAGGAGCGGCCATGGATTCTTGCTTCCCATGCGTTTGAACCAGCTAACCAGCATGATTGCCAACAGAGCCAGCAATATCATGGTGGGAAACTCAGAGAGATACAGACGCGAATTTGAAACGGATATCTTGAATGTCGCAAAAATCGCGTTGTATTCTTTCGCGACCGAAAAGAGAGCAATGGCAAGGCCAAACAGACGGTCGTGGATCTGCTTCCCTAGCAAATACAGCAGTACCGGAAAGACCGCGAAACAAATCATCTGCCAACTGGTAACGGTCAGGTAATTTTGCCCGACAAATTTATGCAGCAGCCCAAGGAAGAGCGCATAAAGTGGTTTTTCAGTAAAGTACGGGTATTCCAAACCCTTGCCGATCAACATGTACTGGCCGCCCAGGTCGGTCAGTGCTGCGTCGCTGTAGGGGTAATAGTCTTGATTAGGAGGGAAAACCCCTTCCGCAAAAAAACTGTTGGAAAAAGGCGCCTGGTGCCAGAACCAGGCAGCTCCAGCCCAAAGGATCAGGCAAGCCAGCAAATCGAGCAGAATTTCACGTCTGCGCGGATTTTTGGCAGGCTTGCGGGTTAGCAAACCGTAGAGGAAAATGCCAAAGAGCGCCAGCAGCAAATTCATCGCTAGCTTTCGGTTAATAAGCATTGGCACGCCCGCCACATTCCAGTAACGGTTGTCCGGTTCCAACCCGATCCGTGTACTCAAGATAACGAGCCATAACAGGGCGATAGTTGCCAATATCAAGGACGCTAGTTTCCTGTAATCCTTATCTGTGGCTTTTTCGGCGACAAAAAAACGTACCAAAATGGCTTGCAGCGCCGCCAAGAAGAACCAGCGTCCCAAAGGCTCTGCGAACTGGAGTAAAAGGGGGTTGTTTGCTCCCCAAAGCAGGAGAACTCCCGTAGCCGCCAACACATACGCTGCCAGAAGCGCCGGTACCGTCACGCGTGACCAGTTATTACGTGTGTCAAAGAGCCACTTAACCCGTTCGATCAATGCGATCGCGCTGGACCGACCAAGAAGGGCGAATATCCCAATTATCGTCAAGGCGATTGCGAGCGCTACCCAGAAAACCAGAAAACCTGCCACCCCAATATTCGCAAATGTGGAGTCTGAAGCGCCAGGAAGAAACAAACCCAACCAAATCAAGCCCTCTAATCCTGTCAGGAGAAGCAGACAGGCTGAGAAAAAATGAGCTTTGTTTGTTGATAATCGCATTCCTAGTTTCCTATACAAATTAATGCAAACCTGTTCATCAATTATAAGACATGCTGAGGAGGGCGCCTAATTACGATACGCGGAAATCCTTCTTCGACACAAGCGTTTTCATTAGTCCAAATAAATTCAATAAATTCAATAATCAAGCCGCCACGCGGGTTTTTGTTACAATTGCGTAAGAGGTCCTATGGCGCGCATTCGGTTTATCTCACATTCTTTACTTCAAGTTGGTAATACCCTGGGTGAATGTCCGCTCTGGCACCCGCTTGAGAACGCTCTGTACTGGCTGGACATAGATGCCGGCTTGCTGCAGCGCTATCAGCCTTCGCAAAAAAAGCTTGAAGTTTTTGACCTTGGAAAACGCGCCGGAAGCTTTGGATTTCGGAAAGAAGGCGGGCTTGTCCTCGCGACGGAAAGCGGATTTGCGTTTTGGTCAGAACAGGACGGTACTTCGGAGGACTTTGACCCTATTTATCCCCACACCGGGCAACTTATGATGAACGACGGACGCGTGGACAGCCTGGGTAGGTTCTGGGCAGGCAGCAAAGGGCCGGCGGGTTCTGCCTCCCTCTTTTGTCTGGAATCAGATAGGACCTTTACACGGGTTTTGGACAGGCTCACCATCTCCAACGGCATTGATTGGAGCTCGGACAGCAAATATTGCTACTTAACCGACTCAGGCGAGCAAGCTATCTACCGCTTCGACTTTCGTGAAGGTCAGCTACGCGAAAAAGAAGTGTTTTTCTCAACAATAGGAACACATCAACCCGGCACCCCGGACGGGTTGTGCGTAGACACCGCCGGGAACATCTGGTCTGCCATCTGGGACGGCTCCAAGGTCATTCAGCTATCGCGCGAGGCGGAAATTCTGCAGGAAATCCATCTGCCGGTAAGCAGACCGACCTCGCTCACGTTTGGCGGGTCGGATTTGCGCGATTTATATATCAGCTCCGCCTCGGTAGAATTGACCCCGGACCAACTCAGCAATCAATCCCAGGCAGGCGATATTTTCTGCTGCCGTGTAGATATCCCGGGCAGACCGCCGAATTTCTTCGCCGGTTGAGGACCTCACCTGTCGAATTAATCTTCCTCTTCTTCTCCGGATTTTTTGGAGCGCAAGCGATCATGCGTGTCCAGGATCCGTTTGCGCATACGCAAGCTCTGGGGCGTGACTTCCAAAAGCTCGTCCGTTCCAATGTATTCGATCATTTCGTCCAGGCTAAGCATACGCGGAGGATTTAAGCGGTCTTCCAGGTCTCGAATGGACTGGCGCATATTGGTCAGGTGTTTTTTCTTGGCCACGTTAATGGATAAATCCTGAGGGCGTGGGGTTTCGCCAACCAGCATGCCTTCGTAAATCGGCACTCCCGCGCCAACGAAGAGCTGTCCGCGTTCCTCCGCGTTTTTCAACCCGAAGGTCGTGGTCACACCGGTTTCACGCGCGACAATCGAACTGGATTGCTTGGTCTCGATGACGCCCTCAAGCGGTTGGAGACCAGAATAAAAGCTGTTCAGGACGCCCTTTCCGCGCGTAACCGTCAGGAATTTGTACCGGAAACCCAACAGCCCCCGAGTGGGCATTGTGTAAATGAGGTGCACAGTGTTGTCCGGGTTATTGGTCATATTCGTCATTCTGCCGCGGCGTTCGCCCAGCATTTCCACGACGGCGCCAACATATTCCGGATCTACATCCACGTGTACTTCTTCAAATGGTTCATATTTGATGCCATCTTCGCCGATAACAACAATCGCTTCCGGCCGGGACACCTGAAATTCGTAGCCTTCCCGGCGCATAGTTTCGATCAGGATACCCAGGTGCAGCTCTCCACGGCCGGCGACCAGGAATACATCCTTACTCTCGGTTTGTTCTACACGCAAGGCAATATTCGTCCTAAGCTCATCCTGCAGGCGCTCCCAGAGTTTGCGCGAGGTGCTCCATTTTCCTTCCTGACCTGAAAAAGGAGAAGTATTGACGCCGAAGGTCATTTGCACGGTCGGCTGCTGGACCTTGATTACCGGTAAGGCAACCGGAGTGTCTACATCTGCAAGGGTTTCGCCGATCTGGATGTCCTTTAAACCTCCGATAGTGATGATTTCACCGGCCTCCACGGTCTGAACAGGAACTTTATCCAAGCCTTGGTATTCAAAAACGTAGCGCACCTGGATTTTTTCCATGCTGCCGTCGTGTTTGATACGCATAAGATTTTGCCCGTTGTTCAGCGTTCCCGCATGGATTCTGCCGGAAGCGGTTACACCGCTGTATTCGTCATATCCTAAATTGGTAACCAGCATCTGAAAAGGCGCATCGATATCAACTTTAGGGCCGGGTACGCTGTCCAGAATGCACTCAAAGAGCACATGCAAATCTTCGTCCAATTCAGGAGTGAGACCGGCTTTTCCTTCCAGACCATTGGCGTAGATGATTGGAAACTCTGTCATTTCATCGCTTGCACCCAGCTCCACGAATAAATCAAAGGTGCCATTTAAGGATCTGTCCGCATCCGCGTCCTTGCGGTCCAGCTTGTTAATCACTACGATCGTGCGCAGATTTTTCGCGATAGCTTGTTTCAGGACAAAGCGGGTTTGTGGCTTCGGCCCTTCCGCGGCGTCGACCAAGAGCAGCACCCCGTCTACCATGTTCATGATGCGTTCCACTTCGCCGCCAAAATCCGCGTGACCCGGTGTGTCAACAATGTTGATTTTCACCAGTTCGCCGGTTTTCGGGTTCGGGATGGTAATCGCGGTATTTTTTGCCAGGATAGTGATCCCTCGCTCGCGCTCCAGGTCATTGGAGTCCATAATGCGTTCCTGCACTTTTTGGTTGGCGCGGAATATCTTCGCTTGTTTCAGCATCGAATCAATCAATGTGGTTTTCCCATGGTCAACATGCGCAATGATTGCCACGTTTCGAATATCTTTTCTTTCAGTCAGCATAATTTCCTTTTCAATATGCGTAAAAAGAACCCGGAAAACCGGGTTCTTTGAGCCTAAATTCCTATCACGCCGTAAAAATACGGCGGTTTCTCTACCGGTTTATCCACAATTTTTACAGCTTCTTTTAAGCGCTCTTTTGCCTGCTGTAGCTTGCGGGGGTCGTTGGCGTGAATTTCAAACAGGACCTGCCCTTTAGCAACAGTGTCCGCGATTTTTACTTTTACCAGTATGCCTACAGCCTGGTCTATCTGGTCGCCTTTTTGTTCTCTGCCAGCGCCAAGCATGACCGAAGTTTCGCCGACGTCTTTCGCGTCCACAACTGCAGCCCAGCCAGCTTTATCCGCATAAACAGATTCAACGAAAGAAGCCTTGGGGAGTTTGCTAAGATCATCCACGTAACTGACATCCCCGCCCTGTGCCATCACGAGCTCGCGCAGCTTCCGGAAACCGCTTCCATCCTTGATGGCCTGTTCAGCCAAAGCGACACCTTCGGGAATGTCTTTGGCAATATTCCCAAGAATGAGCATGTAAGCTGCAAGATGTAAGCAGTGGTAGCGGTAATCTTCCGGTCCAATGCCGTGCAGCATTTCAACCGCTTCCTTGAGCTCCAGTGCGTTCCCGACGGCGCAGCCCAGCGGTTGGTCCATGGGGGAAAGCACCGCGATAACCCGTCTTCCGCTCAGCTTACCGATTGACACCATAACTTCAGCAAGTTGGGTGGCTTCCTCCAGGGTGCGCATAAACGCGCCCTGACCGACTTTCACATCCAACACAATCGCATGCGCTCCGGCGGCGATTTTCTTGCTCATCACGGAAGACGCAATCAATGGAATGGATTGCACGGTTCCGGTTACATCCCGCAGCCCGTAAAGCTTACCGTCCGCAGGCGCCAGGTCGGCGCTTTGTCCTGTGAGCACGATACCGTGCTCCTTCAGCTGTTTGATGAACTGCTGCGTGGAAAGGCCAACCTGAAAACCGGGAATGGACTCCAATTTGTCGATTGTACCGCCGCTGAAGCCAAGCCCTCTGCCGGACATTTTGCCGACGGGCAGTCCGCAAGCCGCCACCAAAGGCGCGACTGTTAGCGTGGTCTTGTCTCCGACGCCGCCGGTGGAATGTTTGTCCACCGCGATTTCCACAGCCTGACTGAGATCCAACATGTCTCCGGAATGCGCCATTGCCGTGGTTAAATCAGTGATTTCCTGGTCGGTCATGCCGTTTAACAGCACTGCCATCGCCCAGGCGGACATCTGGTAGTCCGGAATCACACCCTTTGTATAGCCTTCAATAAGGAAATCAATCTCAGCCTTGCTGAGGATTTCGCTATCGCGTTTTTTGATAATAATGTCTACAGCGCGCATTTTTCCAGCTACACTCTTCGATGGTTATCGTTTTGGGAACACGCAAACTTTGCGGTTTGGTTCCTCACCGGTAGATTCCGTGCTTACATTGTCGTTTTTACGCAGTTCCATATGAATAATTCTGCGTTCGTTGGCAGGCATCGGTTCAAGGTATTGTTTCCTGCCGGTCGCGAGCACCTGTTCAGCAGCCCGGCGGGCAAGCTTCTGGAGCTCAGTCTGCCTGCGCGCTCGATAATGCTGAACATCCACCTGAACGGGAATCCAATAAGATGTTTTGTGACTGACCATCAGGCTGAGAATGTACTGAAGAGCATTTAGAGTTTCAGCTTTTCTGCCAATCAGATAACTCAGGTCGTCACCTTCAATGTTAGCCAGTACGACCGGTTTTTCCTCCGGGTCAGTATCAGCATAAGAAACCGTAACTTTGGCGCTGATTCCCATTTTTGCCAGCAGCTCCATGAGAGTATCCCGGACAACAGCCTGGTCGGCTGTAAGTTCCTCACTGGTTTCTGCAGCATGTGGCGGCACGGCAGTTTTTTCCACGGCTTTTACCGGGCTCCTGGCTTCTTGCGATTTGGACGAAGCACCCATCGATTGTTTCACAATAAGGCGTACTCTTGCCTGTCGTGTCGCAAATCTGAACAGGTTGCGCTTACCCTCGTCCAATATTTCCACATCTACTGCGTCTCTGGTTAACCCCAGATCCGACAGCCCTTTTTCCACAGCTTCTTCAACAGACGGCGCAATTACCTCTAATGTGGTTTTTTCGTCGCTCATAATTTGACCCTTCAGTTCTCCCGGGCAGCAAGGCGCGGGTTATTTTTTGCGTTTGTACTGCGGTCTTTGCTGCTTAACCGCGGCGCGGGCAGAAGGTTTTGCAGTAGGTTTTGGAGCTTCTTGCTCCTCTTCCTCGTCATCATCATCTGGAAAAACAACAACTGGCCTTGGTTCAGGCGCGGGGCTTTTCTTTTTGATAAATGGCAGAATTTTCGACCAGTCTGAACGCCCTTGCCCGGAGTACTGAACCACAGTCGCGACATTGCTAACCAGGAAATACAGCGCCAAGCCGGAAGCCAAGGAGTAAGCCATCCAGCCCATCAGGATAGGCATATAGAGGTTCATGCTCTTGGTCATCGCGGCAGCCTGATCCCCTGCGCCTGTGCTTGGAGGAGTCATCACCTTGGTCTGCAGCCAGGTTGTGGCCACAACGATAATTGCCAGGATAGGAATTTGGATCCCCAGAATCGGTAATCGTTCCGGCTGCCCTAAATCCATCCAAAGGAAACGGTTCTGGATCGGGAGAATCTTGGTCGCGTCCAGAAAAGGATAAACCAGGCGTTCCAGCCTCAGGATCTCAAGCGGCGTAGCTGCCATAGCTTTGATGATGCTCTGATAGAGACCGATGATAATCGGGAACTGGATAAGCGTGGGAAGACAGGAGCCGAAGGGACTCACACCCGTTTCCTTGTAGAGCTTCATCTGCTCCTCAGCCAGTTTTTCCTTGTTGTCGCGGTACTTTTCCATCATTTTTTTGTAACGCGGATCACTTTGCAGTGCCTGCATTGCGGCAGTTTGTTTCAGCTGCTTAGCGGTAAGCGGATATGTGATCAACTTAATCAACAAAGTAAACAGGATAATGGCAACACCAAAGTTTTTCACCACCATTGTGATTGCCAGTAGAACATTCGTAAAAGGTTGAATAATCAGCGTATCCCACATGGGAATCGTTCTCCTTATTTAGCAGGGGTGAAAGACCAAACCGGATTTCCGGCCAGGTCAAAAGCCTGAAGCAGCGTCTGGCCTTTGGTGACAGCCACAACAATCTTGTCTGCGCTTACCACAGGCGTGGTGTAAAGCTTTCCATCCAGGGTCCTGGTCCAAAGCGGCGTGCGGTCAGCAAGCTTATAAGCCCGCAGTTCGCCTTTCTCAAGTGCGATAACGAACGACTCTTCAAGCGGCAGGATGCCAGCGACGGTTTCTCCGCCAGCGTCCAGGGTCCACTCTACGGAACCCGTCGCAGGGTCAAGTGCAAAAACCTTGCCGCTCTCATCCGCAAAAATAAGGCTCTCTCCAACCAGGATGGGCGTTGCATAGATCGGCGAAATCTCGCCATTTTCTCCGTAGGTCCAATTGACCTTTCCGGTTTTGCTGTCAATGCTCAGCATTTCGTTGCCAAGGGAGCCAACAAAGAGAGAGCCGCTGGCAGGGTCATAGGCCGGCGCGGCGATCATGGCGCCTTTCAGCGTGGTTATCCACTGCTGTTCGCCGGATTCAAGATTTAAAGACACCAGGTTGTGATCCAGCCCTGCAACAATGACGGAATTCTCAAGAATAATCGGTTCCGCGACGTACCCGAACTCGCCGCTATATTTCCACTTGAGAGTTCCATCCGCGTTTAGCGCGTACACGTTCCGATCACTGCTGGGGGCTACGATCACGTCGCCATTCGTAGCAGCTTTGGCCTGAAACCAACCATCAGCTTCAGTAAAGCTCCAGGTTTCAGAGCCGCTGGCAGCATCCAGGCGGTGGAATTTGTTAGCCAGGTCACCGACAAAGACGCTGCTCTCGTGCAGCAGTGGCGGCGCGTATAGAACGACCTGAACCGAACCAGTGGCGGGATATCGCCAGAGTTCAGTTCCAGCTTTCGTATCGACTTTGTAAATATGCTGCATATTAGAGACGTAAACAGCGTTTTCGTCCGCGCTCAGTCCGGGCGCGCTTTCCGCGCGCGGTCCCATGGCACAGCCAGCCAACAACGCCGCAGAAATAATAAAGATCAGGATTATTTTTACCAGTGGTTTTTTCATACTTCTCCAAAACTAAGGAACAGGATCGTATCCGCCCTCGTTAAAGGGGTTGCAGCGGACGATCCGTTTTATCGCCATCCAGGAGCCTTTAAAGGCGCCGTACTTGTAAACAGCCTGGTAGCCGTAATGCGAACAGGTCGGATAATACCGGCAGGTTCCGGGAGGGAGCGCCGGTGAAACGACAATCTGATATGCCCGAATCATTAAAAGCACCATTATGCGGGGGATATTCTTAAGCCGAAAAGCCAGATCCCTTATACGGGGGTCTGTGTGCTCGTGATCTGACATACTTACAGGTTGATCAACCATTATCTTCTCTGTTGATTAACCCGGCTTTCACCAGTAAGCTGTGAACTGCCTGATCAATCTCACTCGGTTTCGCATCAAGAAGGCGTTTTCGCGCAATCAATAAGATGTCAAAACCCTGCCGCAGTTCGCCTGAAAAGCGGTTCAGCCGCGAGCGCAGGACGCGTTTGCAGCGGTTGCGCTGTACTGCGCCCCCCACTGACCTGCTCGCGATAATTGCCGCGCGTGTTGCGTCCAATTCATTTCGCGCAGCAACCAGAACCAGCCAAACATTCGAATAAGAATTCCCGTTTTGTCGTACAGACTGGATATCCTGTGAACTCTTCAGCGAATAAAAGGGCTGCCTCAAAGATACCCGGATGCTTCTATGATCGTATTCAGAGGTTTACCAGTGAATGCGTTTGGTGTGGTTGTTCGCCTTTGGGGCTAATTGATGGCGGCCGCGCAGACGGCGGCGCTTCAGAACTTCACGACCGTCTTTAGTGGACATGCGTTTGCGGAAGCCGTGCACGCGAAGGCGTCGTTTTACTTTTGGTTGATAAGTACGTTTTGGCATCTTTTTCCTCTCAAAACTCCAGCCGTCAAGTTTCTTACGCAGCCGGAGAATATCTGCATAAAATTAACCTTTAGATTTTACACGATTAAGCACAGAAGCGTCAAGCTTTCAAGGCTGCAATTTTGTGACTGCAATTTTTACGTGTTTATTAATCCTTTTTTTCCTGAAGTTCAAAAAGCCGCTTTTTAATGGGTATCTCGGGTATGTCGGCCCCTAGTTCGCCGTTGCCATTAATCTCACGGATATATACGCGGGTAATCGTATTCGTCAGGTCCACCGAACTCTTTGTCTGCACGCGGAAATAATCGCGCGTAAAGCCGCTGAAGGCGCCCTGACGGCCATGTTCCCACAATACTTCTTCCCAGGTACCAATTTTTTCAGCCTGCTTTTCTTTAGTCTTGGTCTGGAACATCCTGCGAATGACTTCTGCGCGCGCCTGAACAAGCTTATCATGCACTTTTTCGTCCATTCTGGCTGCGGCGGTACCCGGCATGGGCGAGAACTTAAACACATGCCCGCCTGCGAAGTCCGTTTCCTGAATAAAAGCTCTGCTTTCCTCAAAAAGCGCGTCTGTTTCGCCCGGGAAACCGCACAGGATATCGGTTGTTACCGCCAAGCCCGGTGAATTTTCTTGTATCTTGCGCATCAAATCACGGAAGTCAGAAGCGCTGAAAGGCCGCGCCATTCTTTGCAGGATGCTTTCGCTGCCGCTTTGCAATGGAATGTGCAGGTGCGGGCACAGGCGCGGGTTGCGAAAGCTGTCCAACAGCGCTTCTTGCACGTCCCAGGGTTCTATCGAAGATATGCGAATGCGAGGAATACCGGTATTCTCCAGAAGCGCTCCTACCAAGTGCGCTATCCGTTTATCTCCGTTCCCAATGTCTTTTCCCCAGGAACCTATCTGCACCCCGGTAAGTACGATCTCTTTTATCCCGGCAGCTTCCGCCTGCTGCGCTTGACGCACAAACTCTTCCGCCGCGACGCTTCTTGATTTCCCTCTGGCGATGCGCGTCAGACAGTAAGTGCAGAAATTATCGCAGCCATCCTGCACCTTGAGAAAACTGCGCGTGCGTGAGCGCAGCCCTAGTTCGGGTTTGCTGGTAACAGAGAAATCCTTGCAAATCTGGGTCTGCCCGGTGATGAGGGTTGGCAGTAGGTCCTTGCTCTCATTCGGGAACAGGCGGGTCTCGCCAACCAAAGCAGCAGCTTGTTTGCCAAAGGCGGTCACGTAGCAGCCGGTTGCCACCACATTCGCAGTGGTCTCCCGTTGGTAGCGCCGGATGGTCTTGCGGGAATCCGCACAGGCTTTAGCCGTTACGCAGCAGGTATTTACAACAATCAGATCTGCATCGCCGGGGTCGCTTACGACTTCCTGTCCACGCTCAAGAAATTCCAGCGCCATCCGCTCAATTTCACTCTGATTGAGCCGGCAGCCAACCATATCCAAAAAAATCTTCATCTAATTTTTCGTGATTGAAAATTCCGTAAAGAGAACAGACGCTCCGCCAGCCTCGCGCGTCTCCACAATCAAGCCCGCGTCTCCGGCACTGAAAGTGTCGTCGCGGATAGTGTGTAGTGTTTTGCCGTTCACCATAAGGGAAAGCTGATCGCCGGCGCATATTACCTTAATTTCATTCTGTCCATCCGCCTGAGCAATCGTGTCTGAATAGACAAACTGTTCCATCCCTAGCAATGTTTCCTCGGCATCAATCACCCGGAAAACAGCATAGTACCCATCGCTGCTAATCACAAAGCTGTAATAATTCCCGGCGTTTTGATAGCGGCATATCAAGCCAAAGTTTGTATCCTGAGTTCCGCTAATGCGCTGCGTAGTGACAGAAATCGCGGCATCCTTAAAACGCAGCCCCGGCACAGACCAGGAACGCGAATTCGCGTTCTTCAACGATATGATGTAGGCGTTCTCAGAGTACCCTTTGAGTTCATAGACATCATTCACGTTTTCCCAGCCGGTAGTCCGATCAGAGAAGTCGTCAGCAAAAAGAATTTGACCCTCTTTAACCCAAGGCAGCGTATCAATGCTGACCCACTCCGGCAGGCACGCGCTTAGGCTTAGCGCGCACAGTATGAGAATCAAAGTGGTAAAGAGGGTCCTTTTTTGCATTACTCCATCATACCAAAGTTATGCATGGAGGGCAATCGCGCAGGGCTAAATCGCCTCGAGGTAACGTCGAACTTCCCAGTCGGAAACTTGCATGCGGTATTCCTCCCACTCTGCCAACCGGGATTCCACAAACTTGCTTGAAAGCGTTTCTCCCAGTGCGGCATGCAGAAGCGGGTCGGTCAGATACACATCTACGGCCTCTTTTAGCGAACCTGGCAGAACCTCAATACCCATCTCGGCTCGTTCTTTCTCGCTTAATTCATAGATATTCACGTTGTTTAGTGGTTTCGGGCAGGACAATCCGCGGTCAATCCCATCCAACCCGGCGGCTAGCATCGCATTGAAAGCCAGATACGGATTGGCAGATGGGTCTGGGAATCGCAATTCTATGCGCACTCCATTCTTATTACCGTTGTTTACCATCGGAATACGGATAAGCGCTGAACGGTTAACCTGCGCAAAACCAATATACACAGGCGCTTCATAACCCGGGACCAGCCGCTTGTAAGAATTCACACTAGGGGCGACCACCGCCGATAAAGCCCTAGCGTGTGCTAACTGACCCGCTATATAGCCGTAGGCGAGCGAGGACAGGTGGTGTATGTCATTTTCGTCATAGAACAGATTCTCGCCGTTCTTGCTAATAGACTGATGACAGTGCATGCCTGAACCATTTATGCCAAATATCGGTTTAGGCATGAAGGACGCGATCAGACCGTGCTTGGCGGCGATAGCTTTAATCGCGGATTTGAAAGTGAGCACGTTATCAGCCGTTTTCAAGGCATCGTCAAAGCGAAAATCAATCTCGTGCTGCCCTAATGCCACCTCGTGATGCCCAACCTCGACATCCAGACCCATCTGATTGAGTACCGACATTAATTCCGTGCGGACAATCACAGCCTGATCGTTGGCGGAAAAATCAAAATAGCTGCCGATATCATAGGGAACAGGATGAATTGACTCGGAACCATTGCGCAGGAAGAGGAAGAATTCCGGTTCCGGGCCGATATTAAGCGTCCATCCGCGTTCTTCTTTCAGTTTTTTCAGGTTGGCTTTTAATCTGCCGCGCGGGTCGCCTTCAAATGCTTCCCCGTTCGGGCGCAAGATGTCACACAGCACTCTGGCACGTTTCAATTCATCCGGAGACCAGGGCAGGATCGCATAGGTTTCGGGGTCCACACGCAAATGCATATCGCTTTCCTGGATCCGCGCAAAGCCTTCGATTGACGAACCGTCAAACCAGATGCCGTTATCGATGCCTTCTTCCAGACGATCCACCGGACCGTCCAGAGACTTCACTACCCCGTTGATGTCGGTAAATTGATACGAAATGAACTTAATTTTGTCTTCTTTAACACGTTTCAACAAATCCTTGGTATCCATGGTGCGCTCCTTTTAAATGCACAAGATGCTTCAACGTTGTCAGACCTGAAGCCGATCTGCCCACCAAGCTTATTTTGTGCCGAAGGTCGCCCTTCGGTTTTGTATTTGCTTGAAACATGAAGATTGAAACCTGTGATAGGTTTCGGAGGCATCCGCTGATCTATCGATTTTCCCCGGGAACCGGGTTAACACTTCTCCCGCGAGAAGGAACCTCCACCTCGTCATCTCAAAAAAGAGACTCAGCCGCTAAATCTTTGTTATTTGGTTGTTGAAACCCCCGTTTGAAATAAGGCCTCCCCGCCATGCCGTGTGCGGTGATGTTTTGAACCTGCAAATTGCAGGACTGGTTCTCCCTGCAGGATCAGTCTTGACCGGGGTCTATCACATCACCTGTTGTGAGCTCGAACCACTTTTGGAAGTGTTGGTACAAAACTTGGGTGCCGCATCACGAACACAGCAGGGTACTTTTCTTATACCATAAATCTATATTTCTGCAAACAGTATCGCCAGTGGGTGTTGAAAATGTCCAGAAGAATAAAAAATGAACAACTTTATATTCAAGAAGAACACAATATGTTCATAAACCCCTCCCCTTTGATTCCCCTCCCCAGCGTCTCGTTTCAGTGTAAAACTTTCCGCACGATGCTGGTGAGGGGAAANNACGAGATTCGGAGCTGGGAGAGGGCAGGGTGAGGGCAGATTTAAATTCTTAACTTTGAAAAATTTGGATGTAATCGATTAACCAATGTTTTTCAACACCCTCATCGCCAGAGCCTGTCAGGCTATCAGCGGTCAATCTAAAAGATTTTCACAACTGGAGTTGCCTGCCGATTGATATAATTCCTGCATGGAAAACCTACGCCTTTTTATTGCCTGTGATTTCTCCCCGCAAACAATTGCTAAAGTGGCTTTGCTTGCCAAAGACCTACGCCTTGCCTTGCAGGACGTACCTGTGCGCTGGGTCTCGTCCTCGAATTATCACCTTACCCTGCAATTTCTTGGCGAGGTTCCGGCGAACAAGGTGAAGACCATCGAAAGTGCCCTTCAGGCTGTGGCAGCTACCCATAGCAGCTTTGCTATGGAATTCGCAGGGGCAGGCTGTTTTCCTTCGTTAAGACAACCCCAGGTAATATGGCTTGGAATTCGTTTGAACCCGCAGCTCAACCGGCTCGCGTACGACTTGCACCGCGGGCTTGGTGCACTGGGTTTTGTGGATGACAGCAAGTTTAAAGCGCACTTGACGCTTGGCCGACTGGACAAGTATGCCGCTGAAGACGAAAAAGCGCGCTTGGGGACGCAGGTTGGGGCCATCAAAGACGTCACGATTGGGCAGGACGTATTCAGTGAAATTGCTCTTTACCGCAGCGTCCTCACTCCGGGCGGGCCGGTATACACCACCCTGGTTCGCGCCAAACTGCAAAATATGTTAAACTAATCAAGAGGTGCAAACTGGAACCAATAACACTTGCAAAGAAAATTGTCTCTTATCTGGAAGAAAAACTCGCCGAGGACATCCTGCTTTTGGATTTACGCGGCGTTTGTGATTTTACGGACTTCTTCGTTTTAGCCACCGGCACCAGCGACCGTATGCTCACCAGCTTAGCTGAGAGCACGGAAGAAAAAAGCAAGGCTGATGGAGCAGGCAATCCCTTTATTGAAGGGCTTCCACTCTCCGGCTGGATGGTGATGGATTACGCTTCGGTGGTAGTTCACCTCTTCTCCCCGGAAAAACGCGCCTATTACCAGCTGGAAGATCTCTGGAAAGACGGCAAAATCCTCCTGAGATTGAAATGAAAATTGGCTCCTTAGTGGAGCCAATTTTTTACCCTAACTTGAGATCCTGGATAATTTCCTGAGCGTGTTCTTCAGGTTTTACTTTTTCATATACTCCTGAAATTTTTCCTTCTTCGTCAATTACAAAAGTTGTGCGGACAATGCCGAAGTATTCTTTGCCCATCATCTTCTTAAGCGCCCACACGCCGTAGGCTTCACTGACCGCGTGGTCCGTATCCGCAAGCAGCAGGAATGGCAGGGAATACTTTTCCTGGAAACTTTTGTGGGATTTTACGCTGTCGGCGCTAACGCCCAGAATTTGCAGGCCTTTTGCTCGGAACAAGGCGTAATTATCGCGGAAATTGCAAGCTTCCGTTGTGCAGCCGGGGGTGTTGTCTTTAGGATAGAAATAAAGAATTACTTTCTTGCCCAGGTAATCACTGAGTTTGTGCCCGTCTCCGAACTGGTCCTGCAGGTCGAAGTCCGGCGCATTATCACCAATTTGAAGTGCCATTTTTTCTCCTTATTTGTACGTGTATTATTTAATTAAACGGTCAATGAGTGAGAAACGCAAATAAAAGGATATACACAAGACTCAAATATTGCAGAACGCTGGTGGCACGTAAAAACCCCCACAGCGGTTTCATGCCTCTCGCAATCCGTTCCAGCTGTAAAACCTGGAAAAGACTAATCAAGGCCACAAGCGCTGCAGGCCAGGCGATAGACCAAGAGCCGCTGACCATGAAGTAAACCCCCAGAGCAAAATAGGTCGCGATAAGCAGGATATGGTGCAGGTTGATAACCTTTTCCCAGTCAATAACTGTCAGAAGCGAAGGCCGGGCTTTTTCCGCGTCCGTTCCAAATTTTTCGAACATCATAGCGGAGGTGGAGGCCAGGTAAAGCAGAAAAAGCGGCAAGCTGAGGAAAAATAGCATCCGTTCAGACGGGATTTGCTGCAGTTCGGCACCTGTGAACATCATTATTGGTGTAATGACCAGCCCGTCAGTGAGCCAGCGGTACGGCAGCCGCCACAGCCGGATTGACGAAATGTGAATCAGAATTCCCACGCTCAACAGCAGCAGCCACATCCAGTTGCTAGCTGCCAGCGTGCCAATCCTGATCAGTCCGTACACGCAAAATAGCAGAATGAAAGAAAGAAAAAGCAAAAACCCCATCAGTGCCGGAGATTGCAGTTTGTTTGTGCGTAGAGCGGTGGAGAAGACATTAATCCGCGAACTAGTCAGATAGTTCAAACTGCGCTCCAGCAGATAGAGAGCCAAGAAAAAGACTAATCCTAAAACAAGCACGCCAATATCTAGCGCTCTCCCTGACCGCCGTGCCAGTACGGCTCCTAAAAAGTACGTGAAAGCTCCAGCGGTAACAAAAAACATGTCCACTGACTTAATTATTTTTCTGATGCCGTCCATTCTCAAATTTTAGCATAATGCGACTTCTGCTTAATCCGCTGCCTTCCTGATGTTATAATCTAGGCAGGTTAGGCGCGCGTGAAACCACAACTTGATTTTCGTCGATACTTTCCAGCACTAGTTCTTGTCCTGCTTCTTTTGTCAGGCACTGGGCTGGTTCTGTCAAAACCCAAACAGGTTACGGCGCTCGAATTAGTTTCGCCTGCTGGGTGCCCCCTCAACGGCTGTGCCGCCGGCCAAAGACTGAACCTGCGCCTTTCTTTCCCGATTGACCCGGTGTACACAACAGCCGAGAACGCCATGGTCTGCGTGACTTCCACGGGCGGTTCGGACAACCCGGACCTTATCCCCTTTACGGATTACAGCACCGGCTCGATTTCACCGAAAGGCCTGGTCAGCAACGTTAACTATGCGCCCATTGACGCTTGCGCCGGGAACTCGTTTGCGGGCGAAACTCTAATTGTGAGTGTGCAAGCCTGGCATACAATCAGCGTTGCCGACCAACTAAACCTGGCGCTTCGCTTGAATAAACTTGCAACTCAGAGCGGTTCTGTCAAATTCCACCTTTTTGAGAAAGACACGAGCGGAGTCTGGGTTGAGAAAAGCAGCGCTGCCCTGGCGCTAAGTCTCACCTCGTCTCAAGGCAGTACCGCTTACGTTGCCGCGGACAGCAACTCCTGCAGCCTGAAAGCCCCATGTTTCATCAACAGCGGCGATGACCTGGCTGGCGGGCTGGGTACCGGTCTCAAGGACGCTCTGGACGCTTTGCCAAACGGCACCGCTTTAGCGCCAATCAGCATTAACATACTGGGCACGTATCCGATAAAATCCAACGAAGTGCTCGTCGACCGGCCCAATTTTGTCTTGCAAGGTTCGGGTTCCAGCACACTGACATCCAGCGGCACGCTTTGTTCCGCGCCAATGCTTGGAATTACCAGCCAGGTGACCGTGCAGGGATTAACCATCAATGACGGCGACTGCACGACCGTTTCGAGGAACTTGCTGCGTGTAAACAGCGCCCTGCCAGTAACCATCCAGAACAATACCTTGCAGCAGGGAGCGCACGCAATTGTATACGAGGACAACAGCGGTAATCTGCTGGTACAGTTCAACCATATCGCCAATAATATTGGCTATGCCGTCCGCCGAACAGGCACAACGGGCGCCGGCTCCCTTAGGGTGGTTGCGAACAATTTATTGAACAACGCCTGGTCAACCCAGATAGAATGCGGTATCGCAAGCAAAGGCGTTGTCGACCATAACTATTGGGGGCCGGGCATTTCGCCTGCGAGTGCCTCAGCAAACTGCACGTACACTGAAGGCAGTCAGCTCGGAGCTGCTATTCTGACCCAGACCGCCGGGGTTTCAGGGCAGCTTGTGCAGGTGAGCACCACCGGAACCAGCCTTTTCGGTTCCGCGCTGAACGTAAAGCGCACCACCGGCGAGGATTACTGGCTTTATGTGGTCAACCACGGTCAGGGTGCTGAAACAAATGTGCCCTTCCTTGGTTACGGTACTGACCCGATTACACCCTGCTCTAACTTTTACGACCTGTTTCTAGGCTCTACGACTGGGACTGAAACGGATTTGGTCGCTGCCCTTAAGTACAATCTCAACAGTTCCTGTCAGGCAGTAATTGAATCCCAGGACTATTGCGGTCAGCCGGATTCCCCTGAGAATTATCCGCTCTGGTGGTACGACCCCAAGGATTCAGTTACGGACAAGTGGGATAAGGTTGGAGAATTCCCCAAAGGCAGCGGAGCCGGCGGCGCCACCGGTCAAGGTGTTCAGTGTGACCTGACCCAAAAAACCATCACAATGACGTTGGACACCAGCGGTCGTCCCAACCTGGGATTGGATTTGAACCGCACGCCCTTCATCGTGGGCTTGCCTCTGCCGCTTGGCGTGCAGCTGACCGTGGAAGGGTTTACAGGAAGCTACAAGGTTAACCAGGCTGATCTGACCTGGACCACGGTAAGTGAGAATAACGTTGGCGGTTTCCATTTATTGCGTAGTGAGAACAGCACTGGCCCATTCTTTCGCATTTCCAGCTTAATTCCTGCCGTTGGAAATCCTTTCCTGGGCGGTATTTATACCTACACAGATTCAACAATCCAGATTGGGAAGACGTACTACTACAAACTCGAAGTGGTGGACGACGAAGACCTCACTATCCAACTCTTCGGCCCGATTACAATTATTAGTGCCACACAGACCCCGACGATAACAGCGACTTTTACAGTTACGCATACACTCACACCCACGAAAACGGGTACCGTGACTTTAACCGCGACCAGAACCAACACACGCACGTCTACGCCTACGCGCACTCCATACGTGTATCGCTCGCCCACCAGCCGATATCAAACTAACACGCCTGTCATCGTGCGGACCGCCACATCCAGGTTCCCCACCCCGACGCGTCTGTTAACTGGCACACAGACCCCCTTCCCCAGCCCACAGACGAGTCGGACCAACCAATCTGAACCCTATCCTGTGACCACAAAGCCGCCGGAACCAACCCCACTGCCACCCGGTCCGGATACTAATCTGACCGCAACCCAGGATATTGACAGCACAGGTCTGGTCACGCAGGTTTCGACAAACACACCGACATCTACCCCCACGCAAACCGGTCAGGAACTGGACAAATCTGACCGTTACCAGTTCGGATATCTCTGGATAATTCCGCTGGTTGTCTTGCTTATTGCCGCTGCTGCCGGGTTAATAATCCTGATCCGTCGGCACTCTTCCTAACCCCCCATTTTTGACTTTTATTTTCGATTATGCTATTCTATGCTTCAAATTACGGAACCGACAGGATATTTCTATGCAACGGGAACGAGTCTCTGAAAATGTGTATTGGTTTCAAAGTGAAGTCTACGCGCAAGTGACCGCCGGAGCAGTAATAGGTCCGCAGTGGGCGGTCCTAATTGACACCCTCATACCGCAAGAAACAGCCCAGATTAAAGACTTTTTGGAAAATGACCTGATGGTGCCTGTCAGATATGTCATCAATTCGCACCATCATGCAGATCACAGTTGGGGCAACTCGTTTTTTCCTGAAGCCATCATCATCGGACACTCTCTCTGCCGGGAATTAATGCTGACCAAAAGCCGCAGCGCCCTGGAAGAAGCCGGGCAGGAGAACCCCTTCCTGCGTGATATCGCCATTGTTCCTCCCCAAATCACCTTTTCAGAAGGCACGATCAGTTTGCGCGTCGGTAAGAAACAACTCCAAATTTTCAGGACCCCCGGACACTCCCCGGACAGCATCTCCGTCCTGGTGGAAGAGGATCGCATCCTATTTGCTGGAGACGCATTCATGGCGGTGCCGTTTATCGTGGGCGGCAACCTGGATGAAGCGGTTAAAACAATCAGCGACATCAGGAACATGAGCCTGGAGAACATTGTTCAGGGGCACGGGGATATCATTCTGCGCGGCGAGATCGAAGATGCGTGCGCGTCCAATCTGGCTTATCTGCGCAGCATTCAGAAAATTGCCAAGGCAGCCGCCCGGCGAAGAGATCCTCTGCAGTTCCTGCGGACGCAGGATATCGAGTCCAGCGGGAAAAACAGGGTAAGCCTGAGCGGAGTGGCGGAAGAACTTCACCAGAATAATTTACGGGCACTGCTGAAAGAAATCTTAAGACAAAAAGAAGCAGCATAAACGCTTCATAGTTGACCTGCCAATATTAACAGTGCGCTGCTCAGAATGACCATTAACGCGGGCTCCACCAGGAGCTCGCGTAGTTTTAAGCTCTGGATAATCCCGCAGCTAATGCTAATCAGAATGTATAAGGCGGATGTCAATAGTATTCCATATTGCAGCGGATTGAGGAAGAAATATTGCAGGCTCACCGCCAACTGCCCAACCAGCAAGCTGATGAATAGCGCGTATCCCAGGCGCCAACTGCCTTGGGTGCGCAAATTGATAGTACGTAAACCAATAAAGATGGCTGCCAGAACAATCAGGGGGATAACCACGTAAAGGCGCATGCGGCCGGTGCGCAAGACCACGGCAAGAATCAGGAACAGTGCGTGCGATAACCCGATCAACCCCAGGGATGCCGCAGGATGCGTATCGAACCGCAGGTCCAGCACATTGTATTCAGCGGTCAGAACCAACCCGAAAAGCAAGGAACCGAGCACATACACTACCCACCAGACATTACTGCGGACCATCTCCCGCAGGGTGAAAGAGAGAATAAAGATGCTCAAAGCAGGAAGGATGACGTTTGGAAGTAGCTTCCAGGTAATGCGGGATGCATCCGAAAATTGAGGATGGCTGCGGAGTACCCAGACCGAACCTGTCAGCGCGATAAGCGCAATCAGAAGCGAAAAGAAAGAATAAATGTTTACTTGCAGATTGAACAGCACACCAAAAATGGCGGTGCTGCTTTGACCGGATGATGGCGGCAGCACGAAAGTTAGCCCTAACAACAACGTGGATAAGGCTGTAACAATGCTGAAACGATTCAGCTCAGGAAGATAGCGTTTCGATTCCACAGAGTCATTTTATCATTTCCTCTGGATTTACTTTTTACGAATTTCAATCAAAAGGAGATTGCCTATTAGTTCGTTCTCATTGTGTGTTCTCCTTTGGGTCGAATGTTATTCCGACAAATGCCCCGATCATGTGCGATCATGTCAATGCGCGACGTAATGCCTCAATAGAAAATGTTACCGAAGAAGTAACGTTGGCTCACAGAAAAATGTTACCGGTCGATTTTCCTCAAACGTGCCACTTTCTGGTCAATTGAATTACGCAAAGCAACTGGATTTAGGTGAGCATACAAATTGATCAGGTTAGCTTTTAGCTCAGGAGCGACCAAATCAGAAGCCAGAACCCGTTGAAAAGGGGTGGCAGGTTGATCGTATCTTTTAATCGTCTTGCCGTTCAGCTGTTCTTTGCCAACCAATTTTAGCACTGGCTGGAAGAAATTAACGTAGAGGCGTAAATCCTCATAAATGGATTTGAGTAGCTCTAACTCGTCCGCAGTTTCGAGGCGATCATAGCCAATGGTGTGGCGTACGACAGACCAGTTTTTCTGTTCAACATGCGCCTGATCGTTTTTTCGATAGGGACGAGAACGGGTAAAAGTAATTTGTTCAGCAAGACAATAACGGTATAGGGTGTCGTTGATAAATTCACTGCCATTATCCGAATCAAGACCCAGAAGCGGGAAAGGTAGCCGCTGGCGCAGAATCAGGACGGCTTGAGAGACGGCCTGTTGGGTTTTATTAGGTAAACCCAGGCATTCCATCCAACCCGTAGCAATATCAATGCAAGACAGCGTGTTCAGGTATGTCCCTCCAACGCTTTCACCGCAGTGAGCCACCAGATCCACTTCAAAAAAGCCTGGACGCTCATCCTCCCAGGGCGTAAAAATCCGCACTGGAATGGCATTTTTGAGTAATGTGCCAGGTTTGGTAGTTGATAGTCCTTTTCGATGTTCAAACCGAGCTGATTTCAAGCATCGGTCAATGCTGGCTCGACTAATCGTCAGAAGTTTAGCCTTGATGTGTTCATCCAGGATTAGCTCTTGATGCCGTTCCAAAACGACAATCATCTCGGGGATGAAAGCTTTCAGTCGTTTTGAACAGATGCGGCCACAGATCTCCCAAATGGTGGTTAGCGCCTGGATGACATCACTACCATAGACTTTTTGCTTTCCAGGCTTTTTCAAGCCTTTTGATTTGGCCCGATGCTTGAGCACTCGAATAGCGTATTTACGGTGATAACCCTAGCAGCGATAAATTCGTCCAAGATGTGCTTTTTTTCTTTTCTCGTGGCTTTGAGATATCGAGGTCGAATGGCCTCTAATAATTCTTTTTTACTGCGATAACTCATCATTTGCTGCCTCTCTGCGGGATCATTTTCCGCATTAGAGTAACATTCTTTATGAGCCATCGTTCTTTTGTAAAGTTACATTAATATTGAGGCAATGCGCGCGATCACGTTGATTATGCAAAGGGTGGTATAATTAATAGGTTATGGATAGCAGATTTGTTCTACCTAAACAGCCGAATGTTTTCAGCGCGTTAGCAGCCGGGTTTAAGACCCTTGGCAATCACCTCTATCTGCTGATTTTTCCACTTGCATTGGACCTTTTCCTGCTCTTCGCCCCACGTTACACCGTCTCCTCGCTCGTGACCAGCTTTCTCGCGCAGTTAAACCCGCTTGCTGAAGGCTCCGAGGAACTGAAGCAGCTTTGGATTGAGCTGAGCGCTTCATTGAGCACTTTTTTTCAATCTTACAGCCTGTCCTCCGCCCTGCGTTCTTATCCCTTGGGGGTTCCCAGTTTGCTTTCCAGCCGGGTCTTTATGGAGAACCCCTATGGCAAGCTCCCGGAAATCGCATTAAGCACCGGAGGCAATGCGCTGATTTTTCTGCTGCTTTTCGGCATAGTCGGCGCAATATTGGGCGCGTTAAACTTCTACGTTTGCTCGCTTCCCACTTACAAAGAAGCTGGCAAACAGGACGCTAAAACCAAACTCAAGCCCATCGCCAGCCTTCTACTGCTGCCTGTGCTCTTCTGGGCGGCGCTAATCACAATAGCAATACCGGTCAGTCTCGTAGTGAGCGGGCTGAGCATGCTGCATCCGTTCCTTGGTCTGTTGGCGTACTTCTTTGCCGCTATGGCGCTAATATCCATGTTTTTGCCGGCAATCTTTGCCCCGCACGCAGTGCTTGTGCTCAATCTAAACCTTTGGCAGAGCATCCGCGCCAGCATACGCCTGATGCGCCCCTACTACTCCGCGACATCGCTGTTCGTTATTCTGGCGGTGCTCGTATCTTACCTGACTAATCTGCTCTGGCAATCTCCCGGCACGGATTCCCCGATGATTTACATTGGAATATTTGGTCACGCTCTGGTCAGCAGCGCGCTCCTGATTGCCAGTATTCATTACTTTTTACGTGTTCTGGAATTGAACCAGGAACACGAACTCGCGCAGCAAGCGTCGGAATCATCTCTCTGATCAAATTTGGAGAAAACAGTGGAAGAAAAGAAACATTACAACGCAGGCGATATCCAAATCCTTGAAGGGCTGGAGGCTGTTCGCCGCCGCCCGGGTATGTACGTCGGCGGAACGGATATCAAAGCGCTGCACCACCTCATCTACGAGGTTGTTGATAACTCTATTGACGAAGCCCTGGCAGGCGAATGCGACCGCATCACCGTCACCATTCACGAGGACGAAAGCGTAACCGTGCGGGATAACGGCCGCGGCATTCCGGTGGATATCCACCCCGAAAAAGGCATTTCCGCCCTGCAGGTGGTCATGACTGTCCTGCATGCCGGCGGTAAATTTGGCGGCGGAAGCTACAAGGTCTCCGGCGGTTTGCACGGCGTGGGCGTCTCCGCGGTGAACGCGCTCTCCGAATGGTGCGAAGTGACCGTGAACCGTGAAGGGAAAACCTATTTTCAGCGCTATGAGCGCGGCATTCCGCAGTCTGATGTGAAGCAAATCGGCACGTATCACGGCAACGAGACGGGCACCAGCACCACTTTCCGCTTTGACCGGGAAATCTTCAAGGGCGATTTTACCTACCGCTTTGACGCGCTGATTTCCCGCTTCAGGGAAATGGCGTTTGTCACACGCGGCGTCACAATCGGTTTGTTAGACGAACGCGACAACCGGGAAATGACCTTCCACTTTGAGGGTGGGATTGCGTCCTTTGTGCGCTATCTCAACAAAACCAAGGAAGTTCTGCACGAGCCGATTTACGGCGAAAAGGAAATTGACGGCATTGGCGTGGAGTTCGTGGTTCAGTATACCGACGTTTTTGCGGAAGTGGTTTACACCTTTGCCAACACAATTAATACTATTGACGGTGGAACGCACCTGACCGGTTTGCGCGCCGCGGTGACCCGCAGCATCAATGATTACGCTCGCAAAAGTGGGCTGCTCAAGGACGCGGACGGCAATTTCAGCGGTGACGACACACGCGAAGGTATGACTGCGATCGTCAGCATCAAGCATCCCGACCCGCAGTTTGAAAGCCAGACCAAAGTCAAGCTGATGAACCCGGAAGTTCAGACCTACGTTCAGCAGGTTGTGGGCGACGCGTTTACCAGTTTCCTTGAACAAAACCCGGCTGCCGGCAAGGCTATCGTACAGAAATGCCTTACTTCCGCCCGCGCGCGCGACGCCGCCAAAAAAGCCCGCGACCTGGTCATCCGCAAATCAGCTCTGGAGTCTATGACGCTGCCGGGTAAGCTGGCAGATTGTTCCGAACGCGACCCATCGAAGACCGAACTCTACATCGTCGAGGGTGATTCGGCTGGCGGCTCAGCCAAACAGGGGCGCGACCGGCACTTCCAGGCTATCCTACCCCTGCGCGGTAAGATCTTGAACACCGAACGCGCCCGCCTGGATAAAATCCTCGGCAACCGTGAAGTGAAATCGCTTATTTCCGCGCTCGGCACCAGCGTCGGCGAATCGTTTGACATTTCTGGTCTGCGCTACAACCGCATCGTGATCATGACAGATGCCGATGTGGACGGCGCGCATATCCGCACTCTTTTGCTCACATTCTTCTTCCGGTTCATGTTCCCCCTGATCAATGAGGGACACTTGTACATCGCCCAACCGCCGCTTTATCGGATTTCCGCCCGAAATCAAATAACTTACGCTTATTCTGATGCGGAAAAAGACAGCATAGTGGCAAAGATGGGCGGATCTTCCAAGGTCGGCATATCACGTTATAAAGGTCTTGGCGAGATGAACCCGGAACAATTATGGGAAACCACAATGAACCCCGAAAACCGGACCATGCTGCTTGTCGCCGTGGAGGACGCGGTTGAAGCCGACCGCACCTTTGACATGCTGATGGGTTCGCTTGTTCCTCCTCGCCGGCGTTTCATCCAGACCCACGCCAAGGAAGTGCGCAACCTGGATATTTAAGCTCCGCGCCCGTTCTGCGCTTTGGAAAGACCGCCGATGGAACGCAAAATCCTGCATCTGGACCTGGACGCATTTTTCTGCGCGGTCGAAGAACTCCTGGACCCGAGCCTGAAAGGCAAAGCATTTGCTGTGGGCGGCAGCCCAAAATCACGCGGCGTTGTTTCCTCTTGTTCGTATCCTGCCCGTCTGCGCGGTGTGCACTCTGCCATGCCGATGGGACGCGCGCTTGAATTGTGCCCGGACCTGATTGTGGTGCATCACCGCTTTGGCGTATACGGGGAGACCTCCGACAAAGTCATGGATATCCTGCGGGATTACACTCCCCTCTTCCAGCAGGTTTCTGTGGATGAAGCCTTTTTAGACGTGAGCGACCTTCCGCAGCTTATCGGAGCCATCGCGCGGGATATGCAGCAGCGCATCGACCGGGAATTGCATCTGCCCTGCTCAATCGGGGCAGCAACAAACAAACTGGTCGCTAAAGTTGCTAACGATTTTGGCAAGAGCCGCGTGCGGACCGGCCAGGCTCCGCGCCAGATTACCATCGTTCCCCCGGGTACTGAAGCGGACTTTCTGGCGCCTCTGGACGTGCAGGCGCTGTGGGGCATCGGACCGAAAACTGCCCAACGGCTGCACTCCCGCGGAATCCACAGCATCGGTCAGCTCGCGGAGCTGCCGCTGGTAGAGCTTGAACATTTCTTTGGTAAAAACGCAGCGGAAGTGCAGGAAAGCGCGCGCGGAATCGACCGGTCGCCGGTGCACAGCGAACGCGAGGTGAAATCAATCAGCAACGAGGTCACTTTTGGTCAGGATACCTGCGATGGACAGCAGTTGCTTGGGACACTGCGCCAACTTTCAGACAAAGTCGGGTACCGAATGCGTCAGGCGCGCCTGATGGGCGGCGTGGTACAGATTAAATTGCGCTATGGTGACTTTACGACGCTCACCCGCCAACGAGCGCTCCCCAACCCGACCAACCTGGATGATGAAATCTTTGTCGCCGCCGAAAAGCTGCTGCAGGAAACCCTAAACCCCGACCGGGAAGTGCGTCTGATTGGCGTGGGGCTCAGCCAACTATCGGAGCCCTATCAGCAGCTGGCTTTGTGGGATGATTCCCGCGGTCAGGCAGAGCAGCTTGCGCTCGCGATAGACGCGCTCAAAGAAAAATACGGGAAGAACATTATTACGCGCGGCAGCCAGATGAAAAGCCGCCCCCCAAAAAAGGGGAAAAAAGATTGAAAAATTCCAAAGCTTTGGTATAATGCGACAAATTGCCAACGTAGCTCAGTCGGTAGAGCAGACGCTTCGTAAGCGCCCGGTCGAGGGTTCGAATCCCCCCGTTGGCTTTTTCTACCTCATCCCCTCGTTGAAACCCGTTTTACCATCCAATACAAGCCTTGCACGCCCCGCGCTAAAGTGCTGCAGGGCGTCCGGTCTACTGCTAACCTAAGCAGCTGCCGAGCAGCGATAGCACCATTGCAATCACTGCCATAATTCCAAAGAACACCATCCAGCCGCGTATGGTAGAGATATCTTTCGATATCTGCATCTCGTATTTCAGCAGCTCCTCTTTCCACTGTGTTTCTGTTAGCTGTATATCGGTCATTGTTACCTCTCCTTTATAAAAGTGAACTTTGATATTTGAATGATGTCATCATTGCACCTGCTATACAATAGCGAAAGGTTGATAATGGGGTAGATGTCCGGTCACCGTTCTGCATTTTAGCCTCTGTATCGCGAATAATATGCATTTCATCAAGGCGGCACATTGCCAACGTAGCTCAGTCGGTAGAGCAGACGCTTCGTAAGCGCCCGGTCGAGGGTTCGAATCCCCCCGTTGGCTTTTTTTTATTTCATCAGGCTTGCCGCAAAACCGTGCGGCTGTCCAGCGCCAGGGCGCCCTGCCCCTGCGGATACACCACCAGCGGGTTAATTTCAATCTCTTCAATTTCCGGGAAGTCCAGCGCAAGCTGGCTTAGCGCGATAATCACGGCTTGAACTGCTTCAATATCCGCCAACGCGCTTCCGCGCACACCTTTCAGGAGCTTTCCAGCAATCGTGCTGTCAACCATTTCATTGATATCCTCTGCCGAAAGAGGCGCAACCCGGAAGGAAATGTCCTTCAGTTGTTCCACCAGTGTACCCCCCATGCCGAACATCATCATCGGACCAAAAGTAGGGTCCCGGCGCATGCCCACAATGACTTCCAGTCCCTTGGGAGCCATTTTTTCAACCATCGCGCCGGTTATAGACGCCTCCGGAAATTGCCCGCGGATGCGACTTAGCAGCTGCTTAAAGCCCGCGCTGACACTCACTTTATCCACCAGGTTCAATATAATGCCGCCAGCGTCGGATTTGTGCAGCACCCCCTCCGCAACAATTTTCAATGCCACCGGAAAGCCTACTTTTTCCGCAATCTCAACAGCTTGCTGTGCGTTTTCAGCCAAGCCGCCAGGCACGTTCGGGATTCCATACGCCTCGAGCAAATCGCGGGTCTCAAACTCTCCTAAGGCTGCCTTGCCAGTATTTGTTTTCAGTATGGTGCAAACCACGTTTTTATCGGCTTTTTTGGGCTCCACGGGCTTGTAAATTGGTTTACGCAAGTATTCACCATAAGCGCGCATGGCACGCAGCACCGGGCCAACCTGGTCGGGAAACTGGTATACCGGCACGCCGGTTCTATTCAGGAATGCCCGGGCTTCCCGTACGCTGCGCTCCCCCATCAAGCAGGTCAGCATGGTTTTGTCAGTTTGTCCGGCGGCCTGCGCCCATGCTTGCGCCACGCCTAGTGGGTCTACCAGAGCCTGTGGAACCAGCACCGGCGCGAGCACATCCACGTTTTCATCACGCATCATTTGTTCCAGACACCAGAGGTAATCCGCGGGTTCGGCTCCGCCTAACATATCCACCGGGTTTGCCACCTGCGCGCTGGGGTTTAGTTTGCTGCGCAGCCTGGTTTGCGTGTCCGCGGAAAGCTCTGCAAGTTCCGCTCCGTTTGCGGAAAGGTTATCCGCCAAAAGAGCTGCTGCCCCACCGGCATTTGTCGCAATTGCTACGCGCTTACCTTCCGGGAGCTTTTGGGTGCCAAGCGCCCAGGCAACGTTAAACAATTCCGCCAGGGTTTCCACCTCAAGCACGCCTGTTTGAGAGAAGACGGCCTGATAGGCAGCGTAGGAGCCCGCCAGAGAGCCGGTATGGGAGCTTACCGCCCGCGCGCCGGCGTTGTTCCTGCCTGCCTTGAGCATCACGATAGGTTTGATGCGCGACACACGCCGGGCTTCCTCAACAAATCGGGCGCCATTCTGCACGCCTTCCAGGTACACGGCAATGACTTTGACATCCGGGTCGTCGCCAAAATAGGCAATCATGTCCGCGTCTGACACATCCATCTCGTTGCCAAGGCTGGCAAAATGCGAAAATCCAACTTCCGATTCCAGAATGAGATCCACCACCCCGCCGCACACCGCACCGGATTGGGATATAAAGGCTATCGGTCCGCGCGGTGGCATGCCCTTAATGAAGGTTGTATTCAAGCCGCTGCGCATGTCCATGGTACCCACGCAGTTGGGTCCGATCACGCGCATGCCGTGTTCACGCGCGAATGCCAGTGTCTTTCGTTCAATTTCCGCGCCTTCGCCGCCCACCTCTCGAAAACCGCCCGTGATAATAATGACTGCTTTAATGCCGCGCTGAGCGCATGCTTGCATTGTGTCCAATGTCATGCCTACCGGCAGCACGATTACCGCCAGGTCGACGGGGTCAGGCACTTGCGCCAGCTCTGGGTAGACTTTTACCCCCAGAATTTCCTGGGCGTTTGGATTTACCGGATAAATTCCACCCTGATAGTTGTATTTAAGCAAGTTTTCCAGAATGCCGTAACTGAGCTTATTGGGCTTGCTGGACGCGCCCAATATTGCAACGCCCTGGGGTTTAAAGAACGGGGTCAGGGAGGAATTCATACAAGGGTTTCCTTTCAGATATCAGGTGAGCCTGGCAGAATTATACCAAGCCGTTTGTTAGCCGTGTTGAATTGGCTCTCACGCCAGGTTTGTGGGAATCAAGGTGCCTTATAATTGATAATGTGATTATATTAGTGTTTGATACTTGTAACTTTGTCTCCCTTAGGTTTCAATGGGCTTTCCAGGCATGAAGCTGACGCCGGAACAGGAGCAGCTGGTTGCGCTTCCGCTGGAAGGAAGCATTTTCTTGCGAGGAACGGCCGGGACGGGTAAAACCACTGCCGCCCTCTATCGCATCAGACGCATCCTGACTGAGCGTCCGAACGAAAACCTGCTCATTTTACTACCCCAGCGCGTAATGGGCAGCAGTCTTAAGCGCGGACTGGAGGAAAGCGAAGCCTATAATCCTGCCAGGGTAACGCTTACGACTATGAACAGCATCGCGCGCCGCATGGTCGGATTGTTTTGGCCAATGATTGGCAGCGGCGCTGGCTTCGCGCGTCCGTACGCGCCGCCTCAATTCCTGACATTGGAAACAGCCCAGTATTACATGGGAAAAATCGTGAACCCCATGCTGGATGGCGGCGCCTTCAGATCCGTATCAATTCCAAAACACAGGCTTTTCAGCCAGATATTGGACAGCGTGAATAAATCCGCTCTGATTGGTTTTCCGATTGAGGAAATCTATACCCGTCTTTCTTCTGCCTGGACAGGAAGTCCGGCTCAGCTTAATGTGTATCAGGATGTGCAGACTGCCGCCAGCAGGTTCCGGGAGTTTTGTCTGGAAAACACCCTGTTGGATTACTCCCTACAGGTAGAACTGTTCCGGCACTTTATCTGGGAAGAAGCGCTTTGCCAGCGCTTCTTGAAAGGCAGTTACCAGCATCTGTTCTATGACAATAGTGAGGAAGACCCGCCTTACGTGCATGATATTATCGCGGAATGGCTGCCTGGGTTTAAAAGCGCAATGGTGATTTATGATGACAATGCCGGCTATCGCCGCATTCTGGGCGCCGACCCCGCTTCTGCGCTGCGCCTAAAAGAAAACGCGCATCAGTCCATAACTTTCGGCGCTCAATTCACGGAGCTTCCGATGCAGGCTCTCAAGCGCGCTTTTCACAGAAAGCCTGGCAAGAAGCAGCCGCTCCTGAAGCAAGCGGAACTGATGCAAGCCATTCAGCTTCCCGAAAAACCTGCCCGTTTCTTCCCCGAAATGCTCAGGCAAACCGCGCAAGTGGTGAACAATTTGGTCCGTAAAGGCAGCCCTCCAGGACAGATCGCGGTGCTGGCGCCTTACCTTTCCAGCGCGATGGGCTTTGCTGTCCAACAGGAGCTAAGCGCGGTGGGTATTCCTTCACGTCTGCTGCGCCCGTCCATTCCTCTGTTGGAAAATCCAGTCATTCAGCAGCTGACAACCCTGGCTCAGCTCGCGCACCCAAGCTGGACACCTACTCCAGACCCGGCCAGGATTACGAGCGTATTATCCGCCAGCATAACCGGCTTGGACCTGGTGCGCGCGCAGCTTATCCGCTCAGAATTATGCCTGACTTCCGGGATAGACTTCACGCTGCTTCCATCTTCGGTCGCCTCTGAACAGCTCAGAGGCAGAATTCCGGATGATACTGCGGCACGCTACGAATCGCTGCGCTTGTGGCTGCAAAAAGCAGTACCGGACGAGCCGCTTGACCTCTTCCTCAGCCGACTTTTTGGCGAGATTTTGACGCATGAGGGGTTTGGTTTTTACCAGAACACGAGCGCTGCGCAATCCACCGCTGTTTTGATGGAATCTTTCCGGAAATTCAGGCTTGCCCTGGACCCGGCAGAGCTCGAAAGCCCTGACCAGGTGAACCAGGAATTCACCCGCAACATTCTGGACGGAATTATTTCCGCGCAATATTTACGCGATTGGGACCTGTATGATGATGGGCGCGTCTTAATCACCCCCGCGCTCACCTTTCTCAGTTCTGGCAGAACTGTGGATTACCAGGTCTGGCTTAGCGTGGGCAGCGCAGGCTGGTACGAACGCCTAGAGCAGCCCCTTACACAGCCTTACGTGCTCAGCCGGGAATGGGAGCCTGGCGCAAAGTGGACAAGCGAAGCAGAGAGGCGCGTGAGCCTTGAACTCCTCGACAGTGTCCTTGAGGGTTTGCTCAGCCGCTGCAGCAAAGCCGTTATCCTGGGATTAAGTGAATATGGTCAGAGCGGGCAGGAAGAAAAAGGCTTGCTCCTGATGAAGATTCAAGGCTTGCTTCGACAGGCAGCAAAGGACGCCGTCAATGACTGAACAGCGTCTGCGCGAATCCCAGAAACGCATCCTCACCTATCGCGGTGGGAAGATGGGCATCTCCGCGGTACCCGGGAGCGGAAAAACCTGGACGCTCTCCCGACTGGCGGTCAAACTGGTCGCGGAACTGGAGCTGCAGCCTGACCAGGAAATTTTGATTGTTACTTTTTCCAACTCCGCTGCGGATGTGTTCGCCAACCGCATCAGCAGCTTACTACTTGAGCGCGGGATGCTGGCGAACCTGGGATACCGGGTGCGCACGCTGCACGGTCTGGCAAACGATATTATCCGCGAGCGTCCGGAACTGGCGGGGCTTACCAACGAATTTAAAATCCTGAGCGAGCCGGACGCGGATGCGATCCTGAGCAGCAGCGTCGCGGTCTGGTATCGGAATAATGCTGACGTCCTCGACGACTTTCTTATTGACGACCTTCTACCTGGCAAGCTGGAAAAGATCAGGCAGAAAGATCTGCCGGATCTGATCAAGGAAACCGCTTCGGCGTTCATCAAGGAAGCCAAGGATCATTTCCTCACCCCGTATGCTTTGGAGCAGTTGCTCGCGGCTTCTTACTTTAAATCAGATCCGCTGTTAAGAATGGGACTGGATATTTATCGCGACTACCAGAATGCCCTGCAGTACCGGGCAGCCGTGGACTTTTCCGACCTGATCCGGCTTGCGTTCCAATGCCTGCAGGAAGACCCCAGCCTGACCGAACTGCTGCATTACCGCTGGCCCTATATTCTTGAAGATGAAGCCCAGGATTCAAGCCTGCTGCAGGAAAAAATCCTGTGCACAATTGTTGGTCCTGACGGGAATTGGGTGCGTGTCGGCGACCCGAATCAGGCAATTTACCAGAGCTTTACAACAGCAAACCCAAATCTGTTGAAAGCCTTCCTGAAAGAAGCAGGCGTGCGCAGTGAACCGCTGCCAGAATCCGGCCGTTCCTGCCGCGAGATTATTGAACTGGCCAACTTCCTGAATGATTGGACCCGCACACAGCATCCGGTTGAGGACGCGCGGGATGCCCTAACCCTGCCGCTTATAGAACCAACTAAACCGGATGACCCGCAGCCGAACCCCAGTGCGCTTCCGCCGGGTGTTGAACTTGACCATCGTCAGGTGTCTCCGGAGCTTGAGCTTGAAATCCTCGCTAAATCCGTTGAGGAGTGGTTAAAGCGCTACCCCGATTCAACTGTGGCTGTGCTCGCGTTGGTGAACAAACGTGTGAATGAGATTGTAACTGCGCTCAAGGACCGCAAGCTACCTGTGACGGATGCCTTGACCGCTATGCCGCAAAATACGCGGGCTTCTGCCGGCCTTGTGAACCGCTTGCTTTCCTGCGTAATCCAGCCTGATGACCCCGTCTCTTTAGCTCAGGCATTTCAGGCCGCCCGCCGCGAGGAGCGCGCGGATGAAGAAAGCTGGGCTCTGGTGAAATCCTGCTCGGACCGCATCAAAAAGTGTGAACAAGTTGAGGATTACCTCTATCCCACGGCAGAAAAAGACTGGCTGCGTCAGCTTGAAGCGCTCGGCACTTCGGAAAGTATTCTTTCCGAGCTGCAAAGCTTTCGGGAAGTTGCCCGAAAGTGGCATCTCGCCGCGCACCTGCCGCCCGACCAGTTCATCTTAGCCGCGGCAATGGACCTGGAGCTGGATAACCTTGAATTGGCTTCTATCCATAAAATGGCGCTTCTGCTGCGCGATATGCAGGACCTGCACCCGGAGTGGACGCTTGCCATGCTAAACGAGGAATTGCTTGCTATCGCGAAAAACGAACGCAAAATTTCCCAGCTCTCCGCTGAGGGTGAAGGTTTTGACCCCGAGGCTTATCGGGGGCAGGTTGTTGTGGCAACCTTCCACAAAGCCAAGGGCTTGGAATGGGATAAGGTCTTTCTCAGTTCCGCCAACGCCTATGACTTTCCGACCGGCAAGGAAGAGGAGCGCCAGCGGGGCGAAAAATACTTCCTGCGCGGCAGGATGAATATGCAGTCGGAGTTGGTCACCCAGCTACGCGCTTTAGCAGAGGGTGCCTTTGTGGATAGCGGGGGTGCATCCGTGCTGCGCGCCGACAACGTGCGCGACCGCCTGCGGCTGCTTTACGTTGGCATCACCCGAGCTAAGCGTTCCCTCACCATCTCATTTAATACAGGAAGGGACAAGAAGCAAAGCGAAGCGTTGGCGGTCAGTGCGATGCGTGCCTATCTTGAAAGGAAGAAAAATGACCAGCCTGCTCCCTGATAAATTCACTTTCACACAGTCCAATCTGCAGACCTATGTGAAGTGTAAATATCAGTTTTACTTACGTTATATTGAGCATTTCCTGTGGCCAGCCCCGGCGACAGGCGATATGCTCGCGTTTGAGCGCGACCGTTTGGCTGGCTCACGCTTTCACCAACTTGTACAGCAATTGCTGCTCGACGTCCCTGCTGAAGCCCTCGTACGCAGCGCGGAGAATGACCCGGATTCCCGCGTTCGCGCCTGGTTTGAGCTTTTCATGGATTCTATCTATAAGCAACTTACGGGGAATCTTTTTCCCGAATACACCCTGACCGCCAATCTCGACGGCTTTTTACTGAGCGCCAAGTATGACCTTTTGCAGCAGAACGGAGTGGATTACACGATTTTTGACTGGAAAACTTCCCGAAAGAAACCTTCTAAAGCCTGGCTGCAAGCCCAACTGCAGAGCAAGGTTTTCCCCCTGGTGCTTGCAAATCAGAAAGAATTTTATTCGGGTACGCCTGAACCAGCTATTCGTATGGTGTACTGGGAAGTCACGGAACCTGAAAAGCCTATCGTGTTGGAATGCGGTTCTGAAAAGCTGAAGGATTACCGCGCAGAGCTAAGTTCGCTGATATTCCAGATAAAAACAAATGAAGTGAAGGATTTTGAGAAAACAGAGGACGTGCAGCGCTGCCGTTATTGCGTCTACCGCACATACTGCAACCGACCCTCGATGTCCGTGGGTGTGGATGAGTTCCTTAGTTCCGAATACCTTTCCACTGAGGAAGATGCTGATATTCTAAATGGAGACTGATAAGATTTTCAGCTTCTGAGGATAGCATTGGTATAATAACCAGGTTAAATAAAACAATGGGCAGAACAGGGCTCGAACCTGCGACCTCATCTGTGTAAAAGATGCGCTCTAACCAACTGAGCTATCCGCCCGAGGAAAGAAATTATACACAAAAAATGAAAATTGTGCGATTTGAAACCAAGTATACGCCAGCCTCTTATGGCTGGATTGACGAAGACAAAGTTGGCGTTATCCAGGGAGACCCTTTTGGCGAATTTCGCCGCTATGACCCTGAGTTTTCTCTTTCCCAGGTCAAGCTCCTGGTTCCCTGTTTGCCATCCAAAATCATCGCTGTGGGGCGCAATTACGAGGAACACATCCGCGAGATGAATCAGACCCCGCCGGAGATTCCGCTGCTGTTCCTCAAACCGCCGTCCACGCTCATCCGCAGCGGCGACCCGATTATTCTGCCGCCCCAATCGGAGCGCGTGGAGCACGAAGCCGAGCTCGCCGTCGTGATTAAGAAGAAATCCCGCTGGCTGCGTGCTGATGCGGTTCGCGATGCAATTTTTGGATACGCTGTCGCGAATGACGTGACTGCTCGCGACCTGCAGCAAAGAGACGGACAATGGACCCGCGCCAAAGGTTTCGATACCTTTTGCCCCTTGGGACCCTGGATTGAAACAGAATTCAACCCTGCTGACGCGCTGATTACCTGCCGGGTGAACGAGATTCTCAGGCAGATGACTTCCACCAGAGATATGCTCTTTAATATCGAACAGCTCATCCTGTATGCTTCATCGATCATGACCTTGTATCCCGGTGATGTCATTCTCACGGGCACGCCCGCAGGGGTCGGCAGCCTGAATGCCGGTGATGTGGTCTCTATCTTTATCGACGGTATTGGCAGCCTTGTAAACCCGGTCGTGGCTGGCAAAGCCTACGAGGTAAAGGAAAACTGATGGACGAGCTGCAAAAATCTACGATTGACAGCCGCCTGGAGAGCATCCTCTTTCAAGTAGAAAAACCAGGCCGTTACGTCGGAGGCGAGCATAACCAGGTCCGCAAGCCCTGGGATAGCGTGGAGACACACGTCGCGCTGGTGTTCCCAGATATTTATGATCTCGGGCAACCCAACCTTGGGCTTGCAATTCTGTACGACATTCTCAACCGACAGCCGGACATCCTGGCAGAACGCGCCTTTGCCCCCTGGGTTGATATGGAAGCGCAATTGCGTGAAAACGCCCTCCCGCTTTTCTCGTTGGAATCCAAAACTCCCCTGAACAGATTTGACATTCTCGGTTTCACGCTGCCTTATGAGCAAATCTATACGAATGTCCTCAATATTCTGGACCTTTCAGGGATACCTTTGCTCGCCCGTGAACGCGGTCCTGAGCATCCCCTGATCATCGCGGGCGGGCAGGCGTGCTATAACCCTGAGCCGATGGCTGATTTCATCGACGCGTTCGCTATTGGCGAAGGCGAAGAACTGATCCTGGACATCACCAAAGCCTACCAAACTTGGAAGCGCAGCAGCACCTCGCGTCAGACCTTGCTCGAAAATCTTGCAAGCATTCCCGGCGTGTACGTGCCCAGCCTATACGAAGTTGCGTACAACCCCGACGGAACCATTTCCTCTGTTTCCAGTCGAAATCCAGGTGCGGCGCTTCCTGTCCAAAAGCGCATTGTGGGCAAACTGCCGCGTGCAACCTCGCGTTTCCTGGTCCCCAACGTGGAAACTGTGCACGACCGGATCTCAGTTGAAATCATGCGCGGTTGCACGCGCGGTTGCCGCTTCTGTCACGCCGGCATGGTAAACCGGCCTGTGCGCGAACGTGAACCGGAGGAAATCCTGGAAGCAGTTCAGGCGGGGCTGGACGCCACAGGCTACGAACAGGTTGGCCTGCTCTCGCTTTCTTCCTCCGACCATACCCGCATCCTGGAGCTCATCCGCGGCGTCTACGAAAAATTTAAAGACACGCGAGTACAGGTGAACCTGCCCTCCCTGCGGATTGCCTCATTTTCAGTCGATTTGATGGACGAATTAAAGGACTTGCGACCGGGCGGAGGCTTCACGCTGGCGCCGGAAGCAGCCACCGAACGCATGCGCGCGATCATCAACAAGCCGCTGGATGAAGAAATCATCCTGGAGACCGCACGTACCATTTTTGAGCACGGCTGGCTGAGCCTGAAACTGTACTTCATGATTGGTCTTCCTCAGGAAACGATGGAAGACGTTCAGGCGATCCTGGACCTGGCGCGCAAGATTAAGGGAATCGGTAAGTCGATGAAAGGCAACCGCGTCAGAATTCACCTCGGCATCGCCACCTTCATCCCCAAACCGCATACGCCTTTCCAGTGGTACTCCATAGAGGACGCGCAGTCCCTGCAAGCAAAAATCGATTTGCTTAAGGATGGAACGCGCAAATCGGATATCAAGATGACCTATAATCCGCCTGATTCTACATTGCTGGAAAGCTGGCTTTCGCGCGGAGACCGCCGCCTGGGTCCTGTAATCTTGCAAGCCTGGAAGAACGGGGCGAAGCTGGACGCCTGGACGGAAAGGTTCAACCTCCCTGCCTGGCTCAAAGCCTTTGAAACCTGCGGCGTAGACCCTGATTTTTACACTAGAAGGCAGCGCGGGCTGGATGAAATCCTACCCTGGGACCATATTTCCACTGGCGTCAGCAAGCGTTTCCTCCTAACCGATCTGCGCCTGAGCCTGGCAGGCAAAACCCGCGAAGACTGTCGGAATACCTGTTATAACTGCGGTATTCTGGATGCTTATGGCAGCCTGAAACCCTCTGAAGAAGAAGTATATTGGGGGTGCCCATGACAAACGCGCAGCCAATTCGCGTCCGGGTGCGGTTCGCCAAAGATGGCGACCTGCGCTTTACCGGGCATCTGGATTTACAGCGGCTTTTTGAACGCGCATTGCGGCGTTCCGGGCTGCCGCTGCGCTACAGCCAGGGCTTCAACCCCAAAGTCCGTCTGAACCTGGCCAGCGCTTTACCCTTGGGCTTTTCGTCAGAAGCGGAACTGCTGGATTTTTGGCTGGATGAAGCGCTTGAAACAGCAGAGATTCAGCAGCGTTTGAGCGCGGCGCTGCCAGCGGATATCCAAATCAGGCAGGTCGAATTTGTTCCCAACCAACTGCCCAGTTTGCAGTCCAGCCTGAGAACGTCCGAATACCGCGTATCTTTTAAACCTGCTGTAGAAACCCGCGTCATCAAAGAAAAATTATCACAGCTGCTCTTGCAGGATAATATCCCCTTCACGCGGCGCGCAAAGACGGTTGATTTACGGCAGCTCTTACTGTCCGCCTGTTGGCGGGAAACATCTGCTGGAGATGAACTTGTTCTGGAGATGAAATCCACCCCGGAAGCCAGCGGCCGCCCGGATGAACTGCTCAACTTGCTGGGTTTGGAACCGGGAACATACCAGGTTTGCCGGACTGCTCTGATTTTTAGTGCGGATAAGGTGGAAATTATTGATGGATGACTGTGTTTTTTGCCGCATAATCAACGGGGAAATCCCTTGCTGGAAAGTGCTGGAGACGGAACATGCGCTCGCGTTCCTCGACATGGAACCGATTGTGGAATATCACACGCTGGTAATTCCCAAAGCGCATTACAAAGATATATTCAGCGTCCCGGAGGAAGTGCTTTGCCAGACAGGCTCAGCCATCAAGCAGGTCATCCGCCTGTATCAGGAAAAGCTGGGCATCGAAAACATGCACTTGTTCAACAATTCCGGGAGCTTAGCCCGCCAGACTGTTTTTCATTTGCATTTCCACATCATCCCGGTGAAACCTGAAAAGCCTTTGGTTGGTTTCATGAAGCACTCTGAGTTGGTGACAAAATACCCTGATATGCTAAAGGCTTTAGGTTTGTGACTGAAGCGCGAGCGGATGCGGATTATAAATTTGGGTATAATATGCAAACTGTTCCCGTGGCCTAATGGAGAAGGCATCGGCCTCCGAAGCCGGTCATGTGAGTTCGAATCTCACCGGGAACATTTTTAGAACCTCTGGTAAGTCAGCTGAAAGTCTGCCAAATTTTGCTCTCACAATGAAATCTTGAGGCCATTATGGGTGAAGACGAACTCCGCAAACAAATTGAAACACTCCGCGAGCAGCTTCATTATCATAACTATCGCTACCACACGCTGGATGCCCCGATTATCAGCGACTACGAATATGACCAGCTTTACAAGCGCCTAAAGGAGCTTGAAAGCGCGCATCCCGAGCTGGTCACCCCTGACTCCCCCACCCAACGCAGCGGAGGGCAGCCGCTGGATAAATTCCGAAAAGTGGAGCACCCGACCGCTGTCCTGAGCCTGGCCAATGGTTTTGGCCGCCAGGACACGTTGGACTGGTATGAGCGCATCCTGCGCCTTGACCCGAATGTTGCCCATGCGGATTATGTCCTGGAACCCAAGCTCGACGGACTCACGGTGGTGCTGACCTATGAGCACGGGAGCTTTACGCTTGGCGCCACGCGTGGAGATGGACTTGTCGGAGAAGATATCACGGAGAACCTGAAAACTGTTCCAATGGTACCGCTGCGAATTCCGGTTTCCGGCAATACACCCCCGCCCGCCCGTTTGGTTGTACGCGGCGAGATTATCATCTTTAAAGACGATTTTGCCCGACTGAACGCAGAACTTGAGCAGCGCGGAGAAAAAACCTACCTTAACCCGCGCAATACTGCAGCAGGTTCGCTGAGGCAGCTGGACCCGAGCATTACTGCCAGGCGTCCGCTAAAGCTTTATGTCTATCAAATCCTGGAATCTTCCAGGGAGACGCCAGATACCCAGAGCGCTATCCTGGATTACCTGCAAGAGCTCGGCTTCCCGGTTAATCCTTTACGCTGGCACGCCGAGAACATCGAACAAGCCGTGCAAATCTGCGAAAGCCTGGCGGAAATCCGCCACACCTGGCCCTACGATGCTGACGGCGTCGTAATCAAGATGAATAACCAGACCTTGGCTCGCCGGTTAGGCTTTTCCGGGAAAGATCCACGCGGCGCGTTGGCTTACAAATATCCCGGCCAAGAGGTCGAGACGACCCTGTTGGATATCCAGGTAAACGTCGGCAGAACCGGCGTGCTAACCCCACTGGCTGTGCTTAAGCCGGTCAGCATCGGCGGCGTGATTGTGCGCCAGGCTACCCTGCACAACTTTGATTTCATCCGGGAAAAAGATATCCGCATCGGCGATCAGGTGCTTCTCAAGCGCGCGGGTGAAGTCATTCCGTATATCCTTGGTCCCCTGCCGGAAAAGCGCGTCGGCACGGAAGAACCATTTAAGATCCCGACCGAGTGTCCTTCCTGCGCATCGCCAATCCAGAAAGTGCCGGATGAAGTGGCGTATTACTGCGTGAACAGCAGCTGCCCGGCGCAGTTGGCCAGAAACATCGAAAACTTCGCCTCACGAAACGCGTTGGATATCTCCGGACTTGGACCGCAGATTGTGGCCCAGCTGGTTGAAAGCGGCTTAGTACGGTCCGCCGCTGACCTCTACACGCTGAACCGCGAGGATCTCCTGCGCCTGGATAAGTTCGGCGAGAAGAAAGCGGATAACCTGCTCCAGGCGATTGAAACGTCCAAAAAGCAGCCGCTGGAACGGCTGATCATCGGCCTGGGCATTCACGGCGTTGGAGAAGTGGCTGCACGCAAGCTTGCCCGCACTTTCCGCAGCCTGGACGCGCTCAGCCGCGCGTCACTGGAAGAGCTTACTACCCTGGAAGGCATCGGACCGAGCATCGCAGCTTCCGTTACGGGCTGGTTCGCCCAGGCGCACAACCAGGAAATGCTGCATAAACTGCGCGAAAATGGATTCTGGCCGCAGGAAAAGGAGGATGCCGAAAAATCCGCGGCGCAGCCCCTGAATGGGCTTACCTTTGTCGTCACGGGTACTCTGCCGACGCTCAGCCGGGAGCAGGCGGAACAGCTCATCCTGGAAAATGGCGGGAATGTCAGCTCCTCGGTGAGTAAAAAGACGAGTTATCTGCTGCTCGGGGAAAACCCGGGTTCAAAATACGCCAAAGCGCTGGAACTGGGCATTCCCATTTTGGACGAGGCTGGGCTGAGGGGATTAATTGTTTGACCAGCGTTTGGAAGGCCATTGCTGACTTTCCAAATTTGTCGGCAAACGCATGCTATAGAAAAAAATGAAACCGGTTTGCGCCGGTTTCATTTTAGGTGGAGATGGCGGGAGTTGAACCCGCGTCCGAAAGATTAGACTCTCGAATCTCTACGAGCGTAGTCAGTTATTCAATTTCGTCCGCGCGAAGGTCAACTGACCAAACTTCACGAAGACAATCCGCTTGAGCCCGAAAGCCCTCTTAGGTCAGGTTCACGGCGCACCTGGCAGCATCCCGGCTTTTATGACGCCTTGACTGATTCCGGCCGGAAGGACGGCCTCAGGAGACGTGATCTCACTTTAGGAGATCAGCTACTTCGATCCCGCTTATGCAGCGAGAGGGAGGGTAGCGTAGTTTGTGCTTTTGGCACTTGTTTTTTGTACTGATTTATCGAGGTCGGTACCTCTCGGCTCGCAATCCGGAACCAGCTTCTCCCGTCGAGACCTGGCATCCCCGTTACTCGTAGTATAGCACAAAAAAACCCCCTCAGGGTAATCTAAGGGGGTTGTACGAGCTTTTCGGAAAGCTTACTTGATCTGAGCCATCTGCTCAGCAAGGATCGCATTCGCGTCGAGATTAGCCTGATCGAGCAGGGCTTTGACATCAGCGGTCGGATCGTCAACGATATTGGTCATGACGGGTTCAATCACATTGTCGCGGACAAAGTCGTAGCCAGGCACGGGGGGTTCGAACTTGCCGAATTTCAGCAGGTCAAAGGCGGTCTTGTAGGCAGGATCGGCAGCAAAGACATCCTGGAACTTGGCAGCAACAGACTGTTTCACCGGGAAGTAACCGGAGGCCTTGGCCCACTCGGCATTCACATCAGCGCTGGTGTAGTATTTGACAAACAGCCAGGCAGCCAGTTCACGTTCAGGAGTGGACTTGGTGATGGAAACGGAAGCGCCGTAAACATTCTGCACAGGATCCGCGGTGGTGTGGGGGATTGCGCCAACAGACCACGCGAAGGGGGTGCCGTCAGCTTCCACAGCATCGCCGTAGAAGGGCAGACCGGACGAAGAGCCAACAGAGAAGAGCAGGGTGCCGTTGCCGAAATCGGACTGATCGCCGTAGTTTTCGGTGACGAGGCGGGCGCAGCCGTCAGCAAACAGGCTCTGGATGAATGTCCAGGCTTGGACTGCAGCGTCGCTGTTCAGGGTGAACTGATTGGTGGTGTAATCGAACATGTCGCCGCCGAACGCAAAGGTCCAGCTGGCGAAGCGGGAAGTGTCAATGCTCAGCTCATAGCCAGTAGGAGAAGCTGCACCTTCAGTGGCACCGCTAAACGGGGTAACAGAGGCTTTGCAGGCCATCTCTTTGAACTGCTCTGGGGTGGTGGGCGGCGCATCATAGCCAAGTTCTGTCAGCCAGTCCATGTTGTAATACATCACTTCCATAGAGCGGTTGGGGGCAAGGCCAAGGCGCTGATTGCCAAACAGAGACAAAACGTCCTGGGCAAAGAAACCGGGGAAGAAATCTTCCTGTTCTTCTTTGGTCAGACCGTACTTGGGGTGATCAATCAGTTCGTTCATATCAAACATAGCATCTGCCAGTTGATAGGTCGCGACCTGATTCTGATAACCAACGACAACATCGGGGACATCCGCGGTATTCAGGATAGGTAGCATCTTGTTGAAGATGTCGCCATAGCTGCCGGCGTATTCAGCGGTGACGGTAATACCGTATTCGTTGGTCGCGTTGAAGTCAGAAACGATCTTGGCGATAGCGGCTTCGCGAGCTTCACCGGTGTGCTGATGCCACCAAACAATTTCCTTGGCGGGAACAACATCCGCCCAGGGATCAACCTCGGTCGGAGCTTCGGTCGGGGCTTCGGTCGGGGCTTCGGTCACGACTGGGGCCTCGGTTGGGGCTTCGGTCGGAGCGGGAGCTTCTGTTGCTTTGGCGCAAGCGCCCAGCACCAGGGAGGCAATCAGGATGACTGCCACAAACAATACACTCGTTCTTCTCATTTTTCAAAACCTCCATTTTGAATCTGATTAATTTGAGACACACGATATCGAAGGCTGAGAGAATACCTTCGTAATATCCAATAATGATTATATCCTATCCTTTCAAACCTGTTGTGGCTATTCCCTGGGTAAACTGTTTTTGGGTCAGGAAATACACAATCAGGATAGGAATAATCGTGATGACCGCGCCGGCCATCAGCCAGTGCGTATATGGGCCGGCTTCCTGCACAAATCCGTACAAGCCAACCATCAACGGACGCCAGGTATCGCGCGTGGTAACCAGCAGCGGCCACTGGAAGGCGTTCCACGAAGCCGTGAAACCGAACAGGAGCACGGTCATGATCGGCGCCTTGCTGATGGGCATCACAATCTGGACAAGGAAGCGCAAATGGTCGCAGCCGTCTATGCGGGCAGCGTCCCACAACTCATCCGGAATCTGCGCGAAAAACTGCCGCAGCAGGAAGATGCTGAACGCGTTCGCCATGAACGGGACCGTGAGCGCCCAGTAGGTGTTAATCCAGGTGCCCCCCGGCAGCGGGATGATGGTGCCGCGGATGAGCAGGTAGTTCGGGATCAGAGTGACTGATTCCGGGATCATCATGGTCGCCAGAAAAAGTCCGAACAAAATGTTTTTACCCTTGAATTCAATCCGACCAAAGGCGTATCCCGCCAGAATAGACGTGAAAAGCAAGCCGGTCAACGTCCCCAGGGTCACCAGGACGCTGTTCAGGAAATACTTTGAAAAATTTGCCTGCTCCCAGGCTTCTTTGTAGTTGATCCACTGCGGAACTTTTGGCACCAACTGGCGGGTAATCGTCTCGCCCAGAGTCATCAGTGAATTGGAAATCATCCAGAAAAACGGGAAAATGAAAACCACCGCGCCAAACAGCAGGATGATATACAAAAGAGCTTTGCCTAGGATCCTGCCGGCGTGATTTTCTTTAATTTCCTTTTGGGGGTCAAGCACTGCCGCAGAATTATCCATAGAAAACCCGCTCTCCCATAACCTTGTTCTGTGCCAGCGTAAGCCCCATAATGACGATGAACAGCACGATTGCCTGCGCGGTGGCTACGCCGTACTGGTTCGCTTTATAAAAGCGGTCAAATACCAGCAAACTGGTGGTGATCACCGTATCCTGCGCGCTGGGCGTGCGCATGACGTAAAGATGGTTGAAAGCTTTGAAGGTGCCGATGAAACCGATCAGCGTCAGGTAAAAAGTCACCGGGGAAATCATAGGTATAGTAATGTGCCAGAAGCGGTCCCATTTGCTGCCGCCGTCCATCTCAGCGGCTTCGTAGATTTCTTTAGGAATATTGCCCAGACCTGATAGGAAGATGACCGTGTTGTAACCCACAAAGGACCAGATGCCAAATATGATTATTGTCAGCAGCGCCAGGCTGGGTCCTCCAGCTAAACCGGAGACATTGACCCCCAGCAATTTAAGCACAGGCTTGGGTTCAAATCGCCATTTAAGCGGATCCACCCCGAAAAACCCAATTAAGCGGTTCGCAAGAGAAGTTTCGCGGCTCGAGAAGATTATCTGAAACACTACCGCGGTGCTGATGGAAGGGGTAATGTAAGGCAGGAAGTAAATCATCCGGAAAGCTTCCTTCCCGACAATATCCTGATACAGGATATACGCAAGCACCAAACCGAGAATAATTTCAGCCGGCACTGTCCCCAGCGCGTAATACACAGTCACAATCAGGGAGTTCAGGAAGTCCTTATTCCCGGTTTCGTACATCATGCCCCAACCAGTTACAAAAATCACGCCGCCTAAAATCAGGACAAGCGCGCCAGCAATGTGCGCCAGGCGTTGACCGTTGTTCAACGATTGAAAAGCTTTGCCCCAAACCAGCGATCCAAGGATAATTAGCCCTAAACCAGCTACTAAAACCAAAAGATTCCACCAGGAGCCAAAAATCAGCAGGTAGTTCTTGTCCCCGATGAAAGGACCTTTGGTAACCTGCCAGTTAAACAGGCTCATGTAAATGGAATACCCGATTGGGAAAATTCCAAATATTAGAATAATGATTAATGCGGGGAGAATAAATAGATAGCCGGTAAGTTGTTCCTGCAGCCTGATAAGCTTCAGGGTCTTCCGGCGGGACTGGTGCACTACGGTATTTTCAGCCAACAAAACCTCCAGTAGCCAACGTGCAAACAGGTCTGATTGCCAACATCCTCTTCATTTTACAGGATTTTTTCCATCTGTGGGTTATGAAAAGGTTAACATTTGATATTACCTGTGAATTCTATCTTAAGTCGGGGATGAATCCAAATATTGTGGTCGGAAAGCTGTCCGTGATAGCCAGAAATCCGATATCGTCCAGGCGCACCAGCCCTTCCCAATTGCGCGAGCTGCCGTCTGGGGTCAGGCTCAGGCATAGCGGCGCTTCATCAGCCAGCCGGAGGCTCCCATCTTCTATCTGCAGCCGAAGAATACGCTCAACCCGGTCAGAGCGCTTGTGCGTCCCGCCCTCCCCGTATCGTTCAACAAGTGGATCAAATTTTGCCTTCAGATGGGAATCGCCCGGGTAGAAGTAGTTCATCACCCAGAAACTTCCATCGGGCTGAATTTCGGTGGCATCGGTAACCCGGAATTCGATACCCGGAAAATCGCTGTCCGCCAGAGGGTCAAGATTAATGTCAAAGGCATGGGCAAAGGAGTTAGGGTTGACAACTGCGCCGTTGTCCTCGAAAAATGTGTAGATAACCCCATTCTCAACGATCAGGCTTTCATCGCTGGCATTGCGGAAATCTGTTTGAGGAAGCAGCGGAACAATCGTCCCGGGATCCAACCGGATAGATTGGCGCGCGTTGTCCACTAACCCGGAGACGAGATAGCCCATCATCGGATTGCCGCCGCTGGTTTCAATCGTCATGAAGACTTGCTCTCCAGAGAACGCTATTGCCTCAAATCCCTCAAAACCTACCAGGGTTTCGGAAAGTCCGCCGTCATCAAACTCCAGCAGCCCGGTTTCGATTGGAGCTTTATTGTCCAGGTTCAGGTAAGCAAGGATGGCTTCTTTTTGGATAGTGACCAGAAAAGCGCTGCCGTCCTTCCCCAAACGCCGCGGATATTGCGGCAGCAGCACCAAGGTATCCTCCATCCAGGCCATAGAGGAATATTCCATCCGGGTATCATCATAAGGCGCGGGCAGCTTAATTTCCCGCACCTCGGCTTCCGTCAGGCTGTCCGCTTTCACAGTGACTGCCGGTAGATCTGTCGCGATACTGATTGAGGTAGGAGCAGCGTCGATTGTCGATGATCCTGTTTCTATCAAATGACTACTACACGCAACGCAAGCTAATATCAGGGGTAACGCCATAAATCTATCATATTTATTTTTCATTATTCGAATTTAAATACTGCGTAAACCGGGTCGTGATCGCTCACCCGCGCGTCGGGCAGCGTTTCGGAATTGATATGCACCACGTCAAAATGACTGAGTTGTTTCAAAAAAGCCAGGCTGACGAGGATGTGGTCCAGGGCTTGCGCGTTGCCTTCATGGTTGTAAGTGTAGCGGTCATACTCCGGGAGCAGCGTGATCAGGTTTGCCAAAGCGTCTTCCTGAAGCGTCATGATCGGTGCACTCCACTGGAAATCATTTAGATCTCCAAGGACCACAACATACGCGAAGGGGTCAACAGCCAGGATTTGCTTCACAAAGGCGTTAATCTCGCGCGCCTGCTCCAGACGCTGGCGTTCGCTTACTAGCCCTGGTGGCTGCTGGTCGCCAAAGAGCGGGCCGTCCTCGCCTTTGGAATTGAGGTGGCAGGCGATTACGAAAATATCCTTACCCTTGAATATAAATTGCGCGCTGAGCGGTTTTCGGCTGTCCCTGAAAGCGTAAGCTTGCGGGCTGACTCGACCCGGATTGAGCGACAATGCCGGTTTACCGTCTTTCTTCAGCACCTGGTTCGGTGTGCTTGCATCGCCAGCCGGCGCAGCAGCCAGGCTCAAGCCCCTATCCTCCCTGTAGAGGAGCACAACCCGGATATTGCCCCCGGCCGCTCCGCCGTCCGCATTCCTGAGCGGGTCGATTGTGAGCGCTTTGTACTCCGGTCCACCGACTTGCTTTACCTTCTGGATCAGCCTGTTGATATTCCCGGATGCGGAAGTCTGCGCGGAATCCAGTTCGCCGTCGTCATCCTGAATTTCCTGCAACGCCAGGATGTCCGGGCTGTTGAGGGTAAAGACGATTTGCTCTGCCAGCGCCTTCAGCCTTTCCGGGGAGACCATCGGGTCAAAATTGGCCACGTTATAAGTCGCAAAAGCTAATTCACTTACCGAGGGCTCGTAAGTAACTGCCTCCGGCGGGTTGTTTCCCTGTTCAAAACGCAACTTTTGGGTGGGCTGCAGCTTGAAATTGCCAAAGCTGTAATCCATTATCCCGATAATCGGCTGTGTAAACCGCGCGCCAACCTGAACAGCCGGAATGTTTATAAACGTGTCGTCCAGCATAATGCGCTCAGGGTTGGCATCTTCCTGACGCAGGACAAGCACACTTCGAGGAGATAACACGCTGGCATCCTTGCCAAGATCCGCTACCACTACAACTTCTTTATAGTATGAGGTCGACGAAACTGCCAGGGCGTCGTTCACCTGCACGCGCATACCTTCCAGGCTCTCACAGAAATCGAGGCCGTCCTGAGCAGGGTCAAATTCACCGGTTCTGCCGGCATAGCCGTTCACGTCGTTTTCGATTGTAAAGTTCGGGATTCTCCGGCCTGCCTCCCCCAGTACCACTGGTTCCGGCAGCGGATTACCGCTTGAGAGGACAGAGTAGGAAACCTGGAACAATTCAGTCCGCGTCAGGGAGTTCTCGCCCAGACCAGCCGGGTTATACTCCCGTACCCTCGCTGTCTCAATCCGGATAAAATCCCCAACGCTTATGTTTCCGAAAGCGCTCGCGGAAACAAAAAGCGCTTCTGAAGTGCGCTCATCTGTATCTGGAAGCGAATCCTGCAGGTAAAAGCCGCTGCCAGTAATAGCCGTTACGATGCCTTCGACACCAGAGACGCGCTTTCCATCGTATGGCGAGCGGTGCTGCGCGCCCTGGATCTGGTTGATGCGTAATCTGCCGTCCAAAGTTGGCACGGCAGCAGCGGTGGGCGTGGTTGTAGGCTGCCCGGCTTTCGGGAATAAACCGCAACCGGTAATTAGCAACGTGATCACTAACAGACAGAACAAGGATCTGGCAAATCTTTGCATGGCAAACCTCAGCAGTTATTGTAACCGTTCCAGGCTCCATATTCCTGTTTCGCCGCGGCTGGTTTGGGTTAGAATTACGGCATGGAAATTCAAATCGCGATCTCAAAAGTGGACCGGTACTCATCACCTGAACAGGGCGACCAGGTTGAAATTGTGGAGAGGCCAAACGGCGGCGTCTCAGTTATCCTCGGCGAGGGCAAGCTGAATGGCAAGCGTTCGAAATTTGTGGCGCGCAAAGCAGTGCATCGCGTCCTTTCGCTCCTGCTTGACGGCATCCACGACGGCGCGGCTTCGCGCGCGGTGCTCTCGGCGCTGAAAACTGAATACCACGGGGAAGCTGAATTCAGTTTGAACATCCTGTCCTGTGACCTGGAAAGCGAAACCATCGTCCTGACCAAAAATAACGATCTGCCAGTGATTATGATACGCAAGAATAAAGGCAGCTATACCAGTTACGAGGGGCATGACGAGGTTGATCCGCAGGAGCCAAACGTGTATCAATTCCCGATTGAGAACGATTTTATTGTCATCATGTTCTCTGACGGTGTCGCGACAGCCGGCTGGGAATGCAGCCAGCCACTGGAATGGAACTCGTTGATGGAGACTGTTTTGGACGAACAGGAGCTTTCTGTTCAGGAACTTTCCGACCAAATTCTAAACCAGGCTGTCGCCCAGGATCTGGGGCAGCCGCATGACGATATGTCCGTGGTTGTTATGCAGGTAGGCAGAAACTTCGGTAAACCTATCCGGCGAATGTCACTCACCCTGCCGTTATAAACAAAGGAGAGCAGTATGCGAGAGCAAGTTGTTCTGATTACTGGCGCAAACGGGGAAATTGGGCACGGCCTGATCCGGCACATTTCCAGCATGAATTGTCCGATCGTCGCCATTGACGTCAATCCTCTCGATAAACCGCTGCGCTCCATGGTCGCCAAATGGATTGTGGGGGATATCCTGGATCAAATCCTGCTTGGCCGCCTGGTTGTTGAGCACCAAATCCGCACGATTTACCACCTGGCTTCAATTCTCTCCACCAAAGCTGAATACAACCCGGAAACCGCCCACCGCATCAACGTGGAAGGGACGTTGAACCTGCTGCGTCTGGCGGTGGAGCAGTCGCAGTGGCAGGGCAATTCGGTCAAATTCATCTACCCCAGCTCTATCGCCGCTTACGGGATGGACTCGCTGGCTTGTAAAACGCAGGTCGGCAAGGTTAATGAGACCCAGTACATGTTTCCGACCACGATGTACGGCTGCAACAAACTGTATTGCGAACACCTCGGGCGCTATTACAGCAAAAACTACCGCCAACTTGCCGCAGATTCCGCATCCGGACCGACAGTGGATTTCCGCTGCCTGCGCTTCCCGGGGCTCATTAGCGCGGAAACGATCCCAACCGGCGGCACCAGCGATTACGGCCCCGAGATGCTGCACGCTGCCGCAAAAGGCATACCCTATAGCTGCTTTGTCCGTCCTGATACCCGTTTGCCTTTTATGGTCATGCCGGACGCGATAAAATCGCTCATTACCCTTGAGGAAGCCGACCAGGAAAACCTTTCTCAATTCGTATACAACGTCACCAGCTTTAACCCGACCGCGCAGGAAATCTACGAAATCACGACAAAAGCCTTTCCCGGCGCTCGCATTAGCTTTGATGTTGACCAGCGCAGGCAAAAGATCGTCGATTCCTGGCCGGAAGACGTGGACGACAGCGCCGCCCGTCGGGATTGGGGTTGGCAGCCGGATTACGACCAGGAACGCGCCTTCGGCGAATATTTGATTCCCGCCATCCGCAAGCAGTACGCCGAGCTTGCCAACCCGTGAGATCCGGTTTACTATTTTGTTTATTCTTAAATTCAGAACCAAACTGAGGAACGCTTATGCCAATCTATGAATACCAGTGCCGGCAATGCGGCACGCATTTTGAACTTATCCGCACTTACAGCCAGGCAGACTCCCCTGCCCAGTGCCCGCACTGCGCCGGCTCCGAAACCCGACGTGAACTTTCGCGCGTGAACGCCTTTAGCGGCGGTAAAAGCCTGACCGATTCCGGTCCTTCCTGCAGCAGCTGCTCCGGCGGAAGCTGCAGCACTTGTGGACAATAATGATGAAAAACCTCAACGGAAAATTCGCACTAATCACCGGCGGATCCAGCGGAATCGGGCTTGCACTTGCTTGCAAACTTTTCGCCAAAGGAATGTCGGTTGCCATTCTCGCGCGCGACCAGAAGCGATTGGATCAGGCGCTGGAGATTGTCGAAAAGTCGCGCCAGAACCCCTTGCAAAAGCTCATCGCGATTTCAGCGGACGTCACCGATGCCAAAGCAATCGCGCTAACATTGGCGGATCTGAAAACAAACCACGGTCTGCCTGATTTACTGATCAACTGCGCCGGGGTTGCCAAGCCGGGCTATGCTGAACTTCTACCCCTGGAAGATTTTCGCTGGATGATGGACATTGATTACCACGGCACCGTGAATGTAACCCAAACGCTGCTACCAGACTTTATCGCGCGCGGCAGCGGGCATATCGTAAACTTCTCTTCGCTGGCTGGGGCGGTCGGAATATTTGGATACACAGCCTACTGCGGCGCCAAGTTCGCCGTCCGGGGCTATTCCGACGCGCTCCGTTCGGAAATGAAGCCGCGCGGCATCCGGGTTTCGTGCGTCTTTCCGCCGGACACAGACACCCCACAATTGGCCTGGGAAAATCAGTTCAAGCCGTTTGAAACGCATGTTATCGCCGGGTCCGATAAACCGCTTCCGGCGGAAAAAGTAGCAGAAAGCATTCTGCGCGGCATCCAAAAAGACAAGATTTCCATCGTTCCTGGTTTGGAAGCCAAGCTACTATTCTTTGCCGCAACGCATCTGGGCGGTTTGGTATACCCTGTGCTGGATTTGATGGTCAAAAGCGCTGCCAAAAAGAAAGCGTCCGCACAAGCTGCTAAAACTGAAAAACTCAGCCAGTAAACTATTTACATGAATGTCGATGAACTCCTAAGACTGTGGCAGGAAGATCCGGAGTTTATCCGCAATACGACCTGCTGGCAGGTTCTGCCCTCCAACGAAGCAGTCTACGAACCGCTTCCCACTAATCTGCCGGAGCAGCTCGCCGATAATCTGAGGAAACGCAACATCACGCGCCTGTTCAGCCATCAGGCGCAGGCGCTCAAGCGGCTGTCCGCGGGCGAACACGTGGTAGTCAGCACCGGTACAGCCAGTGGAAAAACTCTATGCTACGATATCCCCGTCATCCAGACTCTGCTGCAGGACCCATCCGCGCGCGCGCTCTATCTGTTCCCAACCAAGGCACTGGCGCAGGACCAATTCCGTCTCTTAAACGACCTGTGCGCTGCGCCCGAAGGCAGCCTGAAACCAATCCCAGCAATTTATGACGGGGATACGCCTCCAAATCACCGGGCGGAAATCCGACGTAAGGCGGCAATCATCATCACCAATCCCGACATGCTGCATCAGGGCATCCTGCCGCACCATACCATCTGGCGCCAGTTCTTTGCGGGGCTCAGGTATGTGGTTATTGATGAAATGCATACCTACCGCGGGGTGTTCGGCTCGCACGTTGCCAATGTCATCCGCCGGCTTAAACGGGTCGCTGCATTTTACCAATCCTACCCGCAGTTCATCCTCACCTCCGCTACCATCGGCAATCCTGAAGAACTTGCTGAAAAGCTGATAGAAAGCCCTGCCGCGCTGGTCGACCAGGATAGCTCTCCGCACGGTCGGAGGCACTTTCTTGTATATAACCCGCCGCTCGTCAACGAGCAGTTGGGTCTGCGGGCGAGCAGCATGCAAACCGGCATCCATTTCACCCGCAAGCTGCTCAGCAACAACATCCAAACCCTGGTTTTCGCGCGTTCCCGCCGCAGTGTGGAGATGATTTTGACCTACCTCTACGATGCTGTTCCAAGAGAAATGCGCGCGCGCATCCGCGGATACCGCTCCGGCTACCTTAAGAGCGACCGACGCGAAATCGAAGCAGGCTTCAAGGAAGGTTCCATCAAGGCCGTGGTCGCCACCTCGGCGCTGGAACTTGGCATTGATATTGGCAGCCTGGAATCGGTCATCCTGGTGGGGTATCCGGGTTCAATTGCTACCACGCGTCAGCGCGCCGGGCGGGCAGGTCGGCGCCAGCAGTCTTCCCTGGCAATGTTTATCGCCTCGCCTGAAGCTATGGACCAATACCTGGCCAATCACCCGGAATATCTGACGGAAAAGTCGCCTGAAGACGCGCTGCTGGACCCGAATAATTATGCGATCCTGATGCAGCATCTGCAGTGCGCCGCGTTTGAGCTGCCCTTCCTGGAAAACGACCATTTCGGCAGCCTTCCGCCCGACTTGCTGCAAGCCTTTCTTCAAATACTGGCGGAATCAGGTGTCCTGCATCTTCAGAACGGCCGGTATTTCTGGATAGCGGACCAATTCGCGGCCGGCAATGTTTCTTTGCGCAGCAGTACGCCGAACGTGATTACCTTGCGCGTCGCGGAAGCAGATTCAACGAAAATCGTCGGGGAGATTGACGCCGCCAGCGCGAAATGGCTGGTACACCCTGAAGCGATTTACCTGCACGAGGCAGATTCCTACGAAGTGAAATCTCTGGACCTGGAAAATGGCAGCTGCCTGCTTGAGCCGGTGCAGTCTGAGTATTACACCATCCCGAATTTATCCACCACGATTGAGGCTTTCAAATCTTTGCAGGAAAAATCCTTTGCAACCTATCAAAACCATTACGGAGAGCTCAACCTGCGGCTGGAAGTCAACAGCTACCGGAAAATACGGTGGCTGAGCGCGGAAACCATTGGTACAGGCACGGTTGACTTACCTCCTAGCTTCCTGGAAACAAACGGCTGCTGGCTGACCTTTAGCCTGGATTACGTCAACCGGTTGCGGGACGATAAGCTATGGACCGCGGATTCCAATGAATATGGCCCGGGTTGGGTAGCGCTTAAGCGCCGCATTCTGATGCGGGACGGTAATCGCTGCCGGGTGTGCGGAACTGGCGGGGACGAAAGCAAGCTGCATGTGCATCATATCCAACCTTTTAAAACCTTTGAGGATCCCGACAAGGCCAACGCGCCGTCGAACCTTATCACCCTATGTCCCTCCTGCCATCAACAAGCTGAAACCAGCGTCCGTCTGCGCAGCGGACTGGCTGGCGCGGCGTATGCGCTCGGCAATCTGGCGCCGCTGATGGTGATGTGCGACCGCGAGGACCTGGGAATGCTCTCCGAAGCCCGCTCCGTCCTGGCTGACGGTGGTCCGGCTATTCTGGTATATGACAATGTGCCAGGGGGTATCGGGCTTTCCGAGCGCCTGTACGAGCGGCGCGAATTCTGGATCGCCAAAGCCGCGGAGATGATATCGGAATGCCAGTGCCAGGACGGCTGCCCGGCGTGCGTGGGACCCATCGGCGAGGATGGGCACGGCGGCAAACAGGAAGCGCTGGCGCTGCTGGCCGGGTTGGTGTGAGATGGATTTTGGTTCTCTGAGCGAAAAACTCAAGAAAATGGGCGTCAGCCTTGGGCTTCAGCCGGAGTCGGAAAGCGCGCGTAAAACCCGAAAACCCATTGAGCAGGTGGTAGAGGGAAGGGAAATCCACACAAACTTCGGCGGCCTGTTCTCCGCCAATCGTACTTATCCCGCGGATTACCGCCTTGGCAGCCAGGCGCTGCTGCCTGCCAAACCAACGCACGGCATCGCCCATTGGGCCCGCGCGCCGCATCTGGCGGAAACCAGCATCGAGAATTTCATCTTTCTGGACACGGAAACCACAGGTTTATCAGGCGGCACCGGAACGATGGCTTTCATGGTCGGCGTTGGAAGATATCGCGGCGAAAGCTTTGTAATGGAACAATTCTTCCTGCGCGGACCAGCCGAAGAAGCGGCCCTTCTGGCGGGTCTGGAAAACTTCTGCGCAGACATGGCAGCCGTAGTGACCTATAACGGGAAGTCTTTCGATATCCCCATCCTAAACGCGCGCTATGTTCTGCAGGGTTTCAGCAGCCCTTTTGAGGATCTGCCGCACCTGGATTTGCTGCACCTTACCCGCCGGATTTGGAGAGCCAGATTGGAACAGTGCAATCTGGGCAACATAGAAGACAAAATTTTCGGTCTCAAACGCGACGCTGATGAGGTGCCCGGCTATCTCATTCCAGAATACTACACCCAATACTTGCGCGAAGGGAACGCGGAACCGCTTAAAGGGATTTTTGTCCATAACGAACAGGATGTCGTCAGCCTGGCAGCCCTTTTCGCGCTCTTCAATGATATTCTCAGCGAGCCTGTCGCCTGGCAGAACGACAGCAGCCAGGATCTCACTAGCCTTGGGCGGCTTGTGGAGCAGCTGGGCGACCCGGAATCCGCCCTTTCATTGTATGAAAAAGGGCGTAGCGTCGGGGATCCTCCCAGACCGCGTGTGGAGCCTCTTTTGGCGCAAGCCCGCCTGCTTAAACGCCAGGCAAGGCTGTCTGAGGCGGCAGTCCTCTGGCTCCAGGCAGCGGAAGCCAACTCGCTGGAAGCGCTTGAGGAACTTGCCAAGTACCACGAGCACCAGCTCAGCGACGCTGCGAAAGCGCTGGCATATACTGAGCAAGCCTTAAACCAGTTAATTCTCTGCAGCCCAGAAGCCCGCGATGCTAAAAGCTTGGCTGCTTTTCTCCACAGACAGGATCGCCTGAGGAATAAACTGAGCAGACATAAATCTGCCACCGCAGGCGATGATTTCCCTTCCGCATGAACATACGCCTGCGAGGAAGTAGTGATGCAATGCGGACACCAATGACTGCAAGGCATTGACTTTGCCTGACTCTGATCGCGCCGGTGTTTATTATCCCCGAAGCGAAGCGGAGTGGGACCCCGCCGAGCGCGCCAGACTTGTGTAGCACCCTCATAAAGTACCCTCGCCAGTACCTCTGATCGCTTGGTTGCTGGCTTGGTGGGCATACTTCGTAATCAGGAGACCGGCGAGATCGGAAGTTACCGCCAAGGGTGGGATATTGCGGATTCGTCCGCCGACATCGAATCCGACTTTGGAGCCATAATCCCGAAAGTGCGGGCTTTCGCCCGCACTTGTCCGGTGCATGCGGTGATGATTGCGTTCTTATCTTTCACATTACTTTGCGTATTCATCATCTATTTCTTTAGCATATGCTTTCAACTCGTCAATTTGATGTTTTAGAAATATGACATAAATTCTAGCGGCAGGCCTTTCTACTCCAGTATCGCCACGATAATATTTTCGCAACTTAGTTGTAGCATGTTCGATGAGTTCATATTCATCTTGCAGACGTTCGTAGAAGTCCATATTTCTGCGCTTAATCGCTTCTCGAAATTGATTCACTTCGTTAATAACTAAATCAAGCACTCCATCGGCGAATTCGGCATAATCATCTCTAAACACGCCTTCAAGAAGTTTTTCTAAATGATAATCGGATGTATTAGGAAATATTTCAAGTAATTTTTCCATACGAAATTTTTCCTTGTGCGCTTTTTCTTCTGCTTTCAGATTATTAATCAGAGTTGTGAGAATGGCGGATATAAACTTGTTTTGCTCAACAATTAATTCCGGAATTTTTATATCTCTAAATTGAACTTGAGAGCCGTCAGAAAAATAAGACGCTAAAGTAAATCCTGACTTATTAAGCGTTATTTGGGAAATATGATGGTACGAGACTGGTTTCCCTTTCTGTTTGTCACGTTTAGTAGGATGCCCAACCGTATCATTTCGTATTTCCCGAATCTCTTTTAATTTTGGATAATTGTTTATCTCGTCTTTTATGCCAAGTGATTCACATAGATTTATAACAGCATCTTGTTGAACATAAATTGCCTGCAATAAACCGTAAACCGCAAGATAATGTGATGGTTTATCTTCCCCAAAGTCCTTCTCGGTATAAGCCGATATTGCGTCTTCTGTGTCTTCGATAACGTCTAAAGAACTGCACAATTGAGAAAACAATGCCTTATTCTGCCGCAACTCATAATGCTTTTGCGGATTGTTTATTAATTGGCGTATCTGGTTTTCCTGTTTTCGGATTGTGCTATTGGACATGTGATGATGAATTACCCATTTTTAATATTTTTGTAGAAAAGCACCCAACCATTAATTATACGGATTCCTCATATGCAGCAATTATGTCATAGAAATCAAAAAAGCGCTTTCCATTTCTAGAGAGCGCCTCTCATTTTTCTCTTTGTCCTAAGTTCGAACCGCCGATCTAAATTTATGCCCATATATACGACTCTGATCGCGCCGGTGTTTATTATCCCCGAAGCGAAGCGGAGTGGGACCCCACCGAGCGCGGCATTTTTTACGAAGGTCTCCCTCTTTCCACGCCTCTGCACTCACCACCCTTGCCCACTATCAACCGGATAGGTCGTCTCCTGCCCGAGCGCACGACCTGAACCTAAGTCTCCGATCGCGCCAGACTTGTGTAGCACCCTCATAAAGTACCCTCGCCAGTACCTCTGATCACTTGGGTGCTGGCTTGGTGGGCATACTTCGTAATCAGCAGACCGGCGAGATCGGAGAACCCACCGGTAGGTTGGGTGGAGCGACACCGGGCGTTTATCTGTATTTAGCCAATCAGAGCGCAACCCAACTGGCTGAAGTCGGAGTGTTTGTGAGGCATAATCTCAAAGGGTGTTGGGTTACGCTTCTACGTCGCTTCACCCAACCTACAGCTGGGAGCAATCACACACATCGTAGTCGGAAATTAAGGCATAGGAACCCCCATGTAATATGTTATCTCGTGGCAGATCAACGAGGAGATCGCTTCGCAAGCTCGCGATGACGAAAACGCAATGGTAGGTTGGGTGGAGCGACACCGGGCGTTTATCTATATTTAGCCAATCAGAGCGCAACCCAACTGTCTTAAGTCGGAGTGTTTGTGAGGCATAATCGCAAAGGGTGTTGGGTTACGCTTCTACGTCGCTTCACCCAACCTACAGCTGGCAGCAATCACACACATTGTGGTCGGAAATTAAGGCATAGGAACCCCCATGCAATATGTTATCTCGTGGCAGATCAACGAGGAGATCGCTTCGCAAGCTCGCGATGACGAAAACGCAATGGTAGGTTGGGTGGAGCGACAATGGGTCCATATCAGCTATTTAATTATTTTTTGCAGTAGTCGTAGGTTGGGTGGAGCGCTAGCGCAACCCAACAGTGTTTCTTAGTTGTTTGTGTGGAACATAATGGGTATTGGTGTAAGGTTTCGCTCCTGCGTCGCCCTGTACGCCCGCCCATCCAGGTGGTATAATTAGTTGGTTTAAAGTTAACTCTATTCATTAAGCGAGGAGAATTAAATATGTCTGGACATTCGCACTGGTCCACAATCAAGCGCAAAAAGGGCGCAGCCGACGCAAAAAAGGGCGCGGTTTTCACGCGTTTAGCACGCGAAATCGCGCTGGCTGCCCGTGAAGGCGGCGGTGACCCCTCCATGAACGTCAGCCTTTATCTCGCAATTGATCGTGCCCGGTCCAGCAACATGCCCAAAGACAGCATCGATCGCGCCATCAAACGCGGCACCGGTGAAGATAAGTCCTCAGCGGAACTCGAAGAATTGACCTACGGCGGAACCCTCGGGCACGGCATCGTTGCTATGATTGAATGCGTGACCGAAAACCGCAACCGCACAGTCGCGGAACTGCGCCATATCCTCACCCGCTCCGGCGGAAACCTGGCGGATACCAGCTCCATCAGCTGGCAATTCGACCGCAAGGCAGTCTTCTCGGTCAAATCGGACGGTAAAAACTTCGACAAAGTGTTCGAGGCTGCGCTCGAAGGCGGCGCGGATGACGTCAGTGAAGAAGATGGTTACATTGAGATTATCGGTGGCGTGGAAAGCTTCAAAACCATTGGCGATAGCCTGAAGAAATTCAGCATAAAACCTGAAGAAGCTGGGCTGCGCATGGTCGCCCAGCAGGAATTAGAACTGGAAAAAGACAAGACCATCTCCATGTTGCGCATCATTGAGGCGCTTGAAGAATCCGACGACGTTCAGAATGTTTACACGAACCTCAAAATTACCGAGGAAGTGCTTGCGGAACTTGAGAAAGAATAAGCGCAGATGCTGGTCTTGGGTATCGACCCGGGAATTGCCATTACTGGCTACGGTCTTATAACGGTCGATCCGGCAGGAAGCCCCGCTCTGGTTGCATTTGGCGTCATAGATTCAACGGCTGTGAGGACAACCTCCAGCCGTTTGCTTTTTCTTTATAAACAACTACACGAAATTATCGCAGAACATAAGCCTACCCACGCGGCTATGGAGAAAATCTTCTTCCAAAAAAACCTGAAAACTGTTTCAGCAGTCAGCGAGGCGCGCGGTGTCATCACGCTTTGCCTGGAGGAAGAACAGCTTCCAATCGCGGAATATACTCCAAACGAAGTTAAGCTGTCGGTTACTTCCTACGGAAACGCCCGCAAGCCCCAGGTTCAGGAAATGGTGCGTGTACTGCTGGGCATGAACGCGATCCCAAAGCCTGATGATGCCGCAGACGCTCTGGCTATCGCCCTCTGCCACATCGGGTATCTCAACTATTACAGCCGCACGGGTGAAGGAAGTGCAGCATGATTACCAGTCACTCGAACCCTGCGATTATGGCCGCACGCAAACTCTTGCAGACTAAAGAGCGCAAAGCCAGCGGCGCCTTTCTGGCAGAAGGTTTGCGGGTGATCGCGCAGGCTTTCGACTCGGGCGCGATGGTTCAACAGCTTATCTACTCTCCGGAATTACTGGTTAGCGAATTTGGTCAGAGCCTGGTGGAGAAAGGGCTCGCCCTGGGCATCAGCACGCTCGAGGTCAGCCAAGCTGTATTCACTTCTCTCGCGCGCAAAGACACTCCCCAGGGAATCGCCGCGGTAATCGGTCAGCGCTGGTTTCCCTTAAGCGAAAACGCGCCCGTGAACAATGAACTTTGGGTCGCTTTGCAGGCGGTGCAGAACCCCGGTAATCTGGGGACTATTCTGCGCACCTGCGACGCAATCGGCGCAAAGGGTCTCCTGCTTCTGGATGACTGCACAGATCCTTATGATCCAGCCGCTGTAAAAGCCTCGCTGGGCTCAATTTTCACTGTGCCGTTGATGAAATCCAGGCTTTCTGAATTTCAGAATTGGTCTGCCAGCCATCCGGAAGTTTCTGTGTTTGGCAGCTCTGATAAGGGCGCTGAGGATTATACGCGTGCGCGCTATGTCTTACCCGCGCTTCTTTTAATGGGCAGCGAAAGGCAGGGACTACCCGCGGAATACCTTGCGCTTTGCAGGCAAACAGTCCGCATCCCGATGGAAGGCGCCTGTGATTCCCTCAACCTTTCGGTCGCGGCAGGTATAATCCTTTATGAGATTTATTATCAAACGCGTAAGCACAGGGAAGAACTGCCATGATTGCGTCAATCACCGGAAAAATCCAATCAAAACATACAGACAGCCTGATCCTCGATGTTCAGGGGCTTGGTTTTGAGGTTACTGTCACCAAATCGGTGCTCGCTGAAGCCGAAGCGGGCGACATTGTTTTCCTGCACACGTATCTGGTGGTACGTGAGGAAATGCTGGCGCTCTACGGTTTCCGAACTCTCGAGGAAAAACAGTTCTTTCTCCTGTTCTTGGGGGCCGAAGGCGTTGGTCCCCGCCTGGCGATGGCAATCCTTTCCACGCTTTCGCTGGACAATATTCGCACCGCGGTGGTGAGCGAACAGCCTGAATTTTTCAGCCGTGTGCCGGGAATCGGCAAGAAGACCGCGCAGAAAATCCTGATCCACATGCAAGGACGGATAAGCGCGGAAGCCGGCTATGACCTGCGTAAGGCTACCAGCAGCGCTGAAGACGAGGTTTTAGAAGCTTTAGTCGGCCTGGGTTACAGCATCGTCGAAGCGCAAACTGCTATCCAAGCCCTGCCAAAGGACTTGCCTGATACTGTTGAAGACAAACTGCGCGTTGCCCTGCAGTACTTCAACCGCTGATTAAGCGCTTCCTTAGCTCCTGCGCGCTCCCTTCAGGGATGGTAAAATAAGCTCAACTTTGTACTGATAGGATTATCCATGGCAGCATTTTCACGTGAACTGGGCATTGACCTGGGCACCTTTAACACGCAAATCGCGGAAGGTAATCAGATTCTGGTGCAGGAACCGACCATTGTCGTGATTGTAACCAACGAAATGAAACTGGTTGAGTACGGCACCACAGCCCTTGGTATGCTCGGCAGAGTGCCTGACTCCATTGAGGTTGTGCGCCCACTGCGCAACGGCGTTATCGCCGAGTACGAGCTGACTGAAAAATTGTTGGGCATCCTGATTAAGAAAGTCACTGGACCAACCATCTTTTTCCGTCCGCGCATCATTATCAGCGTCCCCTTCGGCATCACCAGCGTCGAACGCCGGGCAGTACAGGAAGCTGGTCTTGGCGCGGGCGGCCGGGAAGTGAACTGGATTCCTCAACCTCTGGCAGCCGCAATTGGCGTAGACTTGCCTATCAATACCCCGACCGGCAACATGATTATTTCCCTTGGCGGTGGAACCACCCAGGCCGCAGTCATCTCCATGACCGGTATTGTCAGCGCGGAAACCTCACATGTAGCCGGGTTAAAACTGGATGACGCTATTAGCGCGTATGTCCGCAAGAAGTACGGCCTGATCATTGGGCAACCTACCGCGGAAGCGCTAAAAATCCGCATTGGCGCTGCCATCCCCAGCGATGAAGAAAAAACCATGGAAATTCAGGGGCAGGATCAGGTAAGCGGGCTGCCTAAGCCGGTCAGCCTGACCACCAATGAAATCGTGGAAGCCATGCAAGCCCCGCTGGAAGAAATAGCTACTACCGCGAAACGCGTTTTAGAGAAGACTCCTCCAGAACTGATTTCAGATATCATCGACCGCGGCGTTGCCCTGTGCGGCGGAACTGCTCTGATGAAAGGCCTGGATAAATACCTGACCGTCGCCCTGGGCATTCCTGCGTACATCGTGGATAACCCGGTTACCTGCACGGTGGAAGGAACCGCCAAAGCCTTTGGGATGCTTGACCTCATCCTTCGAAGCCAGCAAAACTAAGACCTGCCATGGAAGCTCTGGAAGCCCCTGAACTCAAGCCTGATGCCATCTTCACCGACAGAAAGAATCGCCGCGTGCGCGCATGGCGCTTTGTTTTCAGTCTGCTTCTGCTTGCCAGTCTTGGAGCGTTCGCATATTTTGCCTGGCTCTGGTTTACGCCCCGCATTGCCAAATTCGGCCTGTCCATCCTTTGGGTGAATGGAAAAATTGTCCTGATCTTGCTGCCGTTTGTGCTGTTTTTACTGTTCTGGCTGCTTTTCGCTAATCTGCCGCGCAAAAAAACCATTGTTTCCCTGTCCGCGGACGGTATCCGTAAAAAATCCGGGGGACAGGACCAGAAACTGCGCTGGGACTCTTTGGAAACACTGCGGATGATGCTTTCACGGGCGTATTTCCTCGGCATCCCAGGCCGCCGGCGCGAACGCGTGGTGTTAACCGATGCGGTCGGGGACAAACTGACTTTCGACGCGCGCATGGACCGCTTCGATGAGCTCGTCAATCTTGTGCGCGAACGCTCTTTCCCAGCCCTTTACCAACTGTCGCAGGAACAGCTTTCCCGTGCGGGTACGCTTTCCTTTGGGGAGCTTGTCAGCTTGTCACCGGACAGCTTGCGCATTCGGAAAACCGCCTTCTCCCTCGAGCAGCTGAAATCCGCAGCTATCAATAAAGGCTGGCTGAGAATAAAGTCGGAAAATGGCAGGAAAACACGCATCCGGGTGGATAAGCTAAATAATCCGGATGTGCTGCTGCACTTACTGGATAAACCGTCTTAATCTTCCGTTTCCAGGTAATAAGTCAAGGTTTGCAGTTTGACTACCGGGTCAATGTTAATCACATGCACACTCTCAGGCACTTTAAGCACCAGTGGCGCGTAATTCAGAATTGCCTTGATTCCATAGGAAACCAGCATGTCCGTCACATTCTGCGCGCATTCTGCTGGCACTGTGAGGATTGCTACCCGAATGTTGAGGAGCCTAAGGTCTTCCGCCAGGTTGCGCACGTCGCTGATCTTCAGTCCGCTGATCGTCGTACCGACTAAGTCGGGGTTATTGTCACAAGCCAGGACGATTTCAAAGCCCTTGCGGGCAAAGCCCTGGTACCTGAGCAATGCCTGCCCAAGGTTTCCTACGCCAATAATCACCACTGGCCAAATTTGGTTAAGATGCAAAATGGCGCGAAGGTTATCAATCAGGCTGATAACGTTGTAGCCGCTGCCTTGTTTACCGAAACCGCCGAAATACGAGAGGTCCTTACGAATTTGCGCAGCGGATACGTCCACCAGGTGCCCCAGCTCCGCAGAAGACACAACGGCCTGGCCTTCCCTCAGGAGTTGGTTGAGCGCCTGCAGGTATACAGGAAGCCTCTCTATTACAATGTCCGGAATATTTTGTTTCTCCATGTGCCCTGCCCTTTGCTTTCTCTCGTCCACCCGACAAGTTCGTAAATTGATGTTATCATCACATAAGATGCGTATATTATATTAGGTAATAAATCCAATGTACTGTTAAAATGTCCAATATTGTGATAATGTCCGCAATTACTGATTGTTAAAGGAGTGACAGGATGAAAGCAGCCAGAACCATACTCTACATCGTCGCGGGGATACTGATCGTGTTGTCGTTCCTGTTTATTCTCGGCGCGTTCAGCCCAACGGGAAGCACAAGCTGGCTGGTGGTCGGCATCGTCGGTCTGGCGATTGCATTTATTTTCATCATTATTGGCGCGCGGATCGGCGCAAAAGCTGCCGGCACGACCCAGAACATCTCCCTGAATGTGGATCTGCCTGGCAACGTGAAGATGGACGCCATCAAGTGCATGTCTTGCGGCTCGCCGCTGGCAGCGGATGATATCAAGATGATTCAAGGCGCGCCCGTTGTGACCTGCCACAGCTGCGGGACTACCTACCAATTGACCGAAGAACCGAAGTGGTAACAAGCATGAAAAAACTAAACATCCTCATTCTTTTTCTGGTGCTGGTTGCTGGGTTATTTTTTCCTGCAGCAGTTTCCGCCCAGACTTACCGCTTTACGGTGAGCGAGTATGAAGTGGAAGCTTACCTGGAACAGGACGGCAGCCTGACCTTGCGTTATTTAATGGTGTTCGACAACGATCCTTCCGCGGATCCGATTGACTTCATCGACCTCGGCCTGCCGATCGCCCAATACAGCCTCAAAAACATCACCGGCACGATAAACGGTCAAGCTATTCCAAAGATTGGCGATTCGGCCTACGTAAACGGCGCGGAACTTGCCCTCCAGGAACTGGCCATTCAGCCGGGCGAGACGGGCACGGTCATTGCCACTGTGACCGGTATCACAGGGGTGCTCTTCCCCTATGACCAGGCTGATCGCGAAAACTACATCAATTTCCAGTTCTCCCCCAACACTTTTGGCGCGGAGTACGACCGTTCCACAGCGACAAAGTACCGCATGACCATCGTGCTTCCGCCTGGGGTTGGGGTTAACGATGGGGTTTATTACCCTCCTTCCGGCTGGCCGGGAAGCGATACTCCCGAGGCCTCCACAACCCAGGATGGACGCGTGTACTACTCCTGGTACACCGAAAACGCGAACGCACACAGCGACTACAACTTTGGCGCAGCTTTTCCCGCATCTGTTGTGCCTGCCGGCGCGGTCATCAGCAAGGAAGAGTATGCACAGCAGGAAGAGGAAACTTCTTCAGGCTCTGGTTTTTCATTTGACCTCGGAGCAATTTTCTGCTGCGGGGGCAGCTTGATTTTTGGAGCTGTCACCGTTCTCGGAATTATCAAAGGCGCTAAAGCAGAAAGCAAACGCAAGATGGCGTACATGCCCCCCAAAATTTCGATCGAAGGGCAGGGCATCAAGCGCGGACTGACCGCGGTAGAAGCCGGCATCCTCATGGAAGAACCCCTCGATAAAATCCTGACCTTGATCATGTTCGGGCTGCTGAAAAAAGAAGCCATCACGATTACCCAGAAAGACCCACTCACAATCAAAGCGAGCGAACCACTTCCGGAAGGTCTCTATGACTATGAAAAAGGCTTCATTTTGGCTTTTCTGAATGAAAAGCTTCCTGAAAGAAAAAGGGCGCTGCAAACCACGATCATTGATCTGGTCAACAGCGTGACCGCGAAGATGAAAGGCTTCAGCAAAGCGGAAACCGTTGCCTACTACAAAGATATCATCACCCGCGCCTGGAAAGCTGTTCAGGACGCGGACACGCCTGAGATTAAGAGCGCGCAATACGACCATACCCTCGAATGGACGATGCTGGACAAGGACTTCAACACCAAAACTGAGCAGACCTTCTCCGGCGGTCCGGTCATTGTGCCGATGTGGTGGCCGCGCTACAACCCCGGTTGGCAGCCTGCCGCACAAACCAGCGGCGGCGGCGGAGGCCTGAGCATGCCTGCCAGCACTGGTACGAGCATTCCTTCCGGGGGCGGAAGCAAGCCTTCACTCTCCCTGCCAAATATTCCCGGCTCTGATTTTGCCGCTTCAATTATCAACGGCGCCTCAGGCATGGCTGCCGGGGCCATCGGCGACCTGACCGGTTTTACCGGTGCGATAACCAGCAAGACCAACCCGATCCCGACCACAAGCTACAAAAGCGGGAGCGGCGGTTTTCGCGGCGGTGGCGGAGGCGGTCATTCCTGCGCGTGCGCTTGCGCCTGCGCGGGCTGCGCTTGCGCTTGTGCCGGCGGCGGCCGTTAATCGTTGACACGGCATATGGCTATTTCGTTTCTTTCCAAAAAGCTGATACTACCCGCCAGACCTGGTTTATACCAGTTCGATATTGCTGATAACGATTCGAAATCCCGCGTACATATCCGGCTGGATGAGGACGGCAGCGGGCTGCTGGTCGTGAATGCCAGCCGGGTTGTGCATCTCAACCCGACCGCGGTGCAGATGGCATACTACCATCTCAGCAAAGCTGAAGAGAAAGAAGCCGTCCGCGCGCTCAGCAAGCTCTACAAAGCCCCAAAGAACCAGATTTCTGAGGACTACGCCAGGATTTCCAGCCAGGTGGACGCGTTGGTGGATGAGCAAAGCGGCCTTTGCCCGGTTTGCGATTTGGGGCTGGAGAAACACATGCCGTTTTCGGCGACACTTTCCGCGCCCTACCGCATGGATTTGGCGCTGACCTACCGCTGCAATAACAGCTGCGCCCACTGCTACAACGCCCGCCCGCGCAACTACCCGGAATTGGATACCAGGACCTGGAAAGAAATCCTGGACCGCGTTTGGGAACTGCGCATCCCGCATGTGGTCTTCACCGGCGGCGAACCTACCCTGCGCGACGACCTGGTTGAACTTGTCGCCTACGCGCAAGAGCTTGGCCTGGTAACAGGCCTGAACACCAACGCCAGGCGCCTCTCAAACCCCAAACTCATGCAAGACCTGGTCGCGGCCGGGCTTGACCACGTGCAGATAACAGTGGAATCCCATAATCCGGCAGTGCACAACAGCATGGTGCGCGCTTCCGGAGCCTGGGATGAGACCGTGGCAGGCTTGCGCAACGCGGTCAGCTCCGGCATTTACCTGATGACCAACACCACGCTTTTGCAGGATAACGCCCAGGACCTTGAGGACATCCTCACCTTCTTGGCGGAAGAAAAAGTCCCGACCGTCGGGCTCAACGCGTTGATTTATTCCGGGCACGGAGCAACGGTGAACACCGGCCTGGCGGAAGCGGACCTGCCGCCCCTGCTGGAGCTTGCCAACCGGCTCACCCGCCAGCATAACCAGCGCCTGATCTGGTATACCCCGACCCAGTACTGCCACTTTAATCCCATCCTGCTTAGCCTGGGGATCAAAGGCTGCACCGCTGCGCTCTACAATATGTGCGTGGAACCCGACGGTCAGGTCATCCCCTGCCAGTCCTACTACGAAGCGCTTGGACATATTCTGGATGATGAATGGGAAACAATCTGGAATCATCCGCTTTCCCTTGAACTTCGCGAGCGAAAGAACATCCCCGAAGGCTGCCAACAGTGCGACTTTCTGGTGGAATGCGGCGGCGGCTGCCCTCTGGCGCGCGCGCATCAATCTGTTCACCCTATCACGGCAGATATTTTTTAGCGGAGGCACAATGATCGACTTTATCAAGCGCTTATTCTCCAAAGAACCCGCTCACCTTCCCCTGGAATCTGGCTTTCACGCCTACCACAGCCCCAAGGATGACCCCGAACCCTACCGCCTGCACCTGAGAATTGAACCGGACGGGGAAGGCGTGCTGATTGTCAACGCTTCCTCCGTCTTACACCTCAACCAGACCGCAACCGAATTTGCGTATTACCTGATAAAAGGTAAACAGGACGCTGAAATTACGCGCCTGGTCTCCGAACGTTTTTCCGCCCCGGCCGAAACCATTGCTGCGGATGTGGTCTCCTTCCACCAGCAGCTGCTGACCTTCGTCCGGAAAACGGATCAGGAACCCAATACCAATTTCGGCTTTGAACCCCACACGCAGTTTCAGGATATTTCAGCGCCGTACCGCCTTGACTGCTGCCTGACAGAAGCCTCTGAAGCATTGGCTGAGCCATCGCCGCTATCCGGTGAGTTGGATACACAGGCATGGAAAATAATCATCCGCAAAGCCTTCGACGCTGGCATCCCGCAGCTCGTTTTCTGGGGCGGCGAGCCCACCTTACGCGCTGACCTGCCGGAATTGCTGGCTTACTGCGAGGAACTGGGGCTGGTGACCGGTTTGGTGAGCCGCGGAACCAAACTGAACGATGAAGCTTATGTGAGCAAGCTGCTTGAATGCGGACTTGACCATCTTTTTGTGCCTTATCAGCCTGGCGACGACTTTCTGCTCTCCGCCCTGCGCCAAATCCTCCCGCTGGACCTGTACGCCTGCGTCGGACTGCTCCTTCATCCGGATACTGAAACCCGGCATACGATTGAAGAGCTCAAAGTCCTTGGCGTGAACGCCTTTACGCTCATTCCGCTGAGCGCTGACGCGGCACCGGCAATCGCGCAGGCGGAAGAAGCTATTCTTGAAACCGGACTCCCAATGATTAACGACCTGCCGCTGCCGCTGGACCTGCGCGCTGCGCTCCCGCAGCAAAGCTTCACTGCCGCGCCGAACCCGGAAGCTGAATTTATTACCCTGGAACTTGCCCCGAATGGCGAACTGCGCACGCTGCCGGTTTACAACAAATACCTCGGGAACCTGCTGACCGAAAGTTGGCGCGAAATCTGGAAGCGGCGCTACCAGGCTTAACATGAACATCCAAACCTGGCACTCCCGCTACGTTCTGCAAGCGCTTTGGACGGCAAAGCTGCGCCAATTTTTGCTCAACCAGGTCAACGCCCGGCCCGGAGAGCAAATTTTGGAGGTGGGCAGTGGGACGGGCGCGCTATTCCCTGATTTTGAGAGCCGCGGCCTGCGCGTGGTGGGGCTGGATTACAAACCCAAACGCTGCTTTTATTCGCTTCCATATAACAGTCAACGCACCGTCATTTGCGGGAACGCCTACGACATCCCGGCCGCCGACCACAGCTTTGACCTGAGCGTGTGCCATTACCTGCTGCTCTGGCTGAAGGAACCGGAGCGCGCGCTGGCGGAGATGGCGCGCGTTACCAAACAGGGCAGGCACATCATCGCCTTCGCAGAGCCGGACTATCAGTCCAGGATTGATTACCCGGAAATCTTCCAGAAAATCGGAGAGGTACAGAACCGCAGTCTGGAATTTCAGGGCGTGGACCTGAGCATCGGCCGCCGCATGGGGGCAATGTTCCGCAGCCTGGGTTTGAAGGATGTGAATGTGGGCTTGCTGGCGGGCGAATGGAAAGAACCCAGCCCGCAGGTCTTTGACGCGGAATGGGACATTATTGCCTACGACTTGGGCGGACTGGCGCCGGTGGATGAGATTCTGGCGTTCAAGGCCCAAGCGCGCGAAACCTGGCTGAGCGGTCAGGCTTGCGTCTTTATCCCCACGTTTTACGCTTATGGGATGGTTTAACCAGAACACCGATCGCGCTGCTCGCGCCGGTCTCTTGAATGAGTGCGGGTTCTGACCGCAGATCTCCAGTCCGCATACCAATTGGACGTAGGCTGTAGGTTGGGTGCAGCGACGGAGGAGCGAAACCTAACAACTTTACCCAAAATTACGCATGAACACGCCAACAAAATTCTGTTGGGTTGCGCTCCGATAGGTTACCTGCAAATAAAAGCCCGTTGACGCTCCACCCAAGCTACCAGTGTGTTCTCGTCGGTGTCCCCACCGTGCGCGGCCATTGACCGCAGGCCCCCTTTTTTTAAATAACCCTACAATTCCACTTTCTGCGAAACATCTTTAAATAACTGGTCCTGGAAATAATATAGTTATCAAGGTGTAGACAATTCCAGATATTATATGTAAACTTAAAGCCAATACTATTGTTGCTGTTTGCCAATTTTTTTGTTTAAGCACTCGAAGATTTTTGAGTAGCCATCCAAGACAGTAAGTGAATAAAAGAAATGATGCGAGATTTTGACCCCACATGAGGTTAAAAGAGCCCATATGTGGTTGTTCTACAACTAGGATAGCAGTTAATATTGCTATTCCAAAATTCATCCAAACCAGAAAAAACTCAAATTTCTTTTCAATGCATTTTCTAAAGAAAACACTAACAAGAAGTGGAAATAGAATTGAGAGCAAGTAGAAGAAAAATAAGTTGAACGCGTTCCCAGTGTAAGCTAATACAGCTTTGAAAGGCATTACTACAAGTTGCTGATCAGAATTTGCGTAATATTTTATTGCATACTGATATAGCAAAAGAATGATTGCAGGTATCATCATTGCTGTCAACAACTTCCAAGGGAGTCTTCGTAAAGAACGTTTTTGAAATAGTAAAATCAGCCCTAATGCAGGGAGAAAAGATAGAATGAAATTTGGTTTTGCTAGAATAGATAAACTTGTCATAAAACTTAACAAGATCCACTGCCTGCCGTTTATTGATTCTTGCCAGTGGTCTACTATGAAAAAAAAGATCCATAATGCAAAAGGTTTTAATAGGTTGAAGGTGGGATTGTGCCACACATTAGGTTTAATATAGCCGACAATCAGTCGCTCCCCCAAAGTGAAAAGTATTATCGGTGCAACTATCATACAAACCAAGGTGGCAATCCAACTCAATGTCTGTCGGAATTTATTATCTGTGGTTATGTAATTGATGAAACGCTTTTGAAGTAATAATGCTGTTGCAAAATAGCTTAATACAGCCGTCAGTAGACCAGGAAATTTGTAGTACCAGTCAGGATGAATCTCAAATGCATTGTGAGTCAAGACATTCAATATATTGAAGGGAATTATCGATTTGATAATTAAGGTAACTTGTTGGTAAAGAGGGTGTGGCAAATGAGTGTAATGCCTCTCTGCAAGCTCAGCTGTCCAGATTATATGATTACGGTAGTCTCCTGCTTCAAGCTGAGGTATCGTCGCGATGGTACAAACCACCAAAATCAAAAGCAAAAAGAAGACATCAATATACAACCTATTTTTAGTCACTTCCCTTACCTCAATTTTTGACATGTAAGAGATTTTATCATTTCTTGTTTCACTTCTGCACACTGGCGACTTTATCCACTGAACAGGACATTTCTAAATTGCCAGCATTAGGACATTTCTAATTAGCTATGACACCAGGCTTCATATCAGCCGGCTGTCGAATTTATTCTTTTTGGAAATCAAGTTAGCGATTTTTTATACACTCGGTGGTTCTTGTAAAACGTGCAGTCGTAGGTTGGGTGCAGCGACACAGGAGGGAAACCCAACAACCTTAGCCAAAATTCCGCACGAACACGTCAACAAAAAACTGTTGGGTTGCGCTCCGACAGGTTACCTGCAAATAAAAGCCCGTTGTCGCTCCACCCAACCTACCAGGGTGTTCTCGCCGGTGTCCCCACCGTGCGCGGCATTTGACTCCAGGTCTCCAGTTTGGATGCCTGTTGGATGTAGGGGCGAAGCATCCTAAATCGACGCACTATAATATGAATGGTTTGTAATTTGGGATGCTTCGCCCGTACCAAAAGCCCTCATCTCGCCCGCCTCCAGAGTACGAAGTATCCCTTGGGGAGCGCGAAGCCTGCCCGCAGGGTACCGAACCCGAAACCTGACTGCAGGTCTCCAGTCCGATTACCTATTGGACGTAGGGGCGAAGCATCCTTAAACGACGCACTAAAATATGAATGGTTTGTAGTTTGGGATGCTTCGCCCGTACCAAAAATACTTCGGTCGCGCCGGTGTCCACAGCGGCGCAATCGGAGCTTATCTATCCTAACCTGGAGAAGCGTGTTATAAACGATTAATTACCTGTAGGTTTTCAAATTTATGACTCCTGAGAGGAATGTTAATAAAGTGGGAAAAAAAGATCATAGAAATAAATCCACGATAGCCGAAAAAATCCTAAGATTGGCTTTGTTTACATCCATGTTGTTTGGGTGCGTGCCGATTGAAGCCACTGTCACCACTGTAACACCCGAGACCTCTTCCCTATCCTCTGATATAACTCACACCCCAACTCTATCACCGACAGAAGTGGCGACCGAAATGCCAACCGCGACTCTAACCCCCGAGCCGACAGTAATAGTAAACCCTGATATTGAAGTGGTGGATGAAGAATTAGCGGAACAAATAAAAAGTGTGATGCCGTCTATGTGGGTTTATGATCGGGAACAAAAAAAATTTGTTGAGAGATCGAATGAAGATTTTAAAATTCGATTTATAAAAAGACAACCTTATTTATAACAGATGGTAATGGAGAAGAAGTTGGGTATGCTAGATATTTTGTTAAGAGTTCCCCAGACGCTGAAATGACAGAATATTATTCATTGACAGATATTTCAAATGATTCGGTAATTCCATTGAAGTTATATTCCCGGATGGGTGATTATACTGCAAAAGTTATAACCCATAACGGTGATTTCTATACTAAACAATGCATGTATGGTTTTGTTGATGAGTTTACCGAATTTAGATTGGATACTGTATTTCCACAAGAAGCTGTTGATATGTATGCAAACGCTGATATGGAAAAGATACAAAAAGGTGAGGAAATAGTTGAGATAGCTATACTAAAAACTTTAGCTAATATTACGAATGAAAGTATTGACAAATTATATGAGGATTTTCAAAAGGGAGTTTTAGTTGAGTTTAATACTAAAAAAGGTAAGTGGATAGTAAATCGTGGTATTAATTATTTATGGAGCGATACTGATAAAAGAAGATATGAAATAGTTGACGATGAATTGTTTTTATTAAATGGCTTTTCTGAAGGCACACAAATTATACCTGATTCGATTGAGGGTTGTCGTCCAATGGCTTGGGATACGGTTATGATAAAGTTTTTGAATGAAAATTTTGGTGAAGATGTGGCTATGACATATAAGCTTAATACAATACATTTTATAAATAAAAATACAATACAAACCCCAGTGATTGTTGATTTGCGAGAGTATTAATTTTACATTTAATTAACTTTTCTGTATAATTTTTTGATGAGGATTGGTAAGAGTTTTTTTAATTTTATTTTCATGTTCTCCGATCGCGCCGGTGCCCCCACCGTGCGCGGCATTTGACCGCAGGTCTCCTTTTTTGCTCCGGGCTGTAGGTTGGGTGCAGCGACGCAGGAGCGAAACCCAACAACTTTACCCAAAATTACGCACGAACACGTCAACAAAATTCTATTGGGTTGAGCTCCGATAGGTTACCTGCAAATAAAAGCCCATTGCCGCTCCACCCAAGCTACCAATGTGTTCTCGCCAGTATCCCCACCGAGGGCGGCATTTGACCAAAGGTCTCCAGTCCGCATACTTATTGGACGTAGGGGCGAAGCATCCTTAAACGACGCACTATAATACGAATGGTTTGTAGTTTGGGATGCTTCGCCCGTACCAAAAGCCCTCATCTCGCCGGTGTCGCCACCGTGCGTGGCATTTGACCGCAGGTCTCCTTTTTTCCAGCCTGTAGGTTGGGTGCAGCGACGCAGGAGCGAAACCCAACAACTTTACCCAAAATTACGCACGAAAACGCCAACAAAATTCTGTTGGGTTGCGCTCCGATAGGTTCCCTGCAAATAAAAGCCCGTTGTCGCTCCACCCAACATACCAGTGTGGTCTCGCCGGTGCCCCCACCGTGCGCGGTATTTTACCACAGGTCTCCAGTTTGGATGCCTATTGGACGTAGGGGCGAAGCATCTCAATCCATAAGCTATTCCTAATCCAACGCGTCGATCAAGGATGCTTCGCCCCTACCCAAAAATCATAGGCAGTTGATGCCGCAATTTGGAAACTACCCAAAAAAAGGAAATAAAAAAGACCCTTTGGACTTCGCCAAAGGATCTCTTTTCTGTCGGGGCGCCGGGATTCGAACCCGGGACCTCTTGCACCCCATGCAAGCACGCTAGCCGGACTGCGCTACGCCCCGAACAACAGGCGTTGATTATACCCAAGCCCCGCGGAAAGTGCAAGCTTTTTTCCGTCCGGCTTTTCTCTCCTTTGTTACAGCTCCCCTTCCAGCGCTTGCTTCTCAACCATGCTCAGGCCGGCATACACCAGGTTGTAGCTGTCGTTGATCATCTCCATCAGCGCGGAGTCCGGCACAGAGCCGTCGCACACGACCGTATTCCAATGCTTGTGGTTCATATGGTAGCCGGGCGTGATGGCTTGGAAGTAGCTGCGCCACTTCAAGGCTTTCTCCGGGTCGCATTTGAGATTGATCGTCACCGGGTCGTCCTGCCAGCTCATCAGCACGAAAATCTTCTTGCCCACCCGGAAGCAGAGCGTGTCAAAATCAAAGGGCATATCCCGGGTGCAGCCGGGTTTGGATTCGATCTGCGCGCATAAGCCTTCGTAAGTTTGCAGCATTGCCTCACTCCTTCAGCTCATAGGGGATGAGCAAATCGGCTTCGATATCCAACACGGCGAAACTGTGCGGCTTCAGCCAGTCCCCCAGCGCGCCGGGATTGATCAGGCGCGTGGGTCCGACACGGTTGTCCTCAAACAGGTGCGAGTGCCCGTGCAGGACGTAATCATAGGTCCCGCTCTCCAGCGCGCGATGAAGCGGTTCCGCGTGATTCCCATGAATGACAAAGAAGCTTTTTCCATCCAGAGTGAATTCCAGCGATGTGCCTGCCTGGCTGGCGGGATTCATTTGCTGCAAACTCAACGCGATCGCGCCGCTGGCGATATCGCCGTTGCCAAAAGCGTAGAAGACCTGAAACCCGCGCAGATGCCGGCACATGGCAAAGTCCGTCAGGTCGCCGCAGTGCACAAGCGTGGAAATATTCTGGTCCCGCAGTATGGATAGCGCACGGATCAGCCAAGACTCCTTATTATGCGTATCGCTAATAATCCCGATTTTCACATCCGTCTCCCTTATCCGTTCGTTAATTACTGCAGCACAATTGTATCTATTGATTCTCATATGGTAAAATCGAATTGCAAATATCCAGGACGATCAGGCGGAGCTGGCATTATGACAACATCCCTCGAACAAGGCATTGAAGCAGCAAAATCAGGGCAAATGGAACAAGCCCTCGCGCACCTGAAAGATGCCATTGTGGAGGAACCTACCAACGCGGATGTGTGGGTCTGGCTGGCAGCCATCATCGAGGATGAGACCAAGCAGACCATTTTCCTTAAAAAAGCGCTCGAGCTGGACCCCTCCAATCGTCCCGCGCAGCGCGGTCTGGCGTTCATCGAACGCAAAAAATACATTCCGCCCAAACCCGGGGAGAAGCTCTCCGATTACACCCGCCCGATTGGCATTTTTAAGGCCGCTCCTGCCCAAATTCAGGTGGAACAGGAACCTGAGCCAAGTCCCGCGCCTGAGCCGCAGATCGTACTGCCGGCGCCTGCCGCAGAGGAAACCTCTGCCCCCGCGCCCGCCGCGGAGGAACCACCCAAAAAACAAAACACCCGCGCGCAAAAGCCTCTCAAAACCAAGGTCTGGCTGGACGTGCTAATGTACGGCGTGACCCTGATGGTGTTCATCGTGATCGGCATTCTGATCGGCACGACGCTTCTGAATGTGAACATCCCCTTCCTGACAGAACCGACACCGGTACTGACCGTCCTACCCGAAAACGAAGGGGTCTTTCTGCTCGAAAACGGGCAGTACACCGAGATGGCGCTGAACCTGAACCTGCCCAAGGATGAGACCGGTATTCCGGTTACAAAGCAAACCCTGCCGGAACTGGTGGTTAACAACCAGGTCATCAGCCTGGAACGCCTGCAGCTGCTGGACGAAGCCGGTTTGCCGGTGGCGTTCACCACCCGCCCCGTGAAGGACAATATCCACCTGCTCATTCCCCAGGAAGCCCTGGCTCCTGGGCGTTATTGCATTGTCTTTACGCTGAATGTTGACCGCAACGAAGCCCTGTACTGGTGCCTGCGCGTGGAGTAAAGACCGCTTGCCCTTACAACGAAATATCTGTCCCCCCGGAGGCTGAATTCAATGACAGTTGAATCCTTGGGAATAAACATCCCGTCTGACCACTTTGACTATTCCAGGCACGGCACGATCATCAGCAAGGAAATCCTGGCTGAACGCGTCACCCGCTATGATGTGTACGCGCCGCTGATTGCCCGGAAAGCCCGGCCCGGCCAGTTCGTGATCCTGCGCCTGACCGAGGCTGGCGAGCGCATTCCGCTAACGATTGTGGACCACGACGCGCAGCGCGGTACGATTACGCTGATCGTGCAGGCAGTCGGGAAGAGCACAGAGTACCTGGACAGCCTGCCAGTCGGGGAAAAAATTCTGGACGTGCTAGGGCCGCTTGGCAACCCATCGGAAATCAAGAACTACGGCCGCGTGGTCGTGGTTGGCGGCGGCGTCGGCACGGCGGTGGCCTACCCGGTCGCCAAAGCGCTCAAGGAAGCCGGAAATCACGTCACCGCGATTGTCGGGGCGCGCACGAAAGACCTGATTATCCTGCAGAAAGAACTTGAACAGGTAGCGAACGAACTGTACATGACCACCGACGACGGCTCGTACGGTTTTCACGGCTTTGTGACCGATCAACTGAAACAGCTGCTGGGAAGCGGAAAAACTTACCAGTATGCGCTGGCGGTTGGCCCGCTGCCCATGATGCGCGCCATCTCCGAGCTTACCCGTCCGTACGGCATCCCCACCACAGTCAGCCTGAACCCCATTATGGTGGACGGAACAGGCATGTGCGGCGGCTGCCGCGTCCTTGTCGGGGACAAAGTGCGCTTTACCTGCGTGGAAGGTCCGGAATTTGACGGCCACCTGGTGGATTTTGACTCGCTGAACAAACGCAACCGCGCCTACGACCACCTCGAGGTCTGCCGACTGGACACGCGTTTGACCGTGCTTGAAACTACTGTTGAAAAAGTAGAAAGTGCCCCACGCGCCAGGCAAGCCATGCCCGAACTGCCGGTGGCGGTGCGCGTCCGCAATTTTGAGGAGGTCGCGCTTGGTTTTACGGATGAGCTTGCCATTAAGGAAGCTGAGCGATGTCTGCAGTGCAAGAATCCCAAATGCGTGGCTGGCTGTCCGGTATCCGTGCAAATCCCGCACTTCATCAGTTTGATCCTTGCAGGGAATGTCGCCGGCGCGGCGCTGCTGATTAAGCAGGACAATTCCTTACCAGGGGTGTGCGGCAGGGTTTGTCCGCAAACGGAACAGTGCGAAGGCGCCTGCATCCTCAACAAAAAAGGCGTGCCGGTGGCCATCGGCGCCCTGGAACGTTACGTTACCGATTACCTCGACGCGCACCCTGTCCAGCAGGCTCCCATGGAAGTGAAACACAGCGGGCACAAAGTCGCCCTGGTCGGCAGCGGACCTGCCTGCCTGAGCTGCGCCGGGGACCTGATCAAGGCCGGCCACGAAGTGACCGTATTCGAAGCCTTCCATGATTTTGGTGGCGTATTGCGCTACGGCATACCTGAATTCCGCTTGCCCAAAGCGATTGTGAGCAAAGAAGTTCAGCAGCTTTCAGACCTGGGCGTGAAATTTGTGCCGGATGTTTTGATCGGCGCGACTAAAACGATTCAGGACCTGATGCAGCTGGACGGCTACGAAGCGGTGTTTATCGGCACCGGCGCGGGCTTGCCCAACTTCCTGAACATTCCTGGAGAGAGCCTGGTGGGGATTTACTCTGCCAACGAATTCCTGACGCGCGTGAACCTGATGAAAGCCTATCTATTCCCAAAGGTGGACACGCCCATTCTCAACTTGCAGTGCAAACGCGTCGCGGTCATCGGCGGCGGCAATACCGCTCTGGATTCCGCGCGGGTTGCACTGCGGCTTGGCGCCGCTGAGGTTTCTATTATTTACCGGCGCAGCGAAGCCGAGATGCCCGGGCGCTTCGAGGAAATCCAGCACGCGAAGGCGGAAGGCGTGCGCTTTGAATTCCTGCGCAACCCGCTGGAATTCCTGGGCAACGCGGACGGCTGGCTGCTTGGGATGCGCTTGATTAAGATGGAATTGGGTGAACCGGATGCCAGCGGCAGAAGGCGTCCGATCCCTGTGGCGGGTTCTGAGTACGAAATGCCAGTCGATGTGGCGGTCGTGGCGATTGGCAACGGCTCCAATCCGATTATCCAGCGCACCACGCCCGACCTTGAATTCAACCGTTGGGGCAACATTGTAGCGGACGGGGAGACGATGGCGACCTCCATCCCGGGTGTGTATGCTGGCGGCGATATCGTCACCGGCGGCGCGACAGTCATCCTGGCCATGGGCGCCGGCCGCAAAGCTGCCGCTGCCATAAACCGCCTTCTAACAGAAAAAGACACCCAAAAAAGCAGTTGATATGCCAAAAATCGTATGTTTAGGCGCAGGCAGCTTTTCGTTCGGTTTAAGCACCCTTTTAACCCTACTGCAAAGCCCGCTGCTGCGCGGCAGCGAAATTGCCTTGGTAGACATCAATGCTGAATCGCTCGACCTTACTGCCAGGCTGGCAGGCTGGTTGAACGAAAGTTGGGATTGCGGTAAACACATCAGCGCGCATTCCAATCACAAAGACGCTCTCCAAGGTGCGGATTACGTCATTAGCGCGATTGAAGTTCAGCCGCGCGAAAGGTTGTGGCAGCAGGATTTTGAGCTAACCCTAAAATATGGACTGCGCCAGCCATACGGCGAAAACGGCGGACCCGGGGGATTCGCGCATACCGCTCGCAACGTCAATACTGTGTTGGGAATCGCCAGGGACATGGAAATTGCCTGCCCGGATGCATGGCTGATCAATTTCACCAACCCCATGCATCGGCTGTGCTACCTGGTAAACCAGTACTCGCGCATTAAGGTGGTTGGGCTGTGCCACCAGCTTGCCGCGGGTTACGCCATGGCTGCCAAAGCGTTGGCTCCTATTTATGGTTTCAACGGTGCGGACGCCTTTGTGAGCACGCACGCCGATCCGAGCAACCACTATCCCATGGCAAACATGGCCGCCCAGGGCATGGAACGCTTCAAAATAACGGCTGCCGGGCTTAATCACTTCACCTGGATGCTTGGGCTGCAAGACCGTCTATCCGGTGAGGATCTTTATCCGCTCTTCCGGCGTGAATGGCAGAAACTCCCGACTACCTTTGAACCCCTGACCAGGGTTATTTTAGAGATATTCAAGTTATTTCCAATTCCTGGCGACGAACACCTGGATGAATATCTACCCTGGCTGAGCAACCCACAACAAAAAGCCTGGAAACACTACGACCTGTCTTTATACAATTGGGCATTATATGAAAAGCTGCGCGAGGAGCAGTGGCGGCAGGTCTCTGAGTGGGTGTCGAAACGCGAATTGACCGATTCTCTTAAGCACCCCGCCAGTGAGGGCGCGGTTGAACTGATTGAGAGCCTGGTTACAGGCAAGCCGCTTTATTGGGAAGCCTTGAATATCCCCAACCGCGGCCTTATCGACGGCTTGCCCCCCAGCGCGATTGTGGAAGTCCCAGGGACAATTTCAGCTGAAGGCATTACCGGTGAGGCTGTTGGTGAGCTCCCGCGAGGAATTAGCGAGCTCCTGCACCGCGAGGTGAGCGCCAGCCAGTTGTGTATCGACGCCGTTGTCCACGGGGACAAGGATTTGGCGCTGCAAAGCCTGCTGTTGGACCCGGTTGTGGACGATATTAACACTGCGCGCCTGATTCTGAGTGATATTCTGGAGACAAACAAAGCCTGGCTGCCCCAATTCTTAAATTGAGACAAGCTTAGTGTAAGTCCGGGTTTCGCTTGTTTTTAGAGGGTGTTGAAAATGTCCAGAACAATAAAAAATGAACAACTTTAAATTCAAGAAGAACACAATATGTTCATAAACCNNGCAGATTTAAATTCTTAACTTTGAAAAATTTGGATGTAATCGATTAACCAATGTTTTTCAACACCCTCGTTTTTAACTGATTGACGCAAGGACAGGTTTGTAGTATATAATCAAGTTGTTTAGGGCGCTCAAGATGCGTGCATAACAATTCAAACTTGGATGCCCATTACGTGTTGTTGAGCAGTTGTATAAATATCGGAGGATTAGAAAGTCATGTCAGAACGCGAAATCGGTACAGTCAAGTGGTTTAATGGCGAAAAAGGTTTTGGCTTCATCGCCCGTAACAATGGTGAAAAAGACGTCTTTGTTCACTTTAGCGCGATTATTGGTGATGGTTACAAGACCCTCAAGGAAAACGACACCGTCGAATTCACCGTTGCCCAGGGACCAAAAGGTCTCCAGGCTCAGGATGTCAAAGTAGTTTCCCAGTAGTCAAAATACAAGCAAAAACCGGTCTGGTTATGCAGGCCGGTTTTTTTATTTAATTCCGTGTCAGACCGCGATTGGCACTGCGCCCCTGACCCGCCCGATCGAACCCGTAGCGCGCAATCTGGTCAGCTTCAAAATCGGACCAATTTCCAAGGAAAAGCCTGGGCTTGCCCTCGTGCCCAAGCGCAAGTATATGGGTACAGATGCGGTCCAAGAACCAGCGGTCATGGCTGACGACCACCGCGCAGCCCGCAAAATTCTCAAGGGCTTCTTCCAGCGCTCTTAGTGTGTTGACATCCAGGTCGTTGGTGGGTTCATCCAGCAGCAGCACATTCGCGCCAGAGGTCAGAGTACGGGCAAGAAAGACGCGATTCCGCTCCCCACCGGATAAGGTACCGACAGATTTCTGTTGGTCTGAGCCAGTAAAGTTAAACGAGGCACAGTAAGCCCGAGCATTTACGGTCATGTCGCCCAGTTGCAGGTTGTCCGCGCCGCCAGTAATCGCCTGGAACACCGTCAGCGCGTCATCCAATGTGCGGGATTGGTCGGCATAAGCCAGCTTAACCGTCTCGCCCAGGCGGATTGTGCCGGAATCCGGCGCTTCTATCCCAGCGATCATCTTAATCAGCGTCGATTTTCCAGCGCCGTTAGGACCGATAACCCCCACAATGGAGCCCGGCGGGACACTGAGGCTTAAGTCTTCTATAAGCCGCCGATCGCCGAAGCCTTTGCTGACGCCTTCCACTTCGATGACCACATTGCCAAGCCGCGGCCCGGATGGAATATAAATCTCAAGGTCTTTTCGCTCTTTTTCGTATTCCTGGGAAAGCAATTTTTCGTAGGCGGTCACACGGGCCTGGCCTTTGGATTGGCGCGCTTTCGGCGACATGTGAATCCACTCAAGTTCGCGCTGCAATGTGCGCTGACGCTTGGATTCGGACTTTTCTTCTACGCGCAAGCGCTCCTCTTTTTGGGCTAACCAGCTCGAATAATTACCTTTCCATGGTATACCGTAACCCCTGTCCAACTCAAGAATCCAGCCTGCTACGTTATCCAGAAAATAACGGTCGTGCGTGACGGCGATGACCGTGCCCTTGTAATTCTGCAAATGGTGCTCCAGCCAGGCGACGGATTCCGCGTCAAGATGGTTGGTGGGCTCATCCAGCAGCAGGATGTCCGGCTCGGTTAACAGCAGCCTGGTCAACGCGACGCGCCGCTTTTCGCCGCCGGAGAGTACGCGGATGGGCGCATCCCCGGGCGGGCAATTGAGCGCTCCCATGGCCAGTTTCAGATTGCTTTCAAGATTCCAGGCGTCCACGTGTTCCAACGCGTCAGTGAGGCGCGCCTGTTCAGCGATAAGCTTGTCAAAATCCGCGTCCGGATCGGAAAAGCCCTCGTTCACGCGGTCATACTCCGCCAGCAGGTCGACAATCGGCTGCACGCCTTCGCGAATAACTTCCAGGACCGTTTTACTTTCATCCAGCTGCGGCTCCTGCTCCAGCATCCCGACGCTGTAACCTTTGGAAATGGCAATTTCTCCGATGTAATCCGGATCCTTACCCGCCATGATGCGCAATAGCGTCGATTTGCCGGAGCCATTCAAGCCCAGCACGCCAATTTTGGCGCCGTAATAAAAGCCGAGCGAGATATCCCGCAAAACCTGTTTGTTCGGCGGGTAGATCCTCCCCACGCGGACCATTGAATAGATTACCTGGGTATCAGAAGGCATGCTTGCTCCTTAGTAGAAAAAAACTTATTAGTATTGTAACAAAACCGGAGTTTTAAAAAACCTAAAGGCTTCGGTTAGGGTTTGCGTTCGTAAAGAATCCAGTCCCCCAGGCTCTCTCCCGCCTGATAGCCATCCGCCACGTCAGGGCTGTTTCCCCCGCTCGCGTGCACGAGCAAATATTGGACGCCGCGTTCGACCAGCCAGTTTTCATCCGCCGCCAGCCTGACAGGGTATACATTCACCACCTGGCGGGAAAAATCTTCGCCAAACAGCCCGTACTCCTGGTAATCGTTGGCCTCAGCAGCTACCCCTACAACCGCACCGGAGGGTATCTGCTCCGCCAGGTAGAGCATTTCCTTGGAGGAATAGGACTGGCGGGTTAACTTGTCGATGCGGTTCATCTTCCAGACAGCCGCGCCGCCCACAATCTGCTTGGCAGGGTTATAGAGCGCAACCATTGCCGAGCTGAACAAAGCGGTCAGGACCAAAAGCCACTGCACCCAATGACATCGACGCTTGCCCTCAAACCACATGGGCAGAAGCGCAGTCGCGAGGGCGACGGCCGGCATAAAGTACCTGCCGTCAAATGGCGTCCAACCCGGGCGAATGAGGCTGCAGGTGACCAGCGCAGTCAAATAAAAGATGAACGGGAACGCCCGCAGTACATCTTTCTTTTTAAATGCCTGAACGAAGCCGATGATGCTGGTGGGAATAATCAGAAAAAAGCCCACCAGACCAAACCAGGCTTCATCTTCCTGCAGTTGATATTGCCGGTCCCACATGAAAACATGCGCATCCAGCGTGGCAATGTCGCCTTCCAGGTTTAAACCCAGCGGCTCGGTCAGCGCGCGGGCAGCAGCGGCTTTGGCAGCGGTCAAGCAAGCTTCCACCGGGCTGGGAAGCCATGAGAGGTCAGCAAGTTGATATGCCCAACGTGCGCTGGTGAGCGCAATGTACTTTGCGCGCGGCATCTCCGCTTCCACAGCTGTGCTGGTCATTTCCGCCGCGTCCGGACCGACCGGTGAGCCGAAGTGTATCTGGTTGCTGATGTAAATCGGGGAGCTTAGCAAAGCAAAAGCTAGCAGAGCAGCGCAAACCCACCCTAGCGCCTGCTTGAAGGTGTACCGATAACGCCAAAAACCGACCAGGGCAAGCACGGCAAATCCGGGCAGAAACGCGGCAATGGAGAAATTGGTGCCAAGCACCAGCCCGAGTGCCAGGCTGGATAGAATCAGCGCGCTGCGCTGTTTTTCTTTGCCCCAGCGGTGGAAGAAGTAGACCAGCGAAACGAACAGCCAGGAGCTGATCAGGTCATGCCGAACCGACGAAAGATGCAGCTGCACCACCGGAAAGGTCAACCAGATGAGACCCGCAAAGGCAGCCCCTTTTCGGGAAAAGCCAAATTCCCGCGCGAATGCGTAGACCATCAGGCAGGTCAGAAGGCCAGCAAGGAACGGAATGTACGCAATGTAGTGGTCAGTCCCGCTCAAGAGCAAGGTCCAGAGATACGTGAGCTGCGCGTTGACCGGGAAAGTAAGCTGCCAGGTGAAAGGCGTTTCCCACGGGAAATAGCTGCCCTGCTGCATCCAGCGCACAATGCGGGCTACATGAAAAGAAAGCGCGTCGTTGTTGTTCGGAGGTACCACGAAAATAAGCACAAGAGAAAGCAGCAATACGCCAACCACCACTAACAGCAGGGCTGTCAAGGCTGCGTTTTCGGGCAGTTTCAGCCCCGAAAATGCTTTTCGTAAGTTTAAATCCTTTGGAAATAGAGATGGTTTCCTTGCGAAAAACCAGGCGGCCGCGCTGATTGCCAGAAGCATACTTTGCAGCAGAAGAATCAAAGAAGCGGAATTCAGGCCGTGCAGCAGGTTTGCAATCTGGAAGACTAATACGACGGACGCAAAGCTGACTAAGCCCCAGGCCAGAGGGAATTCCAAAGCCCTCCTCAGGCGCAGTAACGCGGTGAGGAAGAGAGTAGTAGTAAAAAGAATGAGGATGGATATCAGAAATATCATTATTGCTCCGCTACTAGTTTACCGCAAGCCATTCTTGTTTGTGGATTAAGAGAGGAGACCTGCGCCCGAAAATTACTTTAAAAAAGTATTTTTGTATACTGCATCTTTTTCCTCTGTCGGGGCGGGCGGATTTGGACCGCCGACCTTCGCGCAGCACCCTGTCAAGGGCTCGGTCCCGAACCCAGATTCATATAATAAAAAGAACCCTCGATTTCTCGAAGGTTTTTTTGTCGGGGCGGGCGGATTTGGACCGCCGACCTTCGCGCAGCACCCTGTCAAGGGCTCGGTCCCGAACCCTGATTTTCAATAAAAAGAACCCTCCATCTCTGGAAGGTTCTTTTGTCGGGGCAGGCGGATTTGGACCGCCGACCTTCGCAAAGC
>DIXT01000003.1 GCA_002436085.1 Anaerolineaceae bacterium UBA6073
GACGCATAGGCCTTAATAGTTTAGCCTGATTACTGAGGACACGCACTCACAAAAGCTTAATCAAAGAGAAAGGCAGCTTGCCGCGCCCCCTTCTACAGATTCAAACGCCCAAGGCATTCCTGCAGCGGGGGCTCGCAACGACGAACATGTCGTCATCGCGAGCGTAATCCCAAACCAGCGCTGCGAGACCATTTGCCAACGGGCGATGTGCTTTCAAGCCCCGAGCAGTATGGCAAAGGGTCATGGCACTGCGAAGCGTCCCTTGCGGAGTCTGCATTTAAGAAAAGACAAAGGCAGATTGCCGCGCCCCCTTCTACAGATTCAAACGCCCAAGGCATTCCTGCAGCGGGGGCTCGCAACGACGAACATGTCGTCATCGCGAGCGTAATCCCAAACCAGCGCTGCGAGACCATTTGCCAACGGGCGATGTGCTTTCAAGCCCCGAGCAGTATGGCAAAGGGTCATGGCACTGCGAAGCGTCCCTTGCGGAGTCTGCATTTAAGAAAAGACAAAGGCAGATTGCCACGCCCCCTTACCGTAGTTCTGGCTTTCACGTAATTCCAAAAACGGGGGCTCGCAACGACGAATTCTGAGTCACTACGAGGAAAGAAGCGGTCTACCTGTATCCAGTTCTGCGGTCACTGCGAGACCCTTTGCCACCCAGCAGGGATGACTCATAATCCCGTTTGTTGGCAAAGGGTCGCGGCAGTCTGCCCGTAGATTTTTGGAGAGATCGCTGACGCATGGGCCTTAATAGTTTAGCCTGATTACTGAGGACACGCACTCACAAAAGCTTAATCAAAGAGAAAAGCAGATTGCCGCGCCCCCTTCTACAGAGCTAAACGCCCAAGGCATTCCAGCAGCGGGGGCTCGCAACGACGAACATGTCGTCATCGCGAGCGTAATCCCAAACCGTCGCTGCGAGACCCTTTGCCACCCAGCAGGGATGACTCATAATCCCGTTTGTTGGCAAAGGGTCGTGGCAGTCTGCCCGTAGATTTTTGGAGAGATCGCTGACGCATAGGCCTTAATAGTTTAGCCTGATTACTGAGGACACGCACTCACAAAAGCTTAATCAAAGACAAAGGCAGATTGCCACGCCCCCTTCCTGCGGTTCCAACCTTCGTGCAACTCCGATAGCGGGGGCTCGCAACGACGAAATCAGCACCCTTGCGAGCCTGCAAAGCAATACCCGGAGGGTACTTCGTCTCCCTGCTGATTGAGGGGCAGATTGCTTCAGTCGCTGGCGCTCCTTCGCAACGACGAATCAGCACCCAGGCGTGCTTGCAGAGCTATACCCGGAGGGGACTTCTTCTCCCTGCTGATTGAGGGGCAGATTGCTTCAGCCGCTCGCGCTCCACGCTCCGCACGCAAGCAGTCGTAATGACAGGATCTTCGTACCCAAAACGCAGCCATGCCATCTCCACCAAGTATTCCCCTCCCTATACCCCATATTTTCATAGGTTGTTAAGAACCGAAGCGCGTATACTTAATAGCGTGTAAATCTTTGGCTCCGGTGCTTTTCATCGGGTATCATTACACTCGAAAAAACAGAAAAATAGCCCTTGGGAGATGAATTATGCAGTCGATTCGCGTTAACAATATCAGCAAACGCTTTGGAGACACGCAAGCTGTCAAAGACGTTTCGTTTGAGGTCGTGCCGGGCGAGATTTTCGGGCTCCTGGGGCCCAACGGCTCAGGCAAGACCACCAGCATCCGCATCATCCTGGATATTTTCAAGCCGGACTCCGGCTCGGTGTCCATCCTTGGCGGTCCGATGAGCGAAGCCAAGAAAAACCAGATTGGCTACCTGCCCGAAGAGCGCGGACTATACCAGGACATCCTCTTAGATAAGTGCCTGGAATACCTTGCTACCCTCAAAGGCATGAGCCCCCAGCAAATCAAACAGAAGCTGCCCGCCTACCTTGAAGAGTTTGACCTGAGCGCCCACAAGAAGAAAAAGGTGAAGGAATTGAGCAAGGGCATGCAGCAGAAAGCCCAGTTGATCGCCACGCTGATTCACGACCCGCAGGTCATCATCATCGACGAACCCTTCAGCGCGCTTGACCCGCTCAACACCCAATTGGTCAAAGATATCCTCAAGAAGCAGCGCGACGCCGGCAAAACCATCATCATGTGCACGCACCTGATGAACCAGGTGGAACAGCTCTGCGACAAGATTGTGCTGGTCGACAAGGGCGAAGTGCTGCTTTATGGCGGTCTGCAGGAAATCTATGAAAGCTTCGCGACCGACGATGTGCACATCAACACCAGCGGGGCACTGCCCGCGGCAATCCCTGGCGTGCAGAAGATTGAACGGCTGAACACCATGATAAAACTGGAACCCCAGCCAGGCGTCAAGCCGCAGGACATCCTGAACACGCTGGTTTCGCAGGGCATCCAGCTCAACGCGTTCGAAATCGCGGTGCCTTCCCTCGATGAAATCTTTATCAAAGTGGTGAAAAAAGGAGGGACAGGCGATGAGCAAGACCTTTGAGGTAGCCAGATACGAATACACGCACCACATTGCCCGGCCGCGCTTTTGGATCGCGCTGCTCAGCGTTCCACTAGGAATCGTCCTTGTCATGCTCTTCGCTGCTGCTCTCTCGCTCTCCTCGATGAGCAAGCTGCCAGTAGGCTATGTGGACGAGGCCAATTTGATCACCAAGCCGTTTACCGCCCCTGAAAAGCCGTCGCTGTTCGAGCCGGTCATCCCGATGGTCCCATTTGCCTCCGCAGAAGAGGCGCGCGCCGCCGCGGAGCGCGGCGATATCCAGGCCTACTTTGTAGTCCCGCAAGGCTACGAATCCACTTTTCAGGTGAAGTACTACTTTAACGAACCCCTGACCAGCACAATCCGCGGGCAAATCCGCAGCCTGCTGACCGAAAACCTTTTTACAGGCGTGAACATTCCCAATCAAGCCCGCCTGGAAGCCGGCAGCCTGTACACCCTCATTTCCCTGGACGGCACCCGCAGCGCTGCTGAAAACGAAATCGCAAAAATCATCGTCCCGCTGGTTGTTGGTATGCTTTTCGTGATCGTGGTGCTTTCCAGCGGCGGTTATTTGCTGCAGGCGGTGGTGGAGGAAAAAGAAAACCGCACTATGGAACTGATGGTAACTTCTGTCTCGCCCAATGAACTGATGGCTGGCAAGATTATCGGCAATCTCAGCGTTGGTCTGACTCAAATCCTGGTGTGGGCGCTGCTCGCGGCAATCTTTGTGCTCGCGCTGGGCGACCGCATCCCCTTCCTGCGGGATATCCAAATCTCGTGGACCAACATGCTGCTCAGCCTGCTCCTGCTGCTGCCTTCCTTCGTTTTCACATCCGCGCTGATGGCAATTCTGGGCGCCACCGTGACGGATACCCAGGAAGCCACCCAGGTGACTGGTCTGATTACCTTCCCGATCCTGATTCCGTATTACTTCGCTTCCTTGCTGATGACGCACCCGAACGGCGGGTTCGCGCGGGCTTTAAGCTACTTTCCACTCAGCGCGCCGGTGGCGATGACCCTGCGCATGGCGTTCACGCAAGTACCCGCCTGGGAACTGGCGCTGGTCATCGCGATGCTGGTGCTCTTTTCCGCGCTCACTATCTGGCTGGCGGGTAAAGCTTTCCGCATGGGCATGCTGCAGTACTCCAAGCGCATCAAACTCAGCCAGCTTTTCAAGAAGGGAGGCGCGCTGTGAATAAAACCTGGAGCGTTTTCAAACACGAGTTCCTGACAACCATCAGCCGCCGTTCATTTATCCTCACGCTGATCCTTGTCCCGCTCATTCCTGCGCTTGTGCTGTGGATCCTGGGCAACCTGAGCGAGTCGCAATCCCAGAGCTTGACGCAGGTCTTCACCGGCGGGCAAACCGCCTCGGCTTTGCCTTACGGCGCGGTCGATCACAGCGGTTTGCTGACGGAAGCCCCGGACTGGCTCACCGGTGGAACGATTGTGCTCCTCCCCTCCGCGGAGGAAGCCCACCAACTGCTGCAGGAAGGCAAGTTGCAGGGTTATTACGAGATCCCACAGGATTATCTGCAGAGCGGCAAAGTTTCCCTTTTCCGCGAAGACGTCAATCCGGTCACCGGCTTTGAACAGACCAGCGCGATGGAAAACCTGATCGCCTACAACCTGCTCGGCAGGGACCAGGACCTGTATCTCAAGTACACCAATCCGGTCTCGTTTGTGCTCGAAGAGGTGAACCCCGCCATCGCCGAGACGCGCGATACCGAGGACCCGCTCGCCTTTTTTGTCCCATACGGCGTCACGCTCTTCTTCTACATGATCGTGTTTATCACCTCCAGCATGCTGCTGAATACAGTCGGCAAGGATAAAGACAACCGCGTGATGGAAGTGCTGCTCTCCTCGGTGAAATCTACCAACCTGTTCATCGGCAAGCTGACAGGTTTGGGACTCGCCGGTTTGCTGCAATTGGTTGTGTGGTTTGGCGCGGCGCTGGTATTGCTGCACGTGACTGGGCAAACCTTCTCCCTTCCAATTGCCATAAACTTGCCCGCCGCGCTTTATGTGTATGGCATCCTGTTCTTTATCGTCGGGTTCATTTTCTACGCCAGCTTGATGGCGGGCATCGGCGCGATGGCTCCCAATCTGCGCGAAGGCAGCCAATCCACCTTTTTCGTGGCGCTTCCGCTTATTCTCACGGTGGTGGCGGTTAACAGCCTGATCCAGATGCCGCACGGGGGGCTGGCCACTGTGCTCAGCCTGCTGCCGCCCACCGCGCCCGTCGCCATGATGACCCGCCTGACCATTGGCGGCGTGCCGGGCTGGCAAATCGCGCTGGCTTTCGGGCTGCTGGCGCTCACCGATGTGTTCCTTATCAAAGGCGTGTCAAACCTGTTCCGCTCGCAAAACCTGCTGACCGGCAGCAAATTCTCCTTCAAACTTTTCCTGAGGGAATTGGTTCGCCGCTAAGGCTTGCAGTTGTTTTCCAAACCCCGCCCTATCGGACGGGGTTTTTTGTCGGGTTTCGCAGGGCGTAGATGACAAAGCCCCACAGTACTGCTATGCGCAATACTCGCGCAACCAATTGCCTGGTTTGATGAAGGACGTCTTTCCGCTGACGATACTCTCCAATATCTTGTGCCCGAAACAGAACTACCTGTCCAGGCGCAAAGTACGCGGGGACAAAGCGCTTTTCTCTGAACGCTGCCGAAGCGTAAAAGGATTAGAATATCGTCAGAGAAAGCCAGGCATTGAAGACCGCTTCAGGTAAGCTAGGAATGACAATGAAACTAAACAACCACCGCTGGATTTGGCTTATGCTGGCAGGCTTTCTGCTGGCTGCCTGCAACTTCCCGGGCGGCGCAACCCCGACAGACCCGATGGCGGAAGTGCGCACCGCAGCCGCGCTCACGGTTCAAGCCATGGCCACCCAGGCAGCACCCACCCAAACCGCGCCTGCCCTGCCAACCCTGACCCCGCCGCCCGCCGCGTCTGCCAGCGCCACGCCCAACCCGGACCTCCCTTGCAACCTTGCTGAATTCGTATCCGAAAGCGTTCCGGACGGAAGCCAATTCTTCCCCGGGTCGGTTTTTGTCAAAAGCTGGACCTTGCGCAATGCCGGGAGCTGTGTTTGGACGACAGCTTACCAGCTCGAGTACGTCTCCGGCAATATCCCCGACATCCTCTCACTCCAGAAACTCACCAACAGCGCGGTCGCGCCCGGGCAAACGCTGGTCATCATGCTCAGCATCATGCTGCCGCAAGAACCGGGGGATTACCGCGCGGATTTCCGCCTGCGGGACGCTGATGGAACAGCTTTCAGCTTCAAGAACCCTGAGAAGACCTTCTGGGCAGACGTGGAAGTGGTAAACACGGACATTAACCTGGCGGAGAATTTGTGCGCAGCGGAATGGACCAGCGGCGCTGGGCAACTGAGCTGCCCCGGTAAGTCCGGCACAGCGGACGGCTTTGCCTACACGGACCCCAAACCAGTGCTGGAAAACGGCGCGCAAGACGATGAACTCGCGCTGTGGCTCAGCCCGCAGAACACACAAAATGGATACATTCAGGGCGTATTCCCGGCTCAGCTCATCCCTTCGGGGGCGCGTTTTGAAGCTGTGTTGGGCTGTGCGAAGAACGCTGCTGCCTGCGACGCCGACTTTTCCTTGCTGGCGCAGGCCGGCCTCGAAACCCCGCGCCTGCTGGCTGCCTGGAATGAGACCAACGACGGCGCTTTTCATCGTATAAGCTACGACCTCAGCGACCTGGCCGGGCAGAACCTGCGCCTGATTTTGCGCGTGGACTCCCGCGGTTCAGCCTTGGATGACGTCCTGCATCTGCTCATGCCCGTGCTCCGGAATTAAACGCTTTCCGGCATGCACAGCAATCTCGAAGCAATGGGGTGCTGCGGCGGCAGCCAAAAACAGGCGCTCCGCCGCTGGAGCTAAGGTCCTGAGAGCCTCCGACGAGACTCAGCCTGACTTGACAAATCCGGCTGAAGCTCTACAATAGAAAATCATGCGCGTTGCAATGGCAATTTCTGCGTAGGATGGAGTTTCTGATGAACAAAAGAACAATTTCAAGCGTATTCTTTTCCGCTGTAATTATTTCAGCGCTGCTGCTTTCTGGCTGCGCTGCAAGCACCCCTACCCTCAGCCCCGACCAAATAATGACTGGCGTTGCCCAGACTGTGGAAGTGGACTTTACGCGCACAGCCATAGCCCGCCCAACCGACACCCCCACGCCGCTGCCGACCCCGACCAACACCCCTATGCCGCCCACGGCTACCTTCCCGCCCACCAACACCCCGGCTACCCCGGCTGCCGGCGCCACCGCCACTACAGCCCCCGGCGGACGCGACGCGGGAGTTTGGGTCTCCAGTAATCCTGCGGATAATTCCAACATCACGGCCGGGCTGCCCTTCGACGTGGTCCTGACCCTGATGAACACCGGCACTACCACCTGGACGACCGCTTACGCGATTAAATTCGTCAGCGGCGATAGATTGGGCGCCAGTGAAACTATGACCATGCCCTACGAAGTGCCCCCCACCAAAACGGTCACCTTCACCATGAAGTTCACCGCGCCAGCTACCGGAGGCAAGGTGCGCGGCGATTGGGCGATGGTCAACGCGGCTGGCACTTCGTTCTCCTCCTTCTATTTTGAATACAATATCGTGACGCCGTAGCAAGCCCCTTTCCGGAGCGCTCCATGCCCCTTGAAGCAGAAATCAAAGCCGAGGCTCTCAAGCTCGGCTTTGTTGTTAGTGGAATTGCCCGGCCCGCACAGCCCGAAACTTTCCCAAGCTATCAGAGCTGGATTGCCGAAGGCTGCCACGCCGGGATGGCTTACCTTGCCCGACCTGAAAGCCTGAGCGCGCGCGCGGACCCCGAAAGCCTCCTACCCGGCAGCCGCTCAATTATCTGTGTAGGCCTGCCCTACCCGCCCCCAGAGACTTCTGAGCCTGCCGCCATGACTGGAAAGGGCGCCATTGCTGCTTACGCGCTCCAGCCAGATTATCACGACGTAATGACCGCCAAACTGAAACAACTCGGCCAGCGGCTGACTGAATTGGCTGGTCGTCCGGTAAGCTTTCGCGCATGTGTGGACAGCGCGCCTATCCTGGAAAAAGACTTTGCCAGGCAGGCGGGCTTAGGTTGGATCGGGCGCAACTCGCTGCTAAGCGCGCCGGGCTTTGGCACCTACCTGGTTCCCGGGGAGCTGTTTACCGACCTGGAGCTGACGCCCGACGCTCCCCTGCCGGGCGACCCCTGCCGCGATTGCTGTCTGTGCGTGGAAGCCTGCCCCACCCAGGCGCTGCGCCCTAACCGCTCCGTGGATGCCCGCCGTTGTCTGAGTTACCTTAGCATCGAACACCGCGGCGCGATCCCCGCAGAGCTGCGCCCAAAGCTTGGCCCGCGCGTATTTGGCTGCGACACCTGCCAGAGCGTTTGCCCGCTTAATCAGTATGTAACGACCGCCGCAGCCGCCCCAGCGCTCATCTCCGCTTTCCCGGACCTGATAGAGGAATTTATGCTGGACGAAGCAGCCTGGAAAGCCAGATACAAGGGTACGCCTGTGCTGCGCGCAAGGTTCGCGGGCTATCGCCGCAATCTGGCAATCGCCATGGCAAACATGCGTGCCGTAGGGGCTGCACAGGCATTGCAAACCGCTCTGGAGGAGGAATTGTCCGCGGATTTGCGCGAGACTTTCCTGTGGGCGCTGGCCCAACTGAGTTGAAACATCAGACGGTTTTAGAGACAGGAGAGGGTATGACACCTTCTCTCGGGACTGCTTGCGTGCCGTAGGCAAGGTGCCCGCAGGGCGGATGAGGGGCACGCTAAACCCTCATCAGTTTGTAGGGCAGCTTGCGTCTTTCAAGCCGCCGTTCGTCAGTGCCTGCAGGGCACAGTCTCTTTGTCGCTGCGAGCCCCCGCTGTTGACATGACTATAACCTTGAGATAACTGAAGGGGGCGTGGCAGTCTGCCTTCATGCCAGCAGGGAGACAACGTGCCCTCTGGGTATTGCTGCGCTGTGTTCGCTAATACGAAATTGCACCTAAGCTCGCAATTTTCACGCCGCTGTCCGTCTTTGCCTGCAGGGCACAGTCTCTTTGTCGCTGCGAGCCCCCGCTGTTGGCATGACTATAACCTTGAGATAACTGAAGGGGGCATGGCAGTCTGCCTTCATGCCAGCGGGGAGACATAGTGCTCTCTGGGTATTGCTGTGCTGTGTTCGCTAAGACGAACCTTTATTAGCCTTTCGGAAATTCCACCTAAGCTCGCAATTTTCATGCCGCCAGTTTTGCAAAGAAAAAGTCGCAACTATTCCGAAAACCTCAGTTGTCGTGCAATTTTGGCGTAGGGGCGAAGCATCCCCACCCGGACGCTTTACCTAATATGATGAACTGATAAGGGATGCTTCGCCCTACCGATAAACCTTGGAGGGTCGGCAAATAGTGCGAGAACACGCTGTCTAACCTTCTCCGCGGAGAAGGTTGCCGTGGGCCAGAAGAGGGGCAAACAAGACCCTCATCAGTCTCGCTGCGCTCGCCAGCTTCCCCCAAGGGAAGCTCAAAAACGGCACGCAAGTAGCCCCCAAGGGAAGCTCAGGAATAACTGCCCGCAGGGCGGATGAGGGTAAAGGAACAAAGACCACATCCAGACTTAATGCTCTCCCCCTCACAGGAATTTATCGCAGGAATCCGCCATACGCCCACAGAAAAATATGGGATAATTCATTACATCATCTGACCATGGCATCATTTATTTATCTCCTCCCACCCATTCTCACCCTGTCCATCCCGGACAAGTGCGTCCACCGGAATCCCAGCACGCATGCCTGAAAACGACGCGCCCACCTTCCACATTGGCAGCATCCCGGTTTTTGGCCAGCTCATCCTCGCGCCCATGGACGGCATTTCCGACCCGCCCTTCCGCTGGATCACTCGCCGTTTGGGCTCCGCGCTCTCCATTTCCGAATTCATCAACACCCTGGACTACGCCAATCAAAAACACTACCAGGTTAGCCGTATCAATTTCCGCGCCGGCGAACGCCCCTTTGGTGTGCAGCTGCTGGATAACGACCCCGTACGTATGGCGGAGTGCGCCGCTGCGATTTATGCCGAGTATCAGCCGGACTTTTTCGACGTCAACCTGGGCTGCTGCACAGCCAGCGTCACCTCGCGCGGCGCCGGAGCCGGCATGATGCGCATACCCGAAAAAGTGGCGCAGGCTTTCCGGGAGCTGGGCAAAGCGGTGCCCGTGCCCCTGACCGCCAAGCTGCGCCTCGGTTGGGATGAGGACAATCTGAACTACCGCGAGATTGCCGAGATAGCCGTCGCCAACGGCGCGCGCATGATCGCTTTGCACGGGCGCACCGCGAAGATGGCTTACAGCGGCAAAGCCCGCTGGCAGCCGATGGCAGAGCTGAAAGCCTGCCTGCCTGTGCCCGTGATTGGCAACGGCGACGTCGCCACTACCGCTCAGGCGCGCCAGCTGCTGGAGCAGACGGGCTGCGACGCAGCCATGGTCGGGCGCGCGGCCAAAGCCAACCCCTTCCTCTTCAGCTGGCAGGACCGGGAAGATATCACCCCGGCGGAATTTTACGGCCTGATGCGCTACCAGCTTGAAGAGATGCGCCCGTTCCACCCGATCAGTCCGCTGCTGCCCTTCCGCAAGTTCCTGAAGGCATACCTTGAACCCTACGGATTGCCCACGGCGCAGCTGCGGGCAATGCTGACGGCGAAAGAAGAAAGCAGACTAATCACATTAATTGACCAGGTTTTTTCCGCTCAAGGCGTGAAGGATCTTCCCGGCGCTGCCTCAGATTTCAGAAATCGCATGCTTTAATTTCAGGATTTTCGGTACAATTAGTCATTCTTTTAATAGGAGCCAGCATGGACAACGAACATTTGCACAAACTACAGATTAGAGCCTGGACAATGTATGACTGGGCAAATTCCGCTTTTGCCACTTCCGTCATGGGCGCCATCCTGCCCAACTATTTTGGCGCGTATATCGCCACCGAAGGGTCTCTGGCGCTGTGGGGGTACACGGTCGCGATTGGCAGCCTGATCGCTGCGCTGCTCAGCCCGGTCCTGGGAGCCATCGCGGATTTCCGCGGCTCCAAGAAGAAATTCCTGGCAGTTTTCGCGGGTTTGGGCATCCTCAGCACCGCGCTGCTCTTCTTCGTCGATAAGCCGGAAGAATGGCTCTTATGCTGCATCCTGTACATTCTGGGAACCATCGGGTTTGCCGGCTCGCTCGTATTCTACGACTCGCTGCTGCCGCACGTTGCCCGCGAAGATGAAATCGACCAGGTTTCATCGCGCGGATACGCCTTGGGCTACATTGGCGGCGGCATCCTGCTGCTGGTAAACATAGTCATGATTTTCTTTGGTCCCAAGCTCACCCCCGACCTGGGGGAACGCGGCTCCACCATGCTTTGGATGCGCCTGAGCCTGGCCAGCGTGGCGCTGTGGTGGGCAATCTTCTCTATTCCCCTATTCCGCCGCGTGCAGGAACCTACCCGCATGGCTGAAGCCAGCGAGGTTGGCGAGAACGTCTGGAAAGTCAGTTTCGCCCGCTTCCTCAAAGCCTTTAGAGATATCCGCAAGTTTAAAGATTTATTCTGGTTCCTGCTCACCTTCCTGGTATATGCCAACGGTATCGGCACCATCATCACCATGGCCGCTGCATTCGCGACTGACCTGGGCTTCAGCACAATCACAATTCTGGGAACCTTCCTGATGGTGCAGTTTGTTGCCGCGCCTTTCGCGATTTTGTTTGGTAAGCTCGCCAAAAAGCTGGGCAACAAAAAAGCCATCACCATCAGCCTGCTGGTCTATTCCGTCATCGCGATTGTCGGCTACTTTATGACCAAGGAATGGCATTTCTACGCGCTGGGCTTTGGGGTAGCCATGGTGCAGGGCGGCAGCCAGGCGCTCAGCCGCTCGCTGGTTGGTAAGCTGATGCCCAAGAGCAAGAGCGCGGAATTTTACGGCTTCTTCAGCGTGTCTGAAAAATTCAACACGGTGGTTGGTCCCGCCCTCATGGCGTTGGTCAGCCAACTCACTGGAAGCGGCCGCTGGGGTATCGTTTCACTGGTCATATTCTTTATCGCTGGCATCCTGATGCTGCGCGGCGTGAACGTGGAACGCGGCATCGCCCGGGCGGAAGAGGAAGACGCCAAAATGATTGCGGTGGGATCGTAAATCAAATTTTTCAACGCGGTCTGCCCATCAAATTCGGGCAGACCGCGTTTTTTTTGAAAGCTGCGATGTTATAATTTGCGCATTCAAAATCATGTACTTATTGGGAGTTAATTATTATCAATGAAAAATTTCCGTGTTGCTGTATTGGCAAACCTTAAGAAAAACGCCCCTCATCTTGAGGGGGCTTCTTTTGATAAGTGGGATGACCTCGATTCCGAATCCACGGTCGAGGCAATCTGCGCGGCAATCCGCAGCAAGGGCAACGAAGCCCAGTTCCTTGAAGCGGACGAGACCATCATCGATACCGTTCGGGATTACAAACCAGATATTTGCTTCAACATTAGTGAAGGGCATTTTGGCGACTCCCGCGAAGCGCAAATCCCCGCCATTCTGGAAAAGCTGCAAATCCCCTACACCGGCTCAAAGGTGCTGTGCCTGGCGCTGACCCTGGACAAGTCCATGACCAAGCGCATCCTGGCCTGGCACGGCCTTCCGACGCCCGAGTTTCAGTCTTTTGAACGTCTGGACGAGCCGCTGGACGAGGGAATGACCTTTCCGCTCTTTGTCAAACCCAGCCGTGAAGGCACGGGCATGGGCATCAGCTACGACTCCATCGTGCATAACGAGGATGAACTCCGCAAACAGTTGGAATTCATCCTGAGAAGCTACCACCAACCCGCGCTGGTTGAGAAATTTATCGAGGGGCGTGAGATTACGGTTGGCATGGTGGGGAACCTGATTGGTCCTGTCGCCCGGCGCATCCCGGTCAATGAAGACGAGCAGCGCATCCAGGCCGGTTTGCACTTCATGCCGCCCATGGAAGTGGACCTACAGCCCTATCTGCTTTCGGATGGGGTGTATGATAATCGCTTAAAAACAGCCCTGGCTGCCGACCTTACGTATCTCTGCCCCGCGCCCATTGAAGAAGAAATGGTGGATGAACTAAACTGGCTGGCGGCGGCGGTTTTCCGCGTCACGGGCGCGCTGGACGTTGCCCGCGTGGATTTCCGCCTGGACATCAACGACAATCTCAAGCCCTACATACTCGAAATCAATCCGCTGCCCGGACTCGCGCCAGTCATTTCGGACCTGGTGATCGAAGCCGCCGCGGCGGGTATAGACCATACAGAATTGGTAAACATGATTTTATATACCGCGCTCGACCGCTACAAAATGCTGTAAGTTTTCCCACGCGGCGCTGCGCGGGTGCTTTGCGCGCTGCTCAGCTTGAATAGATTAAATAGATACTGGCTGCCAAATGGCAGCCAGTATCTTAATAAATCCGACAAAGTTTAGCGCCTGTGGTTAAAGCCGCCCCGGTCACTGCCCCGGTCGCCGCCCCGGCTTCCGCCGCGGCTGCCGCCGGAACCAGAACCGCCGGTGCTCTTCTTACGGTTGGCGTTGTCGTGCTCGCGGGCTTCTTCCGCGGTCCAGCCTTCCAGCAGAGCCTGGCGGCTGAGGCGAATCTTTCCATCCGGGCTGATGTCGGTCACCATCACGGAGAGTTCATCGCCTAACTGGACGATATCCTCGACCTTGTTCACGCGTTCGCTGGCGAGCTGGGAAATGTGCACCATGCCGTCAAGACCGGGCAGAATCTCGATAAAAGCGCCAAAATCAGTCACACGCACGCATTTGCCGGTGTAAATCCGACCAATTTCCGGCACTTCCACCAGGCTGAGGATGCGTTCCTTGGCCTTTTCAAAGCCTACGCCGTCGGTGGAGGCAATGTAAACCGTACCGTCGTCATCGATATCAATCTTGGTGTGGGTATCTTCCTGCAGCGCGCGGATATTCTTGCCGCCGGGTCCGATAATCGCGCCGATTTTGTCCACAGGAACCTTAACGGTTTCGATGCGGGGAGCGTGCGGTTTCAGGCTCGGATTGGGGACGGCAATCGTCTCAAGCATGATATCCAGGATGCTGAAGCGGGCTTTGCGGGCGCGTTCCAGGGCTTCCGCCATAATCTGAGGGGTGATGCCGGTAATCTTGATGTCCATTTGCAGGGCGGTGATGCCGTCGCGCGTGCCAGCGACCTTGAAGTCCATGTCGCCCAGGTGGTCTTCCGCGCCGAGGATGTCGGTCAGGATGACGTAGCGCTCGTCTGATTTAATCAAACCCATTGCCACGCCCGAAACAGGCGCTTTAATCGGTACGCCGGTATCCATCAGCGCCAGGGTAGAGCCGCACACGGACGCCATAGAGGACGAACCGTTGGATGCAAGCACTTCCGAGACCAGACGCAGGGTATAGGGGAAGGTTTTCTCGTCCGGGATGACCGGTACAAGAGCGCGTTCCGCCAGGGCGCCGTGCCCGATTTCGCGGCGGGACTGCCCGCCAAGGCGTTTCACTTCGCCGGTGCTGTAGGGCGGGAAGTTATAGTGGTGCATATAGCGCTTGGATTCGGTTTCAAGCAGGTTGTCCAACTCCTGGGCTTCCTTGGGGGTGCCAAGGGTTGCCAGCGTGAGCACCTGAGTTTCGCCGCGGGTGAACAAGCCGGAGCCGTGCGCGCGTGGGCTGATGTCCACTTCGCAGGTGATTTCCCGAATCTCATCAATGCTGCGGTTATCCGGGCGTTTGCCGTCGTACAGGATTCTGTCGCGCACGATTGCTTTTTCGGCTGCGTCAAAAGCGGCGCCAAAAGCGGCTGCCTGTTCCGGGCTCAGTTCCGCGCCTGCGGCTGCTTCTTCCAGGTAGGTCTTGCGCAGTTCAGCGGTGCCGCCGTACATGTTTTCTTTGCTGTAGGGCTGGTCCAGGATAGCCTTCAAGCGGGCTTCAACACTGGCGCGGGCCTGGGCAATCAGTTCCGGGTTCAGAACCTTGATTTCAACTTCTTTCTTCTGCTTGCCAACCTCACGCGCCATGCGTTCCTGCAGTTCCACGACGCCCTGAATTTCCTGGTGGGCAAGCTGCAGCGCTTCCACCATCAGGTCTTCGCTGACTTCCTGCGCGCCGCATTCGACCATCAAAATTGCTTCGCGAGTGCCGGCAACGCGCAAATCGAGCGTTGAAATTTCCATCTCGGAAAGTGAGGGGTTGACAATCAATTTGCCATCCACGCAGCCGATGCGCACCGCGCCGACCGGGCCGCCAAAGGGAATGTCCGAAATCATCAGCGCGGCAGAAGCGGCGTTGATGGCGAGCATATCCAGCGGGACTTCAGTGTCCGCGGAGAGCGACATCAGGACAACCTGCACTTCGTTGCGCATGCCTTCCGGGAAGAGCGGGCGCAGCGGGCGGTCCGTCAGACGCGCAATCAGGGTGGCATCTGTGCTCGGACGGCCTTCTCGGCGGAAGAAAGACCCGGGGATGCGTCCGCCGGCATACATGCGCTCTTCGTAATCTACGGTCAGCGGGAAGAAATCCGTGCCTTCACGTACGCCGCCCATGGTGGCTGCGGCCAGGATAATGGAATCTCCCTGACGCAGGGTGACAGAACCGCCGGCTTGACGGGCAAGTCTGCCGGTTTCAAAGGTCAGTTCTTTGCCGCCCAAGGCGGTCTTGTAATAAATAGCTTGTGGTTTCATAGTGTCCTTTCGACTGGTTGCGCCAGTACAGGGACTGAAAGCTAACAATCAAGCTTGATTCTTAGTTTTCAATACCCGACTGGCATAATTTGGTTTAATACAATGATAACCGCGCCGGGTCAGGCCTGCAAGTCAGCTGTACTGCCTGCAGACCGTACTGCGCGGTTGGATCGCCGTGAAAAAACGGATGTCAACTACTTTTTCCGAATGTTGAGAGCTTCGGTGATGGCGAGGAAACGATCGTAATCCTTCTGGCGAAGATAGGCCAACAAGCGGCGGCGCTGACCGACCATTTTGAGCAGCCCGCGGCGCGAGCTTTCATCGTGGCGGTTGATGCGCAGATGGTTGGTGAGTTGGGTGATGCGCGTGGTTAACAAAGCTATTTGCACCTCGGGCGAGCCGGTGTCACCAGGTTGGCGTTCGTACTTCTTGATAATTTCGGTTTTTTCAGTTTGGTTTAAAGACATGACGTCTGCTCCTAAAGAATTTTATGCAAGTCTCCTGGCAAGCAGCGCAAACCGCTCACCGGACCAGTCACAGGCTGAGATTATACCAGAAAAGTAAAAAACGCAAGCCGCGGCGCACCGCGGCGCATTGCCGCGGCGCATTGCCGCAACCCAAGAAAATAAAGGGTATCAGGGAGGGGACTTTTATTGCGACTGCTTGCGTGCGGAGCAAAGAGCGTCAGCGGCCGAAGCAATCTCCCCCTCAGCTAGCATGGAGAACAGTTCGCAATCCGTACTGATGATAATTCGTCGTTGCGAGCCCCCGCTGCAGGAATGCCTTGGGCGTTTGAATCTGTAGAAGGGGGCGTGGTAATCTGCCTGCATTTCACTCGTAAAGCACAGAATTTATCACCATTCTTTCCTGAGAATTACTGCTTAGTTCCCAATTACTTGAAAGGCAAACCGCCACGACCCTTTGCCATCTAAAGCAAAAACCATAATACTGTGTTGTGGCAAAGGGTCTCGCAGTGACCGCAGAACTGGATACAGGTAGACCGCTTCTTTCCTCGTAGTGACTCAGAATTCGTCGTTGCGAGCCCCCGTTTTTGGAATTACGTGAAAGCCAGAACTACGGTAAGGGGGCGTGGCAATCTGCCTTTCTCTCTTCTCTGGCATTCGAATGTACGTTTCCCCGGTTATCAGGCTATCCCATTGTGTCCTATGCGTCAGCGGTCTCTCCAAAAATCTACGGGCAGACTGCCGCGACCCTTTGCCTGAAGCGATTACCATTACAGCTCCTTTTTCTGAGGCAAAGGGTCTCGCAGTGACCGCAGAACTGGATACAGGTAGACCGCTTCTTTCCTCGTAGTGACTCAGAATTCGTCGTTGCGAGCCCCCGCTGCAGGAATTACGTGAAAGCCAGAACTACGGTAAGGGGGCGTGGCAATCTGCCTTTCTCTCTTCTCTGGCATTGGAATGTACGTTTCCCCGGTTATCAGGCTATCCCATTGTGTCCTATGCGTCAGCGGTCTCTCCAAAAATCTACGGGCAGACTTCCGCAACCCTTTGCCAACAAATAGGATTATGAGTCATCCATGCTTTGCGGCAAAGGGTCTCGCAGCGACGGTTTGGGATGTACGCATAGGGTGATGAGGGAAAACCGAAAAGAAGCTCCTTCGCTGACGCTCGCGATGACGATATGTTGGTCGTTGCGAGCCCCCGCTGCAGGAATGCCTTGATCGTTTGAATCTGTAGAAGGGGGCGTGGCAATCTGCCTTTCTCTCTTCTCTGGCATTGGAATGTACGTTTCCCCGGTTATCCGGCTATCCCATTGTGTCCTATGCGTCAGCGGTCTCTCCAAAAATCTACGGGCAGACTGCCGCGACCCTTTGCCAACAAATAGGATTATGAGTCATCCATGCTTTGCGGCAAAGGGTCTCGCAGTGACCGCAGAACTGGATACAGGTAGACCGCTGCACTGCTCTCTAGGTGACTCAGAATTCGTCGTTGCGAGCCCCCGCTGCTGGAATTACGTGAATGCGAGAATCACTTGAAGGGGGCGCGGCAACCTGCCTTTCTCTCTTCTCTAGCATTGGAATGTACGTTTCCCCGGTTATCACGCTATCCCATTGTGTCCGATGCGTCAGCGATCTCTCCAAAAATCTACGGGCAGACTGCCGCGACCCTTTGCCAACAAACGGGATTATGAGTCCTCCATGCTGGATGGCAAAGGGTTTCGCAGCGACGGTTTGGGATTTCGCTCGCGATGACGAAACATTCGTCGTTGCGAGCCCCCGCTGCAGGAATGCCTTGGGCGTTTGAATCTGTAGAAGGGGGCGTGGCAATCTGCCTGCATTTCACTCGTAAAGCACAGAATTTATCACCATTCTTTCCTGAGAATTACTGCTTAGTTCCCAATTACTTGAAAGGCAGACTGCCACGACCCTTTGCCTGAAGCGATTACCATTACAGCTCCTTTTTCTGAGGCAAAGGGTCTCGCAGTGACCGCAGAATTGGATACAGGTAGACCGCTTCTTTCCTCGTAGTGACTCAGAATTCGTCGTTGCGAGCCCCCGCTGCAGGAATGCCTTGGGCGTTTGAATCTGTAGAAGGGGGCGTGGCAATCTGCCTTTCTCTCTTCTCTAGCATTGGAATGTACGTTTCCCCGGTTATCAGGCTATCCCATTGTGTCCTATGCGTCAGCGATCTCTCCAAAAATCTACGGGCAGACTGCCACGACCCTTTGCCATCTAAAGCAAAAACCATAATACCCTGTTGTGGCAAAGGGTCTCGCAGCGACGGTTTGGGATGTACGCATAGGGTGATGAGGGAAAACGAAAAGAAGCTCCTTCGCTGGCGCTCGCGATGACGAAATGTTCGTCGTTGCGAGCCCCCGCTGCAGGAATGCCTTGGGCGTTTGAATCTGTAGAAGGGGGCGTGGCAATCTGCCTTTCTCTCTTCTCTAGCATTGGAATGTACATTTCCCCGGTTATCAGGCTATCCCATTGTGTCCTATGCGCCAGCAGTCTCTCCAAAAATCTACGGGCAGACTGCCGCGACCCTTTGCCATCTAAAGCAAAAACCATAATACCCTGTTGTGGCAAAGGGTCTCGCAGCGACGGTTTGGGATGTACGCATAGGGTGATGAGGGAAAACCGAAAAGAAGCTCCTTCGCTGACGACCCGGACCCTTGAAGGTATCAGGATGACGGGCGGGCTGGCAGGGGTATTGCTTCTTCGCTGGCGCTCCGTTGCAATGACCAAGCAGCCAGCCCACCCTCCTACAGCCCCGGTATCAATTCCTTGGCCGCTTTCCCGGTGATGTGCTCAATCTGCAGCTCCAGCGCATGGAAGCGCTCCCAGGCGCGCGTAATTTCCGCTTCCCCTTCCTCAGCAAACGCTGGCGAATACTTCTCCACCAGCAGCCTCAGCGCGCGGCGCTTATCCGCATCGTCCGTCAGGATTCGCGCCCGGCCGAACACCACCACGCTGCGGTAATGCGTTGTGAATTCATCCGGCACCACCTCATCCTTGCCGATGACGCAGAAGGAGACTTTGTCATTGCGCGCGATGGCGTCCAGCTTGTACCCGGACTTCGCCACGTGGAAGAACAGCTTGCCCTCATCATACGCATAGCTCAGCGGAACGGCATACGGGTAGCCCTCATCCCCCGCAACTGCCAGCACGCCCGAACTGCCGTCCTTCAAAATATCAAGCGCCTCAGCGTCCGAAAGCTGCTGCGCTGCTCTCCGCATTGGTCTGAACATTCCTGCTCCATTTCCGGCGACTACAACACACAGTTTCGCACGCCGCTCAAAGCCCTATTTTACTCCGCTTGCGGGCAGTCTGGCGGGGCTGATGAGGCCATCTTTTTGAACTCAGAGGTCCAGCCATCACACTCCCCTACTCCAATAATCCATCCGCCCCACTGTGGGTTTGCAGTATACTTTCCCAATAAGCTAATCATAAGGGAGCTGCGCTATGGATTTAAACGGTTCAGAATTCTTTTTCGGGCGCCAGTATGACCTCGTCGCCAAACAGGCGCTGGCGGACAAGCTGATTTTTTATGACCCCACCGACCTGACCACCCACGCGGTCATCACCGGTATGACCGGCTCCGGCAAGACCGGTATGGGCATCATCCTCCTGGAAGAAGCCGCCCTGCAGGGCATTCCGGCTATCCTGATCGACCCCAAAGGCGACCTGACCAACCACCTGCTGCATTTCCCGGATTTGCTGCCCTCCGACTTTGCCCCCTGGATAGATACCGACGCCGCTAAGCGCGAAGGCAAAACGGTCCAGCAGGCCGCGGAAGAAGCCTCGGCTTCCTGGTCCAAGGGGCTCACGGATTGGGGCATCGACAAAGCCCGCATCGAAAAGCTGGCGAAAGCTGTCGATTACGCCATCTACACCCCCGGCTCGGATTCAGCCATACCGGTCAGCATTCTTTCCTCCCTAAAATGCCCTGATATCAGCTGGAATGAAAACAAAGAAATGCTGCGCGAGAACATCGCCAGCACGGTCACCGCGCTGCTGGAGCTGGTCGGCTTCAAGAATATCGACCCCGTGCGCTCGCGCGAACACATCCTGCTCGCGAACATTTTCGAAAATTCCTGGAGCGCCGGCAAAGACCTGGACCTGGAAAGCCTGATCCTGCAGACCCAAAACCCCCCGTTCGAAAAGCTCGGCGTGTTCCCGGTATCCAAGTTCTACCCGGAGAACGACCGCTTCGAGCTGGCAATGCTGCTGAACAACTTCCTGGCCGCGCCGGCTTTTGAAAGCTGGCTGCAGGGTCAGCCGCTGGACATCGGTTCCTTCCTCTATTCGCCGGACGGCAAACCCCGCCACAGCATCTTCTACCTGGCGCATCTGGCGGATGAAGAGCGCATGTTCTTTATCACCCTGCTCTACTCGGCGATTGAAACCTGGATGCGCACCCAATCCGGTACGACCAACCTGCGCGCCCTGGTGTACTTTGACGAAATCGTGGGCTACCTGCCCCCGATTGCCTCGCCGCCCAGCAAGCCTATCATCCTGCGCATGCTCAAACAGGCACGCGCCTTTGGCGTGGGTCTTGTGCTGGCAACCCAAAACCCCATCGACCTGGACTACAAAGCGCTCTCCAACACCGGCACCTGGATCATTGGCAAGCTGCAGACCGACCAGGATAAGCAGCGCCTGCTGGACGGACTGGACAGCGTGGCCGGCGGTCTGGACCGCGCTTACTTTGACAAAACTATCTCCGCGCTGGGCAAGCGCGTGTTCGTATTGCACAATGTGCATGCCAAGGCGCCGGTGGTGTTCACCACGCGCTGGGCCATGAACTACCTGCCCGGGCCAATCACCCGCAACAAGCTGGACGGCCTGAACCGGATGGTCGGCGCGGAAGCGGTGCTTGCCTCTGCCGCCGCAGCCGGAACTGCCAGCGCTTCAGCCGGCGTCTCCGCCGCGGAAGTGAAAGGCGGAGCCAGGGCGGACCAGCCGGGCCGGAGCGTGGAGCCCCGCCTGTCCTCCAAGGTGGGAGTGCACTACCTGCCCTTAAACCGCAACCTCTCCGAAGCCCTGCGCGAAGCCAGCACCCAGCTTGGCGGAACGGCTTCCAACCCGCTCTACCACTACCAACCGGTTCTGATCGGGCAAGCAACGGTCTACTTCGCGAACCGCACCTATAACCTGGACACCCAGACCAAAATCTGCGTGCAAATCCCCAAATTGGAAGGGCGCGGCCTGGTGCGCTGGGAGGATTACCTGAGCGAGCCGGTCGACAGCTCCGCGTTGGACAGCGCCCCGCTCCCGAACGCCAGCTTCGGGGAATTGGTTTACCCGTTGGATGACGAGCAAAACTTCAGCGTGCTTTCCAAGGACTTCGTCGAGTGGGTCTACCGCTCGCAAACCCTCAAGCTTTTCAGTAACGACACCCTCAAACTGGTCTCGCAGCCCGGTGAAAGCAGGGAAGCGTTTGAAGCGCGCTGCAGCTCCGCGAGCAGCGGCAGCAGTTCCGACGGGGTCGAAAAGATTCGCGAGAAGTACGCCAAACTGAAGAAGACCATCGAAGACAAGAAACTGCGCGAAGAGCTGGAACTGGACAAAGACCAGACCGTTCTAAAGCAGCGCCGCGGCGATGAGGCTATCAAAGGCCTGGAAAACGTCGCCAAGCTCTTTACCGGGCGCAGAAGCAACCTGAGCTCGTCCATGAGCAAACGGCGCATGACTGCCACCGCCAAAGCCAATGTGGCAGAGTCCGAGGAGATGATCCGCAAATACGAAGCCGAACTGGCGGACCTAGATAAAAAGATGGAGCAGGAAATTCAGGATTTCCAGGCAAAAGGCACGCAGTCCGCGGGCACAATCCGCGAAGTGACCGTCGCCCCGCTCAAGAAAGATATCGTGGTCGAACTCTTCGGCCTGGCCTGGAAGCCGTCCTACGCATTCAAAAAAGGGAATGAATGGTTGTTAATCTCCGGGAATAAGTAAGCATTGAAAGCAACGAAAACGGGCTGTCCTTTTTGAGACAGCCCGTTTTTTTATGGCAAATCCCCAGCCAGAAGGGCTCGTCCTGTTCGTGCAGGGAAATTGCCTTCTGTGCCCCCACCCAGGGCTCAAAATTTTGCGCTTTAGCGCTCGAAAGACAGCAATGTAAAAATCTCTTACTGAGCAGGCTCAGCTGAAGTAACAGAACCGTACTTATTGACTTCCAACGTCCAGGCGCTGCCCGGCTGCGCCAGCATATACAGATCGGCGTTCGTGGTGGAGTATGTGTACTTATCCCCGCCGGAGCTGAAGTAAATCGTGTAGCGTTCATCCTGTGTGCCAATGCGCTGCGTCTCGCTCAGCGCGGTGGACGGCCAGTAGGGGTTCAGGTCCTGCCCGGAAACAACCAGGGTGTCGACGGGCACCCAGGCAAGGCTGGTATAGGTGCAATAGTTTTCGTAGACCTGATAGACGCAGTCCTGCACCACCTGCCCGATGCCGGTGCCCGTGTCAATCGTGTAAGGTTCACCGCAAACTTCTGTGGCACTCGCCCGCGGCGTGTCGGAATCGTAGCGGTACCGCATGCTGCAGCTTTCAATCTGCGCGTCGGCCGGAACAGCGTTTTCCCAATCCTGTTCGCTCACCTGCTGATAAGCCAAAACTTGCAGGCTGCGCTGCCAGCTTCCGCCGCTGACTACCGCACTGATCTGGTCCGTGCGGGTCAGGTTGCTGATGAACATGAACATCAGCCCGCACAGCAAAGCCACGCCGAGCAACAGCAGGATCAGCGCGACGGGCGAGAGCTTGCGGGGCGGAGCGCTGGTCTGGGAGGCTGTGGGCTTTTCAAGGATGCCGCCGCTCTCGCGCACTTTAGCGCCAATCGTGATATCGCTGCCGCATTGCACGCAGCGCTGTGCTTCCGCCAGGTTGCGCGTGCCGCAGTAGGGGCAGTGCTTGTCAGGCCCGCTTTGCGCCATGCGGATCAGGGCTTCGTCCTTGATGAAGTCAAAAGTTTCGGGGTCCACCTTAATGAATTGCACATCCGGGGGTTGGGGAGCGCCGCAGCTGGTACAGGATTTTATCGCGCCGGGGTTTTGCGTCCCGCAGTGATCGCAGGTCCATACCAACTGGATGTAACCGAGAATCTTTTTTGCCATGCCTGCTCCATTTCTGGTTCTGGGTGCTTGCGTGCTTTACACTATTATATCAAGCTGTGCAGGCTGTGCTTGGTTGATGTAAGGTGAGGGGTAGGAATTGAGAACATTTGCCTCCTTGAATGATTAGTCGCTGCGAGCCTCCTGATTCGTCATTACGAGCCCCCCCGCTGTTGAAATTGTACAAGACCAGGAACCACAGCGGTAGGTTGGGTGCAACGACGCAGGAGCAAAACCCAACGATAATACACTGACCAAGCTATCTGTTTGCCAATGGGGAGACGAAGTACCCTCCGGGTGTCGCTTCGTCACCCGCAAAGACGACCGATTCGTCGTTGCGAACCCCCGCTGTTGAAATTGGACGAGACCAGGAACCACAGCGGTAGGTTGGGTGCAGCGACGCAGGAGCAAAACCCAACGATAATACACTGACCAAGCTATCTGTCTGCCAATGAGGAGACGCTGTACCCTCCGGGTGTCGCTTCTTCACCCGCAGAGACGACCGATTCGTCATTGCGAGCCCCCGTTGCAGAATTTACGCGGGTGCTGAAATTACGGAAAGGGGGCGTGGCAATCTGCCTGTCTGCCAATGGGGAGACAAAGTACCCTCCGGGTGTCGCTTCTTCACCCGCAAAGACGACCGATTCGTCATTAGCCCCCGTTGCAGATCCATCACGGAAGCTGGAAACACAGGAAGGGGGCGCGGGAATCTGCCTTTTTTAGAGCTCTCACACTTGAGGGTTCAGCTTTATCGCAAATACATTTTACAACCTATGTGTCTAAGGTTCCCGAATGATTTAAGGGCAGACTGCCACGACCCTTTGCCATATAGTGGTCTCATATTGTTCAATAGTATGTAGGCAAAGGGTCTCGCAGCGACAGAGTTTGCTTCGATTACGCAGTACACTGCGTGTGTCCATTTCATAGCTTCTAATCATAATTAGGACATTTCTATTTAGTCTTGACAGTTTTGTTGTAATCAGACATAATCGTAGTATATTGCTAGTCGGTATAATTAATTAGTTAGCCCGCTTACGCAATGCCCTAAATACTGTGGAAAGTGAGCTCAGCATTCAATCATAGGAGGATAAAATGTCTGAGGCCAGAAAGTGTGACCAAGTATGTGAAATTTGCGGTACTAAGCTGACCATATGGAATCGATCAAAAGGAAAGCAGAAATGCGCTAAATGCGCAAGGGGCATACAGGAACAACAAGAATACTACGAGTTCTTTCGATTGTATGGGATGGATGAAAATAGTATTGTCCGCTACTCGCTCGTGGCATCGCTTCGAAGCAGCTTCGGTGCTGCTCTGATTTGGCTATTGGGCTCCATTGCAGGTGCGTACGTTGCTGGCTTCTTTGGAGCAATACTAGGAATGATGTTGGCAGGATGGATAACCCGTAAAATGATATATGATAGGTTGTATCATCCTATTGATCGCAAGCGGTATGTTGCCTTCTTTATGACATTTTATATTGTTTTCTGGATCGCTTTTTTTATTGTTTGGTCTTGGCTTTTGGTGACAGCTGTTGGAACTGATGTCAGACCGCCATTAATTTTTATTTGGCTGATTGCCTGTATTCCTGCTGTGATTTCTGGGATAATCAGATTTGTTACTACTGATAAGAAATACAAGTCGGATATGCTAAGATATTTCCGAGAGTGGCAGCAATTGAGAAAGAACATCTAAACCCTAACAGGAGGTAATCTAGGTCTACCGAAACGATCAAACGGGGCTTTTAGCTGAGTGCCTGGCTTATTCTTGTGGCGACTGTAAACGTTATCGCTATGTTCATTTCGTGCAATGCGATGACAGCACCGGTTCACTACTCTCGCGGAATAGAAAGATCTATTTGCAGAACATTTCGGTATAGAAATAGCAAGGCATTAAGCGCCTGGTTCTGGGTAGATGAGGATACATATCCTTCTTTTGCTAGATAGGTAAGGAAAGCTTCGATTTCAGCGACTCCCATTTCAGCCGGATGCCGAGCTGCGTCAGGCCTTGTTGCAGCTGCCACAACCCAAGTGGATCTTTACCAACGCCAGCCGCGAGCACGCCCAAAATGTACTGAATGTGATGCACTTAGGCGAATGCTTCACTGGCATTATTGATATCCGCGACGTGCAGCCCTACTGCAAGCCGGACCCAGCCGCCTTCCATATTGCCCTAAAGCTTGCTGGCAAGTACGCGCCACAAGAAACCCTCATGGTGGATGACCGCAAGGAAAACTTGGATATTGCGGCCGGTTTAGGCTTCCAGCGGTAGGTTGGGTGCAGCGACGAAGGAGCAAAACCCAACGATAATACACTGACCAAGCTATCTCCGTTGGGTTGCGCTCCGATAATTGAATGACAAGAAAACACCCATTGTCGCTCCACCCAACCTACTGGTCGATCGCTTTGGCCGCAAGCAGGCAGGCCGCTTTGAGATTTGATAAGCCGAACTTACAACAGCAGGGAGACGATGTACCCTCTGGGTGTCGCTTCGCAAGACCTGTATCCTTCAGGGCAACGCGTTGCCGAATATTACAACTCAGCATGCCGCAATGCCTACTTACTCCCTTCCGCCCCTGCCTGGCTCGTTACCGAGTCGCTTTCCAGCGTTTTCTGAACGGCCGTCAGGCCCAGCAGCGCAATCAACGCCGGCGAGCCCAGCGCCAAAGGAATAAAAAAGCGCACCGAAACGAAACTGAGCCCGGCGCCAAGCAGCCCGGTGGCCAACATAAGCCACGGCCTTGTCAGCATCAGCGCCCAGCCATTTTTCCAGGCCAGCCTGATTCTCTTTTCCTCCTGCAGCGAATAACACGCGAGCGAGAAATACTGCCACACGAAGTACAGGACGGCAATGAGCGTAATCAATACAACCAGAGCCGGCGCAAACATAAAGCTGCTGTAGGCGTAAAACCAGAGCGTAAAGCCAATCACCGCCACGGCAGCCAGGTTCAGCAAGCCCCAGGGCAGGCTGCGCCGCAGCTCCCGCCGGAAGCCCAGCCACATTCCCCCAATGCCGGTGCGCACGCCGTGGGTCAGATCGCGGGCTTGTTCGAGCACGCCAACGTAGGCTGGCACAGCCAGCACCACCGTCAGGCTTAACAACACCGCGGAAAGGCTCACCAGCACCTGGTTGGCCCAATCCCCCCACCATAAGGTCAGAGCTTTAACAAATGCATCCCAACTATTCCTGAAATCCTTCATGGCTGCTCGCTGCCCTGATTATAATATACACGGATGCCCTGCCCGGCGGCCGCGCACAACAAGCGACGGACGGCCCGCGAATGCACCCGGGAGGTTTGAAAATGCTCAAAATCGAAGACAGCTTGCTGATCATTGTGGACGCTCAGGGCAACCTTGCGCGCGTGGTGGCTGAAAGCGAGGCTGCCATCAGCCGCATCCAGATACTCACCCGCGCCGCCGCTATCCTGGGGCTGCCGGTGCTGCTCACCGCGCAGTCGCCGCACAAAATCGGGCATACCATCGCGGAAATAGCCAGCCTGCTGCCGGAACAGCCCGAGTTGGCGCGCACCAGCTTCAGCGTGCTTGCCGATGAAAGCTGCCGTCTGGTCCTTAAAGCCAGCGGGCGCAGGCAGCTGCTGCTGTGCGGCTTTGAAACGCATATATGCGTGTATCAAAGCGCCGCGGATATGCTGGCGGAAGGCTACGAAGTTTTCATCATCGCGGACGCGGTTTCATCCCGGCAACAGAGCGACAAACAAACTGCCCTGCACGAGATTTCCAGGCTCGGCGGGCACGTGCTCTCGACGGAAATGGCGCTCTTTTCGCTCCTGCGCAAATCAAGCGACCCACGGTTCAAAGCCATCTCCGCGCTGATCAAGTAAATCCTGCCTGCGGCAGCCGGAATCCGATTTGCTTGCTACTGATTAAGACCGCGCATGTCCCGACGGCGAAGCGCCTTTTCTTTCTTTGGCTGCCACTGGTCACAGCCGCGCGCACTGCTGTCGCTTTGGCTCTGCCCTCTTTGTTTCCGGGATGTAAAAAGTTCATACATAGTTCTTATAGTTTTTCTATTTCTATAATGGTATATTAATACGAGTTATTACCGTGGAGGTATCTGTGACAACTGAAAATAGAACCAAACGCCCGAACAAAACGGGCAGAAAAATTCTGACTGTAATTTTACTTCTGGCTCTGGCTGCAGGAGCTTATTTTTTTATCCGCTACAGGCAGCAGCAAAATGCGCTGGCTGCGATCAACGACCTGGAACTGGTCGCGTTTCAACGCAAGACCCTGATTAGCAGTATCAACGGCACTGGCTCAGTTCAGCCCGCGCAAGATGCACTTTTGGTATGGCAGACCAGCGGCCGCGTGGGCGAAGTGGCGGTGAGCGTCGGCAGCCAGGTAAAACAGGGCGACCTGCTGGCAGCGCTGGATGAGAGCGACCTACCGCTGGATATCCTGCAGGCGCGCATGGAAAAACTGAACGCTGAACAAGCGCTTGAAAACCTGGAATCTGCTACCGCGCTCAAACGCGAACAGCTCAAAGCCGATATCAGCAATGCCCAAACCAGCCTGGTTTCGCTCAACACCGAACTGTCCCAGCTGCAAGACCGGGTATGCACTTCCTGGCGGCTGCGAAACCTACAGACCGACTTCGACGACGCGCAAACGGCTTATCGGGATAACCCGACCGAACTGAACTTACGCGCGCTCCAGTCTGCTCAAAGCGCGCTGGATTTTTGCGCGCCGGAGACTATCGCGCGTCAGATTGCAACACTGACAGATAAAATTGCGCTGCAGGAAGAAACCATTGCGTCCTGGCAGACGGACCTTGAAAAAATCAAGGATGGACCCGACCCGCGTGAACGCGAAAAACTGGAGCTGCAGCTCACGATTGCGGAAAAACGCCTGGAATCGCAGCGCATCACCGCGCCTTTCGCGGGCACGATTACCTCTGTCAGCGCGGTTGAAGGCGCGTTGGTTAGCGCTGGTACCCTGGCAGTACGTCTGGCAGACCTTTCCACGCTCCAGCTAAAGGTGCCGGTGTCCGAAGTGGATATCCCGAACGTGGCTGTCGGTCAAAAAGCCACCATGACCTTCGACGCGTACTTTAACGAAACCTTTAAAGGCAAAGTACTCGAAATTGCCGGCGCGGCCGAGAACCAGGCTGGCGTGATGGTTTACATGGTTACCATCGCGATTGAAAACGGGCAGGGAAGTTTGAAACCCGGCATGACTGCGGGGGTGGTCATCGAAATCGCTGAAAAACCAAACGCGCTGGTTCTCCCGGTTCAAGCAGTCACCAGCAAGGACGGCAAGGATATTGTCTACGTCATGCGCGGCAACAATCCTGTGGCTGTGCAGGTTCAGGTCGGCGCGTATTCCGAGGACCAGGTTGAAATTCTCTCCGGAGATGTGCAAGAAGGCGAGACGGTTGTGATCAATCCGCCCACCAGCGTCCTGGACAGTATCCCGGGAATGTTTGGAAATCGGTAGCGCTATGACAGACACATTTAACCATGAACCCGTCATCCGGGTCAGGGATCTTAAAAAGGTCTATCGCATGGGCACCTTGGAAGTGTACGCCTTGCGCGGCATCGACCTTGAAATCCAGCCCGGGGAGATTATTGCCATCATGGGCCCATCCGGGTCAGGAAAATCCACGTTAATGAACATGATCGGCTGCCTGGATTCCCCATCCAGCGGCGAGTACTACCTGGACGGTCAACTTGTTTCCGACCTGGTGGACGATGAGCTGGCAGCTGTGCGCAACAAAAAAATCGGTTTTGTATTCCAAAACTACAACCTGCTCCCACGCGCGAATGCCCTCCAAAACGTGGAACTGCCGCTGCGCTACAGCGACGAAAAGACCAGCCTGCGTGAACGTTCTGCTTCGGCGCTTGATAAAGTTGGATTGGCAGACCGCATGACTCACAAACCCATGGAGCTTTCGGGCGGGCAGCAGCAGCGCGTGGCAATCGCCCGTGCAATCGTGAACGAGCCGGCCATCATCCTGGCGGATGAGCCCACAGGCAACCTGGATTCCAAATCCGGACAGGAAATCATGGAGCTGCTCCTGAGTCTGAACGCCCGCAACGGTACCACCCTGGTGATTGTTACGCACGACCCAGGTGTGGCTGCCCAGGCCCAACGCATCGTCCACCTCAAGGACGGCTTGGTGCACCGGGAGGAAAACGGCCTATGAAACTCCTCCAGGCACTGAAAGAGGCGGTATCCAGCATCAGTGGCAACCGCACGCGCTCGTTCCTGACCATCCTCGGCATCGTCATCGGCGTCGGCGCGGTCATTTCCCTGATGGCAATCGGCCAGGGCGCGCAGCAGACCATCACCGGTCAAATTGAGTCCATCGGCACGAACGTGATTTACTTGATGGAAGGCAACATGAGCGAGGACGTCACAAATCCTCGCGATTTAACCTTGTTGGATGTCAAAGCGCTCGAGAACCGCAATCGCGCGCCGAATATCGAAGCAGTCAGCCCGGTGCTGAACGCAAACATCGCGGTCAAGTACGGCAGAGAGAGCGAAAATACCAGCGTCGTTGGGTCCAACACCGCCTACCAGAAGATTATGAACCTGGAGATTGCCGAAGGTGCATTCTTTTCTGATTCAGAAGTCAACTCCAACGCGTCTGTAGCTGTAATTGGCCCGGAACTTGCCCAGCGGCTGCTTGGGCGCACCACCAACGTGGTCGGCACCAGCCTGCGCATCAACGGACAGCCTTTTCGCGTGGTGGGTGTGACGGTCGCCAAAGGCGGCAGTCAGTTCAATAACCCCGACCTGAATGTCTATTTGCCGATAACCTCCATGCAAATGCGCGTACAGCGCGGTAATTCTGCGGGCAGGGTGCAATTCATCATTGTGCAAGCCCGCAGCAGCGAGAGCATGGATGCGGCTATCGCGGAAACGAACACGATTATGCGCACTTCGCACCGCCTTAGCCCGCGACAGGCAAATGATTTTACCATTTCCAAACAGGACGACTTCCTCTCCATCGCCAGCGCAATCACCAACGTGTTCACGATCTTCCTTAGCGGTATTGCCGCCATCTCGCTGCTGGTAGGCGGAATTGGCATTATGAATATCATGTTGGTATCTGTATCTGAGCGCACCCAGGAAATCGGCCTGCGTAAAGCGCTGGGGGCACGCAAAGCGGATATCAAGCTGCAATTCCTGACCGAATCGGCCATGCTGAGTCTGCTTGGCGGTGTACTTGGGATTGGCCTGGGTTGGCTGCTGTCTTCAGCGTTTGGTATCATAGCCGAGCAGACAGGCACCCCGCTCGTGCCGATCATCGGCATCGGCTCCGTTTTGCTCGCCACGCTGTTCTCGGCAGCCATCGGGATTTTCTTCGGACTGTACCCTGCCAGCAGAGCCGCCAACCTGGAGCCGGTGGAAGCGCTGCGCCACGAATAAACGCCACAGCGCCGGAAGCGCGATGACGAATCCTTCGTCATCGCGAGCTTGCGAAGCGATACCCAAAGGGCACGGCGTCTACCGGCAGAATTAGTCGTCTTCGCGAGCTAGCGAAGCGATCTCCCTGCTGGTAATNNCAAGGCAACCTGCTTGCTGGCATAGAAGGGAGATTGCTTCAGTCGCTGACGCTCCATCGCAATGACGTGTTGTTCGTCATCGCGATACACTGAAGGGTACAGGTCGCAGCGCGGCGATCTCTGTTTTTCGTCATCGCGAGTTTGCGAAGCGATCTCCCTGCTGGTAATNNCAAGGCAACCTGCTTGCTGGCATAGTAGGGAGATTGCTTCAGTCGCTGACGCTCCATCGCAATGACGAATCGGTGGTCATCGTGGTACCCTGAAGGGTATGAGTCGCTGCACGGCGATACCCGAAGGGCACGGTGTCTACCGGCAGAACTATTCGTCTTCGCGAGGAACGCAGCGACGCCTGCTCCCGAAGGGAGGGTGCGATCTGCCTTTCAGTCTTTTTTCCTGACGTGAAAACCGGCTAAACTGCAGATTGCCGCGCCCCCTTCCCGTCGTTCTGATCTTCATATAGTAGTAGGTTGGGTGGAGCGATAACGAGTCTTTCTTAGCCAGTAATCTTACGGAGCGCAACCCAACATTACCCGGTTGGAGGGTGGTGCAATGCTTCAATTGGTATTGTTGTTGGGTTTCGCTCCTGCGTCGCTGCACCCAAGCTACCTGCTGAATCCTTCATCATCGTGAGGACCACATTGACGCCTGCTCCTGAAGGGAGGTTACGAGCTGTCTCATTCAGTAGTAGGTTGGGTGGAGCGATAACGAGTCTTTCTTAGCCAGTAAACTTACGGAGCGCAACCCAACATTATCCGGTTGGAGGGTGGTTCAATGCTTCAATTGGTATTGTTGTTGGGTTTCGCTCCTGCGTCGCTGCACCCAACCTACCTGCTGATTCCTTCATCATCGTGAGGACCACATTGACGCCTGCTCCTGAAGGGAGGGTACGAGCTGTCTCATTCAGTAGTAGGTTGGGTGGAGCGATAACGAGTCTTTCTTAGCCAGTAATCTTACGGAGCGCAACCCAACACTACCCGGTTGGAGGGTGGTGCAATGCTTCAATTGGTATTGTTGTTGGGTTTCGCTCCTGCGTCGCTGCACCCAAGCTACCTGCTGGCATACAAGGGGAGATTGCTTCAGTCGCTGACGCTCCATCATACTAATGACGTGTTGTTCGTCATCGCGCAAACACCCCCCATACACGTTTCCTTCGTCACAAAAAAGACCACCCGCACCGCAGGTGGTCTTTCGATAATTATTTAAACAAGCTACGGGCGTTCGCCCAGGGTCACCGGTACCTCCACCCGGTTGCCCCCGCGGATGACCGTAAAGGTAATCACATCCCCCGGCGCCTTGTTCAGTACCATATAGCTGAGCAGTTCGCTGAAGTCCTTGATTTCCCGGCCGTCCACCGCTACGATCAAATCTCCGCCGCTATATAAACCGCTGATTTCGGTCTGGGTGGTTCCGCCGCGCAGCCCGGCCTTATCTGCCGGTCCGCCCGCGGCGATATCCGTTACGTAAGCGCCAGTATTCTGGGGCAGGTTCAAGGCTTCCACGATCGTAAGGTTCAAGCTGTTCAGGCTCGAAAGACCCAGATAAGGATATTTGTAGGAGCCGCTGGAAATTAACGACGGCACCACCCGCCGCACAATGTTGGAGGAAATCGCAAAGCCGATGCCGGTATTGGCGGCTCCCCCGCTCAGGGTCTGTCCAGACGTCTGGATAGCGCGGTTCACGCCGATCACTTCGCCCTTCAGGTTGAGCAGCGGCCCGCCGGAGTTGCCCGGATTAATGGAGGTATCCGTCTGGATGAGGTCGCCGGCGGAAAAGTACACCCCGCTGGCTGTTTGCCGCAGCGAGTCCAACACCCGGCCGCGCGCGGAAACGATGCCAAGGGTCATCGTGCCGCTCAGCCCGTAGGGGTTTCCAATCGCGACCACAACCTGCCCAACCAGCGCGGTATCCGAATCTCCCAAAGTTAGGGGCGTGAGGTCTTCCTCAGCCACATTCACCTTAATCACCGCCAGGTCGGAGTCCAGGTCAGTCCCGATGACGTCTCCATACACCTTAAGGCCAGATGGAAAGTCAATTTCCACCTTGTCCGCGTTCTCGACCACGTGGTAATTCGTGACGATATGCCCCTGCTTGTCAATCACAAACCCAGAGCCCAGCGCTTCGTCATTGACCGAGCTGACCCGGATGGACACCACCCCCGGGTTTACCTGCTGGTAAAGGCCTTCCAGAGTGCCCTCAAGGTTGGCAAACTCAGGCTCGATGATGGTCGTGCTCCCAGCAGAAGGAAGCGGCGCTGCTTGTGTTTGCTCCGGCGCGAGCGCGGTCGGGAGCTGCTGAAGCTGCGTCACCACGTCTTTAGCCGCGTTCGTCAGCATACAAGCTGAGCTGAAGACAAAGACTGCCAATAGTATGAGGATGATTTTGATTTTATTTTTAGTCATAGTAATACCTGCGATTCTGGTCTTTTTTCTAAACCATGATTATTGTAGCGATTTCAACCTACCGGCGTCAAGCGACAGCGTTCTATTTTTATCAAATTCATAGCAAGCTTGTCGTGCCCGGTTGAGAAATAACAAAGCCGGTAGAAGGTTTCTGCCGGCTTTCTGTCGTACACGAAGGCTTAACTCAGCCCAAGGATTTTCCCGGTTTCAAAATCAATATCAATATCATAGTACGCCGGGCGGGTCGGCAGGCCGGGCATAGTGCTCATCGTTCCCAGCAGCGGGTAAAGGAAGCCTGCCCCGATGGACGCGCTGATATCCCGGATGGGAATGCGGAAGCCCTTGGGCACGCCCTTCCATGCCGGGTCGTGGCTGAGGGAGAGGTGGGTCTTAGCCATGCAGATGGGCAGTTTGTCGTAGCCCAGGCGGGTGTATTGTTCCACGCGCGCTTCAGCCTGCTCGCTGTAATCCACCCCATCGGCGCCGTAAACTTCGCGCGCGATGGTCTCAATCTTGTCCTTGATGGACGCCTCCAGCGGGTAGAGGAAGTCAAATTTCGAGGGCAAATTGGCGGCTTTCATGACCGCTTTGCCCAGTTCCACCGCGCCGGCCCCTCCCTTGGAATAATGGTCGCAAACCACCGCGTCCACCACGCCCTCTTCCCGCACGGCAATCTGGCGCACCAGCTCCAGCTCGGCGTCGGTATCCGTGGGGAAGCGGTTAATGGCGACCACCACCGGTATGCCGAACTTGGCGGCGATACGGCAGTGCGCCAAAAGGTTATCCGCCCCGGCACGCACCAAATCAAGGTTTTCGTTGGTATACTCCGCGGCCAAAGGCGTGCCGGCGGTCACTTTGGGTCCCCCGCCGTGCATCTTCAGCGCCCGCACGGTCGCCACCAGCACCACCGCGTTGGGGATGTTGCCGGAATAGCGGCACTTGATGTCAAAGAATTTTTCCATGCCCATGTCCGCGCCAAAGCCGGACTCGGTCACGACGTAGTCCGCCAGCTTCAGGGCGACCATGTCGGCAATAATGGAGCTATTGCCGTGCGCGATATTGGCAAACGGGCCGGCGTGTACCAGTACGGGCGTGCCTTCCAGCGTCTGCATCAGGTTGGGCTTGATGGTATCTTTCATCAGCACGGTCAGCGCGCCAGCCACGCCCAGGTCGTCCGCGGTGATGGGCTCCTGGCTGCGGCTTTGCCCGATAACAATCCGCCCGATGCGCGCGCGCATGTCCGTCAGGTTGGAGGAAAGCGCCAGAATCGCCATCAATTCGCTCGCGACGGTAATATAGTAATTGGTGTGGAGCTCAAAGCCTTTTTCTTCCGGGCCTTGCCCGATAGTAATGCCGCGCAGCATGCGGTCGTTCACGTCCACGCCGCGCCGCCAGGTGACCGTGGCCGGGTCAATATCCAGCCTTGCGAAGCGCGCCCGTTCTTCAGGGCTCAGCTTCTCGGGGTCGCTTTCCGTAATCCCCAGCTTTTTCAGGCGAGCGTGCATCCCAACCGAAAAGCGGCGCTGGCCGTGCTTGTCCATGGGGCACAGGCGGTCAAACAGCGCCCGGTCGCTCTGGCTGGACTCGTGGAACATGCGCGTGTCAATTGCGGCGGCAAGCAGGTTGTTGGCAGCCGTAATGGCGTGGATATCCCCGGTCAGATGCAGGTTGAAGTCTTCCATCGGGATGACCTGCGAATACCCGCCGCCGGCCGCCCCGCCCTTGATGCCAAAGGTGGGACCCTGGGAGGGTTGGCGGATGCAGGTGAACACGCGCTGCCCCAGGTGCGCGCCCAGCGCCTGGCTGAGGCCGACAGTAGTGGTGGTTTTGCCCTCGCCCAGGGGCGTCGGGGTGATGGCAGTAACGTCAATATATTTTCCGTCCGGAACGTCCTTCAGCCGCTCCAGCACATCCAGTTTTATTTTCGCCTTGTAATCCCCATAAAGCTCGATTTCGTCCGGCAGCAATCCGGCTTCTTCGGCCACCTGCGCAATGGGTTTGAGCACGGCCGCCTGCGCAATATCAATGTCCGCGGGGACGGGCTGCAGCAGGGTCAGGCTCGTGGGGGTAAAACGGCGTAATCCAGGTTTTTGTTTGAAAGAGGTCATATTATATTGTTCCTTTGTTCACTGCCCGATAATTGCCGATGCCGGCAGGGAGGCAGATGTGGTTACTGTCAGGGTTTCAGGGTCGCCCAGGAATGCCACCGGCACTCCTACGCGCAAGCTGCCGTTGGGCGGGACGCGCTCGGTCAGGATTTGCCCGCCGCCTACGATTTTCCCCTGGGGGTCTTTAATCAGCACGGAAACCAGCACCGTGGAAATGCCGGCGTTCAGATTATTCAAAACGTTCACGCGCACGAGCGGGCTCTCGCCTTCCGTGTCCAGCAGCGGCTGCGAAGTGGAGAGCGGATTGTATGCCAGCGCGTACTCCCCAAACTCCCCCGGCACAATCAGCAGGTCCACCTTGCTCGCGGCGACTGTTTTCGGCAGCTGCAGCACGCCCGGAGAGAAGTTCAGCGTCTCGCCCGGGAGAATCATGTTGATAAAGTCCTTTGCCACCAGGCACACCCGCCCTTGCGCGTCGGAGACCGTCAGGATGTAGAAGGTGCCGGTGAGCACGCGGTCCGTGATATTCGTCAGCACGGCCCCGCCAGCAAGCTGCCCGTCGCTCGTGGTCACAAAGCTCCAGTCCTCCACCTTGATGTTATTCCACCACTTGCCCCCAGGCAGCGAGGCGGAATATGCGGAAAGCGAGGGGTAAATCTCCACGCGCGTGGGGGCTTCCGTCACAGTGGCGGGCACGCTCACCCCGATGGTGTCTTTGGACGGAACGAACTCCATATACCCGTTCCCGCCGCCCACAATCTCGCCCTTCGCGTTGTAAGCGATAGCGTTGATGGAAACTTCCGTGTAGGTGACCTCATCCGCGTTGCTCAGCCAGCCGGTCAGCTGCGCGGAGATTTCATCCACGATAAATGCCGGGTCGGCAATCGTGAAAGGCTGCTGCAGCTTCAGATTCGCGTCGGGGGCGCCGCCGGTAAAGCGCAGCTCCACCGAGGCAGCCTCAGCGCCTGCCAGCAGGTCAAACGCGCGCACGAGCGCGCTGGTCTTGCGCGGCAAGAGCCACGGGATCGCCCCGAACTCCTGCGCCAGGCGGCTGCCGTTGGCATCCAGCACAAGCACTTCATACTGTACATCCCGCAGCACGGCATCCTGCAGCGTGTTCTGGAACTTGGCAGCCACTACCAGGCGGCTTTCCAGTTGCACATGCTGCAGTTCGCTGATTTGCACCGGGTTGGGCGCTTCAAAGTTAATCGTCGCGGTCGGGTTGAAGGGAATGGGCGAAGGCGTCCAGGTCGGCTCGCCGGGCTGGGGCGTGTTGGGCGCGAGGCTGGGCGTGGGGGTAAAGGGCGAGGGCGTGGAGCTGGATAGCGGCGCACAGGCGGCAAAGAGCGCCAGGATGAGCAAAAGCGAGAGAGCGGCGCGGGTGGGCATCAGGCTCCCCGTTTTCCGATTGAGGGCAGCCAGGCTTTCCGGATTTCCGCGAGGGGTCGAAGGATGCGTGCTGGATGTGTGCGCGTGTTTGTCATGGGTACCTGTGGCGTCTCTTTAAATGGGGCCCGGGCTGCGGGCCTGCTGATATTTTACTATTGTTTTGGGGTGGGGATGGGTTAGAAGATGTGATCAGCGAGGCAGGGGGCTGGGAAAGGCGGGCGAGAGGCTGGCAGGGATTGTGCACGAGGCGGCTGGGGAGGGGAATGTTAAGTCTTGAGTTGATGTCCAGCGTTCGTGCAACAAAAGAAATATCGATTAATTCGAAGACTATGCATTCGAAGACTATGCAAGAACAAGTATTGTGTAGATGCTATAATTTCCCCTGGAAGAAAATGTGAGCATACATCGAAGGACATCGGGGTTGATTTGAAAAACATTATTAACAGCTGGGATTATCTTAATCACCTACCTGCTGTAGTTTATGAGAACGACAGCGCAATACTATTTCAAGAGGATAGCCTGAAACTAATGGGGGAAATTGTGGGTTCTTATCCTGAAGGTATCTTTGACATGATATTTGCTGACCCGCCATATTTTCTATCTAATGGCGGCGTTACATGCAAATCGGGAGAGATGGTTTCTGTGAATAAAGGAGAGTGGGACGTTTCGAGAGGCGTAAGTGAAAACCATCGATTCAATTTAACCTGGCTTTCATATTGTCAGCAATTATTGAAGCCGGACGGTACTATTTGGGTTTCTGGAACACATCATGTGATTTATTCGATTGGTTACGCGATGCAGGAACTAGGATTCAAGCTGCTAAATGATATCACATGGGAAAAACCTGCGCCACCTCCCAACCTTTCCTGTAGATATTTCACACATGCGACTGAAACAATTATTTGGGCAGCCAAGACGGAGAAATCAAAACATTATTTTAATTACAGGTTGATGAAATCAATCAATAATAACAAGCAAATGAAATCTGTATGGAGAATTGGTGCGCCTGGAGTTGGTGAAAAGAAGTATGGAAAACACCCAACCCAGAAACCAGTAGAATTACTCAGCAGAATAATCCTATCTTCAACAAAACCAGACGACTTGGTGTTTGACCCTTTCTCTGGGAGCGCAACCACTGGAGTAGCTGCAATCAACACAGACAGAAAATTTATAGGCTGTGAACTGGAAGAGGAATACACCAGGCTTTCTATTGCTCGCCTCGCTGAGGCAATATATCAAAAAGGAAATCGTTTATTTCAAGGAGATGTGATTTGAAGAGTGAAGGTGTCGGAGGACATAACACGATTACAGGGCTGCATTTTGAAGCAAAGGTCGATTTGCATCAACTACTCGAAAAGATCCCAGGTTACTCGCTCGAAAATTTGCCTGGGAAAGCAGGAATAGATGTTTATTTTAATAATAACTTAGTGGCGCGTCTTTTCCGAAAGTATTCGTTTTACGATTTCCTTTCAGAAAAAGGGATTAATTGGAGACAAATCATCTCCAAACGCTTATTGCCTGACGGCGCTATCCTTGTCATTATCCGTGATACCTTGTTCATTATCGAAGTAAAGTTCCAACATGTGGCTGGTTCGGTGGATGAGAAACTTCAAACCTGTGATTTTAAACGAAAACAATACATCAAGCTTGTCGGACCTCTGGGGTTAAAAGTTGAATATGTGTATATATTAAGCGACTGGTTTAAAAAGCCAGAATATAAGGACGTTTTAGACTATATACGCAGTGTGAATTGTGAGTATCTTTTCGAGACGATCCCCTTGAAATGGTTGGGACTGCCAACCACAGAGGATAACAAAGGAGAAAATATCTACTAAAGTTTAACCGAATTTAAAATAATATGCGACAATTTCACAACAATTTCACATTTACGTTCTCGCGGGTCTCCTGATCAAGCGAGTCTGTTCACCCACAAAAATACCAATTTTTGGAATCAACCCCCTTTTTCATATTACAATCTATCCATCATGACTACACCTAAAACTGAACCCACAAACCCGTTAACCGGGCTGACCTCTGCAGAGGCTTCTGAAAGGTCGGAAAAATATGGCTTAAACACAATCCCAGAAGCCAAACGAAATCCGTTACAGGTATTCCTTAAGAAGTTTTGGGCACCGGTTCCCTGGATGCTCGAGGTCACCATCCTGCTCGAACTGTATCTTGGTAAGAATACCGAAGCGATCGTAATTGGAGCCTTGCTCGTCTTCAATGCCATCTTGAGCTTTACCCAGGAAAGTCGCGCACAAAATGCACTTACTCTCCTGCGCCAAAAGCTGACAGTACAGGTCACCACACGCCGCGACGGGCAGTGGCAAAGAATCCCGGCTGAGAACCTTGTACCGGGTGACATTATGCATCTGCGCATGGGTGACCTTATCCCTGCTGATGCCATTCTCATCGATGGGCAGGTGGAGATTGATCAGTCAGCCCTGACTGGCGAATCACTGCCGGTGGAAGCAGGTGTGGGGCAGGTTTTATACGCAGGCGCGGTCATCAAACGAGGGGAAACTACTTGCGAAGTAACCGGCACAGGCGTGAACACCAAATTTGGCAAGACCGCTGAACTGGTGCGTGAGGCAAAAACTGTAAGCCATCTCGAAGAAATCATTTTTACTATCGTGAAATACCTGATCGTTGCTGATGCCATCCTGGTTGCCATTATCATCGGGTATGCCTTTTACGCACATATCGCCTGGCAACAGATCCTGCCTTTTGCGCTCATAATCCTGGTTGCTTCGGTGCCGGTGGCACTGCCCGCCACGTTCACCCTCGCTACCGCCCTCGGCGCAGCAAACCTGGCAAAGCAGGGGGTGCTCGTCACCCGCCTTTCCGCCATCGAAGAAGCCGCTGCCATGGCCATCCTGGCCAGTGACAAGACAGGTACCATTACTGAGAATCGTTTAAAGCTGAATGCGATCCGCGCCTACCCTCCCTATGGAGAGGAAGATGTCGTTCGGTTTGGAGCGCTGGCCTCGCGGGCTGCCACGCAAGATCCGCTTGACCTTGCCATTATCGCTGGTGCGCATGACCGTCAAATTGAGCTGGCCGCTGAACGACTTAGCTTCACTCCGTTTGAACCGGCGACAAAAAGATCTGAGGCGCTGATTGCGTTTTCGGATGGAAACAATCTGCGAATCCTGAAAGGTGCCCCGCTGACAATTACCGCACTCACAGGTGAAAAGGACATTAATGAGGATGTTGCAGACCTTGCCAGGTTGGGGAATCGCGTCCTGGCAGTCGCAGTCGGCCCCGATTCTGGCCCGTTCCAATTGGTCGGTCTGCTTGGACTGCAGGATACGCCTCGCCCTGATTCCAAAACTCTAATCAAGGAACTTAACTTGTTAGGCGTTCGTGTCGTTATGGTGACCGGTGACGATGCACTTACGGCTAAGGCAGTAGGAGCCCAGGTAGGCATCACGGGGGAACTTTGCCTGGGCGAGAAGCTGCTAAACATTCATAAGGAAGGCGTCCCGGATTGCGAAATTTTTGCGAGTGTGTTCCCCGAAGATAAATTCCGCCTCGTGCAGGGATTGCAAAAGTCTGGTCAAATCGTGGGCATGACCGGGGATGGTGTGAACGACGCGCCAGCCTTGAAACAAGCGGAAGTAGGCATCGCGGTGGCAAGCGCCACCGATGTTGCAAAGGCAGCAGCCAGCATGGTGCTGACAAAAGAGGGGTTAAGTAATATCCTGGACGCAGTCAAGGCTAGCCGCCGGATTTACCAACGCATGTTGACCTATACACTCAACAAAATTATCAAGACGTTCCAGATTGCGCTGTTCCTGAGCGTGGGATTTGTCTTAACCCGCGAATTCGTCGTCACGCCGCTGTTAATTATCCTGCTGCTGTTTGCAAATGATTTTGTCACCATGTCGCTTGCCACTGACAGTGTCTCCTATTCACGCAAACCGGATCGCTGGAAAATCTTGCCGCTGATGGTAGCTTCTTTCGGACTTGCTTTGCCGGTGTTACTGCTGTCATTTGGGTTCTTTTATGAAGCCAAATATGTACTACACCTTCCGCTCAATCAACTGCAAACACTGATGTTCGTGATGTTGGTCTTCACCGGCCAGGCCAATGTATATCTCGTACGTGAACGTAACCATTTTTGGAGCTCCCGCCCCAGCCGCTGGATGGTGCTCGGTACGCTGGCTGACATTATTCTTGTGAGTTTTTTTGCCTCGCAGGGGATCCTGATGACTGCCATTCCACTGTCGTATATTGCCATCAGTTTGCTGGTGGTGGCTGTTTATATTCCTTGTGCAGATTGGATTAAGATCATGATCTTCAAGCTGACCCAAATACAATAAGTTAAAAATAATCTGTTGCTCTATCGGCACTGGATCCACAAAAGAATTTCAGCTTTTATTCAAAAAGGAGCGCTGCTCCTTTTTTCTTCCATAGGGCGGGTGGGGGTCGAATCCGCACAGTGCCGCCACCGACAGTCCAAAATCTGTTGTGCCTGCCTGTTCTCCCCAATGACAAGAATTAGCGCGCTCGCGTTTCTTATTCCCGCAGGGCAAGTCATTCCGCCCGCTCACAAATCGACCGCTTGCGCGTTACGGTCATGAAGTCGATGCGCGTAAACCAGCCCATTAAAGCTGGGTAGTAATTGTTTTATCCAACTGGATAAGGGAATGAGGAAAGTGAGACCAGGTGGGCTATGATTACCAATGCCAACACGATCAGGAACATATACGATTTGGCATGGTACTTTCGAATGGTCATTTTAAACTGGGGGTTTGCCTTTGTAAATCTCATGGTTACGCCAGCAAATACCATCCAAGCCATCACAGCAACAAGGATCCAATTAATTATTGTTCCATACTCCCACATCGCAATTGCATGAGCGACAACAGCGATAAAGGCGGCAATGTTTCCGATATAGTGCACATAATGCCATTTACCCTGCAGGCTGTCCAGCCACTTCCATTCCGCTTTGGGCGCAAACAATTTTTTTATCATGTGTAAAATCACGTAGAGATTGGCAATAAAAAATAGTGCCCCCGCCACTCCACCCAGATTAAGACCTAAAGCTACATTAGTCGGTATTACTTGCATTGTTCAAATCTCCTTCTCAGTTTGCTTTTCTAAATTTATCTTTTGTGGAACCGCAAACAGGACATTTCCAGTCAGCCGGCAGATCCTCGAATGCCGTGCCTGGCTTTATATTGGATTTCGGATCTCCTACTACTGGATCGTAGACATGACCGCACACACTGCAGATATATTTGTCCATCTTATTGTCCCTTAATAAAAAATATTATATGACCCCCATTCTTCTTAGTCAAGTCCTACATCAGTTTCCTACATCAGTTTTCTTATCAATATCTATTACCCTTTTAGCGAGGTCTGGATTACCCGGTGCAAGATAGGTAATTTTATAAAGTTTGTGCGGGAAACCATAAAAGTCATGGAGTGTCCGTGGGTTTTCCCATGGCCGTTCCATAACTTCCCTCGGTAAGCCAGTGGGCGGATATACAGAGAATTGCCTTCGGCCTTGGCAGTTCCTTCCCCAGGAGTTTCATTCTCCGGGTAAATTCAATACCAAGGTAGGCATTTTCAGTAGAACCATGCCGAATGAACAATACAGGCATGGTTTCATTAACTTCACTTATAAAAGCGCCAATCCTTAGTCTATAGGTTTAAACTTATCCTTTGTGGTACCACAGACAGGGCACACCCAGTCAGCAGGCAGGTCTTCAAATGCCGTTCCTGGTTTAATGCCCGAACTTGGGTCTCCCTTTTCCGGGTCATAAATGTATCCACATACACTGCACTTGTATTTCTTCATAATAATATTTCCTCTTTCAATACTATCTATTTAAAATCCAAACTCCACGTCAACAACAATTTTACACCGTTTTCACCCAAACCTGGTGAAGCTTTTGGCTTTTTCTGCTTTCTGTTCACATAAACGTATAAAATTAACAAATTATTAGCTGAAAATCACACAAAAACGGATATTCCATCACTTTTAACAAGGTGTGTTACAGTATTCTCATGTGATTTCACGCTATTGGGTAAATAGAAAAACAGATTGGGGTTATTGAGACCTTTGACAGCGCCTTCCTGATGGCTTTCTACGTTGAACACACTGCTGTCAATATCGATGGTGATAGATTTTAACCTGTTTTTGGCAAGCAACTTTTTGAAAACTTTGAAATTGATGTCTCGCATCATTTGTGTTGTTGTAAAGTTGAAGTTACCCAAAAACCTTGATACCGTTTCAGGTTCTTTCACCGAAATCCCAAACGCTTCAACCAGCGGGTCACCTTGCAGAAGTTTTATTCTTTCCAGTCTATCGATCCCAATAAAATGGCCACAGAGCATCGTCTTGATATGGTTCAGCTTGATTTTGTTGGTAGATGTATTGTCAAAAACCAGATCGTGATCAATCAGGTCAAAAATCCCATTAGTCTTTGCGTTTTCCAGCAGTAGAAACAAGCTCGCGTTTGATGTCAGATTCCTGGCAGCAAAAACAATTTTATGGATCACCTCAACTTCCTTTACTACAAAAATACGCTTTATCTCAGTTTTTACATGTGATCTTTATTCGTGGTTTTTATTTCACCCAATGGGTGAAAGTACGAACCTGAAAATACTTCTTTGACCATCTTAAAAACAGTTTAAAAATGTCTATTTGGTTCTAAACGGATGAAAAATCGCCCAAAACAGCCCTTTTTTGAGGCAAAAAGGGGCTGTTTTCTAAAAGTGCCTTTCCTCCACTGATTCGGCGACGTAGAAACCGGGTAAAATTAAGCTTCCTTTATTAATTTTGACAAACCCACAGCGTCCTCAAGGGCTGAGGCTACGTCGCGAGGTGCTGCAGCATCGCCGATGATATATAGTTCTGGTACTCTATCATTAAGTGACTTATATAATCCGTTATTCGGTGCTTTAATTCCTATTTCAACTACGGCATCGATATCGCCCAGCTTTTCCGAAGTCCCGAGATAAATATCTAATAGAGTTGCAGTGCCATCTTTGAAGTCGGTTAGCACTTTCATCGGATGCATTATAAGATTATCTCTACCTGAGAGTCTTTTAAGACTATCGAGCAGTATGGGAGGAGTTATGTTTTGTCCATTAAAGAAGGCTGGTGTAACCCAATGCACGGTTTTACCGGCTTTAACGATTAGTTCTGCAATGCCTATGCCCTCGGTAGTAGAGTCGTTATCTACAATAAGTATATTATCTCCGGTTACTTTACCGTCAAGTGCGTCCAATGTGTTATAAAATGCGGTATTCGATGAAATCACATTAGAACCGGCGGCAATAATGACTATGTCAGGCTTTTCTTTCAGTACAGTCTCCACATCTGCCTCAGTATTTAACCTTACGTCCACATTGTCCAATATACCCAACATGTATGTTAAATACCTGCTGACTCCGGATACTCCGCGCCTACCAGGTAATCTGCTTTCCCAGCGTACCCTTCCGCCCAACTCTCCTTCTTTTTCAAATAGAACTACATTATTTCCTCTTCTGGCATATATCTCTGCTGCCTTCATGCCGGAAGACCCGCCACCAATTACCACTATCTTTTTAGGAGTAACGGTTTTCTTGTAAAGGACATCCTCGCCGTAGACTTTTTCATGGCCTGATGTAGGATTTTGGACACAGCTTATAGGCAAATTTTGCAATAACCTGCCCATGCATTTCTGATTGCAGCCTATACAACCCCTTATCTCATCAGGTCTGCCGTTTTCGGCTTTCTTTGCCCAGTAAGGGTCGGCAATGAGAGCCCTGGCCATTCCTACCATATCAAGGTAGCCGTTTTCCAGTGCATTTTCGGCAGTTGCCGGCCAGACTATACGGCCGTTGCCTATCACAATCTTTCCGGTTGCGTTCTTTATCTTTGCTACGTCTTCAAGGAGAAATCCCTGAGGTACATTCATGGACGGTACGAGCATGTCTATACTTTCCCACGTGCCCGTATCGGTACTGATATAATCTGCAACGGTTGTAAACAGCTTTGCATATTCAACGGCTTCATCCACACCGTAATCGCCGGGTAAATATCTGTTAATGCCAAATCTAACGCCCAGAGGTTTCTGGCCGATTTTCTTCCTTATTGCGCTTAAGATATCTACGATTATCCTGCCTCTGTTTTCAATATTTCCACCATACTCGTCCGTACGCTGATTTTTCAAAAGTGAGACAAACTGACCCAGTATTCCGTCATGGGCGACCTTAATCTCAACTCCGTCAAAATCTGCTTCAAGAAGCATTTCTGCACACGATGCAAAGGATTCGACAAGTAATTCTATTTCTTCAATGGTCATCTCTTTTGGCATTTCACCGACGGTCATATCAGGTACGGTGGATGGAGCCCATGTCGGTTGAAATGTTTCTACACTTTTAGTCTGATTGCCCATATGCGTAAGCTGAACAAATATCTTTGCTCTATGAGAATGGACCGCATCCACGATTTTTTTAAATTTGAGTATATTATCCCTGTTATAGGCTACGCCCATGCCGGGGTATACACCGGTGGGGTGGACAACTTGGCTCGGCACAACTATAAGACCGGCACCGCCTTTTGCCCGTTCTTCGTAGTAGTTTACCTCACGTTCGGTCGGAGAAAAATTTTGGTCTGGATAAGCTGTTGCGTGGGGCAAAAACACGACCCTGTTTTTGATCTCCACACCATTTATGTTTATGGGTGTGAACAATTGGGGAAACATGACATTGCTATTCATAATACTCCTCCTTGGGATTTATTTATATTGTTTATTTATATATTCGATATTATATACGTCTTAGTTACTGGTGTAAATTCATTCATTGTGTGAATTCTGTAAGGTTCGATAAATCTAATGGACAGGAGCCAGGGTAAACGGGACGGGCTCAGGCACAACCAAAAGTTGAGCATCGTACAGTTTTCGCATCGACTCGAAGCTCCTTCTCGCTGGTCTCCTGACCGAGCAAGGCTAATCCCCCTACTGAAAAGAAATGGCGCACACGCATTTCTAATAAAAGCAGCTCGAGGCTTACACACGTGAACAAGTCGACAGCTTCCGCCTTACGGTCATGAAGTCGATGCGCGCTAACCCGCCTATGAACCTTCGAGGGCATCCTGTCATTCCACATCCCTGTACATGCATTTGACAGCAGGACAGATTGTGCTATATTTCTGTAGTCGTAATTGGTAGTTTGCTTTTCAAAGTGCTTGTCATCCGGATTCAAACCCCCAGTAATTCAAATCAGTAGTGTTTTTCGATTCAGAAAGGATCAACAATCATGTCAGAACGTATAGTCGGAACCGTCAAATGGTTCAATAGTGAAAAGGGTTTTGGATTCATCACCCCTAATTCAGGTGAAAAAGATGTCTTCGTGCATTACAGCGCCATCACTGCCGCAGGCTACAAAAGCTTGCAGGAAAACCAGTCGGTAGAATTCACCGTCACCCAGGGCCCCAAAGGGCCTCAGGCTCAGGATGTGACGCTTCTTTAGTCAATACTGAACTAGCATCTGAAAAGGCTGACCTTTATGGGTCAGCCTTTTTTTCGCTATGCATAGGGCGGGTGGGGGTCGAACCCACACAGTGTCTCCACCGACGGATTTTAAGTCCGTTGCGTCTGCCTATTCCGCCACCGCCCCGTTCCAACTCTCCTATTTTACCATCTTTAGCGCCTTGCAAGCTATAATTCCGGCATGCAGCTTTCCCCCCTCGCGTGGTTCCTCTCCTTCCTGCCGGTGCTGGCGGTCATAGTCCTCATGCCCGGTTTGCGCCTCAGCGGGGCGCGCGCCAGCCTGGCCGCCTGGCTCAGCGCCATTCTGGTCAGCCTGCTGGCATTCGGGGGCACCTGGCAACTGCTTGCCTGGGCGCAGCTAAAAGCGCTCTGGATGGCGTTGGACGTGCTCTATATCGTGTGGGGCGCGCTCCTGCTCTACCACCTGGTGCAGGAAGCCGGCGCGATCCAGGCCATCAGCGCGCGCCTGCCCGCCATTTCCACGGACCGCGGGCTGCAGGTGCTGCTGGTTTCCTGGCTGATGGTTTCCTTTCTGCAGGGGATGGGCGGTTTCGGCGTCCCGATGGCGGTATGCGCGCCCATTTTGGTCGGGATGGGCTTCACTCCGGTCACCGCGGTGGTGATGACGGCGCTCGGGCACGCCTGGGCGGTGAATTTCGGCTCCATGTCCACCGCGTTCAACGCGCTGCTGGCAGTCACAGACCTGCCCGGCGAATTACTCGCGCCCTTCACCGCGCTGCTGCTCGGGCTGGCAATCCTGCCGGCCGGCGCGCTGGTGACCCTGATCGGCACAGGTTGGAAAGGCTTGCGGCACAGCTTCCCGGCGGTGGTGGTAATCTCGCTGGTGATGGCGCTCGGGCAATACCTGCTGGCGGCCAACGGCTTATGGTCGCTGGCAGCCACCGGCACCGCAGTGCTCGGGATAATTGCCCTGCTGCTGCTCACGCGTCTGCCGCGCTACCGCGCCGACAATGCGCCTGCCTCCCTAATCCCCGGCAAACCGGAAGAGCTGGCCAGCTTCTGGTGGCGGGTATCCCCTTACCTGCTCTTGATGCTGATTGGCTTCGCGGTGGTGCTCATCAAACCGCTGAACGCCTTCCTGAGCCAGGCCAGCGTTCAGCCGCAATTCCCGGAGCTCAGCACCGCGCTGGGCTGGGTCAGCCCTGCGGAAGCCGGGCGCCCTTTTCACTTTTTCTCGCATCCCGGCACGATCCTGCTCTACACATCCCTGATTTCCGCCGGCATCTACTCCGCCAAAGGCTTGCTCAAGCCCGGCGCGCCAATCAGAATTTTGCGCGCAGTCCGCGCGAGCGCCGGGGACGTCACGCTGGGAGTTGTCGCGATGGTGGGCGTGGCTGCGGTGATGACCGCCAGCGGCATGACCAACCTGTTGGCGCGCGGCCTGAGCCAGAGCATCCCCCGCGCGGTGTACCCGGCCGTGGCGCCGTTCATCGGCGTGCTGGGCGCGTTCCTGACCGGCTCGAACAACAATTCCAACGTGCTGTTTGGCGTGCTGCAGATGGAAACCGCGCGCTTGCTGGGCTTGAACGTCCCGCTAGTCCTTGCCGCGCAGACAGCCGGCGGCTCGCTGGGCAGCGTGATGTCCCCCGCGAAAGTGATTGTGGGCTGCAGCACGGTGGGCCTGACCAACCAGGAAGCGCTGGTGATGCGCAAGCTGGTGCCGATTGAACTCATCCCGGTCGGGGTGGTTTCGCTGGCCGCGCTGCTGATTTCCGCGTGGCTGGGTTGAGGGAAGCCCATCAGAGGCAATCCCACTCCCATCTCCTGTCTGTTCCGGGCTTGAGCGCAGCGGGTTGCCCATTTTCTCATTTTCGCACCTACCAGATGACTTCGTCGGGACAGCACACCAGCAGTAAGGGCAAGGCCGCAAGCACAGGCAGCACCCTCCTGCCGCGGTTAATCCAAGCCGGCTGATGCAGGTTTTGCGGTTTTCGGTTAAACTTTTCCCAAGGTCATAATGAGCACTCCACGCGGCAGAAATCTCCAAACGCTGTTTAAGCGCATGCCCGCCTTCGCGGCATCCTCAATCCCGGACGTCCGTATTCGCGGCGTCAGCATGGATTCACGCGCAGTCCGGCCGGGTTGGCTGTTCGCCGCGATAAAAGGCGAAAGCGCCAACGGCTACGACTACATCCCGCAGGCGCTTGCCAACGGCGCGGCGGCGGTGATGGGCACGCTTGCCGCCCCTGTGGGCTTGAACGCGCCCTACCTGCAAGTCGCCGGGGATATCCACGCGGCGGTCGCCTATCTGGCCGCCACCCTGCACAACTTTCCGGCGCGTAAGCTGCGCATGATTGGCGTAACGGGCACGGACGGCAAAACCACCACAACTTCCATGATTTACCACATCCTGCGCAGCGCCGGCATCCGCGTCGGGATGATTTCGACGGTTAGCGCGCAAATTGGCGAGCGTGTGCTGGATACCGGCTTCCACGTCACCACCCCTGAATCGCCCGACATCCAGGGTTACCTGGCGGAGATGGTGCGCGCGGGGCTGACCCACTGCGTCCTGGAGACGACCTCCCACGGGCTGGTGCAAGGCCGGGTAGCCGCCTGCGACTTTGACGCCGCGGTGATTACGAACGTGACGCACGAACACCTGGACTACCACGGCTCCTACGAGAACTACCTGCGCGCCAAAGGTCTGCTGTTTGAAAGCCTTTCCCACACGCCGCGCAAACGCATCGGCAATCTGCGCGCGGCTGTGCTGAACAAGGACGACCAGTCCTACGGCTATCTCAAGCGCGTGTCACCGGTGCGCCAGGTCAGCTACAGCCTGCTGAACGAAGCCTCGCTGTGGGCGGATGAAATTGACAACCAAGCCGCGCAGCTGGCCTTTACCTGCCACTTTGGGGAAGACAAGGCGCTGCGCGTGCGCACGCCCATGACCGGGCTTTACAACGTTTCCAACAGCCTGGCCGCGCTGGGCTTGTGCGTGAACCTGCTGGGCGTGCCGGCTGAAACGGCCGTGCAAGCCCTGGCAAGCCTGCCCGGGGTGCCCGGACGCATGGAGCGGATTGACCTGGGGCAGCCTTTCAGCGCGATTGTGGATTTCGCGCATACGCCCAACGCGCTCTCGCGCGCGCTGGAAACCGCGCGCGGGCTCACCCGCGGGCGCCTGATCGCGGTATTTGGCTCAGCCGGCCTGCGCGACCGCGAAAAGCGCAAAATGATGCCGGCGGTCTCTATCCGGCAGGCGGACCTGAGCTACCTGACCGCGGAAGACCCGCGCACGGAATCGCTGGATGCCATCCTGCAGGACATGGCCGACGCGGCGCGGGAAGCCGGCGGGCGCGAGGGCGAAAACTTTTGGCGCGTGCCCGACCGCGGCGACGCTATTCGTTTAGCCCTGCAAGCAGCCCAGCCGGGCGACCTGGTGATTGTGTGCGGCAAAGGGCACGAGCAGTCCATGTGCTTTGAGAAGACCGAGTACGCGTGGGATGACCGGCAGGCTGTGCGCGCCGCCCTGGCGGAACTGCTGGGCACGCCTGGCCCCCAAATGCCCTGGCTGCCAACCAGCAAAGAAAAACCCGGGGCTTAACCGGGTTTAAAACTATTGGCCGGGTTTCTGGTTGTTTTTGTAAGCGCTCCCGACCATCTTCAAACCCTCAACGCCGTTTCTTTTGCTTAGCGCGCATGCGGCGCACACCCTCGCCCAGCATGCCGCCGTTATACCCGCCCAACACGCACACCAACCCTACCAAAGCCGCCAGCAGCAGCGAACTGCTCCAAATACGCAGCACCGAGAGCACCAGCCCAGCCAATCCGCCGTATACGCCGTAGGTCATGCCTTTGCCGTCCGCCGCGACCTGGCTCATGATATAGCCAATCATCAGCGCAGCAAGGAATATGCCCAGCATCAGGGTGGTATCAATCCCGCTCATCAGGTTGCCATAGGTGAGCATCAGCCAATCCACCAGGCTGAAGAATGCCAGACCAGCCGCGATATTGAGGATCGCGGAAAGCACCAGGAAGGCGATTTTGGTTCCGCGCGGGTCAAAAGGGGAAGGGCGTCTGTAATTGTTCATCTTAGTTCCTGCCGGCAGGCAACGAAGCCTGCACGGTCTTCACAAAATCAGGTTCGAGGTCTAAGTGGGCGTAGCCCAGCGCACGGGCGGAATAATCCGGGTCCAGAAAGGCCAGGCGGGTCTGCAATTCCACGAAAGGCACCAGGTCCAGCCCGCTTTCCCGACCCTGCAAGCGGTGCATAAGGCTAACACACAACGCGCCCAGCTTTACCAGCGCTTTGGGAAGCGTGATAATTGGCTTGGTTTTCCCCAGGATTTTGCCCAGGCGCTGCAAAATATCTTGCCAGGTCAAATTTTCAGCACACACCGGGTAGCGGGCGGGGGTCACCCGGTCGTCCACGCCGGCAGCAAAAAGCAAGCTGTCCTGCCCTTGCAGGTAGGCGAGCAGTTCCGAATCAGGCAGCGCCTCAAGGTCCGTCAGGGTGATTTTCACCTCCGCCGGGAGCAGATTTTTGGCCGGCAGGGGCGGCCGCGCCAGAGCGCTGACCTGATGCCCGCGCGCGAGCAGTTTCAGCGTGGTGTGGTAGCCCAAAAAGCCGGTTGCGCCGATAACAAGTACCTGCATGGCGGAAATTATAGCAGAATACGACTGCAGAAAAAGAAAACGCGGTCGTGTGAAGACCGCGTCAGGAAAATAAAATCAAAGCTCCAGAGCGTCACGCCGCCAGCAGGAAATACTTCCCAAGCACCAACGCGTCCAGAGAACCGAGCACTTCCTCCGCGAGGGAGAAATCCTGCCCCATGGTAACGCCGTTGGGCACTGCCACCGCCCGGATGCCGGCGCGGTGCGCCGCCAAAACGCCGTTGTGGGAATCTTCCAGCACCAGCGCTTGCCCCGTCCCAATCCCCAGGCGCGCTAAAACAGTCAGGAAAATTTCAGGGGACGGCTTGCTTTTGTGCACGTCATCAAAAGTCACAATGGCGTCAAAGTTGTCAAATAATCCCAGCCGGCGCAAATGACCGTGCACCCAGGCAGCCGGGGAGCTGGAACCCACCGCGAGCCGCAGCCCCGCAGCGCGCGCCCGGACGATGAGCTTTTCAACTCCCGGCAGCGGCAGCTCCTGCGCGATGCACTCTGCGGATTCCTGCCGGACGCGCTCAAGCAATTGCTGCGCTGTCACGCCGTGGTCCATCAGCCTGGCGAGGTGCACGCCCGGTTCATAGCTGGAATTATCCCAGCTGCCAATCGTGCCAAGATAAGCCTGATGGTCAAAGCATCCGCCGGCCTCCCTAAAGAGACGCTCCCAAATCTGCACTTCCGGGCTCTTCGTATCCAGGATGAGACCGTCAAAATCAAAGATCAGCGCACTGTTTGCGGCTTGCATGCGATTGTGCTGGCCAGCCCGTTAGCGGTTGATGCCGGTCCGGCCCCAATAACCGCTTTGGCGGGGGACGACGTCTTCAACAGTGATAAACGCTTCAGGGTCCTGTTCGAGCGCCAGCTTTTCTATATCCGAAGAAAGTTTCCGCTGCACGGAGCAATTCAGTAAAATCACCTTGCCGTCGCGTCCATACGCGGGAATTTCAGTCACCGCGAAATCGTGCCCCCGCAAAGCCTGGGCAATTTCCTTCCCCAGGCCGCGGCTGATAATGCTGATGTGAGAGTAGCCAATTGCCAGGCGTTTCTCAATCAACATGCCCACCACGTTGCCGGTGGCAAAGCCGCCTGCATAAGCCACTACCTTGAGCACGTTGTCCAGGTCATCCAGCACAGCGCCCATGACAACAACAAAAAGGATGGATTCGAAAAAGCCAAGTATCCACGACAGCGCTTTCTTGTCGCGCATGGTCAACATGATGCGCAGCGTATCCATAGCATAGTTGATCAAGCGTAAAAAGAAGATAAGCAGCGCGCCGACAACGGGCGAAAAGTTTTGGAGAAAATTCATAATTCGAAAATCCTTCTGACCTTTTAAGCCTGCGGTGGCTCTTTAGCCGAAGAAATCGCCGGCACGTAGAGGTCGTTTATATATTCCTTAAGCATACGCGTCATCGAGAACTGCGGCGCAATGGTTTTGATGTTTTCCTTAATGCGCCCGATCCAATCGCCAGGCAAACCGTCCGCGGAGCGCTTGGTGTAATAGAGCGGCACAATTTCATTCTCAAGCGTATCGTACAGGCTCTCGGCGTCAGTGTCATCCTGTTGGTCCAGGTCCGCGTACTCGGTATGATCGCCGATTGCCCAGCCGTTCGCGCCGTTATAGCCTTCAGCCCACCATCCATCCAAAACGGAGAAGTTAAGGGTGCCATTCAGCGCGGCTTTTTCACCGCTGGTGCCCGAAGCCTCGCGCGGGCGGCGGGGCGTATTCAGCCAGACGTCCACGCCCTGCACCAAAAAACGAGCCATATTCATGTCATAATCATCCAGGAATACCAGCCTGCCGCCAAAGCGCGCGTCCTTAACGTGTTGGTAGACTTCCTGTATGAGGCGTTTTCCGGGTTCATCCGCGGGGTGCGCTTTACCGGCAAAGACAATTTGCACCGGTTTGCGTTCGTTGCAGACAATGCGCAAAAGACGGTCCACGTCCCTGAAGAGCAGGTTGGCGCGCTTATAAGTGGCAAAGCGCCGCGCGAAACCAATCGTCAGCGCGTATGGATCCAGCAGCACGCCGCTAGCCACAGTCTGCACCGGGTGCACAACCGTGGTTTTCCACTGCGTGCGCGCCCGGCTGACCATGTACGCGACCAGCTTACGCTTGAGGTGCTGGCGAATGCGCCAGATATCCTCGTCCGGAATTTCATCAATGCGCTGCCACAATTCCTTCTCGTCAATGTGCTCTTTCCAGTCCGAGCCCCAATAGCGGTTGAAAAGTAAGGCGTAACGCCGCGCCAGCCAGGTGCCGGTGTGCACGCCGTTGGTAATGTACGAAATCGGGACTTCATCCACGGGCGTATCCGGCCAGAGCTGCTGCCACATATGCCGGGAAACATCACCGTGGATTTTGGAAACGCCGTTGCGGTAGTTGGAAAGTTTGAGCGCCAGCACAGGCATGCTGAAAGCTTCGCCGCCCCATTCCTGGCGCACAAAGGCAATGTTCATGAACTCATCCCGGTTCAGGCCAAGCTGCGGCCAATAGCTGGAGAAATACTTGTCTATCAGCCAGATGGGGAACTCATCGTTGCCAGCAGGAACCGGCGTATGGGTGGTAAAGATGCTGGAGCGCTTCACCTGATCTTCCGCTTCGGCGTAGGTCTCGCCGGCCTGTAAAAGTTGGGAAATCCGTTCCAGGGTCAGGAAAGCCGAATGCCCTTCGTTCATATGGAAGATCGTTGGGTTGTGCCCGAGTGCCTGCAGCGCGCGCAAGCCGCCGATGCCCAACAGGATTTCCTGGGAAATGCGCAGCTCGGGGTCGCTGATGTAGAGGCGGTCGGTCAGCTGCCGGTCTTGCGGGTTGTTTTCGGGGATATTAGTCTGCAGCAGCACCAGCGTGACGCGCCCAACATTCAGCTCGTAAAGCCGGGCAAACACTTTTCGGCCGGGCAGATCGATGGAAATCTTGATCGGCTCGTGGTTTTCATCGTAGAGCGCGACCAAGGGCAGGTCTTCGTAGATAATGTGGACGTGCCGGGCTTCCTGCCAGCCGTCTTCGGTAATTTTTTGCGAGAAGTAGCCGTAGGTATACAGGAAACCAACCGCCACCAGCGGGATGCCCAGGTCGCTGGATTCTTTCAGGTGGTCGCCGGAAAGCACGCCCAGACCGCCGGCATACACCATCAGCGATTCGTGCAGCCCGTATTCGAATGAAAAATATGCAATCTCGTCATCCAACAGCTCCGGGTGATTCTTGGCGTACCAGGTTTTCCCGGTTTTCATGTAGTAGTCAAACTCGCGCACGATACGGTCGTAGCGGTCCAGGAAATAGCGGTCCTGGGTCAGGTTCTGCAGCACGGTCGGGTCTACTGTGCGCAGGAAGACGATCGGGTTGTGGTTGCAGTTGTCCCACCCCAGTGCGTCAATATCCTTGAACAGCCGCGCGGCTTCCGGGTTCCAGACCCACCACAGGTTATGCGCCAGGTCCGCCAGACGCTTCAGACGATAAGGAAGATTAAAATGATTGGGGACTTCCCGGATAATTTTTGTCATATTTCTCTCTTTTAACATAGAACAGCCTGCTTGATGCAGGTTTCTGGAGTTTATAGTTTTTAAGCGTAACTATAATAACACAAAGCCGGATTTTGTGCCTGTGCACGTCCGTCAGCCTAAGGACGCGCCTAACGGACCGTTCGTCCGCCCTGACCCTTCCCGCCGCCGGTGTAACTGGGCGCGCTCATAATGATAATCTTGCACAGACGGGTATCGGACAGGCGGCTCTGCAGGCGCGGGTCCATTTCTTCGGGAGCGTTCACAGTTGTGATAACCGTGGGTAGTTCCGCGTTGTAACGGTAGTTAAAGAGCTGGTAAATTTTCTCCCGCGCCCAGGGTGTCGCTGATTGGGTACCCAAATCGTCCAGAATCAGCAGCCGCGCGCTGCGGATTTCCTCAAAACGTTGATCCAGGCTGACGGAACTGTTAGGCGCAAAGGCGGCGCGCAAGTGGTCCAGCAAATCCGGCACCACCACCATCAGCGGCGGGCTGCCCAGCTGCGCGTGGTAGTTCCCAATGGCGGCCGCCAGGTGGGTTTTGCCGCAGCCGTATGGACCAATGAAGACCAGCCAGCCCTGCGGGTTCCGGGCGAAAGCCTGGGCGGCTTCGAGCGCATCTTTGAGCGTGGCGCGGTCCGTCGAAGGAATAGCCTCATCGCGCCGTAGACTGAAGCTTTCGAATGTCTTGCGCGCGTGCAAATTCAGGCTGGAAAGCTCGGGATGCCCTATGTCATCCGCTGGGTTGCGGTAATCGGTCGCCAGGATTTCCACGCGTAATACCAGCTCCGGGTCCATCAAGCGCGAGCGAATTCTGCCTTCAAACGAGCTAAGCGGATTGTTGCTGGTAATCACCGTTGCCAGTTTATTGATGTAGCGATAGTTTAAAATCTGGAACAGCTTTTCCTGCGCCCAGGCTGTGGCGTTCTGAGTGCCAAAGTCATCCATCACCAGCAGCGGTATATCCCGGATTTTCTCAAAGCGCTCTTCAAAAGAGTCGGAAATGTTGTCAGAGTACGCAAAGCGCAGCCAGTCCAACAGGTCTGGAACGGTCAGGAAGAAGGTTTCCATCCCCATAGCGACCGCCTGGTTAGCAATCGCAGCCGCCAGATGGGTCTTGCCGCAGCCGTAACGGCCGAGCAGCAGCAGCCAGCCCTGCAGCGTCCCCGCGAAGTGCACGGCGCTGTTGTAAGCCTGTTCCAGGGAATCGGCTTGCTGGGCAGCCAGACCAACGCGCCCGCGCGCTTTGAAGTTTTCAAAGCTTTTCTCCCGCAGCGCGCCAAGGTTGCTCTGTTCGTAGAGTTTTTTCTGACGGGCTTCAATCAATTCACGCTGACGGCACACACAGACTTTAAGTTTGCCAAAGTCCGGATGCCCGAGCGGCACATCCTTCCCCACAAACCCAAGACCGTGGCAATATGGGCAGTCCGGGTCGCCAGCAAAATCTGAGTTGCCAATATTTTGGAGCATGTCAGTCATGTTTTTTCCTGCGCCTTTGGTCTTCGTAGAGCTTTCGATATTTATCCAGATAGCCCTCTGTTTGTTTGGGTTTTTCCGCGCGCCCCTGTTCTTTCCAGGTCTTCAGAATGGCACGCACATAACGCCAGTTGCGGATGTTGCGTTCCACCGCCTCGCCAACCGCATCCTCAATCCATGCCGCGGGGAATTCCAGCGCGTCAGCTTTCAGCATTTCCGCCATCATCGGCGTCAGGGGACCAATATTTGCCTCGTAAAGCCGGAATATATTCGGACGTGCAGGGTCAGGCAATTGGCTTACCACTTTCAATTGTTCGGACGTGATGGCGCCCGCTTGCAGCTGCAAGAGCAGGTCTTTTCCGCGCGGCGTACCTGCCAAAAGCACATCCTCAAACAGCATCAAAAAGCCCGCTGCCTGCGCCTCTTCCAGCGCGGACTGTAAACGAACTGTATCCAAGCGGAAAAGCGGCGCCTCCAGCGCTTCCACCAGCGCATCCCGCCGGACCGCCTGGCTGCCTTCTTCGGGGCTGCCAAGCAGACGGAAAAACGCCAGCAGCGCCAGGAGTCCGTCCGCAGACAAGTCTGTTTCTGCAGCGCGTTCCAGCAGGTCCGCGGGTAGATACCAGGCGGAGCTGTTGTCGTTAGCAAATCCACCGGAAGGGAGAGAAGCGCTCATCGCGGGCACACTTAATCCGGTACCGCGCCGTAGTATTGGTCCCGGAACATCGCCAGCCGTTTCTGGAAAATCAATTCAATGCCGGGGTCGGTGGGGCCGTTGCGGTGCTTGGCAACCTCTAACCTGGCAATAGTATGCAGGGGACTGCTTTCCTCCGAATTGGGTTGGTTGATGAACATGACGATATCCGCGTCCTGCTCCAGGCTGCCAGATTCACGCAGGTCGGATAGGATCGGCCGCCTGTCCGGGCGGGACTCTACCGAGCGCGAAAGCTGCGCCGCCGCGACGACCGGCACCTTTAGTTCGCGCGCCAGTACTTTAAGGTAGCGCGAAATGTACGAGACTTCCTGAACGCGGTTGTCGGTTTTCACTTCGGCGGACATCAGCTGCAGGTAATCGACAATGACCAGGTCCAGTCCGTATTCCATCTGCAGGCGGCGGCATTTTGTGCGCATCTGCAGCGGCGTGATAGCGGGTGTATCGTCTATGTAAATATTTGCGTCGGAAAGCATATCGAGGGCATTGACCGAGCGGTTCATTTCCTCCGCCGACAGCCTGGCGGAGCGTAATTTCTGCGAGTCAATATCCGTTGCCTGCGCCAGCAAACGCTGAAGCAGCTGCTCGGATGACATTTCCAACGAGAATAGGGCCACGTTGCGCTTAAGCTGCAAGCCCACATGCTTCGCGATACCAATCAAAAAGCCCGTCTTGCCCTGACCAGGGCGGCCGGCAACAATGATAAAATCAGATTTTTGCAGTCCATCCAGCACTTTATCAACGGATTTAAGCCCGGTTTCCAGACCAGAGACAGCACCGGTCTGCAGGCTCATTTCACTCAGGCGGTCCAAATAATCGCCCGCGATGGTTTTAATCGGGACAAGGTCGTGCTTATAGCGTTCCTGGCTGACACCGAAAATGGACTGCTCCGCCTGGTCTATCACCGTATCCACGTTGATATCCTTGCGGTAAGCCAGCTTGGCGACTTCGTTGGCGGCTGTCAGCAGTCTGCGGCGGGTGGCTAATGCGTTGATATTGCGCGCGTATGCCTCGGCGTGCAGAGAGGACGGCGCCTGATTGGTGAGGCTCGCCAGAAACTCCACCCCACCAATTTCCTCCAGATGCCCATGGGCTTCCAGCTGCTGCTTAACCGTGAGCAGATCAAAAGTAGGATCGCTGGAGTATAGGCTTGTGAACGCCTGCCAGATCCATTGGTGGCTGCGGTAATAAAAATCGTCCGCCTGCAAAATTGAGGATACATCCAGGAATGTAACTGGCGCGATGAGCACAGCGCCAATCAACGCTTCTTCCATACTCCGGTCATAAAGCTGGCTGACACCAGAGTCAACGGTACTGCCAGAGTTGTAATCTTGATCGCTCATTTGCCACTCCAAATCTCCGCCTGTCTTGAAGTTGGCAGGGAGGAGGATGATAATTTGTCAGGGGACCAGATTAGGATCGTCGTCCGTACTTTCAGGTTTGGACTGATCTGAATCTGTATCATCAAGCTTATCGAAGAATTCTTCAAACAGACTGAGGTCGCCAACATTCTCACCCGGCGTTTCTGTGTCTTCCTCCTCCGGATGAATTTCAAGCTCCGGAACCACAGAGGCCTTATCGAGCACCTCTTCAGCCACGAATACGGGTACGCCTGTGCGAACTACCAGCGCGAGCGCGTCGGATGGACGGCAGTCCACGCGTTTTTGCGCGCCGCCCTGCTCGATGACCAGATTGGCGTAAAAAGTATCTGACTCCAAGGCGGTAATCTCCACAGAAAGCAGGCGCGCATCCAACACGCCGAACAGGTTTTTCATCAGGTCGTGAGTCAGCGGGCGGGCGGTTTCGATTTTATGGAGCACGATCGTAATCGCCTCGAACTCATACAAACCAATCCAGATGGGCAGGTAGCGTTCCTGGTCTTTCTCCTTTAACACCACAATACGATCCTGGTTGATCAGGCTTACGCGTACACTAGAAATCAGGCATTCTCGCATTTTTTTCATAGCAACCTAACGCCGGTCATAAAACAAAGCAGCACCTTTACGGTGATTTTATCACGCCGGGCGCTTGCTTTCAATTCTACCAGCCAAATGCATGCTGAATCTGACCTTTTTATTTAAATCCTTTTTCAGGTTCCACTTGCGCTAACTTTCGGCTATAATATTTTTACGTTTATTTATCGCTTAGTCGATAACCACCGGCAAATACAGGCTGCGGGGCATCGTTTTTTTATTATTGGTCTGTAAAAAACTTTGCCCTTCATGTGAAGCGGCGAGTTAGCGCCGATTAACATACGTGATTATTATGGAATGAGGAGATATTGCTGGAGAACTCCCAGGTTTCAATACTTTGCATAGAGGGCAATCGCAATAACCATTTTGCTTTTAGCTCTGGCCTGGAACGCAGAGGGTATCAGGTGCGCACGGTTGGCTGCGGAGCGGAGGGGATCGCTTTACTGCCCGAAATGAGCCCGATGCTTATTGTTATCAACGCGGCCTCGCTGCGCACAAATGGTATACGCATCACCCGGCGCTTTCGGGCGCTGCTGCCTGAGTGCCCCATTGTGCTGATTGTTAAAGAGGGTGCGGAGGAAATCGAAGCCTCCCAAGCCAACATCGTGCTTGAGCTTCCATTTACCATTCAGAAACTGGTAAATCGCATCCGGACTTTTCAGACCGTAGAAAACCGCTACGTGCATAAACTGGGTTCCCTGCTGCTCAACACCCGCTCAAATATGGTCACCTGCAACGGAAAAGAAGCCCATCTCACGCCGCGCCTTACCAAACTTCTGATGTATATGATGGAGGAGCCTGATCAAGTGCACTCGCGCGAGGAGCTCTTCCAGAAAGTCTGGGAGACAACTTACACCGAGGATACCCGCACGCTGGACGTCCACATCAGCTGGCTGCGCCATGCGCTGGAAGAAGACCCCCGCCGACCTGCAATCATTCTGACCGAACGCTCCATCGGGTACAGGCTGCATGTACCGGAGATTAAGCGGGACACCGAGGACTAATTTTTACGTGTAAGGTGAACCGCGCGGTCATTGGCCGCGTTTTTTTATTTTGTTAAGCCAACTTGCATTCTCTTACCGCAAACAAGTTAGTAAGTCATCCGCATAATCTGCCGGGAACAAGTCGCCAACGATCCACACGTTGTCTGTGATTCAATTTTCAACTCTAGTTACCTCGAGAATAAATCACCAGCCTATCAGTCTCAAGGCATGAAACGCACAAACCTATTCCGCCTTTGCGGCGCGATAAAGGATTAGGCGGGAGACCTAAAGGTCAGTTGGCGCGCGCGGTCTGGAGACCGGTGCGATCAGAGAATCACACGTCACCGCGAGGAGCG
>DIXT01000002.1 GCA_002436085.1 Anaerolineaceae bacterium UBA6073
CCTGCAAACATCTTTCCCCTCACCAGCATCGTGCGGAAAGTTTTACACTGAAACGAGACGCTGGGGAGGGGAATCAAAGGGGAGGGGTTTATGAACATATTGTGTTCTTCTTGAATATAAAGTTGTTCATTTTTTATTGTTCTGGACATTTTCAACACCCTCCTACGCGCTATGAGGGAGTATAAAAGATAAAAATTGCTTTAATAAAAATAATGTATAATCCTATTCATAAAACATGAATTGCCTGTGAGTTCTGCGCGAGCTTGCTCATGGAGATCATGGCTTTGAAGACCAGACGCTTGCGCGCCGGTCTTGCATGGATAGTAAACTGCCGGACACACCGGCTTATAAATTGGTACAAAATGCGCATTGAGTGGCTTGTAAACAACAAAACGATGAGGGGTTCGTGCGAACGATTTCAAATTCTCCCGGGCAAATTGCCCGCGGCACGAACGCACCCTCTTCGCCTATTAAGCCGGACGAGATAATACGAGAAAAAGTACCAAAATATAAGTAAATCCAAACACACAGTGCTGCGCCCGCTCCCGGGTTAGGCGCTTGATTAGGGATTAGTTGCTGTCATCGAAGCCGTGGTCTCCCCCAGACCATGGCTTTGTTGGATTAAATGGAAAAGGTAATTACCGCAATCGAAGCCCAAAAGCGCAACCGCCAGCGTGTGAACGTCAGCCTGGACGGTGAATTTGCTTTCTCGCTCGACCGTCTGACTGCCGCCTGGCTGAAACCCGGACGAAAGCTTACGGCGGAGGAGATTAATCGGCTTCAGGAGCAGGACGACGCGGAAAGCGCGCACACCCGCGCGCTGCACTTCCTCAGCTTCCGCTCCCGCTCCGTACAGGAAATGCGGGATTATCTGGCGCGCAAAGGCTGCAGCCCGGAGCTGTCGTCTGCGGTGCTCGTCCGACTGGAAGAAGAAGGGTATCTCAACGATACCCGCTTTTGCCGGGAATGGGTCGAAAACCGCAGCACTTTCCGCCCGCGCGGCGTCAGCCTGATTAAAGCTGAACTGCGCCAAAAAGGTATTGCCAACGAAACCATCGAATCTACGCTCGCGCAGGCTGATCTGCAGGAAAGCGAATTGGCGCTCAAAGCCGCCCGGCGCGTTGCCGGCCGTTACGCAGCGCTCCCGCGGGAGACCTTTCGCCTTAGGCTGGGCGCATTCTTACAGCGCCGGGGCTTTTCCTACGGGGTGGTTTCATCTGCGCTAAACCGCATATGGAACGAAACGCAGAACTCCACACACGGGCAGGACACATTATAAGAATATGGAGTATTGGAAAACATGGAACACTTCAATTTTTATGCTCAGGGACCCAACCTAAGAGAGCCGCTAGGAATTCTTCTTCTTGTGCTTGCTCTCGCGCTTGGATTACTGCTCGGCTTCCTGTTGTTCTCCGCGCTGCGCAAGCAGAAGGAAGAAAAACTGCGCCAAACCGCTAAGGATATCCTCACCGCAGCCGAAGAACGCGCCAAACAGACTGAACTGGACGCAAAAGACGCAGCGCTCAAAATTATCCGGGATGCCGAAATCGATTTGCAGCACCGCCGCAGCGAGCTTAGCAAGGAAGACGACCGCCTCGTCAAGCGCCGCGAAGAAATGGACCACCGCTTTGACCAGATGCAGCAGCGCGAAGCTGCCCTGAATAAGCGCCAGAGCGCCATGGACCGCCGCGTGAACGAAATAGAAGTTTTGGCCGCCCAACGCATGGAAGAACTGCAGCGCGTATCCCAGATGTCCATCGAAGACGCCCGGGCTTTGCTGCTGGAGGAAGTCACGCAGACTTCGCGCGCGGATATGATGCGCATTATCCGCCAGTACGAGAACGAAGCACGCGAGATGGGGCAGGAAAAAGCGCGCGAACTCATCGCCGACGCTATCCAGCGCGTTGCCTCGGACCGCGTCGCGGAGGTGACCACCTCGCTGGTGACGCTCCCCAACGAAGAGATGAAGGGCCGCATCGTCGGCCGAAACGGGCGTAATATCCGCTCATTTGAACAGGCAGCCGGCGTGGACGTGATTGTGGACGATACCCCCGAAGCGGTGACTATCTCCTGCTTCGACTCGGTACGGCGTGAAATCGCCAAACGCACTCTCAGCCGCCTGGTGGTGGACGGACGTATTCACCCGGCCTATATCGAAAAAATCCTGAACGAAGAACGCCAGAAGATGGACGAAGACATCCTGAAAGCTGGTAATGAAGCTGCCTACGAAGCCGGCGTACACGGGCTGCACCCGGAAATCATCAAGAAACTTGGTCGGCTTAAGTACCGCACTTCCTATGGGCAGAACCAGCTTGCCCACGCGGTGGAGACCTCCAAGATTGCCAGCGTGCTGGCTTCGGAACTTGGCGCGAATGTGGAAGTCTGTAAAGCCGGCGCCCTGCTGCACGACCTTGGCAAGGCGATGGACCACAATACGGAAGGCACGCACGCCATCATTGGCGCGGAATTTGCCAAGCGCTACGGCGTGAACGCCGCGGTGGTGAACGCTATCGCCTCGCATCATCACGAGGTCGACCAGAGCTCGGTGGAAGCAGTCATTGTGGAAGCCTCGGACGCTATTTCCGGAGCCCGTCCCGGCGCTCGCCGCGAAGACCTGGAGCAGTACATCAAACGCTTGAAGTCCCTGGAAGCGGTTGCGAATGCACATCAGGGCGTGGAATCCAGCTTCGCCATCCAGGCAGGCCGGGAAGTGCGTATCATTGTCCGTCCTGATGAGATTGACGACCTTGCCGCGCACGAGATGGCAAAGTCTATCGCCACGGAAATTGAAGAAACGATGCAGTATCCCGGGCAGATTCAGGTGACAGTCATCCGCGAGACTCGCGCGGTGACCTTCGCCAAGTAAATTGCAGTGAATGAACAAAAGCCCCCGGTTTTAACGGGGGCTTTTTTGTTTCGCTGGCACGCAGCTCCTTGATTACTAGACCTTGAGGACATTTTTATCGACTATGATCGATAAAATTATGCTTTTTGAACGGTAGGTTGGGTGCAGCGACGCAGGAGCGTAACCCAACAAGAATAACCCAACAATCGCTGCCACATCTTCACTAACAAGTTCTGTTGGGTTTCGCTCCGAAAAGCTTATTGCAACTAAAGATACACTGTCGCTCCACCCAACCTACTACTTTTTGTTTCACTGGCACGCAGCTCCTTGATTACTGGATCCTTGATTACTGGATTTTCCTTCTGTTTCTATCGGTTATACTAATTATGAACTTCATTTTGTAAAGCAATCTTTCCTGGCTAATCAACATAAAGGGGCCCAATGGTTTCTTGTAATGTACTTTTCGATGACAACTCCTCCGCTATACGTCCACTAGATATAGCATCCCAAATAGCCAGCTTTTCAGAAAGTTACAAGAACGCAATTGCAGAAATTATACGAGATTCAGCAGTTCTGGATAGTGAAGGCTGGATTTTCACCAAATGCGTGTCTCGGCTTCTAAAAAACTTCAAAATGACCAGAAGAGGTGCGTTTCATGAGGAATTGGAAATCAAACTTCAAGATTGTTGGTCCACGATCGGTCCCACATTGTTTGAGCTTAAGAATTTCATCAGGCGGTCAAACGCGTCAAGAGATCGATTTTTGCTGGAAATAAGCCCAACAAATCGAACCGAAATAATCAATACTGTTTGGCAGATGAGTAAAGCCCTTTTGCCCTTTACTATGACCGAGAATTCTTATGGTCTTGTCGGAGCAAGCAAGATCCTTTTTGCAGTCTTACCGGAAATCGTCCTTCCAGTCGACAACACCCAATGGAAACAATTATTCAAGACAGTAGATCTCGGCGATGTTATTCGTTTTATGGTCGCCGATATTCAAAAATGGGAGAGCAGCACAGGCCAATACCTCAATCAATTAGATAAGTCCAGAAGGCTGACAACTCTTCCCGCTGTTTACAACGTCATGGCCATGTCAGCAAGACCAATTTCCAGTTCAACTCAGTTTTAAGAAATGCTACCTCTCAGGTAGATTGCTTATTTTCCCATCCCCTCTACTGGACTGAACCTGTCCTGTGCCGACCACAGATCCTCATTCGTCTGCGCCAGGCGCCTCCGGAGCACCTGCAGGTCTGCGTGATTTTATATCCAATGTTTTCTTCCACGATAGGCTATGATGCAGAATACCGCTGATTTTCACCTCCTTAATTGATTTATAGGACTGGTCCGTTGGTACACCCGCAAAAGGTCATCATCCGTCTGTGGAAGATAGCGCTTGGTCGTTTCAACCTTTTTATGTCCTAACATTCGGGATATGCTAACAAGGTCTGCACTAGACCTTAGGGACTCCAATGCGAAACCCCTGCGGAATTTGTACATTCCCTGGGAAGAATAAACCAACAATCGCTGCCACATCTTCACAAACAAGTTCTGTTGGGTTTCGCTCCGAAAAGTTTATTGCAACTAAAGATGCACTGTCGCTCCACCCAACCTACTACTCCCCAGTTCTGTTTGGTTTCGCTCCGAAAAGTTTATCGCAACTAAAGATACACTGTCGCTCCACCCAACCTACTACTCCCCAGCAAGACCCTTCGCATCCGCTCAAGGGGGACAACGCCAAACAGGACAGCGCTGGATTTTTGACTAACTTACGTAAGGGTTGTAGGCTCGCTCGTACCCCACGCTGCTTGCCGGTCCGTGACCAGGCAGGAGCATAGTGTCTTCCGGCAGTGTAAAAATCTGTGCCCGAATCGCCGCAAGGAGCGCGGGGTAATCGCCGCCAGGCAGGTCCGTCCTGCCGATGCTCTCCCGGAAAATTGCGTCCCCCACAAACGCGGCCCCAGCCTGCGCGCAGTAAAAAATGACCGAACCCGGGCTGTGACCTGGCACTTCCCGTACTTCGACTATTGGCGCGTCAGCTTCGGGATTAAGCGAAAGCTGCTGCCCGTGAAAAAACCGGATATCCACATCCGGGAGGGGAGTCATCTGGTAACCAAAATTCAGCTTTTCCCCGTAGGCCAGCGCCCAGGCTTGCGCCTCAGGGTGCATCCCCACCAGCGGCGCCGGCGTGAAAAGCTTCCGCAAGCCCGCCGCGCCCTGCGTATGGTCAAAATGCCCGTGCGTCAGCCAGATTTGGCGCAGATTCCAGCCGCGCTGCCAGATTTCCGCTGCCTGCCGCTCCGGTTCAAAGGACGGGTCAATCAGCACCGCGTCTTTGCTCTCCTCATCCGCCAGGAGATAGACGTTATTCTGCAGCGGACCCAGCACCATTTGCACAATCGCAACAGGCACCAGCCCTCCTATCCACCCATCCTGTCCAATACAGCCTGGGATGCTCTCCTACCCGCGGTACGAAACCATACGGTCAGAGGCAGGCAAAGGGCAAGCACCCCCGCGCTCACCATAAAGACCAGTAAGGGGTTCCGATCGTAGAGCAGTCCTGCCAAAACAGGGGTCAGAATTAACGCCAGGTTATTAATAGTCTCCACAAAACCAAACGCCAGCCCAACCTGATTTTTGCCAACCAACGGCTGTACAAACGCGACGCTTAGCGTGCGTGAAAGCCGATAGCCGCCCATCAGGAAATACGCCAAGCCAAAAAACCCCATCCCGCTGCCTTTCCACAGCAGCAGGCTGACCACCAGCAAAGCTGCTTCACCCACCAGAAAAGCCGTCAATGCGGGCAGATGCCCCAGCGCCAGCGCGAAAACAGCGTTCCCCAGGTTTTGCAGCGAACCAAGCTGCCCGATGGAAGCCAGGCTTAGTCCGCGTTCATTCTGCAAAAAGTTGGCCGCCAGCGGGATAGGCAGATACATGGAAAACATGATCATCAAGATTAATCCCAGCGACATAACAAAGCGCGGGTTGCGCAGCAAGCCGGGCTGGGATTCTGCCTGGCTGCGCGCTTCCACCGCTTGTTTACGAATGAACAGGATGACAATGGTGGAGACAAAAAACAAAGCCGCTGCCAGCCAATATACATTGCGCAGCCCAAAGCGCTCCCCAATCGCGCCGCCAACCAGCGGACCAAGAACAGCGCCAATGCTGAACATGGCAGAGGTAAAAGTCACCGCCCGACCCACCCCCCAATCCCCGCGTGCATGGGCAATATAGCTGTTCATCGGCGCAAGCACCGCCGAGGTGAGCCCATACAGCAGCAAACCCACCACAAACCCGCGCAGGTCTCTGGCGGAAGCCATCACCAGCGCGGATATAACGCCCATCATCCAGGTGAACCGCATGACCGGTCGTCTGCCAATCCTGTCGGCAAGGTAACCCGCCGGGATTTGCGAAAGGGTCATCCCTACCGCATTAATCCCAAGCACAGTGCCAATCAGAATCGGGTCTGCCCCAAGTTTCTGGATGTAAAGCGGTTGAAAGATATAAAACAGACCCTCGCCCATTCCCCAGATGAACAGCGAAAACGCCACCAGGTACAGGTCGCGGCGTTCTTTCAGCTTATTAAAGATAGAAGTCATAGGGGCGCACTTCGCGCGGCAGGTCGGTCAGGCTGTAGGAGCTGTCGGAACTGATAACGATGTCATCTTCTATGCGAACGCCGCCCAAACCCGGCAAATATATCCCCGGTTCCACCGTGAAAACCATCCCAGGCTCCAGCGTGGTGCTGTTATCCTCGCGGATATAAGGCGCTTCATGCGCTTCCATGCCCAGTCCGTGCCCGGTGCGGTGGGTGAAAAATTCCCAGTAGCCGGCATTCGTAATTACACCCCGGGCTGCGTGGTCCACCGCGCTGGCGACCGCGCCCGGGCGGGCAGCCGCGCGCCCGGCAGCGTTGGCGTCCCTTACGACGTCGCTAATGCGTACCAAGTCCGGGTGCACCACCCCTACCGTGAAGGTGCGGGTGATATCCGAGAAGTAGCCGTCCACGCTGGCGCCCCAGTCAAACAGGAGCAGGTCACCCTCGCGCAGTTCGCGCTCAGAGGGCACAGCGTGCGGATTGGCGCTATTTTCCCCGGAGCTGACAATCGGTTGGAAGGGCAGTTCAATTTCCGAGCCAGCGCGATAGAGCGCGATGACCAGCTCGGCGGCGATTTGTTTCTCCGTTTGCCCGGGATGCACCGTTTTTAGCGTCTCCAACAGCGCGTTCTGGGCAATTTGGGCTGCCTGCTGCATTTTCGCAAGTTCGTCCGGGTCTTTGCGCAGGCGCAGGGTTTCAAATACCGCGCTGCCGTCCTCAATAGTGCAATCCAGCGCCGCGGATTGCAGAAAGTTCAATTCCAGGTAGCGCATGCCGCGGGGTTCGACCGCGATGCGGCCGTTCCGCAGCCCGAGCTCCCGAAAGGCTTCAGAGAACGCTTCCTGCCAGGTGGCGGGGTTATCCGGATACAGGCAGGGCTTTAGGTCCATGCGCGCGTCGCCCAGTTTCAACTGTTCCAGCTGCGGGAGCACAAGCACAGCCGCCCCGGACCGCGCGACCAACAGCACGGTTGGGCGTTCCATCAGGTGCATGTGCATGCCGGTCAGGTAAGTAAAGGTTGGTCCGGGGTTAATTGCTGCTGCGTCCAGGTCTTGCTGCCGCATCAGTTCAAGTAGTCGCGAAAGTCTGTCTGCCATTGGCTGCTCCGGGAGAATATTGGAGATGATTATAATGCAGCCGCCCCCATGCTCTTCGGGCGGATTTGCACAAAGTTCAGGTTGACGCGTTTATTGCGGTAGATATAATCAGCTTATGACTCTTCAGTTCAGCAAAACAATGATTGTGTTCGTGCGTTACGCGTGCATGTGTCCGGGGCGGGGAAGCTAACCGCCTCTTCTCTCACACTTTCCACAGCCAGTTGAGAGCAGGGCGGCCCTCCCCCGCTGGTATCTGCTCACGGTGATGACCGGCATCCCGCCAAGCTGGCTGTATTTATTTAACAATTATTTGGAGACCCACCATGACAATCTATCAAAACCTAACCCAACTCACCGGCCGCACGCCGCTCGTGCGCCTGAACCGCCTCGTACCCGCTGGCGGCGCGGAAGTGCTCGCCAAGTTGGAATTTTTTAACCCCACCCACAGCGTCAAGGACCGCATTGCAGTGGCAATGGTGGACGCCGCGGAAAAGCAAGGGCTGCTCTCTCCAGAATCTATCATCCTGGAAGCGACCTCCGGCAATACCGGTATCGGACTGGCTTTCACCGCCTCCGCGCGCGGCTACAAAAGCGCCATTGTGATGCCTGAAACAGTCAGCATGGAACGCAAACTGCTCTTGCGTGCCCTGGGAGCCGAGCTCATCCTGACGCCCGGCGCGGAAGGCATGACCGGCACAATGGAAACCGCACTGCAACTGCGTGAACAGGACAAGCGTTATTGGCTGGCAGACCAATTCAACAACCCCGCCAACGTGGATGCGCACCGGCGCACCACCGCCGAGGAAATCTGGCGGGACACCGAAGGCAAGGTGGATATTTTAGTAGCTGGCGTCGGCACAGGCGGCACCATCACCGGCGCGGGCAGCCGACTGCGCGAATACAACCCCGCGCTGCGCGTCATCGCGGTGGAACCAGCCGCCTCGCCAGTCCTCTCCGGCGGCGAAAAAGGGGCGCACCCGCTGCAAGGCATTGGCGCGGGCTTTGTCCCCTCCATTCTGGACGTCCGCCTGTTGGATGAAATTATCCAGGTGGAAGCCGAAGACGCTTTCGAAACTGCCAGGAAAATGGCGACCCTGGAAGGCATCCCGGTCGGTATCTCCTCCGGCGCGGCAGTGTGGGCCGCGCTGCTGGCTGCTTCCCGACCGGAAAACGCGGGAAAACGCATGGTTGTCATCATTCCCAGCTTTGCTGAGCGCTACCTGAGCACCAATCTGTTTGCCACTATCCGGGAGGAACTCAATGCAGGCCGCTGAACCTATCACCATACCCCCTTCCGGAGTATCGCACGCGCAAAGCGAGGAAACCATGGGTCTCTTAAAATTGATGACCGAAGACATCAACACCGCTCTGGAACGCGACCCGGCGGCGCGCTCGCGTTGGGCGGTGCTCACCACCTATGCCGGGGTGCACGCCGTCTGGGCGCACCGGGTCTCGCACTGGCTGTGGAAACATAAGCTGTATTGGCTGGCACGTGCAAACGCGCAGTTTTCGCGCTTCATGACAGGCATCGAAATCCATCCCGCTGCCAAAATTGGCAGGCGCTTCTTCATCGACCACGGCATGGGTGTGGTCATCGGCGAAACCGCTGAAATTGGTACCGACGTCACAATTTACCATGGGGTAACCCTGGGCGGGGTAAGCCTTGAAAAGGTCAAGCGCCACCCGACGATTGAGGACAGCGTGGTCATTGGCGCGGGCGCGAAAGTTCTCGGGGATATCACCGTCGGGGCGCACAGCCGTATCGGCGCGAACGCTGTGGTGGTCAAAGCGGTGCCGCCGCACTCCGTAGTGGTGGGCGTGCCCGGTCAGATTATCCGCCGCGCGCAAGCGAGCGTTGAGCCGCCGATTGACCTGAAACACACCGACTTGCCCGACGCTCTCGCGGACTGTGTTCAGGATGTGCAAGAACGGCTGGCTGCCCTGGAAGAAAAACTGGACATGCACAGCCATCCCAACGCCCCGCACTACCAGAAAAAGGAAGGCGTGTGGGAGATTACCAAAACTGACGATTTCGCAATCTGAGATTAACAAACACGACCGGCTTTCTGCTGGTCGTGTTTTTACTCCGCGCGGTCGCGGCCTAAAAGAATTTCCCGCAATATCCCCGCCAGGACGATGAGTGCCAAAACGCCTCCAGCAATCACAATGCTGTCCACGCGCACAACCGGCGGAGTGAACACGACTGCGGTCGCAGTCAGCTGCGCCGCGTCCGGCGTGCCGGCCAAAGTTCCGGAAATATTGGGTAAGGGCGTTGGTGTGGCAGGAATGTTGAAGCCCGGCAGCGTGATTACCATCAGAACCAACCCGATGACCACTACCATCAGAATCAATATCAAAATCGCCTGATTTGCTAGAGCCGGGGGCAGTTTAGAAGGTGTATGTGCTGTCATTTTAAGCTCTCCATCGCCTGCTTGGCTGCTTCTTCGGGGGTAACATTATCGCGCAAAACGGCGAGCACGGCGCTGCGCAGCACTGGCGAAATACTGGTCATCACTTCATTGCCAAGTAAAAAGCGCGCGCTCAGGGATTGCTGCAGCAGCGCCTGGCGCAGCGCCGCGTTTTGCCAGCTTTCAAGCGCAGAAGGCCGCGTGGGAACGCGTCCGAAGGCTTCGCTCCAACTGCTCAGAAAGCCGGGTTCCACCAGGTACTCAGCCAAATTGAGCGCCAGCGCCTGCCTGCTTGCATCCTGGGCACTGAGCGCCCAGACCCAACCGCTGCTGAGGGTAAAACTGGTTTCAAGCAGGGTTGGCAGCGCGGCGGGTTGTTCCTGTGCCTGGGCGTATTCTTTCAACAGCAAGCTGAGCGGCGCGGCAGTCAGGCTGGCTTCATCGTTCAAAAATGCTTCCCAGGACTGTTGATAAGTCTGCCATTGAACCACATCCGCGGGGATGCTTCCGTTTTGCCGACCTTCCGCGAGCAAAGAGAGCATCTTCACCAGCGTTTCTTCGTCCAGGCTTGCCCGCGGCTGGCTGCCGGATAGGGCGCCGCCAAAGTTTAAATAAAGCGTAAGCGGCAGCAGCGCCTGAGAGTCATCGGCAGGAAAGAGAAAAGTATTGCCCGGCGCGGCAATTGTCTGCCAATCCGCCTGCGGCGGGTTTTCACCACCCACCCTGGCAATCAACGCCAGCGGATCGCCAACAAAGGGGATGCCGTAAACGACCCCCTGGATCAGGCTCATCTCACGGGCGTAGGGGAACCAATCCTCGTCGTCCACGACGCTTGTGAGCGGGTCCAGCGGCGTCACCAGTGATTTCAGGGCAGCCGTCTCCAAATCCCGCCGCGGAAGCAAAATGAGGTCGGGGAGCGCTTGGGGAGCGGCAGCGCTGGCTGCGGTCAGCACGTCTAATAATCCGCCGGAGCCTGAAAGGCTCTTGAGCCGGATGGTGATATCAATCCCCTCTGTTTCTGCGAAAGTGGACAGTCGCGCCTGCAGCAGGGCAGCCGCCTGGCTTTCCGCGCCAGGGTCCATCTCAGCGGGCAGCCATATGACCAATGTATCTGGAGCGGCCTGGGAGGTAGGAGATGCCGGGCTTTCATCCGAAAGCTCCGGGGTTTCCGTCGGTGCTGGCAGCGCAGTTTCAGTCGTAACAGGCTCGCCCTGCTGCCATGGAAAATCAACTTGGGGCAGCCAGGATGAACAGCTCGTCAAAGCCAGCAGCGCAAACAGTAAACTGAGCGCCCTGCGCCGCGACGAAGATTTTTTCTTAGAGCGGTCGGCGTTTTTCAAGCCGTCGTTCGGGTTTACAATCTCGGGTTTCATCTCGCCTTTGGTTATACCACCAAGTCAGAGCCTCCCCCTCCGGCACTTAATCCAGCTTGATTTCCTCGCTGAGCAATTGAACAAGAAGTTTCACCGCGTTTTCCACATCCGCATACGAAACCATCTCGGAGGGAGAATGGATGTAGCGGCAGGGGATTGAGAGGCAGCCTGCCGGCACGCCAGCATGGGCAAGTTGAATCGCGCGCCCATCGGTTCCGCCCGCTTCCAGCACTTCGAGTTGGTAGGGTAACTTGGCGGCTTTGGCAGCAGCCACCATCCAATTTACCACGCGCGGGTCCGCGATAAACGAGGAGTCGCGCACCTTAATTGCGGGGCCCTTATCCAGCGCGACCTCCATTTTGACGGTGCGGGGAGTGTCTCCCGTGCGGGTTACGTCCACAGCCAGCCCGACGTCCGGATTGACGCCGTACGCTGCGGTCGTCGCTCCGCGCAGGCCAACTTCTTCCTGCACGCTGAACACAAAGTACACTTCATGCGGGGTCTTCTTCAGCGCACGCAGGGCCTGGATAGCCACCGCCGCGGAAACCCGGTCGTCCATGGATTTCGCCACCAGGTGCGCGCCCAGGTCCAGGAAAGGCCGCTCAAACCCGCACACATCACCCACGCTCACCGGGCAGTCCTCCCGGCTAAGCGCGCCGGTATCGATAAAGAGCTTTTCAAGCGTCGGCGCGCTGTTCGGTTCCAGCCGCTCGCAGCCAATCACACCGCGCGCGCCGTTCATAAAGAGCACCCGCCCGCCGATACAGCTGAGCGGGGATACGCCGCCGATAGCGATAAAGCGCGCGAAACCGTTAGCGTCCACATGTGTGACCATCAGACCAATTTCGTCAATATGCGCGGAAACCATCACCCGCAGCCCGCCGGCTTGTTTGGTGCCAACCCGGGCAATCAGGTTGCCGAGCGCGTCCGTGCGGACTTCGTCCACATGCGCCTTGATTTCCTCTAAAACTGCCGCCCGAATCAGGCCTTCCTGCCCCGAAGGACCGGGGGTTTCCACAAGTTTCCGGATGAGAGCCAGCAAGGCTTCGTCGCGCGTGTTGTTAGGTTGGGTTTTGGTCATCTTATGCCTCCGATGGCGTTAGAATTTTTGAATTTAGCCGGCTGAGCGCCGCACTGAGCAAGCGCAGGGTGTCTTCCCAATCGCTTTTGCGGATCAGTCCGGCCGCGGTGTGGCAGTACCTTTGGGGCACCGAAACGGAAATGCTGGGCACTCCGGCGCGGGTCTTGTGAATCGCCCCCGCGTCCGTGCCTCCGGGGTTGGGTTGGCGGATTTGGTAAGGGATGCCTTCACCTTCGGCGGTTTTCATCAGCCATTCCGCCAGGCGCCTGTCCGCGATGGTGGCGCCGTCCATCAGGTAAATCGCGGGGCCGTGATCCAGGCGAGTGTTGTAGCGCGTGTTTTCGCTGTCCTCGTCGTATAGTGGCAGGTCATTGGCGGGCGTGGAATCCACCGCGATGCCGATTTGCGGATTAAAGTGGTACGCCGCCACCCGCGCGCCGCGCAAGCCCACCTCTTCCTGCACGGTAAAGGCCGCTAACAAATCAATGTTCTCGGGCGCGCTGCGCAGCAATTCAATCAGGTTGAAAACGCCCAAGCGGTCATCCAGCGCTTTGGCGCGGATGCTTGGTCCAATTTCGCTGAAGCGCGTAGCAAAACCCGCCCGGTCTCCCACCCTGGCCAGCCCGCTGCCGTCCGGTCCTAAATCTATGCGCAGCTGCTCCAGCTTGAGCGCGGTTTTGCGTTCCTCCGGCGTGGTCAGGTGGATGGCTTTGGCGCCGATGACGCCGGGTACGTGCTCCCGCCCGACAATAACCGGCTTGCCCACCAGTTGGCGCTCGTCAATGCCGCCCACAATGGAAAATCCGTATATTCCATCGCCGTCATCTTGCGTGAGCATGAAGCCAACTTCATCCATGTGCGCGGCAATCATTACCTGCACTTTATCCTGCCCGGAACCGATGCGAGTGGCCAGCACGTTCCCCATCGCGTCCACTTCCACCTGCTGGCATAAGGGTTTCACTTCGCGCAGCACAATTTCGCGCACTTCCTGCTCATCGCCGGAAACTGACAGGGCATTGCACAGCTCGGCCAGTAGTTCGGTCTGCCGTTTCCCAATCCGCTTCCGGCTGCTTTGGGTAATCTGTTTCGTCGGGCTCATGTTCACTTCCATTCCAGGGTCTGCATAAAATCCAGCGGCAGCGCGCTGATAAATTCGGCCATCAATCGTCCCGCGCGCCGCACGTCTTTCAGGGAGACGGTCTCCACCGGCGTGTGCATGTAGCGCAGGGGGATGCCAATCAGCAGGCAGGGGATGCCAGACTGCACCACCTGGATGGCATAGGCATCGGTGCCGGTCATGCTTGGCGCTGGCTCGCGCGTGTAGGGGATATCCAGTTCGTCGGCTGTTTTGGTTATCGCGGTATACAGCGCCGGATGGATGTTGGGGCCCCAGGCCAATGTCACGCCCTCCCCCAGCGGGAATGTGCGCCAGTCGCTGCTGCCCGCGCTTTTAGCAAAAGTTACGTCAATCGCGATGGCGAAATCCGGTTGGATATCCACCGGAGAGGTAAAGGCGCCGGTGACGCCGATTTCTTCCTGGCTGGACGCCACCGCCCACACATCCCAGGCATGTTTGCGGCGGGAAAGAATATCCAGGCAGTGGGTTACAGCCGCCACGGACACCCGGTTATCCAGGGTGTGCCCGGCCAGCGCGCTGCTGCCCAGTTCAAGCGGTTCCTGGGCGAAGGAAACAACATCGCCCACCCGCACCAATTTTTCCACTTCATCCGCGCGCAGCCCGGTCTCAATCAGCAGATACTGGAGCGCGACCACGCCGCTGCCTGCCTCAGGCGGCAGAAGGTGGGCGGGCGGCATCACTACCATCGCCGGCAGGTCCCGCTGTCCGTGCACGATGACCATTTGGCCGGGCAGGATGCGCGCGTCAATCCCGCCAACCTGCGTGATGCGCAAGAAGCCTTCAGTGATACCGGTCACCATCAGCCCGATGGCGTCCATGTGCGCGGATAGCATCACGCGCGGGCGGGGCTCGGGTCCGTCACCGCGCTTGAGGGCGTGTAAGCTGCCCACGCGGCTGACCGAGATTTCCTCGCAGAAGGGCTGCCAGGCAGTCCGGATAATGTCCCGGATGGGGTCTTCGTAGCCCGAAAGGCCGGGCGCGGACAACATTTGTTTCAGATGCGGTAGCAAGTCAATAGTCATGGCACTCTCTTAATCAGGTTTACGGCTCAGAGCCGGTGGGGGTCTCTTCGGGACCAGGTGTATCCGTGTTAACGGGCGGTTCCGTCAGCTCGGGCGTGTTGGTGGGGGTCTGCGTAATAGTGGGGGTGATGGTTGGTGTGCGCGTCAGCGTGGGGGTGAGGGTCTGCGTGATGGTGGGGGTGATCGTTGGCGTGCGCGTGAGGTAGGGCGTGAGCGTGATAGTGGCTGTGTTAGTGATGGTCGGGGAATTCACGGGCGTTGGGGTGGACGCGAGGGGACCACTGTTGAGGCGCAGAAGCACGATCCCGAGGATGTAGCACGGGATAGTGATCAGGATCATCAGAATTAACAGATAGCGCGTCCGGGTTCGCCGGGAAAGCGTGTCCAATGTATGCTCCGGGTCAGCAAAAACTTGGGTGAAAAAAGCTGACCTACTGTTAATAATACCATCAGCAAGCGAAATATTTCTGATTTGCGCTATAATAGAGATAGTCGCCGCAGAAAAGCGATGTAAGTATCGACAGGATTTAGAAGGAGGCATTCAATGGCAAGTAAGGATAAAGCCGGTAAGGAAGAACGCAAAAAGCCCAAGATGGATATCAAGGAAAAGCGTAAAGCCAAGGAGGAGAAGAAAAAGGCTGGAACGACCATTCCGACCAACGCTTAGTCACAAGCAACCAGGACTCCAGGCACCCCATGGTGCCTGGATTTTTTGTCTGTCCGTCTTTGGATTTACCTGTAACGAAAACTCCAGCTTGACATCTCTGTTTGAGTCAGTTAGAATCTGGGCACTCTGAAAACGGGTTGTCTTTGTCATAAAAGCTTCTGCCTGAATTCGGGAGCGGGCCTGTAGCGCAGTTGGGAGCGCGCTTCAATCGCACTGAAGAGGCCGAGGGTTCGAATCCCTCCAGGTCCATCAAGAGCCGGGAGGCGTCTGATGGACAACCAGCAGGCGCCGACCGAGTGAACTTTACAAAGAAAACCAGGGCCCATAGCGCACGCAGCCCCCTCCCCGGGGGATTGGGAGCGCTAAGGGTGACAAGTAGGTAAGTTTTATTCCGGGCCCATAGCGCACGCAGCCCCCTCCCCGGGGGATTGGGAGCGCTAAGGGCGACAAGTAAGTAAGTATTATTCCGGGCCCATAGCGCAGTTGGGAGCGCGTCTCAATGGCATTGAGAAGGCCGGGGGTTCGAATCCCCCTGGGTCCACTATAGAAAAGCATCCGCAAGGGTGCTTTTTGTTTGCGCGGATGGCATCGAGAAGGCCTTGCCCTCAAGAGGGGGCTGCGCACGGTTCGAGTCCCTTCATCCACTACAAGAAGCATCCGCAAGGGTGCTTTTTGTTTTGCGCGGATGGCATCGAGAAGGCCTTGCCCTTGGCAGGGGGCTGCGCACG
>DIXT01000011.1:0-118855 GCA_002436085.1 Anaerolineaceae bacterium UBA6073
GAGGGTGTTGAAAAACGGTTTCAAAATTGACCAAATAAGCGGATTGTGATTCAATAGAAAGTATCCTGGCAACCAAGGTGGTCAAAATGGAAACCCAACGATATGTAGAAACCGGAAGTCATTCGTTTTATGGAGAATATCTCTATGATCAGATCGTGCCGCAGGATCATTTTCTACGGAAACTACGACAGATTATCGAATGGGAAAGGTTCACCCGTAAACTGATCCGGCTATATAAAGGAGAAGGGATTGTTGGGCGGCCACCTTTTGATCCGGCATTGGTGCTCAAGGTGGAATTGATTGCCTACTTGTACAACCTCTCGGAACGCCAGGTAGAAGTGTATATCAACGAGAACTTACCGGCCAAGTACTTTGTGGGGTTGGCCGTTGATCAGAAAGCGCCGGATCATTCGACCTTGACGGTTTTTCGGGAGCGGCTGATCCAGCGCGGGAAGCTAAAAGTCTTCGAAGAAATGCTGGATGAAATCGTGCGGATTGCTCTACAAAGCGGGGTTCAATTCGGGCCCATCCAGATTGTAGATAGTGTCCACAGTATTGCCAACGTGAATACGGCCAAAGATAAAAAGCGACAAGACAAGGGCAAAGGCCCGCATGACCCGGATGCCCAATGGGGGGTCAAGCACAAACGCAAGGTCAAAACAGAAGAGGGCAAGGAAATCGAACAAACCGAATACTTCTTTGGCTACAAAGCTCATGTCAGCCTGAACGCGGAAGTCGGGCTCATCACCAGCCTGGAGGTCACTTCAGGAGAAGCTTGGGACGGGCATCACTTTTGTTCGTTAGTGGATCATGACCTGGAGCAGAAACTTCCGCTGAACACCTATGCGGCCGATAGAGGTTACGATGATGGCAATAACCATTTTTATTTGGAACAGTGTGGTTTGCATTCTGCTATCCATTTGAAAGGCAACCGCATTGGAAAAAAGGACGACAACAAAGAGGTCTGGGTGGAACTGGTCAAGACGCCGCAATATCAGCAAGGTTTGAAAGAGCGTTACAAAATCGAACGCAAATTTGGAGAAGGAAAACAAGGGCATGGCCTGGGGCGTTGTCGCTATATAGGTCAAGCCAAGTTTGCCATTCAGGCCTTTTTCACGGCCATCACCCTCAATCTTAAGCGCATGGTCAAACTGCTAACCGGAGTAGGGTTTAAAACCCAAGTCGCTTCCGCAGCTTAGCCCAGGGTGATTTGTCGCTCTGGCTGGAATGGAGATCAAAAGAGCCAAGTCTAAGGTCAAATTTGAGCATCTACGTTACATTGTCAGCCTATTTTCTAACTGAAAACGTCATCCAGTCAGCTTTTTCTAGAAATCCAGCCTTTTTTCTACACCCTCTCAAAAAGGGCTGTGATATAATTTTATTTTGCAGCAAAAGTATTAGATTTTTTCTTCAAGCGGGAATCTTGTCTGCCGGTTCGTTTTCCAACGGACCAGAGGATAATGAGACCAATTCAGATTTTTTACGACACATGCGCCTTATGACAGCCCAATGGTATGCCCTCCAATCCAAGCCGAACCAGGAGCAACTGCTCTGGTACCAGCTTGATTTAATTGGCGTCGAAGCCTACCTGCCGCGCCTGTCCGTGCGCCCGGCCAACCCGCGCGCCCGGACGCTGGTGCCCTACTTCCCCGGTTATCTCTTCGCCCGCCTGGATTGGCACAGCCAGCCCTTCTCCAGCGTGGCCTGGCTGCCGGGCATGCGCCGGATCGTCGCCTTTGACGGCGAACCTGCCAGCGTGCCGGAGCACCTCATCACGGCCGTGCGCGCGCACGTGGAAGCAGCCAACCAGGAGCAGAAAGACCCCCTGGCGGGCTTGCAGCGCGGGGACCGCGTGCGCCTGACGGCGGGTCCGTTTGCCGGGTACGAAGCGATTTTTGACACGCGCCTGAACGGCGGCGACCGCGCGCGCGTGCTGCTCAGGTTCATCGCCAGTTTACAGGTTAGTCTGGAAGTCCCGGCCGCGCTGTTGGAGCGCGCCCGGTTGCGCCGCTGAGCTGAGGGACCTGAGGGGGAAAACAGAATAAGACCTGCCCGCCGGCAAGCATAAGCCTTGTCGGAGGGGCGGATGCTTGGAAAGCGCCGCTTCTTTCTATATAATAGATTAGCATAATAGATTAGCCTTCACAGGAAACAAAATGAAAAAACGCAGACCTTACCTCACCATTGGCATTCTGCTGCTGCTCGCGGCGCTGGCGGCCGGCGCGTATTGGCTGTGGAGCAATCCCTTGTTCGGCCGCCGGCTAAACCTGGCCAGCCTGAACCCTTTGCAAACCCAGACATCCAGCCAGGCGCAAGCAGCCAGTGGGCAGGCCTTAGCCGGCTCGGATGCCGCGGCCGCGGACGCCAACCAGCCCGCCAGCGACGCGGAAATCCAGGCCCAGCTGGCGGAAGAAGCTCCCGAAATGGCAGCGCTCCTGCAGGCGCAGGAAAGTGCGCGCGCCGAGGGCAAAGAAAGCCTCAGCCAGACCCCAAGCGCGGCAGAGCAGACAGCCTGCAGCAGCGTTGGCGCGCTCAGCGCGCTGGTGCTCGGCATCGACGACAACGAACAAGCCGATGCTATCCGCCTGATGCGACTGGACTTTACCAAGGAGAGCATTTCGGTCGTATCCATCCCGCGCGATTTTTGGGTCCCCGTGGTGGATATGCAGGAGCACGGCATCCAATTCGGCCGCATCAACGCCACCTACGGCTACGGCGAGTTTTACAATGGCGACGGCGGGGGGATTGAGTCGCTGACCCGCAACATCCAGGCAAACTTTGGCGTCAGCGTCGACCACTATTTCGTCCTGCACTTCGCCGATATCGAAAAATACATCGACCGGATTGGCGGCGTGGACGTGGTGCTTGAGGATCCGGTGTGGGATAAGGAGCATTCCTTCTCCGCCGGGGCGCACCACTTTGATGGCGAAACCGCCGTGACCTTCATGCGCATGCGCGAAGGCGACAGCGACTTTTTCCGCGTGCGCCGGCAGTCCCTGGTGCTCAGCGCGTTCTACAAAAAGGTGATGAACGAGCTCAACGTCTGGCAGTTGGTCAAGTTGGGCGTCTCCGTGATTAACGACCGCTCAATTCTGACGGACTTCAGCGCGAAGGATGTGTACACGGTAGCCTGCCTGGCCGGACGCATCAGCGGGGACGATGTGGCTTTCATTGAAATCCCAAAGGATTTATTCCACCCGATGACCACCAACCTGGGCGCGTCCGTCATCATTCCGCACGACGGGGTAGCCGGATTCCTCCAGTCGGTAATGGATGGAACTTATCAGCCGGAGGAGGAGGAGTAGAGCAACGGGTGGAAAACTGGTGATCAATCTTGACAACTAATCATCAATAATTTTATTATTGGACTAAAATTTGAGAGAATATCTGATTTACACCTCCGCTGGAGAAGACGCAAATGTAAAAGTTTGGGCTTCTTCAAAATCCAGAAATTACGATATCTGGGTCACCAACTACACGGATCAACCTGATCTGAACAAGGAATACGCCGATTACTACAACGAACATGTCGGGACCAAGATTACTAATCTCTATGATGTTTTCCTTAACCACCCGGACATTTTACGCCAATACAAAGCTATTATGGTCGCCGATGACGATATCCTGATTTCTCCGCGTTGGCTATCTCGTCTTTTCAAGCTTTCTGTCGAGTATGACCTGTGGATGCTTCAACCTGCCTTCTCCCGCTTTGGGAAAATAAGCCACCCCCTGACAGCCAGAAGACTCAGCAGCGACCTTCGCTTTGTGAATTTTGTAGAAATCACTTGTCCGATTTTTCCGACGCATAAGCTTGTGGATTTCCTTTCTGTCTATTCATTAGATATGCCAAGCCCCACAGGTTTGGATTACTGGTTGCCGTATTTTTTTGGCATCGAAAAGGAAAATAAGTACGCGATTTCTGACAGCTGGTATTGCATCAATCCCAGGGAGCAATTTAAGCCCCACCACAAGCGTGCAATAGATCGTGCCAGCAGCCAAGACAGTCGAAAAACTATGATCGCGACCACCTTAAAAGAAATAGGCATCAGGCAGTTTACCTATCGGGAATACGCAAGTGTTCCGCGTCCTTTTTTCAAGCGTGTATTAGCGCTTCCTGCCTTTCTCGCTGAACTGAGTTTTGTTTGGGCGTGGACTAATGGGGCAAAGCTTGTTCGATCGTTCCACAAACCTCATAACAGGCACTCGCAAGATGTTACACTCTTTTTCTGATCTTCGGGGATGTTTATGTCTGCAATAAACTGCACGATCTTTTGCCAGAGCGATTCTGAACACCTTCAAATAATCTACACAGGTTTCAAATTGCTGGAAGCACAGAGACGAATAAAACTGCGTTATAAGGTCATCAAGAATCCACCATATCCTTTGCCAACACTTTCCCCCGTCGAACTGTTGGTGGAAATTGACGGAAAGAAACAATTACTCTTTGACTTGGGCGATTTTGGAGAGGTTAAACCTGAACTTCTCCAGCAAACGGATGCATATTTTAAGCGTAGTTTTCCGATGGAATATGCCGAATATCCGCCAGTCGGACTGTACCCCCTTGGCTTGGCCTATTTTGTGAATGAGGTTTTCCCTTCTATTTTCGAACTTCGACGATCATCTTTAGAGAAAACCCCAAGGCAGCGACTGCAGCGTCTGACTAAATCTCTTGCAAGTGGGTTAATGGCTGTTAATACACATTTCTTTCGGTTTAATATTCACAATTGTTACTCTGCTGCGGACTTTTCTCTTCCACCCAGGGTTATCTTCATGTGCAGGCTCTGGGACCCTGATGAAACCAAGCCCAAATATCGGGACCAGAGGGAACAAATTAATCAAATGCGCGCAGAATGTGTCCGGAAACTTAGGGCTGAATTTGGAAATCATTTCCTGGGAGGGCTCGCACATAATGACTACACCAGGAAGCACTTTCCGGACTGTCTGATCAGTGACCCCAAAATGTCCAACTTCAAAAATTACATCCAAATAATGAGGCAAATCCCGATCGGAATCGCGACCACAGGTCTGCACGATTCAATCGGCTGGAAATTTGCCGAATACGTAGCCTTCTCCAAGGCAGTGGTGTCTGAAAAACTACAATACTACGTCCCGGGATTGAAAGAGGGCAGGAACTATTTAGCTTTTGAAAGCGCGGACGAATGCGTTCAACAAGCCACCCGCTTGATGCAAGACAGAAGTTTGCGCGAAGAAATGATGCGCAATAATCACACGCATTATCTCAATTACGGTCGGCCCGACGTCATGGTTTGGCGAGCTCTAAACTTGACTTTAGGAAGAGATCCAGCCTCCTTGCCTGAATAACAGACATCCTAGTTACCATAATGAATCTTTTGCGACCTCCGCAACAACAAATGCAATGAGCAGGAATAACACTGTTCAGGTATTACTTCTCATCATTCTGGGTTTGTCCCTAATCGGGATTGCCGCCCTGTTTGCGCCCGCGTTGTACAACCGCTTCGTCTATGATGATTTCTGCACAGCCGCTTCTGTGCAGTCGCAATCCTTCGGGCAGTACATCCTGCACGAATATACGGGCTGGACTGGACGATTCAGCTATATCATAAGCGCCGGGCTCGCGGCGCTGGCAGGTCCGCGTTTTGCGGCGCTGCTCCCGTTCCTGCTGGTTTTAGCCTGGTTTGGCGCTTTGGTCTGGTGCGTTTTGCCCGTCCTCAAGCGCTTGAGTGTCAAACCAGCCTTTCTGTACGCGGCAGCCCTCAGCGGTTTCACATTGACCGTCTTATTTCATTCGCTTCCAAACTTTTTTGAATCAGTCATCTGGGAGACAGGCGCAATTAATTACACGCTCCCGCTGGTCTTTTTCACGGTCGTCGTAGGGCTGTTTCTACGGGCCTGGTTCAATGAACAGAGAGTACCGCTCTTGCCAGTACTTCTGCTGGTTTTAATTTCCGGGGGTTTTTCAGAAGTCTTTGGACTCATTCAAATTGTCTTGTTTGCGTGTTTGTGCGTTTTTCTGTTTCTCAACAAAACCCAAGGTACCAAGCGCCAATTTAGTTTTGGCGTTTTTGCCGCGTTTATAACTGCGGTGCTCGTCTTTTTGGTGGTCTACGCCGCGCCCGGGAACGCAGTCCGCCAGGCAGCCTCCAGCCATCCTGAGCCAGCCGCATTTGCGCAGCTGCCCTGGCTTATTCTGCGCGCCACTTTGGTGGAATTCTACAGTTATCTGATTCACGCGCGCTTCTGGATTCTCCCGCACTTTTTCCTGCCGTTCGCGTTTGGCTTTTCGTGGAATGCTCTGAGCCAAACACCAGAAAAGACCAGCCAGGAAAACCCGAAAAAACTTTTCCGCGCTATCCTATGGATCGGTTTATCCACCTTCGGTCTGGCAGTCGTGGCGGCATTCCCGTCTGCCTATATTCAGTGGGACGCGCCTGTAGCCAGGTCTATGATCCTGTTCTTTGCTTTCTTCATTCCTGCGGCGGGCTTCTGTAGCTTTCTACTCGGCCGGATGCTTGCTTCCGCACAATATAAAAAGATTCCCACACAACGGTTTGACATTCAGGCAAAAGCTCTTCTGACCCTGGCGATCCTTCTATTTACCGCTGGAGTAGTGGCAAGCGCTGTGACCAGTATTCAATTACTGCCTGTTCAGCAGGAATACGCGCAGGCCTGGGACGCGCGCGACCAGGAGCTGCGCCTTCTTCAGGTGCAAGGCGTGAAGCACGTCCAGGTTTCAGCGCTAACCAACGCCTACGGCTATTCCGACCTTAACGAAGATCCAAAAAACTGGGTCAACCGCTGCGCCGCAAGATATTATGGCTTTGAGACGATTGAAAGAACCAACTGAAGCTGCCCCCAAATCTGCTGACAATATCATGGAAGAGACAAACAAAGAAACCTGGGATCTCGTCATCACCCCCCGCAAAAATTGGTACGACCTTCGACTGCCATTACCCTCCCCAGGGGGAGGGATAAAGGGTGAGGGTGTTTTCCTCTTCCCTACCTGCGTCGGAGTCAGCTACCGACCTAAGTCAAGGGGCCAGCGATGAGCTTTATTTCTCCTGAACAAGACATCTGGGACTTAATTATTACGCCCCGCAAGAAATGGTACGACCTCCGATTGCCATTACCCTCCCCAGGGGGAGGGATGAAGGGTGAGGGTGTTTTCCTCTTCCCTACCTGCTCCAACGAAGTAAGTCTCGACAACCTACCCGAGTCAAAGGGCCAACTATGAGCTTTTTTTCTCCTGAACAAGACAACTGGGACTTAATTATCACCCCGCGCAAAAAATGGTACGACCTTCGACTGCCATTACCCTCCCCAGGGGGAGGGATAAAGGGTGAGGGTGTTTTCCTCTTCCCCACCTGCGTCGGAGTCAGCTCCCGACCTAAGTCAAGGGGCCAACTATGAGCTTTTTTTCTCCTGAACAAGACAACTGGGACTTAATTATTACCCCACGCAAAAAATGGTACGACCTGCAGCTGCGCGATGTCTGGCGCTACCGCGACCTGATCAGCATGTTTGTCCGGCGGGATTTCGTCTCCCGTTACAAGCAAACCATCCTCGGTCCGCTTTGGCTCATTATTCAGCCCATCCTGAACTCGCTTGTCTTTACCATCGTGTTCGGCAGCATCGCCCGCCTTTCCACGGACGGTCTCCCGCCTATGTTGTTCTACATGTCCGGCACGGTGCTCTGGAGCTATTTCTCCAACTGCCTCACCGGCACCTCCCAGACCTTCATCCAGAACGCGCATCTCTTCGGCAAGGTCTACTTCCCGCGCCTGGTGATGCCGATTTCTATAGTAATATCCAACCTGATTACCCTGGCGATCCAGTTTGCGCTTTTCATCGGCTTCAGAACTTACTTTACTGCAGCGGGAGCCGAAATTCGATTCACTGTTTGGGCGTGGTCCCTTCCGCTGCTTATCCTGCTGATGGCGGGGCTGGGGCTGGGCTTCGGCATCATCATTTCCTCGCTGACCACAAAATACCGCGACCTGAATTACCTGGTCAGCTTTGGGGTTTCTCTGTGGATGTACGCCACGCCCGTGCTCTACCCGGTTTCCTCCATCCCCGAAAAATGGCGTTGGATTGCGCTCGTGAACCCCATCACGCCGATTGTGGAAACATTCCGGGCGGGCTTTCTTGGGCAGGGGACGGTCTCCTGGGCCCGCCTGGGTTACAGCGGGGTCTTTATGCTGGTTGTGCTCATCATCGGAGTCGTGATTTTCAACCGGGTCGAAAAGACCTTTATTGACACAGTTTGATGCCTGCTTCAAGTTCTCAAAAAGCAATTTGGGCTTTCAAAATATCTAATGATTGACCGAAAAGTGACCCAACCTGGCACAATTACCCACTTATTTTGGACGGGCGGCTGGGATTCCACCTTCCGTTTGCTGCAGCTCCTGCTGGACGAGCAGAAAGCGGTGCAGACCTATTATTTACTGGACAGTTCCCGCGCTTCCTGCCCTAAAGAAATTGAAACCATCCTCACCATCAAAAAACGGCTGCATACGGATTACCCCCATACCCAACAACTGCTGCTGCCGACCCAATTCCACGAAATCGCTTCTATTCCACCCAACCCCGAAATCACGCAAGCCTTTCACGAGATCCTGAAAAAGAAGCATTTGGGCACACAATATGAGTTTTTAGCGCGCTTCTGCGCTGAACGCGGACTTAAGGATGTGGAGCTAAGCATCGTGGACGACGGCGCGTTTCATCTGTTTATCCCAGACCTGAACGGGACAAATGGCACCACCCCTGCGGCTGAAAACGAAGCGCTATCATCGGATTTACAAAAGATATTTCGCTTCTTTACTTTCCCATTAATACATCGGTCAAAAACCGAAATACAGCGGATCGCGGAGCAGCGCGGCTGGATGGATTTCATGCGGCTCACCTGGTTCTGCCACAATCCCATCCTCGGGAAATTCCCCTGCGGGCAATGCAGACCATGCCAAATCGCGCTGGAGGAAGGCATGGGCTGGCGAATTCCAGCGCTCATCCGGGCCAAGAATAAGCTGGCAGGGGCGCGTCCCTTTAGCTCATTTCTCGCAAAAAAGAAAGCCCTAATAAGGGTCGGCCATTTTGGAAATCGCATATGAGTCAAACCGTCATCTCCGTTGAACATCTAAGCAAACAATATGACCTGGGCGTCATCGGCACCGGCACCCTCACGCGCGACTTTGAACGCTGGTGGGCGCGCACCCGCAGCAAGCAATTTCCGAATTACGCATCAAAACTGAACCATCATGGCTACCCAAAAGTAATCTGATTTTCACTCTTGTTGGTGACTACTTTTCCGTGTAATCTTTTTCTTGCGCCAGTAATCGAATGACATATACCACTTTTCCACATCATTCATGACCGATCAAAACATCAAACAAAACATCGAACATTACGATCAGGTTTACGCTAAGCTCAACATTGTTAACATCATCAATAGCGTCAATAATCCTGAATGGTTTCTCGCCAAAAACGCCACGCGCGAAACAAGCTGGCATGGCCTCTATCAGGCTGGATTTATTGATGCGATAAAAGGAAGAAACGTCCTTGAGCTTGGTTGTGGAGACGGACTGAACGCTTTATTAATGGCCAAACTTGGGGCAAACGTTGTCGCGTTGGACATCTCGGAAGCGAGCAAAATCGTCATTGAAAAAGCCAATGAAACACTCAAACTGCCAGTTACTGCGATTACAGGCGATTTCCTGGGCATAGATTTTCGACTTCAGACTTTTGATATCGTTGTAGGAAAAGATTTTTTACATCACCTCACCTATGAACGTGAAGAAGCTTACCTTCGTAAAATTGCAACCTTGCTCAAACCCAATGGTGAGGCAAGATTTACTGAACCCGCTGTCAATTCTAAATTCCTCGATGCACTTCGGTGGATTATTCCAGTTCCGGGCCGACCTTCAAAACTCAATAAAGCTGCCTTCCGTGAATGGAAAAAACACGACCCTCACCCTGAAAGAGAGAATAGCACCCGGCATTTTCGTGATGTTGGCTCCAGATACTTCTCTTCAGTCGATATCATCATGCTTGGGAGCATCGAGCGTTTTCACCGCATAATTCCTCCAGGAAAGTTCAACGATAAATTCAGGCGTTGGTCCCATCGCCTTGAACTTAATCTGCCCCACTGGTTCCGTCATTATGCCGCAAGATCGCAGGCTATTATTTATAAATATCCAAAAAAGGAAAATGAGTAACACAGTCATCTCCGTTGAACATCTAAGCAAACAATACGACCTGGGCGTCATCGGCACCGGCACCCTCACGCGCGACTTTGAACGTTGGTGGGCGCGCACCCGCGGCAAGCCGGACCCCTACAGCCCGGTGACGCAAGACTACACTCGCAAGCATGGCGATGAAACAATCCTCGCCCTGGACGATGTTTCCTTCACGGTGCAGCAGGGCGAAGCGCTCGGTATCATTGGCCGCAACGGCGCGGGCAAGAGCACCTTGCTCAAAATCCTCTCGCGCGTAACCGCCCCCACCAGCGGCGTGGTCAAGGTGAAAGGGCGCATTGGCAGCCTGCTGGAGGTCGGCACCGGCTTCCACCCGGAGCTGACCGGACGCGAGAATGTCTTTCTCAATGGCGCCATCCTGGGGATGAAAAAGGCGGAGGTAGCGCGCCAGTTTGACGAGATCGTGGCCTTCTCTGGCGTGGAAAAGTTCATTGATACCCCCGTCAAGCGCTACTCCAGCGGGATGTACGTGCGCCTGGCGTTCGCGGTTGCCGCGCATCTGGATCCCGAAATTCTGATTGTGGATGAAGTGCTTGCGGTTGGTGACGCGGAATTCCAGAAGAAGTGCCTGGGTAAGATGGGTGATGTGGCCGAGGAAGGCCGCACAGTGCTGTTTGTGAGCCATAATATGGGGAGCATTAAACAGTTATGCCAACACGGCGTTTTTCTTGCAGACGGAAAAATTCATTTTCAGGGCGAGATCAATGAATGCATTGATATGTACCTGAACATGAGTCTGCAGGATTCGTCCACAATACTTGCACATCAGACTTATCACCATGAAGATTTTAACCTCAGTCAAATACTCGTTAATGACCAGGAAAATGATTTTGTTCCCTTTTCTCAAAAGCAGAATTCTCTGGAGATTAACATAAAGGGAACCGTAAAGTCATCCACCCCGGTGGATTTGGAACTGAAAATTAAAGATATTTTGGGGACACCGCTTGCTTTTTACAGCTGCGGGCATCTAAAAGGGATTGTGAGACAAATCGAGCCAGGGAGTTTTGACCTTTCCTGGAAAGTACAATTGCCAGGAAATATGTTACATGGCGATTATTTAATTGATATTGAGATAACAAACCCTGATAAGCAACGTTGGGCAAGCATTCCAAATGCAATAAGGCTTGTTGTAGAAGGAGTAAAGACTGAAAATGGCAGATACATTGAGTACAGGAGCGGAGCAGGTTGGTTGATCCTGGAGTAAGCATTATTACTGACATTACTTTTATCACAGCTCATTTCCAGGATTTTGATTGGATCAAGAGCTGGGTTAAAAGAATTGTCCAATTTACTGACTACAACCTAATTCGAGAACTACTCATTATTAATCAGGATCGGAACAGTAAGAGTAGAGCTAAACTGCAAGCTCTCGATCCAAAAGTAAGGGTCTTGGAATATCCGGTAAATCAAAAGTATTTTGACAAGCAGGGTCACGACCACGCTTATGTCTTAAACCTTGCCACAGAGGAAGCTCAAGGGCAATTTGTTTGTATCATGGATTCAGATTGTCATCCGTTTTCTTCAGACTGGATAAAAGGATGTGAAACCAGGCTTCAAGAAAATGATGCGGTTGCTGCTGTTGATTATTATCAACTGAAGAATAATTCCAACCTTCTGACACACCCCTGTTTTCTACTGATTAACAGAACAAACTTAGATTTTACTCTCAGTTTTGATCAAGACCTATTTGACCATAACATGGATACTGGACGACTAATAGGTAAACAACTCGAGCTCGCCGGAAGAAAAGTATCCTATGTTGTTCCTAAAAAAGCTTTCAGAACCTATTGGGGTTTTATATATATTGATTCGATATACCACCACGAACGAGGGAGTTATGCTAAGGGCGATGCAAGGCTACAGAAGCAGATCGATTGGCGTCAAAATTTTTTTAAACGGATTGTCATTAAATATTGTCGATATGATTTTAACAACATCGAATGGTTATATTTCCGATTTCGTTTTCTAAAACAATCAAGTTTCCATAAAACACTAAAAACCATCTCAGCAATTCCAAAGAGGACATTATCCAAGATACGGCAACTCTTCAACTTCAAGAACACCTAATACCATATCATAAGATGACATCGATAATTCCGAATAATAATCAACTTCTTACAATTTCGATAATTACCCCTTCATATAATCAGGCCCGCTTTTTAGAGGAAACTATACTCTCTGTGCTGCAGCAAGGCTATCCGAACCTGGAATACATCATCATGGACGGGGGTAGCACAGATGGCAGTGTTGAGATCATCAAGAAATACGCCCACCGGCTCACTTACTGGGAAAGCAAAACAGACAGAGGACAGAGCCACGCAATAAATAAAGGTTTCAAGATAGCTACGGGTGAACTCGTTGCCTGGCTGAACAGCGACGACCTACTCACCCCTGGAGCTTTGCAGGAAGCCGCTGAAATTTACAATGAAGATCCATCGTTAGGCTTCATTCACGGCATCAGTGAGCTGATAGACGAAAATGGAAACTCGCAGTACCAGCACTTCGGCTCTGAATTTGATCTGATTGAAAACCTCATCACATCCCAAAACACAGTTGCCCAACAATCCACCTTCATTAATCGCCAATGCCTTGAAAGCATTGGTTTTCTTGATGAGAGCTTGCATATGTCGATGGACTGGGATCTTTGGCTTCGGTTGGGAGCCAGATATTCCTCCAGATTTGTACCAAAAGTCTGGTCAAAGACCCGCCATTGGCCGATGACCAAAACGAAATCCCAACTGCTTTCATCAGGGGATGAACACATCAGAATTGCGAAAAAACTGATAGAGGATAAAGAATTGAAATTATCGAAAGAAATAGAAAGAAAAGCTCTTGCCGCGGGGTATGGGAGGAAAGCTTTTCTGGAGTTTCAGGAAGGCCACCGAAACGCATTCAAGGCTTGTCTGGTCCGTTCGCTGCTTTATTCCCCCAAAATGAAAGGTGGGATGGCGAAAAAGCTGATGGAATCGGACGCACCGGTTGTCTATATCCTTCTGGAGAAATATCGCTCCCTTCGGAGATTATTCAACTGCAGCTGAATCAAAATATTGCGCAAGCACAATAAACCGCTGGCAAGTTGACTCACAACCATAGCCACTTTGTGGCAGTGAATGCCATTTGGTAGTGAGCCGGTTTCCTTACATTATCATCCATTTCAAATATATACTTTGTAGTCTATATGCGACTCTGTTTGGAAAACTCTCTTTTCCTCATCGCAAGACACTGGGAATAATGATTGAATAACAGCATCACATGCATTTTAAAAATAACCTTACTTGTTCATTGAACAAGCTCATTCCAGACAATTTGAAAAGTACCGTTAAGGGCACGCTCACTCCTCGAGTAAAGCCAATCATCAATCCTTTTTCATCTCTGAGCTTGTGTTTATGCTGTGGTTCGGCATCTCTCATCAAAATTCCTGTGCTTTGGGAGAACCTGATCCACGAGTGGGAACTCTCAGAATCCGAAGTCAAATATATCAACCGCCAGCAGGGTTTACATTGCCAGCGCTGCAAGGTTCGGCTTCGAGGAATGACTTTAGCTTACGCAATCATGAAAATGGATTCTTACCAAGGGCTATTCAAAGATTTCATTAAAACTTCCTGGATGAAAAAGAAAAAAATCCTGGAAATCAATCGGGCGGATTGGCTGACGCAGTATCTAAATCAGGTCCCCGGTCACATCCTCTGCAGTTATCCAGAGGTTGACATCCAGAAACTGCCCTACGCTGACAACAGCTTTGACATCGTTGTTCATTCAGACACATTGGAGCATGTTGAAGATCCACTACAGGCAATGCGTGAGTGCCAGCGCGTTCTCAAGTCTAATGGATTCTGCGCTTTTACCACCCCGGTCGTTGTCGATCGTCTGACAAGGTCAAGAGCTGGATTACCACCAAGTTATCATGGAACTGAAAACCAAATATCCGAAGACTATCTTGTTCACACCGAATTTGGCGCTGATGTGTGGAAACTTGCCTTTCAGGCTGGCTTCACGGAAGTCCGCACCTATTCGCTGGAGTATCCCGCGGGTTTAGCCTTCGTTTTTATTAAGTAAGCTACTCAGCATTTACAAACCAAATTCAATGCGTATCCTATTTCTGGCACAATACCACGAGGAATATGGCAGTATCAGGTCCTTGCTCGACCTGACAGCCGGACTCCGGTCATACGACATTTCCCCTTTCTTTGTCATTCCTGCTGAGGGCGGATTTAGCGCAATGCTGGCTGCGCAAGGTTTCCCTTTCAAAATCCTGTCCGTGCCCTGGTGGATGAGCGCCAAAGACCTGAGCCCGAAATCAAAGCTGAGAGCCGCGCGGGAAATCCGTTCAGCCGCGCGTGAGATAGAAGCCCAAATCCGCGCCTGGAAGATTGACCTGGTTTACACCAATTCTTCCGTCACGCCGGTCGGGCGCCTGGCAGCCAAACGCGCCGGGCTTCCGCACATCTGGCACATCCGCGAATATGGCGATCTGGACTTCAACCTGCGCTTCATCTTCCCCTCCTGGCTGTCTCAACGCATTATTTCCGGTTCAGAGGCTGTCATTTGTCACGCAAAAGCTGTTCAGGCGCATCATTTCAAAAGGCAGCGTCCCGGCATACATCAGATTTACAACGGAGTCGCATCGCTGCCTGTCTTCGACGAACGCCTGAGTAAACGCCAATCCACCCCCACTTCGGAGCCTTACACCTTCCTGATGCTGAGCGCGATAACCCCCAAAAAAGGGCAGGAACAAGCCATTCGCGCGCTTGCCAGCCTGCGCGGGCAGGGTATTCCGGCTCGGCTAATTCTGGCAGGCAGCGGTCGGCAGGATTACCTCAGCCAACTCCAGGCTCTGGTCGCGGAACAGGGCTGGCAGGACTGGGTCAGCTTCCCCGGCTTCGTCACGGACCCCTTCCCCCTCTACTACCAGGCTGATTGCGCCCTGGTCTGCTCGGAATACGAGGCCTTTAGCCGTGTTGCGCTGGAAGCCATGTCGACCGCGCTTCCGGTCATTGGCCGGAATAGCGGTGGCACCCCGGAAATCATCGTGGATGGCGAAACAGGTTTACTCTACAATACTTTTGACGAACTGGTGGAAGCTATGCGCAGGCTGGCTCAGGACTGGTCTCTCAGTCGGAAAATGGGCCTGGCCGGCTGGGAACGCGCCCGCGAGCTGTTCAGCATCGAACAATGCGCCGCCAGCGTCTATCAGGTTATCCAATCGGTGATGAGCAAAGCATGACCAAACCCCGCTTGATCGCCTACTACTTACCCCAATACCACCCCATCCCGGAGAACGATGCCTGGTGGGGCGAGGGCTTTACCGAGTGGACCAACGTCCGGAAAGCCCGCCCGCTTTTCAAAGGGCATTATCAGCCGCACATCCCCGCCGACCTGGGGTATTACGACCTGCGCGTGCCCGAAACGCGCGAACGTCAGGCTGAGCTTGCCCGGCAGGCCGGCATTGAGGGTTTCTGTTATTGGCACTACTGGTTCGCCGGCAAACAACTGCTTGAGCGGCCTTTCAATGAAGTGCTGGCAAGCGGCAAGCCCAATTTTCCCTTCTGTCTGGCCTGGGCAAACGCCAGTTGGACTGGAATCTGGTATGGCGCAGCTGACCGCGTGTTGCAGGAACAGACCTACCCCGGTCCGGAAGACCATCGTGCGCATTTTGAGAGCCTTCTACCCGCCTTCCAGGACGATCGCTACCTGCGTGTGGATGGCAAACCATTGTTCGTCATCTTCCAGCCCACGGACCTCTCCTCGGAGGACGTCGCGCTCTGGCAGAGCATGGCGCGCGAAGCCGGGCTGCCCGGGCTGCACTTCACCGGCATCGTCAATAACCCGCAGGAAGCGCAGATAGCGCAGCAAAACGGCTTTGTTGCCTGCACTATCTCACGCACGTCTGGCCGCGGTAAGCAGCTCACCTGGGACAGGGAGCTTTTCACGCGCTTGTTCGGTAAAAAAAGTGCTGCAGGGCAGTACCAGAAGCTTTTCCGCAAGCCTTACCACGTGTACGACAGCCGCAAGGCGCTCCCCTTTAAAGACCTGAACCCGCCAGAGGGTATGGATTTTTACCCCTGCGTCTTCCCCGGCTGGGATAACACCCCACGGTCGGGATTGGATGGGCAGGTGTTCACGCATTCTTCGCCCGAGCTCTTCCAGCAGCACCTGGCGCAGGCTTGCGCACGCGTGGCGGATTACCCGGCTGAGCACAAAATCATCATCCTGAAATCCTGGAATGAATGGGCGGAAGGTAATTATCTCGAGCCCGACCAGCGCTTTGGTATGAGTTTTCTGGAAGCGGTGAAGGCTTTCCAGAACGGGCAATAAGAGACACAGCATGGAATTTAAAGTCAGCGTGGTCATCCCGGTGTACAATGCCGGACCCTTCATCCGCCAAGCGGTCGAGTCCGCGCTTGCCCAGACAGAAACCGCCGAAGTCGTGCTGGTGGAGGATCACTCCCCCGATGATAGTCTTGCGGTTTGCCAGCAGCTCACGCGGGAATACCCCCAGGTGCGCTTGTTCCAGCACCCGGGCGGCGTCAATCGCGGGGCTGGACCTTCGCGAAATCTGGGCATTACCAACAGCACCTGCCCGTATATCGCCTTTCTGGATGCCGACGACTTCTATCTCCCCGGCCGCTTCGCCGTGGTCCAGCAGGTTTTTAAGGAACATCCCGAGTGCGACGGGGTTTACGAGGCGGTCGGGATGCACTTTGAGGACGAAGAGGGGAAATCGCGCTGGCTGGAATCGGATATGGCCGGCATCCGCATGACCACCATGGAAGCGGGCATCCCCCCGGAAGAGCTTTACGACGCGCTGACCAGGGGCGGGCACGGGCACATCCACCTGAACGGCCTGGTCATTCGCCGGGACGTACTAAGCCGCTCGGGTCTGATGGATGAAAGCATTGCCGACACATTGCACGAGGATACAGATTGGGTTCTACGCCTTGCCGCGGTTAGCAACCTTTACCCCGGCAGCGTGGTGGAACCCACCTCTATGCGCAGGGTGCATTCCCAAAACCGGGTTTCTGCCCCGCGCTCAGCGGAGAGCATCCAGCGCGACCGTATGCGCCTTCGCCTGGCAACCTATAGCTGGATGCGCAAGCACGGCACGCCTGCCCAGCGCGACCTGGCATTCCGGCGGCTGACCCGGCAGTGGCTCAGTTACCCTGTAGTCGGCGGAAATCGTCAAAAACTTGCGCGTCTGTTCGCCTTACCTTTCCATTTTCCCGCCGCTTTCGGCGAAAGGGCTTTCTGGCGTGAGGGTTGGGAGACTTTCAAGGCGCTTATCCGCAGCGACTGGTTGAGGCTGCCATAGAACAGTTCGAAGTTTCGGTCGTCATCCCAGTTTACAATGCCGCGCCGTTCGTACGGCAGGCGGTCGAATCCGCGCTTGCCCAGCCCGAAGTGCGTGAAGTGCTGCTGGTGGAAGATGGTTCGCCCGATAACGCGCTGGTAGTGTGCCAGGAACTGGCAGCAGAATACCCGCAGGTTATCCTGCTGCGGCACCCGAACGGAGAAAACCGCGGCGCAGGCGCCAGCCGCAACCTGGGGATGCGCAGCGCATCTTATGAGTTTTTAGCATTTCTCGACGCTGACGATTACTACTTGCCCGGACGATTTGCACTTGACGCGCAAATATTTGCTAAGGACGCGCTGTGCGAAGGCGTTTATCACGCAGTGGAGATGCACATTGAGGACGCGCAAGGGCTGAACCGCTGGAATGAGGCCGGCAAATCCCGCGAGAGGATCCAGACCATAAGCGCGGATATCCCCCCTGAAGCGTTGGCGGACACCCTTTTGCGGGGAGGGCGTGGATACTTCCATATTGACGCCCTTACGATAAGAAGGTTCGTACTGGATAAAGCAGGCTTGATGCGTGAGGACTTGCGCCTCCATCAGGACACGGAATGGATTTTGCGCGTGGCTATGAGCGCGCGCTTGCTGCCGGGGAATTTGAAGGAGCCTGTCGCGCGTTGGCGTGTGCATTCGCAAAACCGCATTTCCGCCCCGCGCAGCCCGAAGCAGAAACTGGATGACCGGATGCGTATGTATCGCTGTCTTTACACCTGGTGTGAGGAATTTGCTGGACCTTACCAGGAAACCCTGATGGATTTGATGCTCAGGAATGTCCTCAGCAGCGCGCGTTTTGGGGAGCAGAACCCCAATGCGTTGCTTCGGAAGGTGCTGCGTCTTGGGAATCTCTTGCGCTTTCTACTCACTAATCCCAGCACAATTCTGGACCATAATTTTTGGAACTCGCTTCCCGGACAGTTAAACATCAGGTATCAGAGCAAAAGAAGCGAATAGAATGAGACCTCAAGCGTAAAGGGCACATGAGAATATTAGTCGGGACGTTGTATAGCGGAGAAAATGAATTCGAGGAATGCCTAGCGGCTATCCAAAGCCAGACATACCATAACTTTGATCATCTGATAATCAAGGACCTTCCTCAACACTTAGCACATATGAAACTTTTTTCACATTTCATGGCAAATTCCACTCAATATGACCTGTTAATTAAGGTTGATGCAGACACTGTCCTCAACTCTAACGAGCTTTTTTATCAGATTGTTCAAAAATTTGACCAAAACAGCCGGTTGGATGTTTTGGTTATTGCGATTGATGATTTTTTCACTGCACGAAGAATTGCCGGTTTGCTTATTTGTCGTAACACCGTTACCTGGAATTTTGAAAAAGAAACCGCCTTTCCTGATGTGCCAAATATGGCTCCCGACCGATACTTTTTTGACACAACCGACCTCGCACCTGCAGCAATCCACTGTAAGAATCCTTCTCCTTTTCAATCCTTTCATTATGGTGTTCATCGTGGAATAAAATCTCTTCAACGCATCCATAGTACCACCCATTGGAGTGGTATACAGAATGTCTGGAAAAATTTTTTAGAGACAAAGGATGTTCGTATGGGATTGGCTGTAATTGGGGCTGAACTAGTTTACGCAGGGTGCTTTACTAAGCTAGATGCCGATTACACAAAATCGACGATGTTGGAACACTTTAAAGCCTTTGAGACCATGGATTCAAACCAGGTCAAAAGGAAGATCCACCAACTCAGGTTCCGCAATTGGGGGTTCTTACCTAACGACTTACGTAGAAGACTCATTCGAAACAAACGCGCTATATATTTCCAAGACGATTCCAAATAGACAGTCTCCTTTCTTCTTCGCGTTTCTTAGATAAAACGACACCACATAACAATGAAACCAATAAAAATATGGGAAAAGGGGAAAATCGCTTGGTATGCTAGTAAAGCGGACCAAGCATATTGGGATTCTTTATGGGCATCCCAGATATCAACTGATTACTTTGCAAGGTACAGGCAGGGAGAACTCGACGAGTATGCCCCATTTTTTGAAAAGCATCTTAAGAAATCAGATAGGATCATCGAGGCAGGCTGTGGAACAGGGCGATTTGTCGTCGCTCTTAAAGCAAGAGCTTATGATAATGTGCAGGGTATCGATTGGGGTAAACCGACTATTGAAAAGGTCAAAGCTTTGTTTCCTGATTTACCAGTCGAAGTTGGTGATGCTACCAAAATTGAAGTTGATGACGGTTATTATGATGCCTATATTTCTCTAGGTGTGGTTGAACACCGACGAGCCGGCCCAGAACCATTTCTGTATGAAGCTTATCGTGTTTTAAAGCCTGGCGGGGTTATGATTATTTCTGTCCCGTATGTCAATCCCTTACGAAATCTGAAAAAAACATTAGGTTCATATCGTGATCGAAACATCCCTGGTCTTGATTTCTATCAATTCGCCTACGGGAAAGGTGAATTTACACATCTTCTGAATACTGCCGGGTTTGAAGTAATAATTGCTCAGGGTATCTCTGGATTATATGGGATTAAAGAGGAAATTCCTTTACTTGCAACTCTATTCAACCACCTGCCAGGGGGCTGGAGGATTGAAAAGTCTTTACGGAAATGGGACTATCTGAATAAGTTCGGACACATGCTCATATTCGTTTGTGAGAAGCAAGGGGTAGAAAATTAAGATCCTGACTATTTCTGCATTTTACCCGCCCTACACCTACGGCGGGTATGAAATCCGCATCGGGGACATCATGGACGGTCTATCCGCGCGCGGACACAAAATCCACGTCCTCACCACAAAACCGGATCCCGCAATGAAAGCTGCGCCGAAAAGCCTCCCTTACCCGGTCGTGCGCCGCCTGAATTCTCCTTCCAGAAAAATGCGCTTCGCTGACCGCCTGACGACGCATAAGCTCACCCGCTGGCTCGGTATTGCGCTTGTCTTTCTGCGCGAAATCAAACATGATATTCAGGATACTGCCTTGATTGATCAAGAAATCCGCAGTTTCCAGCCTGACCTGCTCTACCTTGGTCACATTATGCCGCTTACCCGTGCGCTCATGCCCTTCCTGGCAAGGCAGGCGCTGCCAATTGTTGCGGATGAAGGCGGCAAGGGGCTCATTTACTCCTGGGAGGACCATGGGCTCTGGCAGCGCTTTCAGGCGGAATTCCCGCAAAAATCAGGATTTAAGCGTTGGGTGAAACAAGCGATCAACGGGACTGTCAGGCAGCTCTCCCACGGACGGGTGACCCAGGAGTGGGTTTTCCCAGCAGATATCCAGGCTTTCTTTAACAGCAACCTGAACCTGCGCAACGCCCTTTCGTCTGGTGTGCCGCTTGAAAGAACGCAGGTCATCCACTCCGGGATTGATCTTGAAATGTTTCCCTTCAAACGTGAAAAGGAATTTGGAAATCCTCTTACCATCCTTGTTCCGGGCAGAATAGAGGAAAACAAAGGCCAGCTGGACGCAGTCCAGCTCGGGGTTTTATTAAAAGAACAGAGTATTCCATTCGAACTTACTTTAGTTGGTGAGCGTTGGAATCAGGCTTACGCAGCCAAAGTGGACGCGGAAATCCAGTCATCAGGGCTGGAAGACCAGACGCTAATCCTCCCGATGATTTCCCGGGAGGAGCTTGTGCAGCTTTATCACAAGGCTGATATCACGCTTTTCCCAAGCAAATATCAGAGCGGATTCTCCCGTATTCCGCTGGAAGCAATGGCATGCGGGAGTGTGATTGTCTCTTACGGAAAAGAAGGTTCGAATGAAATAATCCAAGATGGCAAGAATGGATTTATCCTCATAGCCTCCAATTTCCTTGCGGCATTTGATTGCATTAGCATTCTCATTAATAATCCAGGCCTGGCTGCTCAAATCATCCATCAAGCTAGAACAGACATTGAAAGCAGCTACTCTTTGAACAATTACGTTGAAACAATTGAGATGTATTTATTACAAACACTCCAGCGCTGCCCAGTATAGCCAAACATCAAGGGTTGGGAGGAAATCGATTCATCATTAGTGTCTTGAGATTTCCACTAAACAATTAGCTCAAGCCTTACCGTCTGGACTTATTACTATATTCATAATTTAGCTGAAAACCATGCCAGAAACACCTCTTGTTTCAATAATACTTCCCACTTTCAACCGCGCACATCTGTTGCCGCGGGCTGTAAATTCTGTATTGCACCAGTCTTATGCTAATTGGGAGCTGCTCATCTGGAATGACGGCTCTACTGATAATACCGAAGCGGTCCTTAACAGCTATACAGACATTCGTATACACTACTTCGCTGATATTAATAAAGGATATGCCCATTCCCTAAACCAATTGATACTGCAAACCAGAGGGAAATACCTGGCGTTTCTCGACGATGATGATGAATGGATGCCATCAAAATTAGAAAAGCAAATCTCCATTTTGCATCGCCATCCCGATGTTGATTTAAGTTTTGCAGATTACCGGAATATCGATTTTTCTAAAAAGATTGAAAACCTTGGCTTTTTACAAAATGCTGCAGGATTAAAAAAACTGAAATGCGAAAAGTCGGAAGACGTTCATATTATTAAAGAAGGAATTTTGGAGGGAATCGGAACTGATAATTTCATTGCGACAGATTCTATGATATTTCATCGCAGAATTCTCGACAAACTTAGTGGTTTTAATACACATTTGGTAAATGCTCAGGACTTTGAATTCTGGTGGCGCGCTGGCCTGGCAGGTTATCGATTTGCCTACACGGATGAAATTCTGCTTATACGCAACAAATACCCAGGCGGTCTCAGTACCAGCTCCGTACGGACACTCACAGGCACCTTACACACGCTGGATGCCTGCGCGGAAGCATCCCGCCTGGCAGACCGCGAGGAGACCATCCAATTCCTGCGTCCCACTTACCGCAACCTTTGGCAAAACTTGATTACGGCTTACGGTCTTAAAGGTGACTTACCCCTGGCGTTCAAGGCTTTTACCAAAGCCAATCACTATGGTCTTCAGTTGGGCAGCTTTAGCACATTACTTGGGGCTTTCTACGCCACGGTCAAAAGGAAAGAAAAGTGAGCCTGCGCGTTTTGCACATTTTCGCGCCAAACTACCGCCTGCGCTTCACAGGGCCTGTAATCCAGTGGCGTTATTACTTCAATAAATGGAGCGAACCGGGAATCAGCCACTTTGTGCTGAACATTTCGGACTCAAAAATCTTGCCAGCCGCAGAAGCCTTCAATTTCGAACTTACTGGCGCGCATCAGGAATTGAGTAAGTCAGAACGCGCAACCTGGGTATTTGACCTCATCCGAAGCCTGACCCGTTTGCGCGGCAGCTATGATCTGCTGCACGTGCATGTGCTCTGGTGGGGCAGTCTGCTGTTGGGACCCTGGGCAAAATGGCGTCGGCTGCCTGTGCTGTATGAATCCGTGCTCCTGGGAAGCGACACCCCCTCAGGTATCCGGCAGGAAAGGCTTGGCGGGTTGAAATTAAAGCTCCTGAAGCAGTACACCGGCATTCTGGCAATCTCCGATTTTCTCGCGGAGGACTACCTGGCGAACGGCTTCAAAACCGACCAGGTGCACCTCCTGGAGAACAGCGTGGATACCGCTCTTTTTCATCCTGCAGCAAATAATAAAGAAAAGCAAGCCTTGCGCGCAAAATACCATCTACCAGCCAAGAGTACCATCCTGATTTTTGTTGGCAGCTTGATACACCGCAAAGGTTTTGATACGCTCGTCCAGGCTTTCATCCAAGCCTGCCAGCAGGGCTCTGACCTTTTTCTGTTGGCTGTCGGGCCAGCAAGCAAAAGTGAAAATCCTTCTCTTGATGAAAACTTCATCCAAGGGCTTAAGCAGGAAATAGATACTGAACAGTTGGGCAGCAAAGTGCGTTTTATGGGCTTAATTCAGGATCGGGACGCCTTAGCCGAGCTTTACCGCACTGCCGATCTCTTCGTCTTCCCTTCCAGGAATGAAGGTTTGCCAAGCGTGCTGCTGGAGGCCATGGCTTCCGGTTTGGGCCCGGTAGTTTCGGATTTAGCGGTGCTTCGCAATGTTATTCATCAAGGAGTAAACGGTGTTAAGGTACCTGAGGAGGATGTACCCGCCCTCAGCGATGCCATTCAGCAGCTCAGCCGGGACCCTTCCCGGCAGGCAGAGCTGGCAAGTTATGCTGTTGAAAGCATTCATGATAAGCATGGGTTTACCGTTTGGCAGCAGAATATTTCCGGTTATTATTATGCTCTGCATCAACGAGCAAACCGGCAGCAGTCTCAGAAGGATTAATAAGGCAAAAAAGACTACGCGATGACGAACGAAATCCTTGTAAACATTTTGATTGTCTTTATTGGCATCGTCTTTTCTGGAGTGGTTCTTTCCAATCCTTTTCTTGGGATTGTTTTCATCGCCGCCAGCCTGCCCATAACGGACCTGCTGCCCTCTATTCCCTTCCTATCATCGATTCTGCCTTTGTTCGGCGGGGTTGCCATCCTGGGGTATCTGTTTCAAAACCGGAAGAAACATGGAAAAGTCCTGAAAGGCAGTCGTTCTATCCTTGTGCTCGGCGTCCTCTTCATCTTTTGGATTTACATTACCCACCCGCAGGCTGCCTGGTTCGGAAGCGACCGCAATTGGCTGCTCACCTACTTGCAATTGGTTATTCTGGCCTTTCTAGCCGAAGAATTGCTCGACGACCCGAAGAAAAACAGAATTTTCATCTGGGTGTTTTCAGTAGCTGCTGTCTTGTCGTCGATTGTCGCGATACAGCAAGGCTATATTGGCGAGGATATTGACACGTCCATTCGCACTGGTGGATTAAGTGAAGGCGCGAACTCAGCAGGCAGATATTTTGTAATCGGGATGATTTTCTTCATGCACTTACGCACCACAGAACAAAAATCGCTGCTCAAGATATTGTCCAGTCTTGGCATCATTATCACTTTTATTGGAGTTTTCTACACCTTATCACGGACAGCCATGGTTCTTTTGTTTACTGCGATTGGTCTGATTATTTTGCTCAATCCGCGCAGAAAATTAAATTTCACTTTGATTGTCCTGTTCATTATCTCCATTCTCGCCCTAACAATGCTTTCCGATACAGCTTTCAGGATCCTGGGCTCAATTATCCCTTCAATCTCACAAGGCACAGACACGATCGGTCTGCGTTACAAGTTATGGGACGCTGGCTTCCGTATGTGGAAAGATAACCCGATTACGGGTGTCGGTATTGGTAGGTATCCATACGAATTGCCTTTTTACGGAACCGATATCTCAGCCGGTTATAAACACCTGGTTGCCCACAACACCTACATCCAATTGCTTTCTGAAACTGGCATTGTTGGCCTGGGAATTTGGCTGTGCGCGGTAATCATCTCAGTAGTCAACTTGTGGAAAGCCAGCCGAACGCAAGATCTTGAGACCCAATTGCTTTCTCGTGTTTGGTTTGTAGTTATGTTGATTTTACTCATCGGCGCTATCACCATGACCCAAAGCACAGAAAAATTCATTTGGATTTGTATGGGGGTCAGCGAATATTTCCATCTCCGCTCCCTAAACCAACCAATCCCTGAAAAAACCGTTTTGGTCAATCAAAGCCCTGGAGTGAGAATCAGGCGCAGCCAGCCAGTGAGCCCAAAACAGTAAGAAGAATAGTAAATCCAGTGTCTCAACCCCAAAAAATCGCCATCATTGCCGGCCAGCTTGTGGTCGGCGGAGCAGAAAGGCAGATTTATCTGTGGCTTAAAAATATGGATCGGTCTCGCTTTTCGCCTGTGGTCATCACGCTTCACCCCGGGCACCATGACCATTGGGAAACTCCGATCAAGGCATTGGATATCCCGCTGATCGAAATTCCACAATCTCTCAACCGCGTCAGCCGCTTAAAGAGCATTACGGACAGCTTGCGGCCTTATCATCCAGAACTCATCCACGGCTGGCATCTGTTTTCCAGCGCGTATGCCGGTCTGGCAGGCAAATTTCTGCGCTGCAAAAGCATCGGGGGCTTGCGCAGCAGTTTTTCCGGGCACGAGCACAGCCCTGAAGCCATCCTCACCCGCTTATTTTGTGACGCTGTCATCGTGAATTCATCCGCCGGCGCAAAAGCTTACCAGGATCAAGCGCCGCGGAGACAAACAATATTTGCAGTCCGAAACGCGGTTTCTCAGGAATTTATTGCCCGTTCGGAGGCGCGTACGGAATTCGGACTGCAGTATCACCTCCCTCAGGATGCTTTCTGGATTGGGTCCATCGGTCGTGCAGACCCCTTGAAACGTTTCGATTTATTGCTATCCATCTTACCCGCCCTCAAAGCAAAGCAGAGTTCTATTCACCTTGTGTTAATCGGGGATGGTCCGGAGCTGCCCCGCCTGCGCGAACAAGCAGCATCATCAGGGTTAACATCATCGGTCACTTTCACAGGTGAACTTCCGGATGCAGGTCGCTACTTGAAAGCCTTTGATCTTTTTTGCCTTCCATCCACTTCGGAGGGCATGCCCAATGTCATCCTCGAAGCTGCCGCGGCTGGTCTGCCAATTGTCACCTGGGATCTCCCCTTTTATCAGGAAATCCTTGAAAACGGAAAGACCGGGCTGCTGGTGGAAGCCGGGAATGTAGAAAAACTGGAACATGCCGTAACCCGATTGATTGAATCCCCGCAGCTCAGGGCGCAATTGGGTGCAGAGGCGCAAGCCCACATCCTGCGCGAGTTCAGCCTGGAACGTTACATTCGCAGCATGACAGCTGCGTACGATGAACTGCTCAACAATCCCCCTGAGGGCGCTTCAGGTATCCAATGATTTTACTTTATCACCTCATCTTTCCGGATGAAACCCCGCTGCGCAGTTGGAACGCCGGCAATCTTATCCGTCTCTCAGCCTTCCGCAGACAGCTGCAGTGGCTTCAGCGCCGCTTTTCATTCCTCAGCCTGGAAGACTTCCTCGCGCTCTACCGTCAAGACCCTGCGCTTTGTCACGCCAAGGCCGCCCTCACTTTTGATGATGGCTACGCATGCACCTACTCGATGGCGGCTCCTGTACTCAAGGAAGAAGGCATTCCAGCTACCTTTTTCACCAACACCTGCAACCTGAATCACGGGCTCCTCTGGTTTGTGTACTTTAACGCGCTTTGCTCCGAGGGAGCTTACCCGGAGTTGGAAATCAACGGCGGGCATTACCCCTTGGATACGAAACGCAATTCCTTGGGCGCCTGGAGGACCCTCATCCAACTCGCTCGCTCCAGTCCCGACGCGCGGGTTTTCGCAGAGGAATTTGCAGGCAAATATCCTCTCCCTGTACCCATCCAGGAAAAATATGCAGGTTTAACTACAGAACAGCTTATCGAAATTGGGGCGAGCAAGCTTTTTTCTCTTGCCGGGCACACCCACAGCCACCCCTATCTGGACCAGTTGAACCAGGCTGAACAGCTTGAGGAAATGGCGTTGAACAAGCAAATCCTCGAAGAGGTTTCGGGTAAGCCTGTCCTGTATTTCGCGTATCCGGGCGGTGTATACAACCAGGAGTCAATTGCGGCAGCCCGGCAAGCTGGCTTTTTGGCTGCTTTATCCGTTTCACCAAAATCTTTGTCATCCGACCCCCTGTTTGAAGTTGCCAGAACTGACATTTACTCCCCTGCTTTATGGAAATTGCAGCTCAAATCACTGGGACTGGTCGATTTTGTTCGCCGAAGGCGCAAGGCGTAAATGGCAAAACCCACCATCCTGATGATTGGGAATTACCTGTCCCAGCCAAAGCATAACCGCAACATCTGGCACGACCTTTCCGAGCGTTTGGCAGGCGAAGGATGGGGCGTCCTTACCACCTCCCGGCAGGAAAATCAGGTCCTCCGTTTGCTGGATATGCTGCAAACCATCCTGTTTAAACGGAAGCAGTACGCGCTTGCACAAATTGACGTTTTCAGTGGAAAAGCATTTATCTTTGCCAGTTGGAGCGCCCGGCTCCTGCGCGCGTTAAAAAAACCATATATCCTGACCTTACATGGCGGAGCGCTACCGGACTTTGCAGCCAAACATCCGGATCAAATCCGGGAATTGTTATTCGGCGCCGATTTTGTGATTACTCCTTCCCCGTATTTGCAGCAGTCTCTTTCAGACTATCACAAGGATATTGTTTGCATTCCCAATCCAGTGGATATTTCCGGCTTGCCATATCGTAAACGTAGTTCCCTTGCTCCAAAACTGATTTGGGTCCGCGCGTTCCATGAAATATACAATCCTTCTTTCGCCGTACGCGTCGCGGAGATCCTCAGGCGACAGCTGCCTGATTTCACACTGAAGATGATCGGACCGGACAAAGGTGATGGAAGCCTCGTCAAGGTCTTGCATCTGATAGATGAGCTGGAGCTTGGCAGCTTTATCGAAGTCATTCCCGGTGTGCTGTATGCTCGGATTCCGGGTTTGCTCGATTCCGCGGACATCTTTATCAATACGACGAATTATGACAACACTCCTCGCAGTCTTATCGAAGCGATGGGCTGCGGATTGTGCATTATCAGCACGGACGTCGGTGGCATCCCCTGGCTGGTGAATAATGGCCAGGAAGGCTTACTGGTCTCACCCGACAATGCCCAGGCAATGGCAGAGGCTGTTATCAGGCTCTTAAATGATCCTGACCTTGCCGCACACCTTTCCGCTCAGGCCCGCCAAAGGGCTGAAACGCTCGATTGGACCGCGATCCTCCCGCAGTGGGAAGCGCTCTTGTCCAGCGTCGGGATTTCAGGTAACGATGAGTAAACTCGATCAACTTTATGCCCGCGCGCCGCTGTGGCTGCAAAATGGAATGGTCTCAACTTACGGTGTGTACTGGCACTGGGCAAGATTCGGCCCAAATTTTGAGAAATACGTCCAGGACTTTCACGCCCGGGAAGACTTCTCCTCTTCGGAGTGGAAAGCCTATCAGGAAGACCAGCTTAAGCGTCTGCTTTCGATCTGCGCCCGCGATGTGCCGTTTTATGCGCAGCGCTGGACTGACCAACAAAAACAAGCCGCGCTCCAGGGAGATTTACAGAATCTCCCACTCCTGGAAAAAACGCCGCTCAGGGAGCATCCGGAACAGTTTCTCCGTCGCAACCTGCGCCCCTTTCCGTGCTTCAAATTCTTCACCAGTGGCACAACCGGCACGCCAATTGCGACCTACTTTACCCTCGCCGAAAACCGCCAATGCGTAGCCTTGCGCGAAGCGCGCTCCGCGAATTGGGCGGGCGTATCGTTCTTTGAACCGCGCGCCACCTTCTCCGGCCGCATCATTCAGCCTGATCCTTCGGATGAGAGCAGCGTCTATCGATACAATGCCATTGAAAAACAGGTCTATTTTTCCGCCTTTCATCTCAAGCCAAAAACCGCCACTCGCTATGTGGACGCCCTCTATAAACACAATATCACCTGGCTGACTGGCTATGCTGTCTCCTTTTATTTACTGGCAAAGTACATCCTTGACCAGAATCTATCCGTGCCGCCGCTGAAAGCCGTTATCACGACCAGTGAAAAATTAACCCCGGACATGCGTGCGGTTATGCAAGCCGCCTATCGATGCAGGATATTTGAAGAATACAGCACGGTCGAAACGGCGCTTTTTGCCAGCGAATGTGAACACGGCCGGCTGCATGTCAGTCCGGACGTCAGCATCACTGAAATCCTGCGGCCGGACGGCACTCCCTGCCAGCCGGGCGAAGTGGGTGAAGTTGTCACGACCTCTCTCCTGCGTTCGTACCAACCCCTGATCCGTTTCCGGTTAGGGGATTTGGCCGCCTGGGACCCCGAGCCCTGTCCATGCGGGCGCCAGATGCCTATCCTTCAGGAAGTGGTTGGGCGCATTGAGGACGTTGTTACGGGTCCGGATGGCAGGCAGTTGGTTCGTTTTCATGGGATTTTTGCCAACCAGCCGAATATCATCGAAGGCCAGGTCATCCAGGAAACTTTGCGTGACTTCACGGTAAAAGTAGTCTGCACGCAGAATTTTTCTGAACAGGATGTGGCTGACATCAAAAGCCGCATGGCGCAGAGGTTAGGTGAAGGTGTAATGATCTCAGTGGAGCATGTGGAAAGTATTCCCCGGACCCCGGCAGGGAAATTCCAGGCTGTAATTTCAAAATGGCATCCACAGTGAATCATCCCTTCATTTCCCTCCTTCTTCCCATCAGGAATGAGGAGAATTACATTGAAGCTTGCCTCAAATCCCTTCGCGCGCAGGATTATCCCGCCGACCGGATGGAAATCCTCGTGGCCGTCGGTTTATCCACTGACAATACCAGGCAGATAGTTGCCAATTGGATGAAGCAGGATCCGCGCATCCGGATCTATGACAATCTCAAACAAATTGTTCCTTCCGGATTAAACCTGCTCATTCCACAGGCCAAAGGCGATATCCTCATCCGGGTGGATGGCCACTGTGTGCTCGCCTCCGACTACGTCTCAAAATGCGTCCGGCACTTGCTGGAGGACGGCGTCGATGGGGTCGGTGGACCAATGCATTCCATCGGCCAGGATGTCATTTCTCAAGTGACTGCCGTCGCGATGAGCTCCAAATTTGGCGTGGGAAATTCATCTTTTCGCACCGAAACCGGCCTTACAAAACTGGCAGATACGGTACCTTTCCCGGCTTACACCCGTTCCATCATCGAAAAGGTCGGGCTTTACGATGAAGAGTTGGTCCGCAACCAGGATGATGAATATAACTATCGCATCCGCGCAGCGGGCGGCAAAATTTTACTGGCAGATGACGTCCGTTCAGAGTATTTCAGCCGCGGCTCCTTCACAAAGCTTTGGAAGCAGTACTTCCAGTACGGCTTCTGGAAAGTGCGCGTGCTGCAAAAACACCCCGGGCAGATGAGCCCGCGCCAGTTTGTTCCTCCGATCTTCGTGCTTTCGCTGCTCGTCGCCCTCGTGCTTTCCCTTGCTGTTCCCTGGGCTTGGTGGGTGCTCGCTGGCATCCTTGGCGCCTATCTGCTGGCAAACCTGACAGCCAGCCTGCTCACTGCCCTGCGCACCAGGCTCAATGCTCCCTGGCTTCTGCCGCTTGCGTTCAGCATTCTTCATCTTGCCTATGGTCTTGGCTTCCTCGTCGGGCTGGTCCGCTTTGCCGGGCGCTGGGGGGATAAAATTGGCAAAATCCCGCGGGAGACCCTTGTCTGACCAGCGCGATATCCAACGCCTGCGGGAAGAATACGCCGCCCGCAAACGCGACGCAAAGAAGCAGAATTTGTACGCGGAGCACAACCCCGCGCACCAGTTCTCAATCAAGAGCCGCACAGCGGCCCTGCAATCACTGCTCAAAACGCATCAGCTTGATGATCTGAGCGGCAAGCGCATCCTCGAAATGGGCTGCGGCAGCGGCGGGGTCCTGCGCGAGCTGTGCGCGTTGGGAGCAGATGAATCCAGGCTCGTGGGCGTGGATTTGCTTATGGATTCGCTTCGATCAGCCCGAAGCCGGCTTTCCCACAGCGTTTTACTATGCGCAGACGGCCAAAGCCTGCCCTTCCCCGCCGCCAGCTTTGATCTGGCGCTGCAGTTTACCGCTTTCTCGTCCATTCTCGACCCGGGAACAAGGCAGCGCATGGCTGCGGAAATGCTGCGTTTACTCAAGCCCGCAGGCGCGCTCATCTGGTACGACTTCTGGTGGAATCCGCTCAACAAGCAAACCAAAGGCATCGGTCTGAGCGAGATCCGCACGCTCTTCCCGGGTTGCGTGCTGGACAGTCTGAAAATCACGCTCGCGCCGCCGCTTGCGCGCCTGCTCTTGCCCCGGTTCGGCCGCCCAGCCGCCTGCCTGGAAAGAATGCGCTTACTGAACACACACTACCTTGTCATCCTCCGGAGAAAGCCTTGAAAAGCCGCAGTTGGACGCGTTGGCTGCCGGTAATTCTGACCGCGCTTGTCATCTTTCTGCTCTCCTCAAGCTCCGATCCCTACGGCCTGCTGCCGGAAAAGGTTTACCGATGGATTTACCTCACCCATATTTGGAACATCCGCCTCACCAAAATCGTCGGCCCTCTCGCGCACATGTCTGCCTTTGGGCTGCTCGCCTTCTTTCTCATCAGGGCTTTGGGATACAAGCAATCCAACGCGCCCAAGACCTTGGGGTTGGCATTGGTCCTTACCAGTCTGTACGCGCTGAGCGATGAATTTCACCAGCTTTTCGTCCCGGGCAGAGCTTTCGAGCTGCTGGATCTTGCTCTCGACAGCCTTGGCGGACTTGCGGGCATCCTTCTCTGGCATTTAACGCACAGGTCTAAAGGCGCAGAATCCCAAGGGCAGTAAATCGCCTTGGCCAATTGTCATATTCACATCGCTAAAACCACCCCAACGCCCTTCAAGCTACCTTCACCTCGCTGGACCCCCACTTCACTCCCTTCGATGCTTGACCCCAGCTTTTGTTAACAATCCCCAATTTTCCCCGATTTCATACTGTCAAGCTCCCAAAACCTCGTTACAATCTTTGTTATATAGCTCAAATGTGCGCATGATGCCCTTCAACAAGTTGATCTAGTCGTTATTCACCCGCCACGCATCCAGACATTATCACTTTGCTCTTACACGCCACGCATCCAGAGACCCAAAGGAGAAAAGTTGGCCAACGCACAAAACCTGAAACCCTTCACCAAGGGCGATCCCCGTATCAACCGCCGCGGTCGACCCCCAAAATCCGACCTGATCGCGCAGCTGGCGCAATCCCTGCTCGAAGAACCGGTCGAAATCGGTTCTGAGCACCAAACTGTCACCCGCCTCGAAGCTATCCTGCGCGAGTGGTTGGACTCAGGTAACTTCCAGAAAAAGCTGGCCGTTATTCAATACGCCTACGGCAGAATCCCTAACGAAGCTGTCGCCGAGGACCGCGATATCCGCATCGTCGTGAATTGGGGAAATACCGTCAACTCCCCTGTCGATTACCTTGCATCGCAAGACCCCTCCGGCATCATCGATGTCAACTGAGCTCTTCATGCCCAACGCGCCGACTGCCAGAACTTCCTTCTTCGCCTCGCCTGCGTGCCCGGGTGCAATCCAGTCAAAACCTCCCCGATCCTGGATCCAAATTTTCTGCAAGCCTCTTCCTTGCGCCCTGTCTGCCCGATTTTTCTCACTGTAAAACAATGACGCCCACTTCCCCCGCAGCTTGAAACCGGTTTCCCTTTCTGAAACTTCAACCGCCTTGTTCCTACAGAAAATTGAAGCCGGTATTATAATAATTTGTAGATCAAAACGGTGTTTCTATTTTCAATTCTATTTTCAATTTTCTTAGTCATTAGCAATTTTACGGTTTCTTCATGAGCAATATCACCAACGAAAACGTCACCCAGGAAACTTCCCGGGACGACCAGACGAATGGGATTAAGTGCGGTAGTTTTTTACAGCGCTTCACGAAACGATTCACAGATATTGTCCTGTCGTTTCTTAGTTTGCTCATCCTCAGCCCGGTGTTTTTGCTGATCGCGCTGCGTATCAAACGCGACTCTCCCGGTCCGTGCTTTTATCGCGGAGAACGCATGGGTCGTTATGGCAAAACCTTCGGGATTCTCAAATTCCGCACAATGTACGAATGCCCGGAGAGTTATAACGGCTCCCCGCTTACCTCAGAAGGTGACCCACGCGTCACCCCGTTTGGCAGATGGCTGCGCCGGACTAAAGTCAATGAACTTCCCCAATTATGGAACGTGCTCAAAGGCGAGATGAGCCTGGTGGGTCCGCGTCCGGAACATCCTGAACTGATCCAATCCTGGCCTGCCCCACTGCGCGAGGAATTGCTCTCCGTGAGGCCGGGCATCACCAGCCCCGCTTCCGTGGTCTACCGCGATGAAGAGGAACTGCTCAAGGGTGCCGGATTCATGGATACTTACCTCCTGAGTATTTTGCCGGATAAACTCCGCCTCGATCAACTCTATGTTCAAAACTATTCCTTCCTGACTGATTTGGACATTCTTGCGATGACTGCTATCGTCTTCTTCCCGAAAATCAGAAAAGAATCCGTTGCAGAATCACAGTTATACAACGGCGTGTTTTATCGCTTTGTGCATAACAACCTGACCTGGCTAATAACTGATATTCTGGTGACCTTTGTGGCAGTGGGCGTGTCGGGAATCGTCTGGCGAATCAGCGCCGTCATTAACCTGGGAATCCCCATTTATCTTCTGATGGCGCTTGCCATCGCGATTGGCAACAGCCTGATAAACACGCTCATAGGTCTGCCGCGCATCATGTGGAAGTCTGCCAGCCCCACCTATGTACTCGATCTTGGTTTCTCTGTCGCCCTGACCATGCTGCTTTTCTGGGTTGTCACCCGTTTTTGGCTGACGACCCCCTGGATCCCCTTCAGTATGATCTGGCTGATCGGAGTGATGATGTTTATCGGTTTGGTAGCGGTGCGATACCGTGAACGCCTGTTTACAGGCCTCGCCAACCGCTGGCTGATCATGCGCGGCGGCAAAGCTTCTTTTGCCGAGCGAATCCTTATCATTGGTGCCGGAGATCTGGGTCAATTAGCGCTCTGGCTCCTCCAGCGCAGCCGCTTTTCAGGTCTTTTTGGCGTGGTCGGTCTGGTCGATGATGACCCGCGCAAAAATGGTACGCATATCCTGGATTGCAAAGTGTTGGGAACCACGCGCGATATCCCCACACTGGTGGAAAAGCACAAAATTCGCATGATTATTTACGCCATTACCAACATTACTCCCACAGAGAGCGAACGCATTATGGAAAGCTGCCGCTCTACTGGCGCAAGGCTGGTCATTCTCCCCGATCTTGTAAAGGTACTTGAAAGATCCATCAAAAAGATTGAAGTGCAGGAATAAATGGAAACGATTTCCCTCAAAGACCTGCCGGTTCTCGTAACCGGCGCTGGCGGCTTTATCGGCAGCCGGCTGGTCGAAGCCCTGTGCGCCCGGGGAGCGCGCGTGCGCGCCTTCGTCCGATATAACTCTCGCGCGGATGCCGGACTGCTCAAAGCCCTCCCCTCCAATGTTCTGGAGAGCGTTGAAATCATCATGGGCGACCTGCGCGACGAAGACGCGCTGGAAAAAGCTGCCGCCGGCACGGCGCTCGTATTCCACCTCGGCGCGCTGATCTCCATTCCGTATTCGTATCAACATCCGGTCGAAGTGGTCCAAACCAACATCCTCGGCACGCTGGCAGTCTTGCAAGCCTGCCGCAAAAGCGGCGCGCGCCTGATCCACACCTCCACCAGCGAGGTCTATGGCACCGCCTTGCGCGTCCCGATTGACGAAGGGCACCCGCTTCAGGGTCAGTCGCCTTATTCCGCCAGCAAAATCGGCGCGGATAAACTGGTGGAAAGCTACTACCGCGCTTTCAGCGTCCCCACCGTTACCATCCGACCGTTCAACACCTACGGACCCGGACAGTCCGCGCGGGCAGTCATCCCCACCATCATCACCCAGGCGCTCCAGGCAGAGGAAATCCACCTGGGAAACCTGGAAGCCCGCCGGGATTTTTCCTTCCTGGATGACACCGTGGCAGCCTTCATCAAGGCTGCTGAAACCCCCGGCATCGACGGAGAGACTTTCAACCTCGGTTCCGGGCAGGAGGTCAGCATCCGGCAACTGACCGAAGAAATCTTAGCGCTCACCGGCAGCCAGGCGCGCGTGGTGGTGGACGAAGAACGCCTGCGCCCTGAAAAAAGTGAAGTCCTGCGCCTGCTGGCGGACAATTCCAAAGCCCGCCGGGTATTGGATTGGGAACCCAAAGTGGGCTTGCGCGAGGGGCTTACCCAAACCATCGCCTGGGTGCGAGCGCATATGGATTTTTACCGCCCCGGCCGCTACGAGCGCTGAAAGGCGGCCTCCTCGCGCCTTTATTTCCTCCCCGCAAAGACCCGGACGACGCACTGATTAAGGGGCAACAGCTAAAGCCATCCCGCCGAGGCGCAGATTTCAGCTTGTCGCTTGGTCTGCTCTGGGGTAGACTCATACAACCTGCGCGGGTCGTACAGCCTGTGCGTTGATGGGGTTAGCGGGCACTTTGATGCTTATTTTGGACTGGAGTGTGTCGTGAAAGCAGTGATTCTTGCCGGAGGCAGAGGTACGCGCTTAGCGCCATATACCTATGTACTTCCCAAACCAATGATGCCAATTGGCGATAGAGCCATTCTGGAAATCCTGCTGCGCCAGATGAAGCGCGCGGGTATCAATCACATCGTCCTTACCGTCGGTCACTTATCCGGGCTCATGCAAGCCTTTTTCCAGGATGGCGCCCAGTGGGACCTGGATATTACCTACTCTTTCGAAGCAAAGCCGCTCGGCACAGCCGGACCGCTCGCGCTGGTGCCAAACCTGGATAAAACCTTTATGGTCAGCAACGGCGATGTGCTCACCCTGCTAAACTTTAACGATTTCCTCAATTTTCACCGGGAACAGGGCGGCATCTGCACGATTGCCATGCACGAACGCCAGGTGCAAATCGACCTGGGCGTCATCGAACAGAATAATGGGGAACACCTTATCACCGGCTATGTGGAAAAACCTACTCTGCAATACCGCGTCAGTATGGGTATCTATATTTTTGAACCGCGCGTGCTGGACTACATCCCAAAAAATGAGTATCTCGACTTCCCGGATCTCGTGAAAATCCTGCTGGCGAACGGCGAACGCGTCGTCGGCTACCCCTACAGCGGCTACTGGCGCGACCTGGGCAACCCCGGCGATTATACCCAGGCTTGCCTCGATTTTGAACAGATGCGTTCCCAGTTTTTACCGGAGTAAGCTATGGATTGGCGCGTTCCGCTCGCGGATGTTAACCTTGGACCTGAAGAACTGGAAGCCGTCAGCGCGGTCATCCGCTCCGGCTGGCTGACGATGGGCTCGGTCACGCAGGCCTTTGAGCAGGAATACGCCCAATCGACTCAGAGCGCACACGCGCTGGCCATTACGAACGCCACCGCCGCGCTGCACCTGGCCTGCCTCGCGCTCGGCATCGGACCCGGTGATGAAGTTATCCTGCCCTCCCTCACCTTCGTCGCCAGCGCCAACGCAATCGGCTACACCGGCGCAATTCCCGTCTTCGCGGATATTGAAAGCCCGGACTGGCTGTGCCTTTCCCCGCGCGCGGTAGAAGCCGCCATTACAGAAAAGACCAAAGCGATTATGGTGGTGCACTATGCCGGCTATGCCTGCGACATGCCCGCCATTCTGGAAATCGCGCGCCAGCACCAGCTCGACGTCATCGAGGACGCCGCCCACGCCGTTGGGGCCTCTCTGAACGGCAAAGCGCTGGGCACCTGGGGCAGTGTGGGCTGTTTCAGCTTCTTCGGCAACAAGAACCTGACCACCGCTGAGGGCGGGATGCTGGTGACCGACGACCCCGAAATCGCGCAAAAAGTGCGCGTTCTGCGCTCGCACGGCATGACCACCCTGACCTGGGACCGCTTTAAAGGGCACGCCAGCACCTACGACGTAGTGGCGCAGGGTTACAACTACCGCATGGACGAGTTGCGCTCCGCCCTGGGGCGCGAACAACTCAAACGCATCCCTGCCGGAAACGCACGGCGGGGAGAATTAGTTAAGCTTTACTGCCAGCTTCTCTCGCGGGAAACCCCGACTATCAGCATCCCATTTCAGGAAGAGCGCGGACAGTCCAGCTACCACATCATGCCGGTGCTGCTGCCCTCGGGCGCGGACAAGCCCGCCTTTATGGAACAGATGAAGCAGCAAGGCATCCAGACCAGCTGGCATTACCCGCCCGTGCACCGCTTCAGAGTTTACAAAGAAGCCTACGCCAGCCGCCCCAACCCGCTGCCGGTGACCGACGAAGTTGCTCAAAGAGAAGTGACTTTGCCGCTTTACCCCACCATGACAGACGAGCAGGTGGCGTGGGTGGTGCAGGCTGCCAAAGAAGCGTTGGCCGGGCTCTGAACTGACGTTTTGTGTGCCAGTGAGTATAATTGAGGTACGCAACCGGAAAATCGTAAAATGAAACTCAGGTACTTGTTTTTCTCTCTCGTACTGATACTTTGCCTGACGGCTTGCGCGGGCAAAGCCGCTGAATCGCCGCTCAGCCCCGAGCAGCAGGCTTTTGCCCAGACGCAGTTTGTGCAGCAGGCGGCCACTTCCGCGGCGGCATACGCGCGCACCGCGCAGCCTGGGGCGATGCCCGAAAGCCCTGAAGCGCCAACCGAGCTCATCCCCGGCGCGGACACACAAACCCCCGGAATACTGCCTGCCAACCCCACCAGCGGCATTGTCAGCAGCACCCCCAGCCTTCCTGCATCACAGCCCACCCCGGGCAGCACCCAGCCTTTTAGCCCCACCAACACGCGCACATCCGCCCCAAACCCCACGCCCACCCGCACCGCCATGCCCAGCGCCACCAGCACGCTGACCGCCACTGCCACACAAGTATCCGGCTGGCAAGGGGATTGGATGATCTCCTTCCAGAGGGATGACGGCAGCTACCTTAGCGGCGAAATGATCGTGAGCCTGAATGACGACCAATTGTTTGCGCAGGCGGAGTTAAATGGGAACCCGTATCAATTTAATGGCAGGCTTATCAATAATGGTCAAGTTGCTTTAGGCACCTGGAGCAGCGCCCAGACTTCCAGCTCCTTTACCTGGACGCTTGTGACCGCTGATCAGTTTGGCGGGGACCGGGACCTGATGAACGGTGTTTGCGACGCGCGCGTGGGAGAAGACATGCCCGACCCTTGTTACATTCCGCCGATCAGCTGATTTTGATCGCGCGACACCATTAAGGTACATAAGAATTCCGGAAGGTTTTTTGTCAGAATTACATTTTTGTCAGAATTGCTTCCTTATTCGCTGGATGCTGATATACTAACAAAGGCGAAAACCTTACTCCTCCAGGACAATCTTGCGCCCAACGCAATCACTCCTGATGTCGCCGCCTTAAGCTCCACGAAAAACCTCGTTCAAAAAGCGAGCCTAATCCTTAACAGAATATTCATACCCCGGCCAGCCCTCGCGCGGCTGTATAAACTCAACCCCAATTCGCCCGGCATCCTGCTGGGATATTTTCGAAGGGCAATCGATTTGTTCAGGCAATACGGCAGTACTATAGGTAAAATTTCGACCATGGACGAGGCAATTCAGCAGGACTTAGCACGGGAAAAAGACAGGTTTCTTATTCATGATTGGCAAAAACCCGAATAGAGAGGCGATATGAAAAGACATATTTGGTTTTCGGTATTATTCGCGTTGGTTATGCTGGTGTCGGTCGCCGGCGACCGCAGCGCCAAGGCAGCGGAAGTGCAGACCGCCGACAAGCCAGCCTGCGCCAACGCAGACACAGAGCTTGAGCAGGTTTACCGCGTGTATTACAAGTCCGCGGAGGAAATCACAAAGCTAAAATCCTACGACCTATTTGAGTTTAACGACACGGAAAATAAATACGTGCTCGTAGCGGCGACTGCTTCCGAAATCGCCACCATCCAGAGCATGGGCTTCACCGCCGCTTTTGATGAAGAGCAGACCGCCAGCTACCGCAAGCTGGACCTGCTCGCGAGCCAAGGTTTGGACACTATGCCGCCGCCTTATAACTGCTACCGCACGGTGGAGGAGCTCTACGCTTACGGCGCCGCGCTGGCTTCTGTGTACCCGACCCTGGCAGAATGGACGGACGTCGGGAACTCCTGGGAGAAGAGCGTCGGGCAGCCTGACGGCTACGACATGTACGTCCTGCGCCTGACCAACGAAACGATCACCGGGGACAAACCCAAGCTGTTCATCACAGCGTCCATCCACGCGCGGGAATACACGCCAGCGGAACTGGCTGGGCGCTTTGCCGGATACCTGATTGAGAATTACGAGACCAACGCGGATGTGCATTGGCTTCTGGATTACCACGAGATTCACATCATGTTGACGGCCAACCCGGACGGACGTAAAGAGGCGGAGGGCGGCGCAGACTGGCGCAAGAACACCAACGAAAACTACTGCGGTGCAACCAGTTCCAACCGCGGCGCTGACTTGAACCGCAATTTCAACTTCTACTGGGGCTGCTGCGGCGGCTCAAGCGGCAGTCAGTGCGCGGAAACTTACCGCGGTCCCACCCCCGCCTCCGAACCTGAAACCCAGGCCATCCAGAACTACATGGCCGCGATTTTCCCGGACCAGCGCGATGACGGGCTCAGCTCGCCTGCCCCAGAAGATGCTACCGGGGTGTATATTGACCTGCATAGTTTTTCCCGCCTGGTGCTTTGGTCCTGGGGGTTTAACACCACCCTGGCTCCAAACGGTACCGACCTGCAAACCCTTGGGCGCAAGTTCGCTTTTTTCAATAGTTATGACCCCGCTCCATCCTGGGACCTGTACGTCACGGACGGCAGCACGGAAGATTACGCCTACGGGCGCCTGGGCGTGGCCGGCTACTGCTTTGAAATGGGAGATGAATTTTTTGAAAGCTGTAGTACTTTTGAATTTGACATTCTGCCCGGCAACTTGCCTGCGCTCATCTACGCCGCCAAAACTGCCCGCACGCCCTACATGACCCCCGCCGGGCCGGATTCCATCAACCTGGCGCTCAGCCAGAGTTCGGTCCCGGCAGGAACAACCGTCACCCTGACGGGTCAGGTCAACGATACGCGATACAAAAGCGGCACGGGCGAACCCACCCAGCCTATAGCTGAAGCTCAGTATTCTGTGGACGTCCCGTATTGGGAAGCGGCTTATGCCCCGATCGCGCTTTCCCCCGCGGACGGCAGCTTCAATTCCAGCTCCGAAAACGTGACCGCCAGCATTGACACGACCGGCTGGGCAGCCGGCCGGCATATCCTGTATGTGCGCGGAAAAGATAACCAAAACAACTGGGGTGCAGTCAGCGCGATTTTCCTCACGATTGAGGGACCGGTAAACACCCCGCCTGTCGCGGACGCACAGAGCCTCAAAACCTGGCGCAACCAGCCGCTGAGCATCACGCTCACTGGTTCAGATGCGGACGGCAACCCCCTTACCTTTGAGGTTGTGGCTAATCCCAGCCACGGCCTGCTCAGCGGGGACGCTCCGGATCTTGTTTATACCCCGGATCCAGGCTATATCGGTGCAGACAGCTTTACTTTTAAAGCCTGGGACGGCCTGGCCTATTCAGAAGCGGCTGTCGTCAGCATCCAGGTGGATATGCCGCTGTTCTTACCCATACTCGTCAAGTAAATGCGTTCTTATCAAAAACCTGCCCGGAAGTTCGCGGGCAGGTTTTTGATTGGTTTACAGAGCAAGGTAATCCGAATATAATTCAATCTACGTAAGATTATCGGCGGGCTGTTTTGCCTGTAAAAGGCTTGCGATTTTAATTAACGTAATTGGACGAGGAACAGGATCAATCTCAGGTGCGGCGTTTCCGGTACCTTGGTCAGGAACCGAACGCGCAAAGCCTGGATGGGGACAACTGTCATTGACTGGTCGCTTGTGATCAGCGGGTAAACGGAGATAGTGCATGGATATTAAGCAGATTTTTGTCACGGCAAAGCGCTGGTTGTGGTTCCTAATATTGGGCACCATCCTGGGCGCGGGGGGCGGGTATTTCTTCAGCAACCGCCAGACTCCAATCTATCAAGCCTCCACCCGCTTCGTTGTCCTACGGGCAGCCCAAACCACATATGACTACTACTCATATCTGGACAGTCAGCAATTATTATCCACTTACGCCCAATTGCTTTCAACAGAGAGCCTACTGGCGCAAGCATCCCAGGAGTTGGGCTTCTCCTTGCAGAAGGGCCAGGCTACTGCCGCCCAGATTGACGATACCCAGTTCGTGCAGCTTACCGTAAAAGACACGGATCCGGAAAGGGCTGCTCTGATTGCCAACGGATTGGTCAAGGTACTGATAGACCAGAACGAACAGCTCCAATCAGTACGGTACATCAGCGCCGAACAGAACCTGCAGAACCGCATTGATGAAGCTCAGCAGCAGATCAACATCCTGCAGAACCAGATCAATGAGATTTCTTCCGCGACTGTCGAGACCCAACTGCAGAGCGTGCAAACCCAGATTGACGATCTGCAGATTCAAATTACCGCACTGAATGCGGAAATCGCAAAAATCGACCCGGAGAAAGCCACGGACGCGGAAATCACGCTTCTGGCCGACTATCAAGCGCAGTTGGACCAGCTCACCCCCGTCCTCTCGCTTTATCAGCAGATCTACACTAACCTGGTGGTCTTGAAGACCCCAGCCCAGAGCGACGCAGCCACCACAACGCAACTAGACCAATTGAGGACCATGCTGGAGCTTTACCAGAAGATTTACATCAGCAGCATCGGCAGCCTGGAAACCCTGCGCCTGACCCGCGCACAGAATACCCCCAATGTTGTCCAGGTCGAATCTGCAGTGATCCCCTCCAGCCCAATTTCCCCCAAACCAATGCAAAGCGCGCTGCTGGCTGGCGGTATCGGGCTTCTGGTCACAGCGGGGATTGCATTTCTGGTGGAATTCCTGGATGACACCATCAAAACACCGGACGAAGTTAACGAGATCCTGCAGCTGCCAGTCATCGGTCTGATTGGCGAACTGCGCAAGAAATCGAAAGAGGAGAAACTGGGTAATTACGTCGCCTACCATCCGCGTTCACCTGTTTCGGAAGCCTTCCGCGCGCTACGCACGAACCTTGAATACTCCAGTATTGATAAGCCGCTGCGCAGCATCCTGGTCACCAGCGCGGGAGAATCCGAAGGAAAAACAACTGTAGCGACCAATCTGGCGATCGTACTCGCGCAAAGCGGCAAGAAAGTTCTGCTTCTTGATTCTGACATGCGCCGGCCAAACGTTCATTCCCAATTTAATATTCATAATCGCGTCGGATTGAGCGACCTTGTGCGCGGAAAACTTACGATTGATAACGTGATCAGAGTTTTGCCCGAGGTAAAAAACCTCGATATCATCACCAGCGGCGGCTTGCCCCCCAACCCGGCGGAGCTGCTCGGCAGCGAACGCATGCGTACAATTTTGGAAGAGATGAAATCTATCTATGACATCATTGTGCTGGACAGCCCCCCTATGCTGGTCTCCGATTCGCAAATCCTTTCCACCAGAACGGATGGCGTCATTTACGTAATAGTCCCGGGAAACACGCACAGTATGGCTGCAAAACGACCGCTGGAAGAGCTTCAGCGGATTAATGCGAATTTGTTGGGCGTCGTGATGAACAGAATTCCACGCAACCGGGATTATTACTACGGCGGCTATAATTATTATTCGCCCTACAGTAATCACCAGGGCTACCATCAGAGCTCAACCATGGAGGAGGGTTTTGATGTCGGTCTGGTGGATGAAAAAGCCTCCGCAGCACCGGTCAAGCGCAAGTAATGGTTTTCTCTCCGGCTGAAAACAAGGGTCGGGAGCTATCGTTTTGTTTTTGAAAGCACCGATGAACACAAAGGATCGGGAATCAATGGGATTAAGCGCCGGGCAATCAGGAATATGCCCGTATCTTGGGCTGCCTGAGGACGCGGACAGCGTTCAGGATTACCCCTCAGCGAACAATGTCTGTCACCACGTCTCCCCACCAACGGTGCCGACCCTTACTCACCAGACGAACTGGTGCCTGACCGAGGAGTACGCGCGCTGCCAGGTATACACCGCAGAGCATAACAGCAAAATGCCAGCCGAGCTTACGATTAAGGAGTCCCGTCCACCCAGGAGGCCGGTTCGCTGGCTTTTTGTGAGTCTGGCAGCCGTAGCGGCAGTATTGGTGGGCTTGTTCCTGCTAAACGACGCGCGCAAAACCGGGCAAGCCACAGTACCTGGACCCGCCGCCACGGCTACGCACACCGCGGTCCCCTTCCTGCTCATCCGGGACTCTACCGCAACCCCGACCCGCGCGGTTTCACCTACAGCGACGAGTACCCCTCTGCCGCCTACCCTCACCCCTACGGCAAAGGCAACCCGCGCTCCACACAGCCTGGATGTGGTCATCGGCGAGCAGGACAAGTTTATTATCCACCGCGTGTCTTCCGGGGAGAGCATCCAGTTATTTGCCACCCAGCACAACACCACGCCTGATGTCATTAAATCGGTGAATTACAATCTGGTGGTTCCTATCTGGGTGGATTCCATCATCATCATCCCGCTGGATAGAAAAGACCCCGGCGATTTACCTGCCTTTGAGCCGTATGGGATTGCAGATAAAGGCCTGACCCTGCGAGACATCGCCGGAAAATTCAACGTTGATCTGGAAATTCTCACCCTTTATAACGATTTGCTTCCTGAGGACCTGTTGGAACCAGGCGAATGGGTTCTCATCCCAAGAGAAAGAACCTATTGGTACCGCTATTAACTGAGAAAGAATCACTATGCCCGCCCTGCTTTTTGTTTGCACAGCCAACCGCTTTCGTTCTCCACTAGCCCAGGCGATGTTTCAGGAGAAGCTGCGCCAAACCCCCGATGCTGCTGGCTGGCGCGTGGAAAGCGCTGCCACCTGGGGAGACGCGAACCTGCCCGCCATGCCCGAAGCGATACTGGAGGCAAAGAAACGGGGACTCAACCTGGGAAATCACCGCTCAAAATCCGTTACCGGCCAATTGATAAAACAATATGACTTGATTCTGGTGATGGAAACCGGGCACAAAGAAGCGCTGCAGATGGAATTCCCAGCGATAAAAAGTCGGATATATCTGCTCTCCGAGGTGGGCGGCGGCACCCCTTTCAGCATTCCGGATCCCTACCTCTCCGGAGACGAACCCGCCGAGGTTGCGCGGGAGATTGAGGACTTGATTAATAAGAAGTTCCCCCTCTTATTTCAGTGGCTAATGTCAGGCACGAAAAAGCCTTGAAACTGATTTGCCTTTTATGGAAAAATTTGTCTCATTTCAACAAATTGCTATAAAATTAGTTACTTTTTTTAACGAGATATAATAGACCTGAAATGATAAAGTCAGAAGATAATCCAAGAAGTGTTTACTCGCGAGACAATCTGCGCTGCCCATATATCGGGCTTGTCCATGACGTTAACACCTATTCTGAATTCCCCTCTGACATGAATTACTGCCACCGCAGCCAACCGCTCGCCTTGCCGGTCCTCATCCACCAGCGTGAATACTGTCTGAGCTCCCGGTATTCAGAGTGTCCGATGCTATCCTCCACTAAATTCAAGAAGCTGCCCCCGGAAATTCGCCTCTCAAGCGTTCCACTTGTCAAACCCAGGCTGCCGCGTTGGCTTGTCCCCGTTGTTATCCTGACCATATTCCTGCTGGGTTCGCTGGCGACCCTGGTCATTCCGGAACTGAGCTCTGCTTTTGCCAGCTTTCTGGGCACCAAACCAACAGAAATCTATCTCTTCAGCCCGACACCGGCGCTGACCCGTTTGGGATTTATCACGCCTTCGCCTTTCAGCCTGTTCTCAATCGTAAAAACTTTTACACCTAGCCCCGAGTCAGTTTACGTCCTCGGCGCCACGCCAACTCCCCCAGCGCCCGGAACGTACACCCAGACGCCCACAGCCAACCCGCTTTGCAGCGCGGAGGACATTAAGTACTTTAGCATCTCCTTCTTCATTAACGATGTCGTACAGATTGTTTTCGACACGAACATCGATTTCAGCACATATCAAGTTCTGGACGCACAGGGAAAGCCGACCATGCGGCTTAATCTTCCTGACTTTAAGCTTTGGCGGAATGACACGCGCGTGTATTCCTACGGCACATTCATGCGCAATCCGGCAGTACCAACCCGTCTATATGTGGAGATGCTCGCGGAATACAAGGACAGGGTCATGATTGCCTTTACCGATGCAAGCGGAACCCACTGTTCCAAGACCATCATTATTCCTGATGAGAAAGCCTTTATGACACCGACCAGCCGGATGCCGGGACCGACACAATTCATCCCTTCCCCAACGGTTGAGCCGCCCACAGTAGAACCGCCCACCGAGGAACCCCCGACCGCTACACCAATCCCACCGACCGCTACACCAATCCCACCGACCCCCACGTGCACGCCGCGTCCTTCTGAAACCCTGCCGCGCGACACGCTTACGCCAACGCCGAATCCTTGAGCGCTTCATTGCATTGACTCGCGTACAGTTCCAACCAAATTAAATGCTGCCCTATCACACCGTCGATAATTTCCTGCGTTTCGTGCCTGATGAATTGCGCGAAATCCTCCTGGAGATCCGCAACATTGTCTTTTCGGTGGTCCCCGAAGTGCAGGAGGAAATAAGCGGTAAAAGGCTGGTTTACTTTCGCGGGCAAGCTAGCGGGCCTGCCAAGTCGGGGACTTGAGCGTGTGGAAAAACATTGGTTAATCGATTACATCCTAATTTTTCAAAGTTAAGAATTTAAATCNNGGGAGGGGAATCAAAGGGGAGGGGTTTATGAACATATTGTGTTCTTCTTGAATATAAAGTTGTTCATTTTTTATTGTTCTGGACATTTTCAACACCCTCGGATTTGCAGAAAACAAATACGCGCGGGCGCAGTCCAGGCACATTTTACCCATGGGGCTTTTATCGCGGATCCTCACCAGCTTTTGCGCGGTAGCAGCAAAGCCATGCCCGCCATGGAAGCGCGTGTATTTGTACAGGTTCCTTGGCAGGCTCTGACGGACCTAATTCAGGCACACGCCCGCTTTGTCCCCGCCTCCCTTCCGCAGAACCGCAAAAAGGATTAGGAAAACTGCGCCTCCAATATACATTTTCGATATTCTATGAAGCAGGTTGCTGTCTTGTGGAGGCTCCAACGAAAAGCTTTTTTGTCTGTGCCAGCTGGGATTCCGGATGAAAAAAAGTGGAAAAATTGACTTGCATTATTCCAGCATATCGGGTATATTAGGAAAGTTAACGAAATAAGCAGGAGTGCAAGATGACCCCATTACCTAAGAGAAAAACCACTTCCGGACGCCGCGATCGCCGACGCTCACACGATGCTCTGAAGGCGCGCAACAGCGTTGCCTGCCCCAATTGTGGAGAGCCTCGTTTGCCGCATCGTGTATGTCCAAAATGCGGCTACTATCAGGGTAGAGAAGTTCTCACCATCGAAAAAGAATAGTTCCCGCTGTATTCATCCAACTCCGCGCGCTGCGCGGAGTTTTTTATTTTGCCTTGTGGGCTTTGCGCAAGTACGGAGCGAATTGCGTCTGAAGTTCCTTGGGGATATAGCCGCTGATGTGAATACCTTTGTCTGTGTGTTCCAGCTTCTGCACGTGGCCCTTTTCGTGGAACACCGACACAAGCTGCCCCTGGTCGTAAGGCAGCAGCACATCCATCTCCGCGTAAGCCGCAAACAGTTCCCGCCCGATGGTATCCAGCAGCGCGCCCAAACCGCTGCCATTTTTCGCGCTGATGAGAAGCGCCTGGCTTTCCAGGTTCGCCCGCACGCGTTCCAGCTCTTCCTGGGTCAACAAATCCACTTTGTTATAGGCAGTGATGATGGGAATTTCCCCCGCGCCTATCTCCATCAGGGTTTCCAGCACGGTTTTCTTTTGCTGGGCGGCGTTTTGATGCGAGATATCCACGATGTGAACCAACAGGTCAGCCTCGGCGATTTCCTCCAGCGTTGCCCGGAAGGCAGCCGTTAGTTGGGTCGGCAGCTTCTGGATGAAACCAACGGTATCTGTCAACACCACAGTTTGCCCAGAAGGCAGTTCCAACTGGCGCGTCGTCGGGTCAAGCGTGGCAAAAAGCTGGTCCGCGACGTAAATATCAGTGTTTGTCAGCGTGTTTAGCAGCGTTGATTTTCCGGCATTGGTATAGCCCACCAAAGCCACCACGGACACGTTGGTTTTGCGCCGGTGTTCGCGGTGGCGCAGGCGGTGCTCGCGCACTTTTTCCAGTTCTTCGCGCAGCCTGGCGATCCTGGTTTTGATCTCCCGGCGGTCCACTTCCAGCTGAGTTTCGCCGGGTCCGCGCAAGCCGACGCCGCCCGTGCTTCCGGTCCGCCCGCCGCCTCCGCCAGCCTGTCGCGCCAGATGCGTCCATGCCCTGGTCAGTCGGGGCAGCCGGTATTCCAACTGGGCCAGCTCCACCTGCAGCATCCCCTCACTGGTGCGCGCGTGCTGGGAAAAGATATCCAGGATTAACGCGCTGCGGTCGATGACCTTCAGGTTATCACCCAACAATTCTTCCAATTCCCTCTGATGACGGGGAGAGAGGTCTTCATCGAAAAGGACGACCCCCACGCCCAGTTCTTCCGCCAGCAGCTTCAGCTCTTCTACTTTACCGCTGCCGATAAATGTGCGCGGATTGATTGAATCAAGGTTTTGGGTAAGCGTCGCCAGCACTTCGATGCCGGCTGTGTCCGCCAGAAGTTCCAGCTCTGTAAGGGAATCTTCCAGGCTTAAGAACTGCCCGGAAGCAGAGCCCACTTGCACGCCTACCATAATAGCTGTCTCAGGCGCGGGTTGAACGATGTTGTCTTTTTGCGGTGTCGTCATGCGCTCTCAGTTTTCTTTGATCCACGCCACCAGGCGCTTCATCGCCTCTTTTATCTGCGGGGTTGGTGTGATGATGGAAATGCGGATGTAATCCTTGCCGCTGGGTCCGTAAATGACGCCGGGGGTCAGGCTCACGCCTGTCTCATTGAGGACGTCCGCGCAGAATTGCATAGGGTCTCCGAATTTTTCGGGCAGCCTGGCCCACAGGTAAAGCGCGGCTTTCGGTTTTTCCACCTCAAAGCCCGCTTCCACCAGCCCGTCATAGACAACATCACGGCGTTCCTGGTAGACCAGGTTGCGCTCCACCAGCCAGGACTGGTCGCCGGTCAACGCAAGCGCGCCAGCGTCCATGATGGGCGTAAAGATGGAGTTATCAATCTGGCTCTTGTAAGTTGCCAACAACCGGATAACTTCCGCGTTGCCAACCGCCATGCCAATACGCCAACCAGCCATGTTATAGGTCTTAGAGAGCGAGTTAAATTCGATCGCCACATCTTTCGCACCGGGAACTTCCAGGATGGAGTGCGCCCGGTATCCATCAAAGGTCAGGTCAGTGTAAGGCGCGTCGTGCACAATCACAATCTCGTTTTCCCGCGCGAATTCGACCGCCTCGGTAAAGAAATCCAACCCGGCCACCGCGCCTGTTGGGTTATTTGGATAGTTCAACCACATCATTTTTGCTTCCCGGGCAATCTCTCGTGGTATAGCCTGTAAATCAGGCAGAAAATCGTTTTCTTTCAGCAGCGGCATGAAGAAAACACGGCTGTCCGCCAGCTGCGCCCCGGCAAGGTACACCGGGTAGTACGGATCCGGCATCAGCACAATATCGCCGGGATCCAGCAAAGTATGATTGATATTGAAAATTCCCTCTTTAGAGCCGAGCAGAGCTAACGCTTCAGTCTTTGGGTTCAGCGAGACTTCAAAACGCGTTTTGTAATAGTCGGCCACCGCCTTGAGGAAAGCGCTTGAACCGCCCATCGGAGCATAGCCGTGCTTTTTCGGGTCCCGCGCTGATTCTATCAGACGCTCGATGATGAATTGCGCCGGCGGCAGGTCTGGCGAGCCCATATCCAGGCGGATAATATCCAGGCCCTTGGCTTTAAGCTCAGCAAGCGTCTTATTCAGGGAAGCAAAAAAGTAAGGTTTGATGTTTTCGACGGTATGCGCTGGACGAATTTTCATATCGGATAAAAGGCTCCCTTTTTTCTTCTCATTATAACCCCCGCCTACGGAAACAGATAGGACAAGCCCTGGCACTGCCTTCAAAGGGATTGGATGACCTAATCTCCAATGTCCAACTCCACAGCCGCGAGTCGCGCGGCGGCCAAAAATTCCTCTGGTACACTTCTTGCAACTTTACAGTTTGAAGATTATACTGTTCCTGGAGAGGAGAATTATCGTGCTTCAGACCCATTATCAACAGCCGCTCACCGCCCCCTCTGCCCATCTGGCACAAACCATGACGCTGCTCAGTCTTAATTCTGGAGAGCTGCTGCAGAAGGTCGAGTCTGAGTTGTCGACCAATCCAGCGCTTGAGTTAGTCGAGGAGCGCCGCTGCCCGATGTGCAAACGCCTCCTTCCAGCCACAGGCACCTGCCCTATTTGCAGCCAGCCTTCTACGCAGGACTCAGATGAACCCATTGTTTTCGTCTCTGCTCCGGAAGATTTCTATTCTTCCCGGGTGCTGAGCGCCGAAGAAACACCCGAGGAGCCCTTCGCCTCCGAGATGGTCAGCCTTCCGGAGTACGTGCTGCGTCAGGTCGCGGCTGAGCTGAAAGTGGATGATCGTGCGTTAGCAGCCTATTTGCTCAGCCACCTGGACGAGGACGGATTCCTGACCGCTACCATTCTGGACGTCGCCCGCTACCACCACCGCCTGCCCGATGATATTAAAGAGCTGATCGAACGGCTCAAACGCTGTGATCCGATTGGCGTGTGTTCCGCAAACCCCAAGGAAGCCCTCTTGGTTCAATTGGAGGTTTTGTCAGAATCTGTGGAGATTCCGCCCTTCACCCGTGAAATCGTCACCGAGTACCTGCCCAAACTCAGCCAGCATCATTACGCTGAGATTGCCCGCGCCTTGGGGACGACGATCATAAAGGTACAGAACGCCGCAACCTTTATCAGCGAGAACCTTAATCCTTTCCCAGCCCGCGCGCACTGGGGCGACCTGCGATCCCCCGCCGCGCCCGCCGTGAACGTGTACCACCGCCCGGACATCCTGATTTATCATCTGAACGATAACCCCAATAACCCGCTGGTGGTCGAAATAATTCATCCAATCCGCGGCACTCTGCGCGTAAACCCGCTTTTCAAGTCTTCCATAAAAGAGGTGGAAGGCAAAAAAGTCGAGGAGTGGAAGGAAGATATCGAGAAAGCCTCGCTGTTAGTGAAGTGCATTCAACAGCGCTCCAACGCCCTGCGTTTGCTGCTCGAGAAATTGGTAGTAATGCAAAAAGACTATGTGCTGTCCGGTGAAAAAGAAATGCAGCCGCTGACGCGCGCCGAAATCGCCGCAGCGTTGGACGTGCACGAATCCACTATTTCGCGCGCAGTCTCGGGTAAGTCTGTGCAGCTTCCGAACAAACGTATTGTTCCGCTCTCAATTTTTTTCGACCGCAGCCTCTCCCAACGCACTATCATTAAAGAAATGATTGCCTCGGAAAAGCGCCCGCTCAGCGATTCTGAAATTCAGGAAAACCTTAAAGCATACGGCGTGAACATTGCCCGCCGTACTGTAGCAAAATACCGTTCGATGGAAGGCATCCTCCCGGCGCATCTGCGGCACAATCATCCCGTTGTGGCAGGATGATACTTGGCAAACACCGCATCGCCCCGGCTTCCGTTTGAGCCTGATGAAAAAGACCTCCAGGCGCTTGACTTTGCGCTGGTTATGGAACTGATTCCATCCGCTGCGCTGGCCTATAATCGCAGTAATGATTTAATCATTTCCATCAACCAGAAACTACAGGAACTTACCGCGTTCGAGCCTCAGATACTTAATGGCCAGTCCTTGAGCACGTTGATTTCACTCAGGTTGGATACAAACCCCACCGGAAAAGAAACGCGCAGCGTCCAATTAAAAACAGCCGGTGGAAGAAAAATTCAGGCCAACCTGCAAATCCGCTCTTTGAGTCAGACCAATCAGATTGTGGCGCTGATATTCACACCGCCGGCTTACCAGGATGAAACGCAAGTCCAGCAAGTCGGCTTTGCCCTGGTTGAAAGCTTACTGAAAATTCAATCCCAGGACTCTACCACAGCGGCGCTTAACGCAGCTGCGGAGACTTTGCACCACCTGCTGAACGCCCAAGCTGCGGCAGCCTACCTTCTACGTCAGTCTGAAAACCAGCTTACGCGCGTTCGCTTGAATACGGATTTGCAAAGCTCGCAATTTCCGGAAAAGATTAGATCTGAGGACGCTCCGCTTTTTCAGCCGCATATCTGGAAATCCAATCAAAAACCGGTTTCCTCTTTGGAAGAGCTTGCCTTGGTTAAGGGCTTTCATTATCTGCTGGTGCTTCCGCTGGTCCGCCGGAACGAAATTCTTGGTCAGCTCATCGCCGCTGGATTTGGCAGCCCTCCAACTGAGGATATCCTTCGCGAACTTGACTTCCTGGCCGCTGGTACTGCCAGCAACTTAGAGCAATTGACGCGGATGGAGAACGCCCAGCGGACAGTCCTCCGCACCAAACAGGTTGTTCAGCTGGAGCATGCCGTCAGCGATAACATAGAAGAAGGCTTGATTATCCTTACGCCGGATTTATGCGTCGCCGAAATGAACCCCAGCGCGGAAATGATGCTCGGGTACGCCAGCAGCGAGGTTTTCTTGCAAAAAGCGGAAATGGTTTTGATTGGCAACGAAACGCTATCCGCGCTGTATAAATCTGCACAACAGGGCATTGCTACCAAAGCCGGCAATAATCTCAGCCTCAATACCCGCACCGGCAAGTCATTCCTGGCACAGGTGCTGTGCATCCCGGTGATGACCAATGGGAGACTTAGCAGCATCGTACTCATCCTGCGGGACCTCAGCCAAAGTGAACAAATTCGGGCGCACACCCAACAGCTCGAGCAGCGCGCCTTCCTGGGCGAAGTGTCGGCTATCTTCGCTCACGAGGTCAAGAATCCGATTAACAGCATTATGACCGGCCTGCAGTATATCGGCATGACCATGAAACCAGGCGACCCTCACTATGACCTGGTTTCGCGCCTGCAGAATGACTGCCTGCGTCTTACGCATCTAATGGATTCAACGCTGACATTTTCAAAACCGATGGAATACCATTTCGCGCCTGTGGATTTGGCGGAAATGCTTCCGAATATTCTGGAGCGGTGGGCACCGCGCCTAACCCGTCTGAATATCAGGTATAATTTTGACGCGAACCCAGAACATCCCCTGGTAAAAGCGGATTTCCGCGCACTTGAGCAGGTTTTTGTCAACCTGGTCAGCAACGCGGCGCAGGCGATGGAGAAAAAAGGCGGAACCCTGAATATCCGCATAATAAACGCGGCAGAGCACTTGGTTCCACCGCAGTATGAAGTCATTGTGGCAGATTCCGGACCTGGTATCCCGGACGATATTAAGGCGCACATCTTTGAGCCCTTTGTAACCACCAACATCAGCGGAACCGGCCTTGGGCTGGCAATCACTAAACGGATCGTCAGCGCGCACAAAGGAACAATCAATCTGGAAAGCTACCCGGGTGGAACAATGTTCCACGTACTCCTCCCGAAAGCGGAATAAGGTGAGATGACAGCAACAGTTCTTGTAGTAGATGATGAGGAAACCGCCAGACTGGTGGTTTCTGAGTTTTTGCGTTCAAAGGGCTACGAAGTACTGGGAGCCGGTACACTGGCGGAAGCCCGCCAATTCATCAACAAAGGCGAGGCGGACATCATCATCCTGGATGTGCGCCTGCCCGACGGCTACGGACCCAACCTGCTGACCGAAACCGCGCGCATGGTCAACCGTCCGCAGATTATTATCATAACCGCCCACGGCGAAATCAGCATGGCCGTAGAAGCGATGAAGAACGGCGCGCTGGACTTCATTGAAAAACCGCTGGACCTTCTGGAACTGGAAAAATCGGTCCGCCGCGCGGGAGAAACCGTCGCGATGCACAGGGAGCTAAACCATTTGCGCGCCGCCCAAGCCGGCCAGGAAGAATTTATCGTCGGAGAAACGCCGGCGATGAAGCAAATCATCGACCACGCCCGCCGCACTGCCGAAAGCGGCATCTCCGCGCTGATTACCGGCCCAACGGGTACCGGCAAAGAAGTGCTGGCGCGTTACATTTATAAAATCGGTATTCGTTCCGGCAAAGCCTTTGTGGATATCAACTGCCCGGCCATTCCCGCCACGATGTTTGAATCCGAACTCTTTGGTCACGAAGCCGGCGCGTTTACCGGCGCCACGCATAAGAAAATTGGTTTGATGGAAGTGGCGGACAACGGCATTTTATTCCTGGATGAAATCGCGTCCATGCCCTTGGATTTGCAGGCCAAACTGCTGCGCGCGATAGAAGAACGCTCTTTCAGGCGGCTGGGCGGCACTGTGTTAATCAACGTGGATGTCCAGATCCTGGCTGCCTCTAATCGCAACCTCAAAGAAATGATCGCGAACGGTGCATTCCGCGAGGACCTGTACTACCGCTTAAAGGTCGCAGACCTGGACCTTCCTCCCCTCTCCGCCCGCAAACAGGACATTCCAGACCTGGTCGGCCACTTTTTGCGTAAATTCACCGCGCGGTCGGGAAGTCAGATAACGGATGTGACTCCACGCGCGATGCAGGCGCTGATTGATTACTCCTGGCCGGGCAATATCCGCGAGCTAAGCAACGTGATCGAACGCGCGGTAATCTTCTGCGATGATCCCACGATTGATTTGAACCACCTCTCCTCCGACGTTTTGAACGCGATTGATACCGGCGCCTGATTTCTTTCTGGCACGCTAATTGCAACGAAGCCTCTTACAAGTAATCTTGTCAGGAGGCTTTTATGATTTCAACAACAAATCAGGTCGTGCAGATTATTTCCTACATCCTGTTTGGTCTGGGAGTTCTTTGCCTGATTCTCAGTATCGTCATCCTCGCCAGGCAAGCGATGGGTAAGAACATCCAGACGATTGCCAACCAGACCACAAAACTGGCTGAAAAGGGCATTACCGATGGGGTCTCCGGACTGGTAGGGAATGCTTCCCTGCTCATAAGTTCGCTGAACGATCTTTCACGCTCCAATACCGGCATCGGAATCTTTTTTGTATTCCTGAGCCTGGTACTTTTGGCGGCGGCTTACTTCTTCATCAAATCGTTTATCGGCATCGCCCCATAATCCGCATTTTCCAGGAAAGGACTGAACCATGAGCATCACGCGTTTTCTTAACCTGGCAAGGACCCGCTTTACTCCGGATATGGCTAAGGCGATGGTCAGCGCGTTCCGCGCCGAGCCGCTGGTGTGGAAAGCGCTCGCAAGTGAAGAGCTCCTGAATGCGTTTCAGGATTTTTCCGGAGAGGAATACAAGCTCTGGCAGCCCGGTCTTCTGGCAGTTTTCGCGCTCAGTCCAAAATTAGCAGCGCAGATCCTACCCGACCAGGAGGCAAAAATCCCCGCGGCGCTCAACACAAAAGCCAGCAAGACGCTGGACACCATCCGTTTAACAGGTTTGGAACCCAGCACGCTGGAAGAAGCCGCGCTGCTGGCGCTCGCGCTGCGCAATTACCACGCAACCAACAAAAGCTGGAATGACGTTTACGCTTTTTTGAGCACTCCGCGCGGCAATCTCAGTCTTTGGCGTTCTGCTTTTGCCTGCCTTAGTCCATTAATTCCCCAGCTCCCGGAACTCGCCCAGGAACTAGCCAAAACCACCCCGCGGGCGCAAGCCGGTAAAATAACTTCCCTAATTCTGCACCTTGTGGACAGCACGCCCACAATTGAAAACGACCGCTTCGAACTCCTGACCGACTTATTTGGCAATTCATCCCTGGACTTCCAGCGCGAATGCCTCCAGCAGTTGAAGTCCGTGCAAAGCCCTGAATTTATTGAACACCTGGCAGCCAGTTTTTTGGCTGCAGTTCCGCCAGAGCCCCCGGCTGGAAAAGAAAACGGAAGCACCCCTTCGTTTGAAAAAGTCACTGAACTGCGAAAAATCGCGTTCCTGAACCAGGCAGCAGGTCAGCCGCAGGAAGCCCTGCGAGCCATCCAGAGCGCGTTTGAACAGCTCAACGCCAGCCAGGCGCTGGTCTTGCGCAACCTTGCGTTCGAACTTGAAAAAACAGACCCGGAAGAAGCCAAAAAGACCTGGGAACAAGTCCTCAGCCTCGCTCCGCAGGCGGCCGGGTACACAGAAGAATACGCGGAATTTCTGGTCGCGCATGGCGAAACCGATTACGCGCTAGATCTTCTTAATCAGGTGCCATCATCCGGCCAAAAAACCCTGCTGCTTTTGCGCTACCCCGCGCTGCGCGCCCGGCTGAACCTTGAAAACGAGGACCTGCACAATCTGCCCGGGAGACAGATAACGGTCTCCCGCTTTCAAACCGAAAACGACAGCCTGAAAGCCGCCCGCTTCGCCTACGAAAACAAGTATTACGCCCTTGCCGACGAATTAATTGTTGATGCCCTGCTTAGCAGCCCAAATGACCTGGAAACCATCAAGCTGGCAGGTCAGATTAAAAAACACACCGCGGACGTGGAAGCGGCTATTCAATCCTCTGAGCTTGTGGCGTTGTTCGAGCCGGACAACCAGGCTAACAAAAAAGAGCTGGCTAACCTCTTCCTGCAATCGAGGCAGCCGGAAAAAGCGCTGGAAATCTATCAGGAAATCATCTCTGCCAACGCGCAGCCCTCGCGCTCCGACCTTCTCAGTTACGCGGATATTGCCATCAAAGCAGAAAAACCCGACCTTGCAATCCCGATTTGTGAGAGCTTCTTAAGCCGGGACACGCTGGACGGCGAGGCGCTGGTCACCCTCTGCGCCGCGCACATCCGCAAAGGCGACGAAGCCCAGGCTGTAAGCTTGTTGGAGAAAACCTCCGCAATCGCGCCGGAAAAACCTGCCAGCTGGCTGGCTCTCGCGGAAATCTGGACCAGCCTTGGCCGGACTGAAATGGCGATGGAATCCTTACGGAAGGCAAAAGCCGCTCTGCCTGCCAACCCCAGCATTCTTCTGGCGCTTGGCAAGCTCTATGCTGAGAACGAGCGGCCGACAGAAGCGATTAGCGTCCTCAAACAGGCTTTCCAACTCAAGCAGGATGACCCTGAGATACGTAAATCACTCACCAAAGCTTATCTGACCCACGGTTACCTGAATGAAGCCTGGTCTGTCATTGGTCCCTTGGAAGCGGATTACACCTCAGACCCTGAACTTGCCCTGATAATTGGTAAAACGATGGTCGCGCTGGGGGATTACGAAGCTTCAAAACCTGTTTTGCGCTTCGCCTGGCACTCCAGCCCCTCTGAAGAAGCGCTTGAGGCATACGCCAATCTCCTTTTACAGCAGGCCGCGCGCGGCAGCGTTATCCCTGCGGCTGACAACAAAGAGCTTAGCCAATTGCTGGATGCCGTCCATGAAAAGGCTCTGCCTGAGAGCGGCGCCTTTAGTTTTAAAGTGCTCGAAGCAGACATGCAGTACGCCCAGGGCAAGATGGAGACAGCGTACAAAGCCTATCTTGAACTTCTGGACCAACCCGAAGGCAAGATACCGCGCACCTATTTCCACCTTCAGCATCAGATTGGTCAGAGCGCTCTTAAGCTTGGGATGCCGGACATCAGCCTTTCCGCGCTTCAGGAAGCAGTTTTAGTCGACCCGGATAATCTGGATGTGCGCCATACCCTCACCGAGGCATTTGCTGCTGCGGACATGCGCGAAGAAAGCCTGGCAGCCGCCAAGGCAACTTTGCAGCTTGCTCCAACGGAATTGGATAATGTGCTCTGGTACAGCAGTTTCTGCAGCACTAACGGTAATGAACGCGAAGCTATTCAGGTGTTGAAAGACACGCTTTACCTGCTGCCGGATGAACAGGCGCTCTACCTGGCGCTGGCACGCACCTACCTCGCTATGGGTTCCACCGCCGAAACAAAAGAGACGCTCAACCGCATGCTCGCGCGGGAAAACATCAGCACTGAAGAGTATGTAAACGTCGCGAACATCTATTTACACATGAACGATTCCGCTGAAGCGGCGCGCATCATCCACCAGGCCATCGCGAATAATCCGCAGCCTGATTTTGTTGAAGCGCGGGAGCTGGCGTACACGGTTCTCCGTCTCGGAGACGGCGCCGCGGCGCTCCAGCTCCTGGCGGAACTGGAAAAACCCCTGGGCAACCACCCCTGCTTCCCTATTCTTAAGTCGGACGTGTTGTCGGGCAACAAGCAGTTTGTGCCGGCGCTGCAAAACCTTGAAGCTTTGCTGAAGGAAATTGAGTTCTCAGCTTCAGATCTGCCCTTTGAGGCGTATTCCAGCACGCAGCCCGGTGAAGGCATCCCTGAGTACAGCCGGGCTGGGGTGTTGTACCGCGCCGCGCAATTGGAACGCGCCACCGGGGACCTGGCAGCTGCGCAAAAGCATGCCGGGCAAGCCTTCGCGTTAAAATCGGATTATGGCGACTTCATCCTGCTTAAGAGTGAAATTGCCTTCGCGTTGAAGAAGACTGAAAAACTGGAGAGCACACTTGAATTCCTCGAGTCCAGGCCCAACCCCGCGGCGTACCAACAATTGACGCGACTGTTGGCTGTGAATGCGCTGATTGACCGGGACTCAAACAAAACCCACCTTATCCTGGATCATTTCCTTTCGCGCCAGAGTCCCTCAGCGATTTTCCACGCGGCGCGGGCATTCCTGGCGCTGTCTGAAAACAAGCCCGCCCAGGCGGAAGAAGAACTGCGTTCTGCAGAAAGCTTGCTGGATAACTCCTACGCGCAGTCGGGCCTGGAGTCATTTAGCATTCCGGCGCATTTCGCTTGGCTGTGGCAAGCGCTTGCGACAGCTGTGGCGGCTTTTGAAGCGCAAAGCTGGAATCTAGCCGATAAGTGCTTTGCTTACGCGCTTGCAGAAATCAAGATTAATCCAGTGGTGAATCAACAGGTCGCGGAATATCTGGTTGAAAAAGCCCGGGTAAGCAACAACGCGCGCGCTTTGCGGATTGTGCAGCACTTGCCGCGCCCGTTCAGTCCTGAACAGACTGATGAAGAAACCCACCAGGAACAGATTTCCATTGCCGGCCGCTATATCCCGGCAGCCGAAATGCTGCCCACTCTCAAGATCGGTCAGGCGCTGTTCAGCGGGCGCTGGAACGAGGGCGAGGAATTGAAGCCCCTAGTCCGGAACAGCCGTCAAGCCGCCCAGGCGCTTTCTGTTCAGCTAGACAGCGACACCATCAAAAATATCAGCGCAGCCTTCCCGGAAGATTTTGATGTGGCGTTCCAGGAAGCGGTGCTGCTTCTGTACAAGAACCCGGCAGCCTGCGCGCAAAATGTTGAAGGTTTGCTCGAAAAACACCCGGCCAACCCCCAGCTCGCCATGATGCTGGCAATTGCCCGCCAGGCCGAGCCTGAATTGGCTGCTGAAGCAATTGAAAAGGCGCTGGAAATCTGGCCGGATGAGCCGGACTGGCATGCCATTGCGGGTACCTTTCACAAACAATCCGGAGCGTTTGAAAAAGCCTCCAAACATCTCGAAGATGCCATCCACATCCTGCCAAGGTCCGCGCAATACTGGCAGATGCTCGGGGACATTAAAATGCAGGAGAAAGATTATCACGCCGCGCAGGATTACTTCACAAAAGCCAATGAACTTTTCCCGGGAGATCCCGAAGCCCTGTTCTCGCTGGCTGTGATTAATCAGCAGCTCGGTGAGCATCAGGCAGCCATTCAGTGCCTGCGTGAGCTTGAGACGCTGGACCCGGGAAAAACCGTCTACGCTGAAACTATCGCCGAATCCTATTACGCGCTGCAGGATTACCAGGCAGCGGAAGACCAGGCGAACCGGGTTTTGCAGATAAACGCGCACAGCCACCGCGCCCTGCAGGTGAAGGCTAAAGCCCTGATGAAACTGCGCCAAAATGAAGAGGCCAAGCGGGTTCTGCAGGCCGCCAGAGAAATGGTCAGCGACCCAATTCCCTTTGACCTGCTCGCCATAGAGCTCGATGCAAGTATGCTGCGGAAATCGGGTTTGGGCGCGGCGCTGGTGCTCGCGGAAACAAATCCCGAAAACCCGCTGGTGCTCAACACCCTGGCCGGCTATTACCTGGAAGCGAATATGCAGACCCAGGCCGAAGAGACCCTGCACCACAGCCTGGAAATCGACAGCCAGAACCCGCAGACGCTCCTGATGCTCGGGCGCATCGCGCGCAAGCGCGGCAACCTTGACCAGGCGCTGGACTACCTGAACCGTGCGCTGGCCGTAAACCCCAGCCTGATTGAAGCTTACCTGGAGCTTGGCCAGACCTATCAGGACCGCCGGGACAGCACCCGCGCACTGGAAACCTACCACAGAGCCATCGAAATGGTCGGGAAAGATCCCCGGGCGTATATCCAGGCTGCAGCGGCTTACAAAGACAGCAAAGATTACCGCAACGCTGAAAGCATGCTGCGCCAGGCGGCCCAGTTCGCTCCGAATGACCCCGTGATACGCAGACAGCTTGCATCCATCGTTGCTCTGAATTTGGTGAACAACTTGCAGGAGGCACCAAAACGAAGATGATACCTTATCGCGTACCAAATAATGACGACGCCATGATTGTCAGGCGCGGCAAATTCCTGACCCTTGTGCAGACCGCGATGAATAAGCGCGAACTGCAGTTTGTCCGTCAGGCCTGCCTGATCTGGTTGGCGAGCTATCCGGGCGACCTGCTGGTGAATTACATCTACGCGGCCATCCTGGCCGAACTTGGGGATGTGGAGATGGCCGTCGGCAACCTCAAGAAGATCATCGCCTACGATCCCGAATTCCTGGAGGCGATGAGCCTGCTCAGCCAACTTGTGAACGGTGAAGCGATTGACGCAGAGTACCATTCATCGCTGGCGTACCTGCAGCGCAACCCCGCGCCGGTTCCGCCGACAGCCAAGTGGTTCGCGCCATTTATGAACGCCCGCCGGGCTTTTGAATCCGGCGACCAGGCAGCAGCCGAAAAAGCTATCCTGCAAGCGCTCGCGCAAAACCCGAACCTGCCGCTGCCCGCCATCCTGCACATGCGCATCATCCACAAAAACGGAAATATGACCTTGCTGGATACCCTTGCCGGTATTTACGGAAACCGCTGGCCGGACTGCATCCAGATCAAACTGCTCTCCGCCCTGGCGGACATGCAGCAAGGCGAAGACGCGCGCGGCGTTGAAAAACTGCATTGGAGCGCGGCCCATGACATTAGCGGTCAGGCAGCCAGCCGTTTACTTGGCGCCGATCACACTTTCAAACCAATCTGGCCGGATGACCTGAAAGTCTACTTTGACCTGCCAATTCCAGCCTCTATCGCGGTGGAACTTGGCTGGAATGCCCTTGGCACCCCAGGCGCGGCAGCCGCGCCGGCAGGTTCAGTGGAAGCCGCCCCAGACGCGCAGCCAGCTGCATCTAAGGCAGCTCCCGCAGGCGGCGCTCCGGTCACCCAGAAAATTTCCGACTTTGGGAATACCAACAACATCGACTATTCCGAAGTCCCACCCGAAGCTTTTCTGCTCAGCAAATCTCCGAATTTTGGCGATGAAAAGCACGTCAAAGCCAGGAATGAGACTGTCGACTCCCTGAACGAAATTCAGGCGGAATTCGACAAGATTGCCAAGACGATGCGCAAGTCTGAACTGACAACCGCGGACGCGCGCTTCCCGAATTATGTGCTGATGACCTCGCGGACTGCCCTCACCAGCAAGTACGGCGCGAATACAGCCAACGTCATCATCGACGCGATGCAGGACCTTTCGATCAAGATTACTGCCCTCCCGGGCTGGAACAGCGTCGTTTTTGTGCCGGATGACCCCCGCATAGCCAATGACCTCGGTCTGACCCCTAACCTGGCAAACGATGCCTGGAAGTTTAAGCTGGCTCTGGCAGACCTGGACAAGAGTCTGGCGGCCAAAGGCGAGATGATCGGCACGCTGCTCATCATCGGCGGAAACGACATCGTTCCTTTCCACCAGCTCCCCAACCCTACCGATGACGCGGACACTTATGTGCCTTCCGATAATCCTTATGCTACCGTGGATGACAATTATTTCATTCCGCAGTGGCCGGTCGGCCGCATCCCGGATGAAGCCGGCAGCGACCCGGTATATCTGATTGAGCAGCTCCGTTACCTGAACAACGAATACGCGCTTAAACTGAAAGCCAAAACATTCATCTCCGGAACCGTCTTCGAAAACTGGCTCTATAACTTGCGCGAGTCGCTGCACGCGACCATGCAAAGCTTCAAACGCTCTGAGCAGCTCGGCTATTGCGCGGAGGTCTGGAAAATTCCCAGCACAGAAGTGTTTGATGTAATTGACCGCGGCGATCGGATTAAATCCTCTCCGCCAATTGACTCTTCGACATTGCTGTCCAAACAGAAATCAAATCCGAAATTCGCCTACTTTAATCTGCACGGGCTCAAAGACGCTCCCGAGTGGTTTGGTCAAAGTGATTTCACCCGCCGATTGAACAGCCCGGAGTACCCCGTCGCGGTTGTACCTTATATCTTTAACACAGACTCGCCCGCCCCGGATATTATCCTGAGCGAAGCCTGCTACGGCGCAAATATTCTTGACAAGACCGCCAAAGACTCCATGGCGATGAACCTGCTCAGCGTGGGCAGCCGCTCGTTCGTCGGCAGCACCTGCGTTGCGTACGGTTCTGTCAATCAGTTGCTGGTTGGCGCGGACCTCCTGGCGCACAATTTCTGGACGCATGTTCAGAACAGCGTTCCTGTTGGTTACGCGCTGATGCGAGCCAAGCTGACGCTTGCCAGCCGCATGACCCAAGCCCAGGGCTACCTGGATGGAGAGGACCAGAAAACCATTCTGTCCTTCGTCCTGTACGGCGACCCGCTTGCGAGCAAGGAAAGCCTCAAGAGCATCCCCAAACCACTGCTGCGCCCTTCCAAAACCCTGGTCATCAAAACTATCAGCGATTCCCACGAGGAAATGGTCGTATCCCCTGAGGAGATGCCGGACGAAATCCTTGAAAACGTCAAAAAAATCATCAGCGCTTACCTTCCAGGCCTGGATAATGCCACCATGGCGATTAATCCACAGTTGACCAATTTCTCGCTGGATACCGCCGGCGTCAAGGACCGCAAGTCCCGCAAGCACTATCTGGAAGGCAGCGAACGTTATGTTGTCACCCTGCGAAAAAGCGTGGAAATCAAAACAATCTCCCATGACTCTTACGCCCGCATGACCTTCGACCAAAAAGGTGAAATGATCAAACTGAGCCTCTCAAAATAGGCTCACTAACTTTGAAAACTCTGGTTTAGCATCCAGTTTTTCCCCTCCGCAATGAAGCCCCTCGCACCCAGGGGCTTCATATTTTAAGCTATTAACGCGCAGGTCATTCAGAATTGCGGTGATCGAGTCTTGAAACACCTTGTGTCAATTGCTTGGGGAATATTGAGAAGAATGCCCACAGATTTTACGACTAAGTGTATAATAATTTCAGATATCACATAAAAAAGGTATATTCGCATTGAAGTCAGGAATCCAATTAGGGAATAAATCTGATTGTAATAAGCTACAAGGGCCTTTCCATTGCATGGGATGGCTTAAGACTTTTGAAAGGGAGCTGAAATGAAAGGTTATAGTGGAAAAATCCTGCATATTGACCTGAAGACCCGGAAAACCCGCGTAGAAGAAAAGCCTGAAGAATGGTACAAGCTTTGGATTGGCGGTGTTTCGATGGCCAGCAGGTTGTGTTGGGAAAATATCGTCCCCGGGTGCGACCCATATTCGCCCGAGAACCCCGTTTGTATTGCAAATGGCATCTTTGCGGGAACGCCAGTTCCCGTGGGCGGCAAATTTGGCCTTGCGTCCAAGTCTCCTCTCACTGGCTTCCTTGGTGATAGTCTTTCCGGAAGTTGGTTTTCTATCGCCCTCAAGCGCGCCGGTTGGGATGGCGTGGTGCTGCATAATAGCAGCGATACATGGGTGAATGTATTCATTGACGATGACCGCGTGGATTTTCTGGATGCGACCTATCTGCTTGGAAAAGGCACTTTCCAGACGGAAGAAGCCATCCGTGAAAAGCTGGGAGACGACCAGGTGCGCTCCTGCACCATTGGCGTGTGCGGCGAGCATATGGTCCGTTACGCCAATGTCACGAATGACGGACGGCAGGCAGGCCGCACGGGTCACGGCGCAGTCTGGGCGTCAAAGAAGCTAAAAGCCCTATCTGTGCGCGGAACGAAAGGCGTTACCGTGGCCGACCCCAAGAAGTTGATGGAATTAAGCTTCCATATTTCGAAGGAAGCCCAGGGTAAATACACTGAGAAGTACCGCATCTACGGTACTACCACGAACATGCTTGATATGGATAAAATTGGGCTTCTCCCAACCCGAAACTATCAGGACGGTACTTTTGAGCATGTCAACCTGGTCAGCGGTCAATACCTGGACGCGCACCACAAGGTGAAAGTGATTGCCTGCGCGCAGTGCCCAATCGCCTGCGAGCAGATGTCCATTGTGAAAACAGGTCCATTTGCAGGCGCGATGACGGGCGTGGAATACGAAAGCTTGCAGGCAAACAGTTCCAACCTGGGTATTTCCGACATGCGCGCGTGCATTCAGCTGCTTGAAATTGCCGACCACGATGGCATGGATAGCATGAGCATGGGCGTGACTATCTCTTACGCGATGGAATGCTATGAAAAAGGCGTCCTCAAGAAAGAAGATTTTGCCTGCAAGCAATTCCCGGAAGGGATCGAGATGAATTTTGGCAATGGCGAAGCTGCTGTCACGCTCGCGAAGATGATCCGGGACCGTGAAGGCATTGGCGACCTGTTAGCCGAAGGCACACGCATTGCTTGCAAGAAGATTGACGCAGAACGCGGCACCGAATCCTGGAAATGGGCTATGAATATCAAAGGTCTTGAATGCCCCGGCTACGACGCGCGCGCTTTGAAAACTTTCTCAGTCGGCCTGGCTACGGGTACGCGCGGCGGCTGCCACAACCGCTCTGCGGCGTACGACCCAGACATTAAGGGCGAAGTCAATCGTTTTACCATCGATGAAACCCGCGGAAAAGTCGCCGCGGAATCCGAAGAATACGCGGCAGTCTACGATACGCTGCCTTTATGCAAGTTCATCCGGCGCTGCTTCACCGGCAAAGCCGACCGTGCCGGCGCCTGGCCCGCCATCGCGGAATTAATCAACGCTACCACAGGCTGGGATTTCGGTTACGATGATGTGGACCTGATTGGCATCCGCGCGCACACGATCAAGAAAGCTTTCAATATCCGCGAAGGTTGGACAGCCACGGACGATGATCTGCCCTGGCGCTGGAAAAACGAGCCCTTCACTAAAGGCGCCTCGGCAGGTTACACTGTCAGCGATGAAGAACTGGCATACCTGAAGGATATTTACTATCAGGCCAAGGGTTGGACCAAAGATGGTTTAATCCCCAGCGATTTACTCATCAAACTGGGCATGCCTGATGTAGCCGAACAAATCGGTGTCAAAGGAGAATAATGGCGACCTCTACCTCGAAGTACGAATATATTGTTTGCGATCCTGCCGCTTGCATAGGCTGTCAGTTATGTGAATATGTGTGCTCCTACACCAAAACCGGGGAGTATAACTCGTACCGTAGCCGCATCCGCGTGGTTCGGATGGATGAAGTCCTGATTTCCGCAATCGCCTGCAGGACCTGCGAAAACGCGCCTTGCGTTGTGGTTTGTCCGCGCGACGCGCTGACTCAGGACTCTGAAAGCGGGATTATTCGCGTGGACTCCACCAAATGCGACGGTTGCGCCTGGTGTATCGAAGCCTGTGATTTCGGCGCGATCTCAATTAACCCGGCCACCAAGCTGGCAGAGATTTGCGACCAATGCGAGACCGTTGAAGGCGGCCCGCAGTGCGTCCTCTGGTGCCCGAAAGAAGCCCTGACGCTCACCAATCCGGACCGTCAGGCGCAAAAGACTCGCCGTGACCTGATAAAAGACAGCCTCGAGTTCCCAACTAAAACCAAGGATCCCAGATGAGCGATGCACTCAACAAAAATGAGGAGGAACTGCGCATCGGCGTTTATATCTGCCATTGCGGCAGCAACATCGCCGGCGTCATCCCACCCAAGGAAGTAGTCAACTTCGCCGCAGAATTACCCGGCGTAGTGCGTGCTACCGACACGCTTTATGCTTGCGCGGACAGCGGTCAGCGCCTGATCAAAGAGGACATTAAAAAGTACAACCTGAACCGCGTAGTGGTTTCCGCTTGTTCCGTAAGAATGCACGAACCCACCTTCCGTGCTGCTGTTGCCGAAGCCGGAATGAACCCATTCCTGATGGAAATGGCAAACATCCGCGAGCAATGCACTTGGGCGCACGGACACGATCGCGAAGGCGCCCTGGCGAAAGCAAAGGACCTGACTGCTTCGGCCGTTTCCAAAGTATCCTTCCTGCAACCGCTGGACATGATCAATGTCCCCGTCTCCAAAAAGGCGATGGTTATCGGCGGCGGGGTGGCTGGCATCAGCGCGGCGCTGGACCTGGCGGAACAGAATATTCCCGTGGTGCTGGTCGAGAAAGAACCAACGATTGGAGGGGTCATGGCGCAACTGAACAAGACCTTTCCAACGATGGACTGCAGTATATGAATTCTCGCACCAAAAATGGTTGACGCGGCGCGTCAGCCCCTCATTGAAGTCAAAACATACACGGAAGTTGAAAAAGTTGAAGGTTTCGTCGGAAACTTCAAAGTAACCCTGCGCGAAAAAGCCAAATATGTGCGCGCGGACCGCTGCAACGGCTGCGGGGATTGCGCCAAAGTCTGCCCGATTGAAGTCCCGAATTACTTTGAAATGAACCTGGCTCCCCGCAAGGCAGCCTATATCCCCATGAGCCAGTCCGTCCCTCTGATTTACAACATCGACATGGACGCCTGCATCCACTGCTACAAATGCGTGGAAGCCTGCGGACCGCTCGAAGCGATTGATTTCAGCATGCAGGACAAAATTGTGGAAGAAGAAATCGGCGCTATCGTCGTAGCCACCGGCTTCTCGCACTTTGACCCCTCCCCGATGGAGGAGTACGGATACAACCGCTACCCCAATGTGATTACCGCGATGGAAATGGAACGCCTGAACAACTCCGCGGGTCCGACTGCCGGCAGCTTAATCCGCCCCAGCGACGGCAAAAAACCGCAGCGCCTGGCGTTTATTAACTGCGTGGGTTCCCGGGATAAGCGTTTTGTGGAAAGCTGCTCGAATTTCTGCTGCATGTACTCCATTAAAAACGCCGTTCTAGCCAAGCAGATGAACCCAAGCGCTGATATTTCCATCTATTACATAGATATCCGCACACCCTCCAAGGGTTACGAAGAGTTTTACGATCGTGCCCGGTCCATGGGTATTCACTTTATCCAGGGGCGCCCCGCGATGATTACTGAGGATCCTGAAAGCCGCAACCTCTTCATCCACACGGAAGATATCGCGCTGGGTAAGGTCGTGGAGCATGAATACGACCTTGTCATTCTCAATCAGGCCGCGATTCCGCAGCCGGACCAGAACCACATGAGCTCAGTGCTGAACGTCGCGCAGTCGCCCGGCGGTTGGTACATGGAGTATCACCCCAAACTGCGCCCGATGGACAGCCCCACGGACGGCATCTTCTTTGCGGGCGCCTGCCAGGGACCTAAAGATATTCCTGCCAGCGTCGCGCAGGGCTCGGCCGCGGCAGCACGCGCATCGCGCATTCTGCACTCAAAATCCTGGCAGATTGAACCCACCATCGCCAACGTATGGTCCGACCGCTGTGTCAGCGCGCAGGGCAAAGTCTGCGGTATCTGCGAACGCTCGTGCCCATACGGCGCGATAGATTACACCCAAGGTAAAGCCGCGGAAGTTATCACCGCCAAGTGCCACGGCTGCGGCGCGTGTGTGGCTGAGTGCCCTCACGACGCGATTACACAGCTGCATTACACAGACGCGCAAATCCTCGCGCAGATCCGTACACTTTTAGCGAACAAACCCGAGGAGAAAATCCTGGCGCTGCGCTGCCATTGGTGTTCGTACGGCGGCGCGGACCTGGCAGGTACCAGCCACTTTGAGTACACGGCCAACGAACGCGGCATCAAGGTGATGTGCTCCGCGCGTATGGACGCGGACTTTATTTATGAAGCTTACCGCCTTGGCGCGGGCGCTGTGCTTTTCTCTGGCTGCCACCCGCAGGACTGCCACTACATTACCGGTCAGGTAATTGGCGCCAAGCGCGCTAAGCGCCTGGAAACCATCTTTGAGCGCTTGAATATGACCCCCGGACGCTTCCGGGTCGAGTGGATTAGCGCGGCAGAAGGTGACAAATACGCCCGGGTGCTCAACGAAACGCAAGCCGCTCTGGACGCCATACCACCGGCAGACCTGCACGCCGAAATTGAGCGTTTGCGCCCAGACATGGCCAAACGCCTCACACGCCTGCCAAACATCCCCGGCGTCCAGCGAGCCATGGATCATACCGAGGTTATGGTAAACACCATTCTCAGCAGAGAGAAGGCAGCCCCATGATAGGAACCGGACTTGCCAACGAGATCAGGGCAATCCCTGGCGGAGAAAACCTTGAAATGTGTTATTCCTGCGGGACCTGCACCAGCAAATGCATGATCCAGCAGAAACTTGAACCGGAATACAACCCGCGGCGTTTGCTGCGTATGGTTATGATGGAAATGCGCGAAGAAAGTTACGCCAACCCTACCACCTGGCTGTGTTCCTCTTGCGATTTATGCTACCCGGCCTGTCCGCAGAAAATTCACATCTCCGGCGTTATCACGGCTGTCAAAAAAGTAGCCGTACAAAACGGGCTAAAAACGCCCCTGCATACTGCCGTCGTGGACCAGCAAACCTGCGTGGCTTGCGGGCTGTGCGCGGAAGTCTGCCCTTACGAAGCCATTACCATTGAAATCCGCAAGCTGCCATACCGCGGAAGCATCCCGGTCGCAGTCGTAAACGCGGGCTTGTGTATGGTTTGCGGCGCATGCGGCGCGGCCTGCCGCTCCAACTCCATCAGCCTCCCGGAAGAACACTCCGATTATGAACTGATAGAGAACATCTGGAGCTGGTTGAACCCGGAAGGAGCGCTGAACTGATGGATAACAAACCGAAAATCGCGTTTTTTCAGTGCCAGTGGTGCCTCTACGCTCCCGAAGACCAGGAATGGGTAGACAGCCGCTTGCCTGAAAATATTCATCTGATAAAAGTGCCCTGCACCGGACGTATTGACCCGTTATTCGTACTGAACGCTGTTCAGGGCGGCGCGGATGGCGTTGTCATCAGCGGCTGTCTGCCAGAAAAATGCCACTTCAAAGAGGGCAACCTGGCAGCCCGCCGGCAGTTGGATTCGTTTTCCAGCTTCCTGGACTATATCGGCTACGACCAGGAGCGCGTGCACTTTGTATGGCTGGATTTGCAGGACCGCGGGCGCATTCAGCGCGAGCTGGCTGATTTCGAAAGCCAGATCTCCAGGCTCGGCCCGGCGGAAAGCCTTGCGACGCGTGTGCCGCTGAAGGAAGGAGGCGCGAATGACTGAGTTGGAAGCGAAAATCCGCACCGAAGCAGCACGGCTGCTTTCGGAAGGATTGGTGGACGTTGTGGTCGCCTTCCGGAAGGAAGACGCACCGCTGCGCCCTCAGCCGGCCTTCTTCACCAACGTGGAAGACCTCGAAAATCTGGTTTACAACGGCCTGTGCGCCAACAATCTTGCCAATTACCTTACCCGCTTCCCGCAGGAGACGCGCATTGGCATGCTGGTGCGCGGCTGCGAAAACCGCTCTGTGAACGCGCTAGTGGTGGAAAAGCAGCACAGCCGCGAAAAGCTTACCCTGATCGGCATTCCCTGCACCGGCATTATCGACTGGCGCAAGGTGGTCGCGCTTACAGGTGAGGATATCCTTGCGTACGAAGACAGCGCGCACACACTGACAGTGCGCGCCAGGCACCAAACCTTTGCGCTGCCGCGCCAGGAGCTGCTGCATTCTTCCTGCCTGCGCTGCGTTCACCCCAACCCACTCAGCGCGGACATCCTGCTGGGAGAAATGCTGCCTGAAGGCGACCCCGCCCTCATCCGTGAGCGCGTGGAGTCTTTTGAAGCTCTCACCCGCGCGGAACGCACCGCTTATTTCAAGCAGGAAGCTGAGCGCTGCATCCGCTGCTACGCCTGTCGCGAAGCCTGCCCGATGTGTTACTGCGAGGAATGCTTTGTGGACCACAACACCCCCCGCTGGACAGAAAGCGGCACCACGCCAGCCGGCACACACGCCTGGCATATCATCCGCGCTTTTCACCAGACCGGACGCTGCACCAGCTGCGGCGCCTGCGAGCGCGCCTGTCCGATGGATATCCAGATGACTTACCTTACCGATAAGTTGGGAAAAGATATGTGGGACAGCTACCAATTCGCGGCAGGGATGGACGACCAAACTCAGCCTCCCTTTGCCTCATTTACGTTGGATGACAAGAAACACTTCCAGGTTGGAGGAAAACAGTCATGAAATACATCCTCCCCAAGCACGAACTTAATGCGCTCCTGGAGCGTTGGTCAGCTGAATACGCCGTGCTGGCTCCGCAAAAAGCCGGCGCGTACTCGGAATTTTTACCTTTCACTGCCCCGTCAGAACTCTGCCTGGAGGAACCTCACAACACCCGCTACCCTCCCAAGGCGCTCTTCTTTCCGCAGTCCGAAGCGATCCTGAAATACAAGCAAAATCTTGGCCAGCTGGAAAGTATTGAAGCCGTACCGCAAAAACGTGTGATCTTCGGCATCCGCCCATGCGACGCGAAAGCGGTGACCCTGCTTGATACTGTCTTTGCGGAAGGCGACAATCAAGACCCATTCTGGTTAGCGCGCCGCGCGGAAACGCTGCTCATCGGTCTGGGCTGCAACGAACCCGGCGCTACCTGCTTCTGCACCAGCACCGAATCCGGGCCATTCCACACGGATGGTCTGGACGCGCTCCTGACGGATCTTGGCGGCGAATATCTGATTGAGCTGCTTTCAGAGCGCGCCGTTGGCCTTTTTGGCGGCCTGACGCCTGCCAACCCAACCCAACAGGAAAGCGTGCAAAATCTGCAGCAAGCCGCGGAACAAGCGCTGCCTAAAGCTTTCGAACTGGACGGCCTTAAGGACAAGCTTGACCGGGTCTTTGACCAGGACGTTTGGGCGCAGCTGTCCGAGTCCTGCCTTGGCTGCGGTATTTGCACCTTCCTGTGCCCCACCTGCTTCTGTTTCGACCTGGTGGACGAAGCCCAGCGCGACACGCGCGTGCGCAACTGGGATACCTGCATGTTCCGGGTTTACTCCCTGGAAGCTTCGGCGCACAACCCGCGCCCGACGCGCAAAGAACGCACCCGTCAACGCCTGATGCACAAGTACAGCTACTGGTGGGAGCATGCCGGCAAGCTGGGCTGCACCGGCTGCGGGCGCTGTGTGCGCTATTGCCCGGTTGGTCTGGATATTCGCGCCATGCTTCGCAAAGCCAGCGCGTACGAAAGCGAGGCGCTGCATGCCAACTAATCCCTCCCCGCGCAACCCTTACCAACCGACACCGATGCGCGTCCTGCGCGCGTACTACGAATCTACTGACCGCAGCCTGAAAACGCTCGAGCTTTCTTTTGAAAACCACGCGGACAGCCAGGCATTCTTTAAGAAGTTCAACCCGGGCCAATTTTGCCAGCTTTCGGTATTTGGCAAAGGCGAATCCCCCCTTGGGGTAGCCTCGGCTGCCTGGGAAGGTGATTTTGTGCGTTTTACCATCCAGCGCATGGGTTCCGTTACCAAAGCGTTGCATGACCTGAAACCTGGCGACCCGCTGGGGATGCGCGGACCTCTGGGCAATGGTTTTCCGCTCGCGGATTGGAAAGGCAAGAATCTGGTCATTATTGGCGGCGGCTGCGCGTTTTCCACGTTGTACGCGCTCACCAAGCACGTCCAGCATCCCCAAAACCGCCCGGATTTCGGTCAGTTGGTGGTTATTTACGGCGCGCGCAGCTCCGGCTTGTGCATGTACAAGCACGACATTCAGAGCTGGTACCAGCGCGATGACATGGAAGTCCATCAGGCTATCGATGTTCCTGAGGAAACCTGGGACCACCACGTCGGTTACGTCCCGGATGTGGTCAAGCAAATAGCGCCCTCACCGGATAACGCCGTTGCCATTGTATGCGGACCGCCCATCATGACGAAGTTCACCCTGCCCGCGCTCGTTTCGTTGGGCTTCCCTCCGGAAACAATATTCACCTCCCTGGAAAAGCGCATGAAATGCGGCATCGGCAAGTGCGGCCGCTGCAATATCGGTTCAAAATACATCTGCAAAGACGGGCCTGTCTTCAGTTTGGCGGAACTTAACGCGCTGCCTGCGGATATTTAATGGAGAAAGCATGAGCCAACGCGGAATTCCCCAAAAAACCAAAGACGAACACCAGATGACCATCCGGCGCGGCATGGTTACGCGCAACTACCTGATGACCTGGGACCTGGACAAGTGTGTCGGCTGCCAGATCGGACCGATTGTCTGCCCCAAGGAAGCGCTGACGCATGTACCGGTCCAGCTTGAGAATGGCCGCATTGCGGTAAAAGCTTCCGTGGATGTGGACGAGACAAAATGCGTAAACTGCGGCATGTGCGTCGTTTCATGCCCCACGCACGCCATCAGCCTGACCATCAACGGCAAGCCGGAAATTCCGGTGCGGGAGTATGAAACCTATCCGGAATACATCGCGAAAACCATATTCCGTCGGGAGCTTTTTGACTTTTCCCTCAAAGATTTTGTCATCGACAACTGCTCCGCGGACGTCATCAGTTACGACGAGCAGCGGGACACAATGCGCGTGGACTTTGCCAACTGCATTCACTGCCGTCAGTGCGAAGTCGCGAGCAAAGGCGCCTTCGAAGTGCACCAGCCCTGGCAGGGTTCCGTGGAGTTGCACCGCGAACGCTGCGTCGAGGGCTGTTTTGCCTGCGCGGATATCTGCCCGACCCGCGCGCTGCACATCAATGACCAAGGCAAGCTGGTGTTAGCAGATTACTACTGCATTAAATGCGGGGCTTGCATGCAAGTTTGCCCGATCAAACCCAAATACGAAAGTCAGGAATTTGAATTTGACTATCAGGGTATGCAGGTTAAACGCACCCGTGATGTGCTGGTGAACCCGGACGAACTGGCGGTCAAAGTGGAACGCTGGCGTCTCAATCACAAACCCGTCTCCAGCGCGGCCTGGACCGAAGCTCTGCGCAAGCTTGCCGATGATAAAGCGAAAATGGTCGAAATCGACCGCAAACGCGCCTTACGCCGCGCGGATTTGGTGCGCGCCCTGCGCGGACACACCCTGACGGAAACGCGCGCGGTAGCTAAGAAAAAGAAGCCGGGCTAAACGAAGCTACGGGGCTGTGACGCTGGCAGCTGGAATTGAATTCAAACCCTCAGCAGCGCATGCCTGCTGAGGGTTTCTCTTTGGAAGGAAGACACACAATGGCAAACAGCCTCATTCTTTTGGGCAAGAGACTGATAGCGGATACTTCTTCAGCGGAAATCCGCAGGATAGAAAATATCCTCAAACAGGAGAACATCCCGTACCGCCTGCAGACTCAGCGCACCCGCGGTGTTTTAGGTTCGATGATAGACTCCCGCTCATACGCCGCGTCAAATATCGCACTGTACAAAGGCGCTGAGCAACCCAATTTCGTTTACACCATCTATGTGCGTCGAAAGGATTACCAGCGCGCCAATGCGCTGATGCAGGTACGCTGAAAAGGTGTTCCCGATTGCATTCCTGCCGCGTTGGAAGCTTGCGGCGCTTTACACCTCAGAGCCGTATCCGAAGTTGCTCGAATAATCAAAGGACCAGCCGGTCTCCCGGGTGTATTCCGGGTTTTTCTCCCCGGGTCCGTAAATAAGCACACGCGCCCTTGAGCGCAAGCGCCCAAAACTCTGCTGGTCGGGCGCGGTGGTAATCACGTTGCGGAAAGTGCCGCTGTTCAGGTAATACCGCTGCCGCCCCCCGCTGGCCTGCAGGAGTTCGACCGTCGGGCTGTGGGTATGCCCACTGACAATGCAGTTAATGCTGGATTCGCTTGCGCTAAGGCAATCTTCCTTCTTAATCATGTCCATCAGTGTGCCGAGCTTGTACTTTCCTGAGAGCGATTCAATCATCCTGGCAAAGACCCAGAAAGGAATGCTCCGCTTCCAGATGCGTTTATCCAGCAGCACTTTCAGGCTGAAGAGCGGCATGTCCACCAGCGCGCCCATTGTCAGAAACTGCTGTTTCAGCTTCACATCGCGGGCAATATCATCCCGAATTCCCTTGAACACGGGTTCCAAGTAGCGCCAGGTTTCGTCGCGGCTCAGCCCGGGCGTGGAGAACAGAAAATTCATCAGCGCGTTGGCGGGGCGGACGTTGTCGAATTCCATGATGCGTTGGTAGAGGACGAGGAGCGGCGTCTGCTTCAGGATTCCAGCGTCCGTGTAATAGTCCTTGAAAACTTTTGGCAGCCTGGCAGCCAGTTCCAGGGTGGTGATATCCCCCAGCACCGGGCGTTTGTACCACTCCGCTGGCATGATAACCGGAAGCGAGGATTCTGTGCGCAGGTTCACGCCAAAGTTGTTCGGGTCATACTCGTGCCCATGCCGCACCAAAACCCCGGGCTGTCCATCAAATGGATGCAGATATTGGTTTTCAAACGGCTCCGCGCTCTCCCCCATCCCAAGCAAAGTGCGTACAGCAGAACGGACTGCCGGGGTGGCGTTAGCCAGGCGGTCGTGGTTGCCGGGTATGTAATGCACTCTGGTCGGGCGCTGGAACACGTTTTCCAGGCCGCGGATGATTTGCAAGGTTTCCGCCACGCGCTCGTCTTCTGCAATTGCGCTCAGAACAGCCATTATCTTGGCTTCCTGGGCGCTTCCCTGCGCTATGTCATCCAGATGGCCGTAAGGTCTCAGGCTGTCTTCCAGCCACAATGCGGAACGCGTCAGTTCAAAAATATCCCCTGCCAGCGCCAGGTCTACTTCGGGGACCACGCCGTCATCCAGCGATTCCGCGATTGCCCGGAAATACTCCTGATACACGCGCGCGGGGAGGTTATGGTTAAACTGCGCCCCGGACAGGCTCAGTGATTTTGACTCCGCCAGGTGCAGGTCCGACATGACAATCAACATAGATATCCTTTATCATTCTAATTAATGAAGCTTCCGCCGGCATCGATAAAGCCAAGTGCGCCGGAAAGTGATCAATCCAGAAGTTTTACTGCCCGTTCCAGAGGAACGCGCCGGCCTCGCGCGTGCCAAAAAACACGCGGGAGCTGTCCGCCGGGTCGATGATAACGCTCTGATAACTCCAGCGGTTGAGCACAGGCGTTGCAATCTGCCAATGCGCGCCGCTGTCGCCGCTCCAGTAGACAGACCCTGCCCCGCCCGCTGCCATCAGGCTCGTGTTTTGGGCGTGGAAACTGATCGAGAGGATGTTTTTTCCAGCAGCCCCCACTGGCACCCACAGCGTGCCATTATTGTCCCGCATGTAGATGCCATTCACCGTGGCGGCAAAGTAGTCGTCGCCCCTGGCAAGAATTTGATTGGTATTTACCCCTTCCAAGCCCTGGTTGATGCTGGTGAACGCTCCGTTTTTCAGGTAGCGCGCTGTGCAGCTCCCGTTAGTGTCGCAGGCGGAAAGCAGCACGCGGCCAAGCACTGTGTCAACAGAGAGGCTGGTGATGGAATACCCGTTCAAGCCGACCTGGGACCAGGTTCCGCTGGAATACTTCCACAAACCCTTCCCGGCCGTGCCTCCATAAAGCGTGCTTCCCATGGCTGTCAGACTGATGAGTGGGGTGTTATTGAGCCCTGCCTCTGTTTGGTAATCGAGAGCAGCCAGGATTTCTTGGGCGGCATATTCCTCCGGCTGGCTTATCGCTGGCAAGACGGTCTCCAGATACCAGGCCGGATCGTACCCCGCGGATTGGGGATTGTTGATGGTCGTCCAGCTTCCCCCGCTTGAAACATACAACGCGCTGGGCGTTAAAGCGTATAGTTTGTTGTTAGCCGCAGTCAGCCAGGTCACCTGGCGGTTGCCCAAACCGGAATTCACTTCCTGCCAGGTATTTCCGCCGTCATTCGTCCGGACCACGCCAATACCGTAGATCCCAGCGTAAACATAGCCCGGCTGCCCTGTGATGGCCGCCAAGCCGTTGTTGGAAAGGCTGCTCACATCGCTGTGGCTGGGGGTCCAGCTTGCGCCTGAATTGGTTGAGCGGTAGAGCCCCCGGTAGCTTAATCCTGCATACCAATTCTGTGGAGAGCCCGGAGCAATGACGAAATCATATAGGAACTGCCCACTCAGGCCCACGCTGCCCCAGCTTGAGCCGTTATTGGTAGAACGGTAAAGTCCGTTCTCGTAAGTACAGGCAAACAGGGGCTTGGTCCCATCGGCAGATGGATCCATATACAGTCGGTAAATTTCCACATCCGCAGGCAGTCCGCTGCTGACCTTGGACCAATTAACTCCGCTGTTGGTGCTCTTGTAGACGCCCTCGCCGTGCCAGACGCCTCCGAAAATCAGGGAAGGATTGCCGCTGTCGATAGCTGTGCTGCGCGCGCTGAGGTCGGAAACGCCGCTATTAATTGGGCTGAAACTCTCGCCGCCGTTCACGCTTTTGTAAAAGCCGTGTTCGTGCGCGGAAAGGTACAGGACGCTGCTGTTCATCGGGTCCACGTCGATGTCGTAAAAGTAATCGTATGTGTTGAACAGGTCTCCGCGCAGCAGCAGGCTCCAATCCGCGCCGCCGTTCATGCTCTTGTACACCACGCCAATCAGAGTGTTTTTGATCCGTCCGGCAAAGTAGACCGTGGATGGATTTTGGGGGTCAACCTCAAGGTCGTACACTACGTGCGGGTCGGTCAGGCTGCCGTTTGAGACAAACCAATTCGCGCCTGCGTCGGTGCTCTTGTACACACCCCCGGCATAGGTACCAGCATACAGAATATTTCCATTTTGCGGGTCAATCGCTAAGGATTGGATGTAGGTGTTATCCAAGCCGGTAATTTGCTGCGTCCAGCTTGCTCCCTGGTCCGTGCTGCGATAAACGCCAGCGCCGTAAGTGCCCAGATAGATGATGGAGCTGTTAGTTGGGTCCACCGCCACTGCCGTGAACGTGCCGCCGTCCGGACCAACAGACATGGACTGCACCGGCGGAGGCGGCGGCGCCTTGAACAGGATTGGGAGATAGATGATCGCCTCCACCTCTGTGCTTTGCCGCATAGTTCCAGCCGAAGCGGGCGCATACAGCAGACCAGCGCTGAGGACCGCGCATAATAACATTAGAAAAAATCGGGGTTTCTTGTAATAGCTCATCGCGCCGGCAAGGCAGCCCTTTCTCATAATCCAAGCTAAAGAACTGCAATAATTATGCCATCTTTTATGCTGATAAGCATGTATTGGGATTACATCAGCGCGTTCATTACCCGCGAAAATGCTTTCACGCAAGTATCCACAGCTTCGTCATCCACATCGTTGTGGGTTACCAGGCGGAATGTGCGTTCACCCGTATCGCCTATCAGCACACCCTGCTGCGCCAAAAGCGACACAATCTCCGCGGCGTTGTGGTTCACAGTGGGTTCCAGAGCCAGGTAAACCATATTGGTATAGGGCGTGCCTTTATCTATGCGCAAACCGCGCACCTCAAGCAGCGCGTCCGCCAATCGGCGTGCCCTTTGGTGGTCGTCCGCCAGGCGCGCAATCATGTGGTCAAGCGCCACAATTCCCGCGGCGGCCAGAATGCCAGCCTGACGCATTCCCCCGCCCAACATCTTGCGAAGACGGCGGGCTTTATCGATCATCTCCCGGCTGCCGCACAAAACAGACCCGACCGGCGCGCACAGGCCTTTGCTCAGGCAAAAGGTAACCGAGTCGGCGGAACGAACCAGCTCCGCTGCCGGCACTCCCAGCGCGACAGCCGCGTTGAAGATGCGCGCACCGTCAATGTGCAGTGTCAATCCATGCTGTCGGGCAAAAGCGGCCACGCTGCCGCAATACTCCGGCTCCAGCGGCATGCCCCCGCAAGCGTTCTGGGTGTTTTCCAGAATCACCATGCGCGAAATCGGCTCATGAAAATCATTTGGGTTGCGCAGCGCGCCTTGCAGGTCCTCCAGTGCCAGGCTGCCGTCCGGTTGGTTGGGAATCGTATGCATGCACACGCCGCCCAGGACGGAGACTCCGCCGGCTTCGTGCAGAAAAGTATGCCCCTGCCTGCCCATAATCGCTTCCGCGCCGCGTTCACAGACGGCCAAAACCGCCAGCAAGTTTCCCATCGTGCCGGAAGTCACGAACAGCGCATCTTCTTTCCCGAGCAGCTCCGCCGAGCGGGCTTCCAGACGGTTTACTGTGGGATCCTCTCCATAGACGTCATCTCCTACTTCAGCCTGCGCCATTGCCTGGCGCATTAAAGGGGTTGGTATTGTGACGGTATCGGAACGAAAATCATAAAGGCGCATGCTCACTCCTGATTGGAAAGCTGATTGAGAACTTCTTTCAGGTCGTCCGGCAGCACAGCCTGAAACTCCGTCAGGTTTTTCTCTCCCGGAAGGATAATCCTCAGTTTCGCGGCGTGCAAAAAGAAACGCTTCATCGGCAAAGAGGGTTTGCGTCTGCCGTAAACCCGGTCCCCGACGACCGGGCAGCCAATGTACGCCATATGCACGCGGATTTGATGCGTCCGCCCGGTAAATGGATGTACCTCCAGCAGCGTGTGGTCACGAAAGCTTTGTCGGGTGTGGTACTCAGTCACCGCTTTCCGGCCTTTGCCTTCGTACACGACTGCCATCTTCTGTCGAAACCTGGCATCACGCCCTACCGCCGCTTCAATGCGTCCGCTGGGTGTCGGGGGGTGCCCGTCGACCAAAGCCAGGTAGTACTTCTCAGTTTTTCTGGACTTGAACTGCCTTACCAGCCAGGCGTAAGCGCTTTGGGTGCGGGCAAGCACCAACACCCCGGAGGTTTCCTTATCCAGGCGGTGCACGACTCCGGGCCGTTCCGGTTCGCCCACCTGGCGCAATTCCGGCCAGCGGTAAAGCGCGGCGTTCACGACAGTACCGGTCGTATGCCCGGCGCCCGGGTGCACGATGAGCCCGGCGGGTTTGTTGATTACAATTGTATTCTCATCCTGATAAATGACGTCCAGCGGTAAGTTTTCCGCAATGACGCCCTTCTCCTCTTCCGCCGGCAATTCCACGCTGACCAATTGCCCGGCGCTTAACTTCAAGGCGGGTTTAAAGCACATCTGCGCGTCCACCTTCACTTTTCCGTTGGCAATCAGCTCCTGGAACAGCGAACGGGAATATTCGGGCAATTCTTCTGCCAGAAATTTATCCAACCGCTCGGGTTCAGCCTTTTGGAAGCGGAGCTCTTTCGTCACTGCATTCATGGATGCGCCTGTTTTAACCTTTTATCTCTTCCTGGTTGTTTTCGGCGCCAGGCAGGCTGTGTGCACGAGCTTTTTTATCTTCCAGCAACAGCGCGAGAATGAGCAGCCCAACACCAACGGTCACGCAAGAATCCGCGACATTGAAGACCGGAAAGTTGCCGACCGCGATAAAATCCAGCACGTAACCCTGGGTAAAGCGGTCAATCAGGTTGCCGACCGCCCCTCCCAGCATAATCGCCAGGCACACGCGCACAAACTTTTGCTCGTACGGGATGGTCTGATAGTAGACCAGAATGAACAGGATGATAGCCGAGGTGAGCACCTTCAATACCATATTCCCATTCTGGAAAATCCCAAACGCCGCGCCGGTATTCTGCCAGTAAACAATTCGGAAGAACTCCGAAGGCGGAAAAGGCAGCCAGGCCTGACCCAATACCAGGTTTTGACGGATAATCAACTTCGTCCATTGGTCCAACTCAACGACTGCCAGAGCAATCCCAAAAAGCAGCAGATTAATCTTCAGTTTATTTTTCAAGATTCAGCACCAATTCTCTATTTGGCTTTCTGGATGCGCAGGGTCAGTTGTTCGTTATCAAAGCTGTCGCTGGCAGTAATCCAGGTGCCGGCTTCATCCAGGTTCGCCAGTTCCACCGCAAGCGTTTCGGTTTTAATCATTTCCGCGCTGTTCAGCACGGCTTCGGTCAGTAGCGGCGTGGCGCTGTAGTGCAAGCGGATGCGGTCAGCGATGTCCAGACCGCCGTCTTTGCGCAGGGTCTGCACGCGCCGGATGAATTCCCGTGCCAGTCCTTCGTACACCAGGTCCTGGGTCAAGTGGATATCCAGCGCTGCCAGATATGGTCCGTCGGAGGCCACTTCCAGGCCTTCCCGCGCGGAGGTGTGCACTTCCACCTCATCAGGCTGAATCTCGTAATACTTGCCCTCCACTTGCACCACCAGATTGATGCCGTCCAGCAACTTTTGGGCGCTTTCCTGCACAGGCAGTTCCAGGATGGCTTTGCGGATTTGCGGGAAGAGGTTCTTGTACTTCTGCCCGAGCTGTTTTGGTAGCGGATTGATGCGGTAATCGACCGCCTCACCCGCGCCGCTGAGCAAGCGTACAGATTTTACATTCAGCTCTTCGAGCAGCACGTCCTTAAAGCGTTCCACCAGTTCCGCGTCTTCGGCGGAACCGACCGCGAAGGCCACCTCAGCCAGGGGTTGGCGCACTTTAATGTTGGATTTGTTGCGCGCGGCGTGACCCAGCGAAGCCAGGCGCATCACGAGCGCCATATCGCGGTTAAGTTTTTCGTTGATGTGCTCCGGATCAACCTTGGGCCATTCAATCAGATGGACGGAAACCGGCGCATCTTTATTCACGCTGCGCACCAGGTTCTGGTAAAGTTCCTCCGCCATGAAAGGCATGGTGGGCGCCAGCAGACTGGCAAGCGTGGTAAGCGCGCTGTAGAGCACTTCATAGGCGGCGGCTTTATCTCCGTCCGATTCGCTCTTCCAGAAACGTCGGCGCGAGCGGCGCAGATACCAGTTGGAAAGCTGGTCCACAAAGGCTTCGATGGGTCGGGTTGCCCCGAGCACGTCATAGGCTTCGTAAGCAGCCGTCACATCGCGCACCAGCGCGTTTAGCGATGAAAGCAGCCAATAATCCATCGGGCTGTACTGCGGGATGACGTCCATATCTGGCTGCCACTTATCCAGGTTGGCATAGGTGACGAAGAACGAATAGGTGTTCCAGAGCGTCAGGCTGAAGGTGCGCAGCACCTCCCCCACCAGGTCAGAGCTAAAGCGGCGCTCATTCCCGGATGGGCTGGAGGTGTACAGGTACCACCGCACCGCGTCCGCGCCGTGCTGATTGATAACCTCCCAGGGGTCTACCACGTTCCCACGGGATTTGGACATTTTTTGCCCTTCCCCGTCCAGTATCAACCCCAGGCAGACCACGTTCTTGTAGCTGATGCTGTCAAAAACAAGCCCGCTGATGGCAAGCAGCGAATAGAACCATCCGCGCGTCTGGTCAACAGCTTCACAGATGAAATCCGCGGGGAACTGCTGCTTGAATTCCTCAACATTTTCAAAAGGGTAATGCCACTGCGCCACCGGCATCGCGCCGGAATCAAACCACACGTCAATCAATTCCTTGACGCGCCGCATGGTGCCCTGCCCGCACTCCGGGCAGGTAAACTGCACGCCGTCAATAAACGGGCGATGCAGGTCCATTTTGGAAAGGTCGCGCCCGGCCAACGCGCTCAACTCCGCTACAGAGCCCACGCAAGTCTGTTTGTGGCAATGCGAGCATTCCCAGACCGGCAGCGGCGTGCCCCAATAGCGGTCCCGTCCCAGCGCCCAATCGATGTTGTTTTCCAGCCAGTTGCCAAAACGCCCGTTCTTGATATGCTCTGGCACCCAGTTAATCTCCTGGTTGAGCTGCACCAGGCGCTCTTTAATTCTGCTGGTGCGAATGAACCAGGTCGGGCGGGCAAAGTAGAGCAGCGGCGTGTTGCAGCGCCAGCAGAATGGGTAGGTATGCGTATACCGGGAGGCTTTAAACAGCAGCCCGCGTTGGTCCAGGTCTTCCGTGATTCCAGGGTCGGCATCCTTAACGAACACGCCAGCCCAAGGAGAAACTTCTTTAATAAACTTGCCCTCATCATTGATGGTCATCAGTACTGGCAGGTCGTACTCTTTTGCCACGGCCATGTCATCAGCGCCAAAAGCAGGCGCGATATGGACCAGCCCTGTGCCGTCTCCAGTGGTAACGTATTCCGCGTTCACCACATAATGGGCAGGCTTGTCGCTTGGGAGGAAGGTGAACAGCGGCGCGTAGCGCTTGCCCTTCAGCGCACGTCCCTTCATGGTTTTGAGAATTTTGACAGGCGTATCGCCAAAGACGGCGCCAATCAGGTCCTTTGCCAGAATCAAGCGCTCGCTGCTCAGGCCATCCGCGCGGGAGACCATGGCGTATTCTACTTCAGGGTGCGCAGCTACCGCCACGTTGCCGGGCAGCGTCCAGGGGGTGGTCGTCCAGACCAGCAGGTAGGTTTCCTCTTCGTCCACCAACGGAAAGCGCACGAACACCGAGGGGTCTTCTGTCTCACGGTAGCCCTGGGCAACTTCGTGGTCCGAAAGCGGGGTTCCGCAACGCGGGCAATAAGGGACAACCTTAAAGCCCTGGTACAGCAGGTCTTTGTCCCAAATGGACTTCAGCAGCCACCAGACGGATTCGATATACTCATTCCGATATGTGACGTACGCCCGGTCCAGGTCCACCCAGTAACCGATGCGTTCTGTCAGCCGCTCCCAATCCTGAATGCGTTCGAAGGCGGATTCCTTGCAAAGCGCGTTGAATTTTTCGACCCCGTAAGTCTCGATTTGCGATTTGTTGTTGAAACCGAGCTTCTTCTCGACCTCAATTTCGACGGGCAGCCCATGCGTATCCCAGCCGCCGCGGCGGTCTACATAAAAACCGTTCATGGTCTTGTAGCGCGGGAACATATCCTTGAAAACGCGCGCCAGGACATGATGGATTCCCGGTTTGCCATTGGCGGTTGGCGGACCCTCAAAAAAGACATAGGGCGGGCGGTCCTTGCGCTCTTTGGAAGATTTTTCGAACACTTCGTTCATCTTCCAGAATCGCAAAATACCTTCTTCCAGGACTTTGACATTCAGTTTTGGTGAAACGGCGTTAAACATACTCCTCCAACAAAAAACTCGTCCCAAATCAGGGACGAGCATAAACTCGCGGTACCACCCTGGTTCCCAGGCAATCCCAGGCAACTCAGCAGCTTCGCCCAAACGGGCAAACCCAGCCGCTTCTAACGCTGCAGCACTGCGGCTCCCTTACTAACCTGTCGGCGTTCAGGTTGCAGCTCCGGAAGGATTTTCTGCCTGATATTCCGCCCCGGCTTCCACCATCCCGGGTTCGCTGTCGGATTGCGCCGGCTTACTCGTTTCCATCACGGCCATTAACAAATAGAAATTATCCCATAAAAATCAGTGCAGGTCAACTTTAGCAGGCAGAGGGTGTTGAAAAACATAGGTTAATCGATTACATCCAAATTTTTCAAAGTTAAGAATTTAAATCTGCCCTCACCCTTTCCCCTCACCAGCATCGTGCGGAAAGTTTTACACTGAAACGAGACGCTGGGGAGGGGAATCAAAGGGGAGGGGTTTATGAACATATTGTGTTCTTCTTGAATATAAAGTTGTTCATTTTTTATTTTTCTGGGCATTTTCAACACCCTCATCGGTTTGCTTCATCGGTTTGCTTGCCCGTAGAATTATTCTATGTTAGAATACTTTCCCTACGGAGGGATGGCCGAGCGGCTCAAGGCGCCTGTCTTGAAAACAGGTATGGGGAAACCCATCGTGGGTTCGAATCCCACTCCTTCCGCTCGGGTTGATGCCCGTACTTTTTGGGGAGGTGCCAGAGTGGACGATTGGGGCCGCCTGCTAAGTGGTTGTTGGAGTAAAATCCAACCGAGGGTTCGAATCCCTCCTTCCCCGCCTGAACAAAGCAAAAGCATCTGAAAAGGTGCTTTTTGCGTTTTATAGCGGTCAGTGAAGACTTTAGTTGTTCGTTTTGTAAAACGCAGATACTGCCCCCTCTAACAGCCCCACCAGGAATGTCGAAATGGCGGATTTTTCAGAGTCGATGCACGCGCAAAGCCCGGATTTTACGGCCAAACACAAATATTCGCGTTACCGAGAGCTCTTCCCAGAGATGTAAGGCCTGCCTGCAATTATTCACCTTTCCCGCAAGCGGAAGCTGTGCCACAAATTTCAGATTTCCTGGAAATCTGATCTGTTTTTTCGTAATTCGCGTAATTCTGGCGCGTTTATTGCGACAGTAATGATGGTGAAATTGGCGTTCTTCCACCACAGGTTTTTGCTGTTGCTCAATTAACAAATTCTTCAATTAAAGAGCAGCGGCTGAACGCTTATGTGTGGGGCATAGGCTACGCGCAAACTTCCATCTCTGGTCAGGTACAGCTGTGGCTCGTAAACGGCTTCGATGGTGAATTTAATATCAGCCCGGAAACCTGGATTTTCTCTGCCAAGACCAAGTCCTGGGCAAGCGCCGGCCCTTTGCAAAGCGGCGATTTCTTCCGGACCTCCGCGGTTACCCTGGAGAACGTTGTCTATCACGTCGGCGGGTCCCTGGGCGGTTTCAACTATGTCGGTAAGGCCGATAAATACATCGGCTTCAGGCTGTATATTCCTTGCGCTTCCAAGTTTTCACAGCTAAAGTAAGCGCAAGATACTGTCGTTGATTCCAGAAAGCCGTGAGCGCTGCTCACGGCTTTTATGTCATTACAATTAAGTATTGATGCTTACGCAATAACAGTTGCAATATAAGCTTCAAGAGCTGAAGGAAAATTGCCTGATACGCTAACCTTTCCCTGTCACTCATCTTTGCTGAACCGTTTTGCCTTCTTTTTTTAGCGAACCAATCAATTATCCCTCATCCAAACCTATTCCTAACGATAGTCTTTGCGAGCCGTTTTGCCAATACGTGTCAGGGAACCGGTTAGAGTTCTCTGAACTTCAAACCCAAACCTGCGTTTCGTCTTTGCGAGCCGTTTTGCCAATACGTGTCAGGGAACCGGTTAGAGTTCTCTGAACTTTAAACCTAATCCTGCGTTTCGTCTTTACGAGCCGTTTTGCCCGACATACGCTGACTGAAAACAAACAAGCTCATGGGCAAACGGCGCGGCAATCTGCCTTTAGTCCCTGGAATTAAACATTTTCAATAAAAATCCAACCAAAAGGAGCCCTGTGATAAAGGGCTCCACGAATAGACATCAAACGAAGCAGCGTCAGGGCTCCAACAAATCAACCGCCTGGTCGAAACAGCCGCTATCTAAGCTTTATCATCCAGTAAGCGTCGCTCCCCTTCCAACGCGCGGATAGCGCTGACGTCCTGGGTCACCTCAATCACACCCTTATACGCGCCCTGCGCGTCCCGCAGAGCGAAATAGCGGATGTGCACGAACTTCCCGCCCATCTGGATCCAGAACTCAGCCACGTCGCGCTTACCGGCGCGGAAATCATCCACAATGCCCTGCACAACGTGCACGCTCTGCGGTGGGTGGCAGTTCTGTACGGACCGGCCTATAATCGCGGCGGTGCGCACAAAAATGCGCTCGGAGGTCTGGGAGAAGAAACAGACCTTATCGTTTTCATCCACGAATGTGATATCCACCGGAAGATTCGTGAGCATCAGGTTGATCTGTTCCTGGGTCAGCGCGCCGGTGGACAGGCTGATTTTCCCTTCCGATGCAACCACGGGCGCTTCTTCCTGCACTGGCTCCGCAGTCGCAGCGTCTTTTTTCAGGCTCAGGCTCTCGGCTTTGATCATGTCCCAGTCTGCCTGGCTCAGACGGTTCATAGACTCCGGCAGCAGCACTTTTTCTTCCTTGTAGAACATGTCCCGCACCGCTTTTGCCATGTCAAGATACTCCGCTTCGACGGTTTTAAGGTCAAGCGGGTCGCTGTTCATCAGGGACTGCAGGTTGCGGATGGCTTTGTGAATGTCGTTGTGCACGCCCCACATCACCTTGGAGGGTCCCTCGAATCCGTATTTTTCGAGTACCGGGAAAAGCAGGTTTTCCTTCCATTCATAGTGACGTTCGATCAAGTTCAGGTTGCCGGCCGCCAGGCGCAGGGATTTCAGCGCGTTTTTATCCCCGGCCAGCACCCGTGCCAGGCTGCCTTCAATGGATTCGAGCACGCGGCTGATGACCTCATTCTCCAGCCGGAAATTGTAGACCGGGTGCCCGGGAACAGATTCCGGCGCGGGTTGGCTTTCCAGGCCCTGCTGGAAGACCGCCACGTGCAGGTCGCACAGTTTCTGAATATCCGCCACGGGCAGCCCTTCGGCAATCACTTCGCGTTCTGCCTGGGCAATATCCGAAGCGCTTGCTTCAGCGATGACTTCGTTGAATTCTTCCTGCAGGGATTCCACACTCTCCCCGGCGTGCAGTTTGCGGATAATCGCCTTGAGGGCATCCTTGCGTTTGGACGCGTTGTTGATGAATTCGCTCATAATATCTCCATTTCTATTCTTGGGTGCCCCAGGTGATGGTCAGGGGGCATTGGATCGCGTTTTGTGGGCAAACAGCTTCGCATTCGGTGCAGTAGGTGCAGGCTTCCGGCTTGGCAAAGAAAGGCGTGTCGCTTTCAATGTCCATCGCCAGCGCGTGCTCCGGGCAGGCGGCAGCGCACGCGCCGCAGCGGATGCACAGCGATAATTCAATAACCGGAAGGACGTGTGTGTTTGTCATTGAATGAAGTTTACCTGGCAATCCCCACCCGCGCTGTGACTTAAGTCACACATAGGTGCAGTTTTCTTATTTGCCGCGGAAAAAGTAGGCGCTCTCACCAGCGCTGCGCTTCTTCTTCCAGCGCGGCGCGGTTTTTCAACACCAGGCGCTGGCGCTGGCGTTCCAACCAGCCCGCTTGCGCAAAATCGCGCAGCAGCCGGGCGACAATCTCACGCACTGTGCCAATTTCTGCCGCGATTTCCTTCTGGGTGATGCCGGCAGTCTGCCCGGGTTGATCCGCCTGCTTGATCAGAAAAGCCGCCAGCCGCGAGCGCACGCTCTGCAGGCTGAGGCGGCCCGCCAGATCGCTTAACTGCTCAGAATTACCCGCCAGGTAGCGCAGCAGGGTCCAATTAAATGGGCTACTTTGCGAGCTAAGGTCCCTGAAGATGCTTGGAGGAATGGAAACAATTTGCGTGGCCTGGCATGCCCGCCCGCTGGCGGAGTGACAGGCATTATCATCAAGCAGAAGCGCAGCCGCAGAGATAATCTCCCCAGCGTGCAAATGGAAGAAAACTTGTTCCCTGCCATCCAAGGAGCGCTTGAAAACCGCTGCGTCGCCCTCCAGAACCACCAGAAGGCTGTTTATCTCATCTTCTTCGGAGAAGACCGTATCTCCGGCATTGTACTTATGCAACACGCTGCTTTCCGCTATCCTTAGCAGCGCCTCCGCAGGCAGGCCGGAAAACAGCACCATCTGCCCTAAACGCGCAGTCAGGTCCTGTTCCGCGCCCATCAGAACGCCGTGCTCCGTGCCTGCCCAGGGGAAAAGCAGGCGCGCAACCTGACGCAAGCGCTCAGGTTAACCCATACCACAACACAACAAGCACACAAGTAATCCATTTTCGGCTTAATCATACCCTTTCTTTTCAGCGCACCATGCGTTTGTGAAGAGCCGCCAGCAGACCGTCTGCATGACCCATCTTTCGCATGCTTACCCCCAAGGCGCCAACCTGTACTTCATTTTTATCGCGCATATTGGTACAATCAAGGAATATCTGCAGCTGCAGTACGGCATCCTGGAAGCCATCGCGAAGAGCGGCGCGGCTATCAGCCACCATCACGACGTCGGTAAGCAAACCTCACCCTGGCTGGAGGAGACCATCAGAAAGTCCCAGATGGACGTCATCCGGCTGCTGAAAAAACATTTCGATCCGCACTACATCATGAACCCGGGCGGCACGCTTGGCCTGGACATGAGCGCTGAACAAGCGGAAAAACATTGGAGCATGGATTTGGAGAGCTGATGAGCGCTGAACAACTGCTGGCTATTGACCACGGTACCCAATCGGTACGCGCGCTGATTTTCGACTTGCGCGGCAATCTGCTGGCGAAAAGCCAGGTGCCAATTGAACCTTACTATTCCGCGGAACCGGGCTGGGCGGAACAGGACCCGAAAGTTTTCTGGAACGCGTTGTGTGAAGCCTGCCAGAAGCTCTGGGTAATGCCCGGCGTTGATAAAAGCGCCATAGCTGGCGTCGCGCTCACCACGCAGCGTTCCACCATCATCAACGTAGATGCGCACGGCCAACCGCTGCGCCCGGCTATCGTTTGGCTGGATCAGCGCCGCACGCCAGGCCTCAAACCAGTTAGCGGTCTGTGGGGCTTCTTGTTCAAGCTGGCTGGCATGACCGGTACCGTCGCCTATCTGCAGTCTGAAGCCGAAGCCAACTGGCTGCATACCTACCAGAAAGATGTGTGGGATAAAACCCACAAGTACCTGCTGCTCTCGGGCTATCTGACCTACCTGCTCACCGGCGCTTACGTCGATTCAGTTGGTTCCCAGGCAGCCTACATTCCGTTCGATTACAAAAACCAACGCTGGTCCGCCAAATCGGACTGGAAATGGCAGGCTGTCCCGATTCGCCCGGAGACACTGCCGGAGCTGGTGCGGCCAACCGAGCTTTTAGGGCAAATCAGCGCGTCTGCCTCCGCCGCGACCGGCATCCCGGAAGGGCTGCCTCTGATTGCCGCCGCTGCGGACAAAGCCTGCGAGGTCATCGGCGCCGGCTGTATTGAACCCAGCACCGCCTGCCTTTCGTTTGGCACCACCGCCACGATCAACACCACGCACAAGAATTACCTGGAAGTCATCCCGCTCATCCCGCCCTATCCGGCGGCAATCCCGGGTATGTACTCGCTTGAAGTCCAGATTTACCGCGGTTATTGGATGGTTTCCTGGTTCAAGCGCGAATTCGGCATGAGTGAGGAACGCCTCGCTCGCGAACGGGGCGTGAACGCCGAAGACCTGTTCGATGACCTGATCAACTCGGTGCCAGCGGGCTCGTTCGGATTGATGCTCCAGCCTTACTGGAGCCCTGGCCTCAAGCAGCCCGGACCTGAAGCCAAGGGCGCAATAGTCGGCTTTGGGGACGTGCACACCCGACCATATCTGTACCGCGCAATTATAGAAGGGCTCGCCTACGCGCTGCGGGAAGGTGGGGACCGAACAAACCACCGCTCGCGGGAGAAAATTGAAAGCATCCGCGTTGCCGGAGGCGGTTCGGCCAGCACCGCGGCGGTGCAGCTTACCGCGGATATCTTCGGTCTGCCGGCTTCACGCCCGCATGTCGTTGAAGCCAGCGGACTGGGGGCCGCGATGGATCTGGCGGTCGGGCTAAAGCTGCACCCGGATTTTGAAACCGCCGTGCGCGAGATGACGCGCGTCAGTGAAACCTTTGAGCCCAACCCTGAAAACCACAAACTTTACGACGAACTCTACAAGCGCGTCTATCTGAAGATGTACAAGCGCCTGCAACCGCTCTATGAGGAACTGGCGGAAATCACCGGTTACCCCCCGCTGGATTGAACAGATACGGATAACGCCTGGGCTTGCGCCCAGGCGTTTTTTCAGTCCGACCCTAAAGAATCGTGTTCATCCTGATTGTCGGGATGGGAAATTTCTGTTTTTCCCGGGCACACTGTTCTATTACCTGGATCTTCCCGGAAAAGCAGGAAATCCTTCCCAAACGGGTTTTACGGGGGCGGACAGGTATAATACAAACAGCACACAGCACACTCTGGAGGTCGGCATGCTTCATTACCTTTCCCGCGAACAAGAAATCCAGGTGGATTCCTGGCTCAGCCAGCTCACCCTGCCCGAAAAGATCAGTCTGCTTTCCGGCGCAGACAACTGGTCTGTTGCCGCTGTGCCCCGCCTGGGGATCCCCGCAGTGGTCGTCAGCGACGGTCCTAACGGCGTGCGCGCGGACCGCGCCAGCAGCCGCCGGCCTGCCGGACCGACCAATTCCTATCCTACCGGAATCGGAATTGCCGCGACCTGGAACCGCCAGCTCACGCGTGAGCTGGGCGCCGCCCTGGCTGAAGAATGCCGCGAAATGGGCGTGGATGTGCTTTTGGGGCCTTGCGTGAGCATCATGCACAGCCCCCTCGGCGGACGCAACTTTGAAGCCTACTCCGAGGACCCCTTCCTGGCTGGCGAAATTGGCCTTAACTGGGTGCTTGGTTTACAGCACAAAGGTGTGGGAGCCTCGGTCAAGCATTTCGCGGGCAACGACCAGGAGCGTGAGCGCATGCGCGTGAATGTGATTGTCTCCGAACGCGCCTTGAGGGAGATTTACCTGGCGCCTTTTGAAAAAATCGTGCGCCGTGCCCAACCCTGGACGGTAATGGCGGCTTATGCCCGCCTGAACGGGACCTATGCCTCGGAGAACCCCTGGCTTCTGCGGGATGTGCTGAAGGATGAATGGGGCTTTGAAGGCGCGGTCGTCTCCGACTGGTTTGCGACCCATTCCACAGCGAATGCTCTCAACGCCGGGTTGGACCTTGAGATGCCCGGACCGGCGCTTTGGCGCGGCCACCACCTGCAGGAAGCCGTGGACACCTGGCAGGTCCCGGAAGAGACCCTGGATGCCGCGGTGCGCCGGGTGCTTGTGCTGATCGCACGCTGCCTGCCTGGCCAGGTGCCGCCCAGATCCGCCGCGGTGGACACCGTCGAGCGCCGAGCGCTGGCACGGGAAATCGCGCGGCAGTCCATTACGCTGCTGAAAAACGAGCGCGATTTGCTGCCCATCCCAACCACGGTAAAGAAGATCGCCGTGATCGGGTTGAACGCGAACACGCGCGTTACCGGCGGAGGCAGCTCCTTTGTGAAAGGCCTATATTGGGTGACGCCGCTGGAAGGACTGCGACGGGCGCTGAATCAGGCTGTGGAGCTTGTATATGAACCTGGCGTGGACAACCGCGTGCTGCCTCAGGTCATCGAGAGCAGCTTCTTCTCCCAGGCAGACGGCAGCACCGGTCTTCTGGCCAGCTTATACAACAACCCAAACTTTAGCGGCGAGCCGCTGCGGAAAACCGACCCGGCGCTGGACTGCTGGTGGGGCGGCATGGGACCCGCGGAAGGAAAAATCAACGCGCGCGGTTTCAGCGGCACCTGGGAAAGCCTTTACACAGCGGCTGCGAGCGGTGAGACGCCGCTCTTCCTGGCGAACAATGGGCACGCAAAATTGTTTATAGATGACCAACTCGTCGTTGAGAATCACTGCGGGGATGTGATTCCAGATTACGGCAACTTCAGTTCCGTGTTGGTGGGCGGCTCGATCAGTCTGGAAGCCGGTAAGCAGTACCGCCTGAAGGTTGAATACAGCTTTGAGACCCAAAACGGTTTTCCGTTCCTGCAGCTGGCGCACTTGCCCCCCTACGTCCCGGAAGACGGGCGCGAGCGGGCTGTGCAGGCTGCCGCGAATGCCGACCTGGCGATTGTCTTCGCGGGTAACCCGGACAGCTACGAGACGGAAGGCGCCGACCGCCCAACCATGCGCCTGCCGGGCAGCCAGGATGAACTGATCGCGGACGTGGTCCGTGTTAATCCGCGTACGGTTGTAGTCGTTCACGCCGGAGCGCCGATTGAAATGCCCTGGGCGGATCAGGTTCCCGCCATCCTGTGGGCGTACTATCCGGGTCAGGAAGGCGGGAACGCGCTCGCGGATTTGCTGACTGGCGCGCTGTCCCCCTCCGGGAAACTGCCAATGAGTATCCCCTGCCGACTTGAAGACGACCCGACCTTCGTTAATTATCCCGGCGACCAGTCCATCCTATACGGAGAAGGCATTTTTATCGGCTACCGCAACTACGACCTGCGTAAAATAGACGTGCGCTTCCAATTCGGGCATGGGCTTTCCTATACCCGCTTTGAGTACAGCGATCTGCGCTGCCCCGAAAGCTTCCGTGCGGGGGATAAGGTGGAAATCAGCTTTACGCTCCGCAACAGCGGCGAAAAGCCCGGCGCGGAGGTCGCCCAGGTTTACGTGCGGGACGTACAAGCCAGCGTTCAGCGGCCGGTGCGTGAACTGAAAGGCTTCAGCCGCGTCCAACTGGAGGCCGGCGAGGAGACCCGGGTGAGCATCCAGTTGGATGAACCCGCCTTCAGCTACTACGACCAGGACAGGCACTCCTGGACGCTGGAACCGGGCTACTTTGAAATTGAAGTGGGCAGCTCCTCGCGCGATATCCGCTTGAAAGGCAGCCTGCGCTTGGAGATGTAGCGCCAGCCTGGTGCAATCGCCTTGCGGTCTGGCAGCCTTTTTGACGCCCTCACGGACCCCTTGTTAAAAGAAGCAGCTCCCTCTCGGGAGCTGTCTTATTCAGGTTTACTGTTCTTCTTTAGCGCGGATTAGAATCAACGATTTGCCAACCGGTTTCTTCAGGTCAAAAAAGTTCTTGCGTGCGCGCAACAAGATGGCAAGTTGTTTGGCACCGTAGGTGCGCGGGTCAAAGCTGGGGTCAATCCGGCGCAGCGCCGTGCCGACCTCTGAGAGGGTTGACCAGCCGTCGTCATCGGAGCCTGCCATGTCAATGGCCTGATTGACCTTTTCAATCAGCTCAAGGTCCGTGGGGGAAAGCTGCTCAATCTTCTGCTGTTTTTGAACGGCTTTGTGTTTCTGCTTTTCGCGTTCTTCCATGTTTTCGGTGTAGATGAAAACATCGCAGGCAGACACAAACGCGCGCGGCGTGGACTGTCTGCCAATCCCGATGACCATCTTGCCGCTCTCGCGGATGCGCGTGGCAAGGCGGGTGTAGTCGCTGTCGCTGGAAACCAGACAAAAACCGTCCACCTGGTCCTTGTGCAGGATGTCCATCGCGTCGATAATCATAGCGGAGTCGGTCGCGTTCTTGCCGATAGTATAGCGAAACTGCTGGATGGGTTGGAAGGCATAGGAATTAAGAATATCCTTCCAGGATTTCATGTTAGAGGTCGTCCAATCCCCATAGACCCGACGGATGGTCGCGCTGCCAAAGCGGGCGGCTTCAACCACAATCTGCTCAATCAAACTGGACTGCGCGTTATCGCCGTCGATGAGGATGGCAACACGCTTTTCTGTGTTGTTGTTAAGTGTTTCAGAGTTCATATATCTATTATACCTTTCATCGCGCTCCCACGCGAAGCATGTGCGCTGCTGCTTCTACGCTCCCAGCGCTACCGATGGAGGCAAGATTTACAGTGGAAAGTGCATAAAAAAAACGCGGTCTCTGCCGCGGCATTATCTTAACAAACGCTTACCCCATGTTTACGGTAGTAATTTTGGTGATATTCCTCCGCCGGGTAAAAACTATCCAGCATTTCCAGCTGCGTCACGATTGGACGCTCAAACGCTCCGGATGTCTCCAGGAAGGTAATAACCTGTTCAATCGTTTCTTTCTCTTCCAGCGAGGCGTAAAACACTATGGAGCGGTACTGCGAGCCGAAATCAAGCCCTTGCGAGCAGCAGTTCGTTGGGTCGTGGAAGGAAAAAAAGAGTTCGAGGAGCTGCTGTAAGCTGACTTCGTCAGTCTCATAGACTACCTTTACGGTCTCGGCATGACCGGTAGTGTCCTGACAGACCTCACGGTAAGTCGGTTCCTTGGTCGTGCCGCCAGAATACCCGACCTGGGTTTCCAGGACGCCGTGTACACATTGGAACTTGGCTTCCAGTCCCCAAAAACATCCCCCAGCTAAGTAGGCTTCCTTCCTCATTGGCTTCTCAATTCCACTGTTTTATTTTCTTCCGGCACAAAGCGCAAGGCTGCCGAGTTTAAGCAATAACGCAAACCGGTCGGCGGCGGTCCATCGCGGAAGACGTGCCCCAGGTGGGCTTCACAGCGCGCACAGCGCACTTCCTGCCGCACCATCCCGTGGCTAAGGTCCAGGACCTGTTCAACATTCTCAGCCGCAATTGGCTGGAAGAAAGAGGGCCAGCCCGTACCGGAGTCAAACTTGCTGCCGGAGGAAAACAGCTCCAGGTCGCAGCAGACGCAGCGGTAGACGCCGTCCTGCTTGTGGTCGTAAAAGACGCCGCAGAAAGGCGTTTCAGTGCCCTTCCGGCGGGTCACGCGGTATTGCTCTTCTGTGAGCACAGCGCACCATTCTTCATCGGTTTTACGTATCTTTTCCATAAGCCTTATGACAATATAACACGGAAAAAGGAGTTGAATCGCGCTCGCACACCCCTAGTACAAAGTTGTTAACACAGAAGCTGCCAGAAATGGCAGCTTCTGTGTTTTTAAAAGCAGGCGTTTTACAGGTCGCCCTTATGCGCCGCCCAGACAGCCAGTCCAATAATACCGGCGTCATTGCCCAGTTCACCCGGCACAATTTCCATTTGGTCAGCTGGCATAATCAGCATCCGCCGCCGTACTTCCTCGCGAATCGGGCGCAAAAGCAGTTCGCCAGCAGCTGCGACCCCACCTGTGATAACCACGCGCTTGGGGCCAACCACCAGCGCGGCGTTCATAATCGCCACGCCAATGTACGCGCCGGCTGTATTCCAGATGTCGAGCGCGACCTCGTCGCCAGCTTCCGCGGCAGTCGCGATGACATGTGCCGTGATTTTGTTCAGGTCGTAATTGACCAGCTCCCCGATTTTCGTCGCCTGGCCCTGCACCACCGCTTTCAGTCCCATCGCCGCGATAGCCGGCCCGGACGCGAAAGTTTCCACGCAGCCGTAATTGCCGCAGCCGCACTTTGGGCCGTGAAAATCCACCGTGATGTGCCCAAGCTCTCCCGCGGTGCCGCCCTGATTCAGGACGAGCTGATTGTTTATCACCACCCCGCCGCCAATGCCGGTCCCGATCGCAAGGCAAAGCATGCAGTCCACGCCTTTGCCCGCGCCAAACGCCCATTCGCCGTAGGTAATCGCGCGCACGTCGTTCATGATGTAAACCGGCACCTTCAGATGACTCTCCAGCAGCGCTTTGATCGGCACGTCAATCCAATGCCCGGGGAAGTTCGGGATAAAGCTGGTGAGGCCTTTTTCGATGTCCAGGCGGCCAGGCGCGGATAAGCCCACGCCGCCAATCTGCGACCACTCAAAGCCCGCTTCAGCCACCATCGCCGTAATCAGGTTCGCGATGCGGCTGATGACCGCCTCGTGCCCTAAATACGAGAGCGTTTTAGTGTCTTTGGAAGCGATAACCTGGCCGGTGCTTAGGTCCACCAGCCCGGCTTTGATGTTTGTGCCGCCTAAATCGCAGCCGACGTAATACTGGGTATGCATGCGCACTCTCCTGCTTGCTTTATTTCAGGATGAATTATACAACGGGATGCGCAGGTTACGGAGAAGCTTCATGCGGGGTTGGACAGAAGCGGCGGATTTGCAGTCATGTTAGTCGCACGGCTGGGAAACGGGCGCAATTAATGTTTAGCATGGAGACCTTACGGTCAACCCCCGCGCGCGCGATGTGCTCACACTGAAGTGGAGGTGTATCAGGAGACCGGCGCGACTAGAACGCGCTTGGTCAGGAGACCCGCGCAATCAGAGAATGACGGGTTAGCGATACGGAAGGCGATGCGGTTTGCTTAAAGGGTGAATTGAGACCTTCGGTCGAGTCGCGTGTAGGATCTGGAGACCGGCGCGTTCAAAGGAAGGTTCAAGCCGATCATGATCCTGGGAGAAGATCCAGTGGAGGAGATGGATAGGGCAATTAATAACTAGACAATTCTAAGGAATTAAGCACTCAAGCAGATGTATCCCACACAAGCAGGAGACCAGGTCAATCCCTGATGATTAAAAGTAAACTAAGTTTACTTGCCTACCTTATATTGTTTACAAAGCAATATTAATGCTTTTTTGATAGATTTTCTCTCCTTTTCAGAGGTATACAAGCCTAAATGCAAGAATAATTTGTGCTCACCAGAAGAATCCAGAGCAATATTCTGAATGAGTGTATTTTGTATATGCAGGGCATTTTCTTCCTTCTTCGCCTTGAGGAAATTGGCAATATATTCCAGCATCATAAAAGGATGGGCATCTGTTCGCTGATTTGTACTCATCTGGATAGCGCAAGATTGGATCCAACATTTGATGGCCTCATGTAAATTATGCTCCATCACCTTTATATTTATATCTGCTTCGTCAAAATACCACTGACCAAGTTTATCCAGCAGAGATACTTTGCTTTTTGATTTTTTCAAACCCTCTTCGTAAGTTGCTTTCTCAAGAACTGGATTAAAGAATTTTTTCCTCTGGATGTAACCCTTCCAGACGTAAACGAAGTCAAAATCAGGGTAGAGCGCTAGGGCATTTTTGACCTGCGCCAGTACTTCCATTCGATTTGAGCTCCTAAACAGGGTAGGAATCTGGGATGTGGCTTCCATTTGGCGCCAATCCCGAGTTTCGATTTCCTCCTCAAAAGGAAATGAAAAACATTGATTTACATATTCATCCTTTGTCAATTTTATGGTCTGGATTATCATGGAGTCTCTCCTTTCATAATATAGACTCAATTGCAAAAATTAATGAACGCTCCCCGCAGCTTGCTGCGGGGTATCTAGTTTATCCTTGTTTCTCACTAAAATAATTTAAGTTGTTCGTCATCATGTATTTGTCTGTAGTCCTCCTCTATTCCTTGCTCTTCTACATATCCTCTGATCGCGCTGGTGTCCCGATACCCATCCACTTCGTGGTGGGCACAAGCCGTGCGCGCAACCTGACCGGAGGCCTCGAACAATTGTAGATCTCGCCAGCAGGATTAAACGCAAGGTGGGTCCGAAAGGATTCGAACCTTCAACCAAGCGGTTATGAGCCGCCTGCTCTGCCACTGAGCTACGGGCCCCCTTAGGTCGTTTATTTTGCCACGTGCTTGCGCTTTGTGACTCGCCAAACCACAAATCCACTCAAGAATAATCCTGCCAGGAACACCGCCCAATTAAATTGAGATGGCTTCGATTGGCTGAGTAAGCTTGCACCCGCGGGAAAGGTGGATATTGCATCTTGCATAAACGCATACAACATCGCCAAAATACCAGCCAATAAAACGATCGCTTCAGTAATCCTAAAGCGAAAGACATGACCCTGTTCCTCTCTAAGGATAGCCAAAGTTCCACCCATGATCATTAACAGGGAAATCAATATGGGCGCGATGACAGGTCCCCACCATGGCAGTGGAATGAGGAAAAGCAGATCGGGATCAAGCAAGGTAGTTGGCCATGCGATAAAAACTTTAAGCCACAGGTAATATAAGATATCCCATACTCCAAATGCAACCAAGGTAAACCCCAAACGGGATTGAAGTNNTTTGTCCTGCTATCCAACCCAATGAAAGTAGCATGAGTAAAGTTGCCAGTTCTCTTCCTAATTCAATCCTGGCAATCTGAGGGTCAAAGGGGGGTATAGTAAGGATTGGATCGGAGATGCCATACAACCGTCGTAAATACGCGACAACTGCTGCTTCCAAAAAAGCCATCGCAACCGCAAATATCACAACCCAGACAATTTTCTTTGTAAGTTTCATATATCTCTCTGATCGCGCCGGTGTCCTCACCTCTGATCGCGCCGGTCTCCAGACCGTGCGCGCCAACTGACCGAAGGTCTCCATCATCATTCCTCCGATTGCACCGCCACAACCGGAACATCCCCAACTAAATTGCGCTCCTAGATCGCGCCGGTCTTGATTAAACATGCTTAGGGCTCACCCTTCCATCAGGCGCTGCTTCAACCTAGAACTTTCACCATACGTTGAATACCTTTATACCCGATCTGTCTTTCCATGCGGCTGAGTCTGGTGGTTTTTACAACTTGATATCCCAGGCTTTCGTAAAGGGACCTCGCCCGATCATTATCAATTGCAACGCTTAAGGAGCATTTCAGTAAATCCTGCTCCTTTGCTTTTTCTTCGGCATACAGCAGCAAGTGAGTTCCGATACCCTGCCCCTGAAACCCCGGCAGGACAGCAACGGTATTGATGAAGTACTCATCCGTCTCGACCTCGCGGATGACGGCAAGAGGCAGGGATTTCCACAGGAACTGGACGAATGCTGCCAGACCGTTCAGCGCCAGCATTTGTCTGCCCATTGGGCGGGCCAGTTGCTGCATCATCTGACCTGAATAACTCTGCAATAGACCTGCAGGCGCATTGTTCACTTCCAGTACGTCGGTAAACGGATACGCGAATCTGTTCCGCTGTTGCAGGAAAAGGTCCCTCAGAACATTTTTCGCTTTAACGGGGTTGTTTGAACCAAACAGAAAGTCCGCCAGCCGCCCCATGCTCATGTAAATCAAATGAGAGGCGATTAGAGCATCCTGGGGAACCGCGGGGCGAATGGATGGCTTAGTCATAATGGCACTGCTATTTCAACGGGCTGGTAGGGTTTATTGCAATAACTGTCAATCTTCCACGACTCGTTGCGCGCTGCATAACGGCAATTCGGTGTTATTCAAGCCGGGTGATGATCTCTATGACCATAACATTCGTTTACGTCTTTGTCAATGGTGTAAATTAACTGTGTGAATTCTGTAAGGTTCAATAAACCTATGATCGCGCCGGTCTCCAGACCGTGCGCGCCAACTGACCGAAGGTCTCCCTCATGCATCGTACGATTGAACAGGCATAACCTAGATCGCGCCGGTCTCCAGACCGTGCGCGCAACTCGACCGGAGGTCTCCGTCATTCTTCCTCCGATTGAACAGGCACTACCAATATAGAATTATACAACGCGACGCGACGCATCTGGATTGGCTTTATGTGGGTTCGACAAGAAGAGGTGGATCTGAAGTTACATCCCAAGGGCGATATGTGCCCGCCACGAAATGGATGGGTATCGTGATACCAGCGCAATGAAAGAATCTGGTGACTGCCGTGACAAAGATTTATTGGAGACCTAACGGTCAAAACCCGCGCACGGTGGCGACACCGGCGCGATCAGAGTTATTCAGGATGAATTATACAACGGGATGCGGGGGTTACGGAGATTCTTCGTGCGGATGGGAGAAGGATGCGAGCAGAGAAATCCTTGATAGATTCGATCCCCAAACTGGGCGTTCATAAATCAAGATACGACTCAAAGTGGGCCCGGAAGGATTCGAACCTTGAACCAAGCGTATACAGGTTCATATCCAGGTAGGCTACAATGCTTCATTGAATTATGTATTTGATTTGTACCTTAACGGTTTGGCTCACCTGCCGCCGATTATAGCCAGACAACTGACTCTGAAAACCACTTTTTCTCGCAAATGGCTGTCGCATCCCCGCGCCGAAGGCGGTATAGTGGAGCCGGTGTTTAGCTGCAATGTTTTTTATTATTAATGCTAAATACCAAGTGTGATTTCGTACTTACTATTTTTGCTTACTTTGTACACATCCGAAAAGACCTTTATTACCAGTGTTGCAACTTCTGGCAAGAAACTTAATTCCTTATCTAGTGTGTAATCTCTGCTGAAGTTGCTTTGGTCATCTTCAGGTTTTGAAAAGCCCATACCTATTATGTTATTAATATCCTCATTTGATAGCTTAGAAGTCTCAGGTAGGTACGAATTTGATATCACTTCGCAAAGAAGCATTGAAGCACCTGGTAGTAACAGAAATTGGACATAATAATCCCCGACAGCAATTATAAGAAAACTACTATCACCGCCATCCTGAATTAATCTGATAAGCGAATCAAGAACTAGCCTTTCGTTGGCTACTGCCCAACCATCCTCTACCTTGCGGCCTTTAAATGCGGCTTCTACACTTTCAGCAACTTTTACCCAAATACGTTCACGTTCTGCAACTGGAAGGTTTGCTAGAGGCTTAGAAGGATCGTTTACGGCCTGGAATTTGGAGAGGCTTTCGGTTTGTTGGAAACGGCAAGGACCGATGATCACGGAGAGTATCAAGACCCCTATTTCTTCAGAAGCTTTAAGAAGTGGAGGAAGCTCATTATTTACAATAAAATCGGACGCTAGAAAATCGGCACTCACAAGAAGAATGGCGACTCCTGCTTTGGATATTTCAGATGAGATTATTTCTCGCCAATTTGTTCCGACCTTAATCATCGTATCATCCCATATAACGATTCCATGTTCTCTCTCTAATGGCCGTAGATGAACTCGAAGTCGTTCGAGATATTTACTTTCTCGATGTGAATAACTGATAAAAACGTTATTTTTGTCGGAACCCGTAATCATTTCTCTTTTATCAACAAGAATTCGATATTATTTGCGGCTTAACTAGTGGATATACTGCAAATAATCCGTATTAGCAGCCAATTCGGTTAATTATCCTGATAATATCATATGCTTGTCATAAGATAAATTATCGAAGACAAGGATTATTTCTTATTCAAAAATAAGTCCGGCTGCTTATCTATTTTTTTCTTGATCGTAGATGCCCGCTTATATGTGACATTGACTTGATGAACAGGGGGCATATCAATTTTTTTCCCTTCCAATAGATCCTCAACAGTTAGTATTTGGAGTTTGGGGTGGTCTCCCCAGGGAGATCTATATATCCCACCTGATGCTGCTTCAGATCGCATTGGCTTTGTTGGCGGTTGCATTGTTAATAAAACACCAATAGCAGCCCCTTCCCGATCAATTGTTCCGTGCAAATCTCTAACATGTGCAGAATTCGTTTTTCCTGCTTTTACAGAAAAAATTATCTGCTTTGTCTCGCCACCATCTACTTCATGAAAATACAACCTTCCGTCAATTCCCTTGTCTGCCCCTTTTTTCTCCTCTAGTGGCCTAGCACCTATTAATCCCAATGCCCACCACTGAAACTGGTAAGGATCACTATCGGCAAGAGCTTGTGCATCCTCGACCGAGGTTGGCTCTCCTATAACACTAAATTCTGCTCTGCCAAGAAAGGCATCATGTAATCTTTGTTTCATTACCGCAATTGCTAAATATGTAATATCTATTCCAATCCAGTTTCTCTTTAGGCTTTGTGCAGTAATAATGGCTGTTCCACAACCACAGAATGGATCTAAAATAGTATCCCCTTCTGACGTACAACATTGAATTATTCTCTCAAGTAATGCTTCGGGTTTTTGGGTTGGGTATCCTAGCGCTTCTTTAGCCTGCGAGTTTATAGGGAAGATATCGGTCCAAAGGTCATCTACAATATCTCCTTCCATCTCATCAAGGTATTGGATCTTCTCAGGCCTACCATTTGATGTAAATTTGATTAATCCATCCTCCATAGCCTTATCAATTCTCTCCTGACTCCAAATCCAGTGTCTACCAGGTGGTGGCGCTAACTCTTTTTCTCCAAATCTTTTTGATGATCCCTGACCTTTTTGTAACATGGATACTGTACGATACATTCTTCCAGTTACTGGATCTTCGCGATAGTGACTTGATATATAGTGTGGATCCAATTCTTTGAATTGTGTTGTGAATTTTGGACGATCGCTTTTTGAGTAAAAGAATATGATGTCATGTACTTTGCCAAAACCAATTGTCTGTGATTTGGTAGTCCTGATTTTTTGCCAAACAATCTCATTCACAAAATTCTTTACGCCAAAGATTGCATCGAGAAGCAATTTTATATAATGGCTGGCAGTTGGATCACAATGTAAAAAGATTGACCCATTAGGCTTTAGGACTCGTCTTAATTCAATCAATCGGTTAGCCATCATCGACAAATAAGCTAGCATATCAGTATCACCTAACATGCTTCTAAATGATGCAAGAGTTTGGCCTATCTTTCCATCTCGTTCAACTACATCTTGATAATTATTTACTGCGGCTTCATCCCAAGACCAAGTATCTTCAAAAGCTCGAAATTGTGCAGCAGATTTTGTACCATCATGCTCATCAAAAAGCATGTTATAGCTAGCTTTACTGTTAAATGGAGGATCGAGGTATATAAGATCAATGCTTTCATCGTTTATATATCTTCGTAATATCTCTAGGTTATCCCCATAATACAGACAATTCTCCATTTACTCCTCCGACACCTTAGCTTTACTTAAGTAATGACTCAATGTTATGTTTTGCTTCTCGCAACTGACCAATCATCGACTCCATGGATTCATAATAAGGTAAGAATATCTCATAAAAATCTCTTATAGCTTCTGCTTGCTTTTCACTGTCTGATGTGTTCTGCATCTCCGATCGCGCCGGTCTCCAGACCGTGCGCGCGACTCTACCGAAGGTCTCGAACAATCGTAGATCGCGCCAGCAGGACTAACCGCAAAGTGGGCCCGGAAGGATTCGAACCTTCAACCAAGCGGTTATGAGCCGCCTGCTCTGCCACTGAGCTACGGGCCCCCTACAAACGCTTATTTTACCACGTGCCTGCGCGCCTGCCTGCCAACCAAGCCCGATCGCCTCAGCTTGCCTGCATCTTCGCCCAGCTGTCCACCAGCGAAATCGTGCGATTAAACACCAGCTTGCCCGGCTTGGAATCCTCACTATCCGGGTAAAAATAGCCGCTGCGCACAAACTGCCAGCTCTCTCCAGCCTGGGCATCCGCCAAATCGGGCTCAAGCTTGGCCTGGCACACCGTCAATGAGTTCTTATTGACATGATCCAGAAAGGTCTCTCCCTCGGGCAGGTCCTCCGGGAATTTATCCTCAAACAGCTGTTCATACAGGCGCACTTCCGCGTCAACAGCGTGCGCGGCGCTGACCCAGTGGATGGTGCCTTTCACCTTGCGCCCATCGGCAGACATTCCCCCGCGGGATTCAGGGTCATACGTGCAGTGCACCGCGGCGATTTTTCCCAGTTCATCCTTTTCCACGGAAGTGGCGGTGATGTAATAGGCGTTCATCAGGCGCACTTCCCTGCCAATTGCCAGGCGGAAATACTTTGGCACGGGGTTTTCCATGAAATCGACGCGCTCGATGTACAGCTCGCGGCAAAAGGGTACCTGCCGCTTGGTCTTGCATTCCGGGTCCTGCGGGAAGTCAGAAACCGTGAAAAACTCCGTTTTCCCTTCCGGGTAGTTATCCAGGATGACCTTGAGCGGCTGCAGCACGGCCATGCGGCGCTTGGACTGCGCGTTCAGCGCGTCCCGCACAAAATGCTCCAGCAGTTCCACGTCCACAAAGCTGTCGTTCTTGGCGACGCCGACCGCCTCGAGGAAGCTGCGAATCGCCTCTGGCGGATAGCCGCGCCGGCGCATGGCTGCCAGGGTGGGCATGCGCGGATCCGTCCAGCCTGAGACCAGTTTTTCCTCCACCAGGCGACGCAGTTTGCGCTTGCTCATGACCGTATGGGTCAGGTTCAGGCGCGCGAATTCAATCTGCTGCGGGTGGAAGAGACCCAACTGGTCCAGGAACCAATCGTAAAGCGGACGATGGTTTTCGTATTCAAGCGAGCACATCGAATGGGTGATGCCCTCCAACGAGTCGCTCTGCCCGTGCGCGAAGTCATACATCGGGTAGATGCACCACGCGTCGCCGGTGCGGTGATGGCTGGCGTGCAGGATGCGGTACATGACCGGGTCGCGCATGTTCATATTCGGCGCGCTCATGTCAATCTTTGCCCGCAGCGTGCGGCTGCCGTCCGGGAATTCGCCAGCGCGCATGCGCGCGAACAAATCCAGGTTTTCTTCTATGCTTCGTTCACGCCAGGGGCTGTTCTTGCCTGCTTCGGTCAGGGTGCCGCGGTATGCGCGGATTTCATCCGCGCTCAGGTCGTCGACGTAAGCCTGCCCCTGCCGGATGAGCTGCAGCGCCATTTCATAAAGCTGCTCAAAGTAATCCGAGGCGTAAAACTCGCGGTCCCCCCAATCAAAACCCAGCCAATGGATGTCTTCTTTGATGGCATCGACGTATTCCGTATCCTCTTTGACCGGATTGGTGTCGTCATAGCGCAGGTTCGTCAGGCCGCCGTAACGCTCCGCGATGCCAAAATCGATGGTGAGCGCCTTGGCGTGCCCGATGTGCAGGTAACCGTTGGGTTCGGGTGGAAAGCGCGTGTGCACCCGCCCGCCGAAACGCCCGCTGCGGTTGTGCTCGTCGATGATTTCGATAATAAAATTGGTTTTCTCGTCCATTTGGCATCCTTCCTTGCTTTAACGCAAGAATTATAACATTTAGAAACCAGCCTTCGCGGCTTCACTCACCGCAGCGCATTGCCTGGAGGACCTATGGAAAAAAGATAAATGACAAACCAATACTGACAACTTTATCAACCCAATAGGACATTTCTAAATTGCCAGAATAGGACATTTCTATTTAGCCTTGACAGGCTTCACGCACCATCTTCACGCACCATCAGCAAAGTACTGCGTTTATTAACAACTCAGCCCCGCGCCTGAGCGCGGGGCTGTTGGGTATTACACTACTACCGCAAAGCTTACTTGCTGCGCTCGGCAATTTTGCGGCTCAAGGCCTGGATTTGTTGGACGTCCTGCTGCTTGGCGGAACCGATGAATTCAAGCGTACCGACCACGTCCCAGTTCAGCTTGGACGCGTATTCCTCAAAGACGGCCTTAGCACCGCCGGACCAGGCATACGAGCCAAAGTACCCGGCTGCCTTGTTCCTGACGCCCTTAATCTCAGCGATATCCAGGGCATGAACCATCGGCGGGAACATCGCGCGTTCATAGGTCGGCGCGGCAACCAGCAGCCCGCGTTTGGTCCATAATGAAGGCAGGATGAAGCTTGGGTCTGTCACGGCGACGTTAAAAACTTCCAGCGGTACGCCGGCTTCCGAGATAGCCTGCAAAGCAAAATCCAGGGCGCGTTCCGTGTTGCGGTACATGCTGCCGTACAGCACGGTCACGCCAGGTTCGGCCGGCTCGGTCGCCATAGTCGCCCACTTTTTATAGAGAGAGATGATGCGTTCGGGTTCCTTGCGCCAGACCATCCCGTGCGAAGGGGCCAGAATATCGATCGGATACGCACTGATCTTGTCAATCGCCTGCAGGACGTTCTTCGAATAAGCAGCCACAATATTGGTGTAATAGCGCAGCGCTTCACGCTCAAAATATCCGTGGTTATTAGCTTCGTCGTCGAACAGAAAGCCGTCCAGGCAGCCGTAGGAACCAAACGCGTCGCAAGAGAACATAATTTTCTCTTCGACCATGTAGGTCATCATGGTTTCAGGCCAGTGCACCAGCGGGGTAAAGATGAACTTGAGCGTGTTCTTCCCCAGGCTGAGGGTCTGTTCGTGCTTGACCACTTCCACATTGTCCACGATGTTATAAAAATCTTTCATCATCGCCACGGCTTTGCCCATGCCCAGGAATTTGGCATTGGGGGCGCACTCGCGCAGGCGCAGCAGTGCCCCGGAGTGGTCCGGCTCCATGTGGTTAGTAATCACGTAATCCAGGTTTTCCAGCCCGACCAGACTCTCAAGCTGCTCCAGAAAATCGTCGGTGAAGGTTTCTTTGGAGAGGTCAATCAACGCGTTTTTCTCATCCTTAATCAAGTAGGCGTTGTAGGTCACGCCCTGATTAAGGATTGGCCACAGACCTTCAAAGAGCTCTGTGGAGCGGTCGTTGACGCCTACCCAAAAGATATTCGGTCTGATTTCTATCGGTCGCATGTCGTCCTTTATGCTCCCAGGAATTTATGGACATCCGGAAGCTGGCCGGCGCTGCCCAGGTAATCATTCTTTGCGGCGATGAACTTGGCATACTCGGCGATGTAAATCTTGCCGGGGTCGCGCAGGTCAAACTTTTCGGGGTGCTCCAGGAAGAACTCGCGATGCACGCGCGTCCAGACCAGGCGTCCGTCGGTGTCGATGTTAATCTTGGTGACGCCGAGCGTGGCAGCCTTGCGGAACTGGCCCGTGTCCACGCCTTTGGCGCCGGCAAGCTTGCCGCCCGCGGCATTGATGCGCGCCACTTCTTCCTGCGGCACGGAGCTGGAACCGTGCATTACCAGCGGAAAACCGGGCAGTTCAGCCTGAATTCTTGCCAGGACGTCAAAGTGCAGGGACTGGGTGCCGCTGAATTTGAAGGCGCCGTGGCTGGTGCCTATGGCAACCGCCAGGGAATCGCAGCCGGTGCGCTCCACAAAATCGCGCGCCTGGTTGGGGTCGGTAAGCTTTGCGTTGGCTTCGTCCACCGCCACATGCTCTTCCACGCCGCCCAGTTGGCCGAGTTCGGCTTCCACGACAATGCCTTTCGCGTGCGCGGCGTCCACCACGCGCCTGGTGATGGCAACGTTTTCGTCGTAGGGCTTGCTGCTGGCGTCAATCATGACGGAGCTGTAGAAACCGGATTCAATACAGTCGTAGCAGGTAGCCTCGTCACCGTGGTCCAGGTGCACCGCGAAGACAGCTTCGGGATAAATCTGGTCTGCTGCGCGGATTAAGCCCTCAAGGTACAGTTTGTTAGTGTAGGAACGGGAGCCCTTGCTTATTTGAATAATAAAGGGCGCTTGCGAATCGAGGTTGCCCTTGAACAAGCCGTCAATTTGCTCCAGATTGTTGACATTATAAGCGCCGATGGCGTACTTTCCGTACGCGTGCTCAAATAACTTCTTGGTTGTAACGATCATAGCTGCTCCTCTTCAATAATCGGATTATTGCCTTGATTATATCCAATAAAAGGACTGGACTTAACGCGTGTTTTGCGTTTGCGGGAGTTTTACGTCTTTTGCCGGGCAAGCCCGTACACCTGACGCAGCGCGTCGGCATAGGCGGCGGGGTCGTGCTCCTTGCGTATGCGCTCCAGCGCGGCTGTGCCTTTGACCGCGATTTGCGCCGGATCTGCAGCGATGTCGCGTACAATCTGCGCCAGGTCGCTGCGGATGGATTGGCTTAATGCTTCCCGCTCCTCCGCCGTGGTGTACAAAGCTTCTCCCAGCGCGTTTTTGGGCACCTTTATCAACCAGCCAAGCGCTGAATTGTTAATCTCCGGCAGCGCACGGATATCCGTGGTGATCACAGGAACACCGCAAGCCTGCAATTCAAGCACGGAGAACCCGTAGGTATCCGCGTAGGAAGGCAGCAGCCCCACATCCGCCGCGCGCATCAGGGTCAGCGTGTCCGCGTTGGGAAGCTCGGAATAGTATTCAATCCAGTCTGAATTCTCAGCGATTTTAGCTCTCGCCCAAGCTACATCCTCTTCAGTTTCCTGTGCGGCATAATTTTCAATCCGCAGAGAACTGACAATGGTCAGGCGTACGGGCAGCTTTTCCTGCCGGACGAGCTTTTCGAACACTTCCAAAACCTCGCGCCCGCCTTTGCGGAAAAACGCCGCCCCAACCAGAATGAACTTTATCGGCTTTTCCGCCGAATATTCTCGCGTGATGACTTCTTGCACAAGCGTTTCCTGAGGGGGGTGCAGTACGCGCATTTTGTCAAGAATCGGTTGGGCATATTCCGCCGGGTAATCCTTCAGCAGGTCTTTTTGCATCAGGGCTGCGGATTGCGAGAGGGCCAGGATCCCAAGACAGGCCTTCCCAGCCAGCGCTTCCAATCCCCGGCGGGTGAGCGGGTTGAGGCCGCCGTGCGCGATTTCCTTCCCATGATGGCGGGTGACCAGATGAGCAAAGCGCGGCACGATGGTTTCAAAGGATGTGACCCACGGCGTGCGTCCGTAACTGATGCCGTTAAAGAAATGGAGCAAGTCCACGCGGTTGAGATCCAGGTCTTCGAATTGATTGTTCAGGTTAAAGATCTGAAAAAGCTCTTTGCCCAAGCGTCGGTTGGCGAACAAAGCACCCCTTCGCAGATTACTGTAAAGATCATTTACTGCAACATACTCTGCTTCAGAGAGCTTGTGGAGAATGTTGCGCAAATAAGGGTAATAATCAAAGCGGTAAGAAAGAATTCCAATTTTCATAACGCTATTATACACATCTACGATATATAAATCTTTGATCCCATTACATTTTCAAGCAATAAGACCATTTCTGTCTTTAAATTTTTCTAAAAATGATATTAATTCTTCCTTTAAAGCATCGAAATTTCGACAATAAATCTAATAATATACCTGCTATGTAGACTGTAAATTTATACACTAATTTTGGAGCGTTCAAATTTGCCGGTAGAAGACCAAATGTATTTTTAATAATCCCTTGCCAAAGACCTCCGAGATATGGCTGTGCCACAATATCTTTATCTTCACGATGAAGTTGTACTATCTTTGGAATAAAGACATTAAGTGTCCAGTAAATTGCAGTCGGTTTTGATATTCCCCTCTTAATCCAAAATAAATAATGGTTTCTTGCTATCAAAAAAAAACGATAACTCTTCTTTTCTGTATAGATATTATTGTCAGTTTTATGAAACACATTAGCACGTAAGCAAGTTCTATTTTGAAAACCAGCTTGATTTGATCTAAAAGAGTAATCATTGTCCTCATAATATGCAAAGAAATTGTTATCTAAATCGCCGATTGCGTTAACAAGGTTTTTGTTGATTAACAATGCAGTTCCCCATAACTCAATTTTCCATGGTTCGCTTGTCAGCCATTCTAAATAAGTTTGTTCATCAAATGCATTTAGCATTTGCCCATTGACTGAATCTACTTTTTTCCCATAGAAGGGGTTTAAAGGTTTTGCCGGATCCACGATGACGGGACTAAGCAGTCCAATTCTCTCATCGGACTCCATTTCTGTAATTAGGTTTAACAAACAATCTTCTGGAACTTCTACATCATTGTTTAGAAGCCAAATATAATTGGCATCATGTTTCATGGCATATTCAATACCTTGGTTAGCGCCGCCTGTAAAACCAAGATTTGTTTTGTTGCCAATATAGGCAATATCAATATTTTCTTCCTCAATTAACTTTCTAATTTCTTCTGACGGGGAGTTGTTTATCAAAACTACCTTATACTTTTTGTATTTGGAACGTTTTAAGGACTGTACACAACGAAGAGTGATATCGGGATCCTTCCAGTTCAAGATAACTATATACACTAGTGGCTCTGAAATGCTCATTCACTTTCTCCCAGTGTTTATTTCCGTAAAATTAACCAATTAAATCCGAAACCAATTATTAATATCCTAATCTGCAAAATAAGTTGCGTATCTATGTAATCCAATCTCACATATTCATCCCGTAGAGCTAGATTTACACACAATCGCAATAACGATCAATTAAGCCTTAGAATGTCATATCAATAACCAATCGGCGTTTATCAATTCTTTATAATTAGCATTAAGCATGACTTTTACTATTATATCAATATGTCATCCCTCCAGAAATGACGTGACGTGACTTGGCATTTTTTGATCTTTGTAGTTTTCTACAACAACGCTCCTGATCGTGAATCTTGTGGATATACATCTATGCAATAGTTCGGGATTTTATTGCAAAGCTGATTTTTTCAGACATCACTCAAATAAACGAGCTGGATTAAAATAGGATTATCTACTTGAGACAATCAGAAGTGTTCTGATGAATGAGTTTTTTTACCATGATAACGCTGATCCAAACCAAAAAAGCAGGGAGGCAGGGTTTCTAAATGAGAGGCCCAGGGAGTGCGCCTATAGTTGACGCCATTCGAAAAAATGCAGGATGTTGACTTTGTTCAGCTCAAAATCGTCAATTGATTATTCAGATTAAAGGTAGTAAAGAGTTCTCTGCCTAGCCTGCGATTCGCAAATAAGGCTGCCCGCCGTAAGTTGCTGTTTAGGTCCTTGACCAGTTAATAATCAGATTCAGGAAGTTTATCGATTATGTTACGCAGGTGCATGTAATAGCCAAAAACGATAAGCCAATACCCCAATTTTCATAGTAAGAGTATTATAACTGTTCAGGCAAACTCTGTTTTTCGGGGGCAGTCGGCTTCCAGAATATAAACAGAACAACCGCCAGCAGCGCCATGCCTGCCCCGAAGAAAAACGGAGCCGAGGGCCCAAAGCCTTTCCACGTGCCCGCGCCGCTCCACAGCAGCCCGGCGATGACGGAGGCGGGAAAATCCAGAATGCCCAGGATGGCATTGTAAGTCCCAAAAGCGGTCCCGCGCATCTCAGCCGGCACCAAATCCGCAACCATGGCTTTGGCTGTGCCGTAAGCCATCCCGTAGTAAAGCCCGTAGGCAGCGTAAAGCAGCCAGATTTGCACTACCGACTGCGCCAGCGCAAATCCGAGGTAAATCAAGGCATAGACAATCCAGCCGCCGATGATGAGTCTGCGCCTGCCCAGCTTGTCGGAAAGCGCGCCCGCCGGCGTCGAAATGACGGTATAAATGAGATTGAAGGCAGCCAGCATGATGAGGATGTTCAGCGCGCTCATGCCGCGTTCCTGCGCCCGCAGCACCAGGAAGGCATCCGAGGAATTGCCCAGGTCAAAGATACCTACGATGACCAAAAAAACAATAAAGTTGCGGCCGAGTCCTTTGAGGGAAATGCGTACCTTGTGGACTTCTCCCTCGACCTTCACCTCTTTTGTGCCGAGGGCCAGCACGATCACCGCCAGGAAAGCCGGGATCAGGCTGATGAGCACGACAGTCCTGAAGGTATGCTCAGCCAATACCGAGCTGCCCGCCTGCAGCTTCCAGACGATGAACGCCGCGATCAGGATGCCGAGCAGTGCTCCGGCGGTATCTGCCGCGCGGTGCAGCCCGAATGCCAGCCCCCGCTGCTCAGGCTTGACGTTATCGGCTACCAGTGCGTCGCGCGGAGCGGTGCGGACGCCTTTCCCAACCCGGTCTGCCCAGCGCACCCCTGCCACGGCGCCCCAGCTGTTCGCGAAGTAAAAGAAGGGCTTGGCGAGCGCGGAAAGCCCGTAACCCGCTACAGCCAACCACTTGCGGGTGCGCAATCTGTCCGAAAGCCAGCCGGAAAATACCTTTAGGATGCTGGAGGTTGCTTCAGCAATCCCTTCGATGATGCCGATGATGTTGGTCTTTACCCCCAGCACTGCCGACAAAAACAGCGGAAGAATATTGATCACCATCTCGCTGGAGATATCAGTCAGGAAGCTGGTCGCGGAGGCGACCCACAGGTTGGCGGGGAGTTCTTTCAGTTTTGAACGATTGAGTATAGACATGCGCTACCTCGATGAATGTTTGTGGCATTATACCGCACACGCGCGGTACCGTCTGGTTTGTCCGCAAGCCGTGGATTTGCCCGGCTTTCCGGCCCTGAAAAGCGTGCTCAGGCTCCAACCGCCGATAACCTAAGTTCACAGGCAGCTTGATGTTCACCCGGACAGCCTGCTGCTTGCGCAGGCAATCCAGCCTGCCTATATTTGGTGAATTGCAGGTTTGCAGGAGAACATGCTGATGGGTTTTGAGAAGACCGAAGCCACTATTTTAATCACCGGCGCGTCTGACGGGCTGGGCAAGGAAGCCGCCCGCAAACTGGCCACCCAAGGCGCGTGCCTCATCCTGCACGGCCGCAGCGAAGCTAAACTGCAGGCCGCGGTGGATGAAATCCTGAACGAATTCCCGGACGCGCGCATCGTCAACCTCAGTTCTATCGCCCACCATACCATCTTGTTGCGGTTAGCCCTTTGCAGATGGACAACATTCCTGGATACGTCGCTTGGATTCTTTACGCCCGCACAAAATTGCTGCTGACCGCTTTCACATTTGCGCTTGCCCGGCGCCTGAAAGACAGCTGCGTTACCTGCAACGCGCTGCATCCGGGCATCATCCCCGGCACGAATGTAACCCGCGCGCTGTGGGCACGTTTTCAGACCACGCGCGAAGAAGGCGCGCAAACCATCGTGGACTGCTGCCTGGACCCCGATTGTGCCGGTCTGAGCGGCGCGTACATCTCAATTGACCGGGTCGCGCGCGCCAATCCTCAGGCGCTTTCAGTACACTTTCAGGAAACCCTTTGGAAAAAGAGCCTTGCCTGGTGCGGGCTGGCTGAAAACAAGCAGGGCGAGCCTGCCGGGAAAAGCGGCGGCTGAGCTTTAATAAGCAATGAACACAAAAACGTAAAGAGAGGCTGGTTCCGTCTCTATCAATTCAGACAGGGATTGACCGAAAGCAAGTGTTCCAGTCTGGAGCTGGTGGGGCATTCCCTCAACGGAAATGTTCCTACCCAAACCTGCCGGTGATGTAATCCTCGGTGCGTTTGTCCTGCGGGTTGGTGAAGATCTTGCGCGTCAGGTTGAATTCCACCAGTTTGCCAGTTCGGCTTTCATCCGTGAAGAAGAAGGCCGTGTAATCCGAAACGCGCCCGGCCTGCTGCATATTGTGCGTCACGATCACGATGGTGTACTCTTCCACCAGTTGACGAATTAATTCCTCTATGCGCTGCGTGGCAATCGGATCGAGCGAAGCGGCCGGTTCGTCCATCAGGATTACGCTGGGTTTTACCGCCAGCGCACGCGCGATGCACAGGCGCTGCTGCTGCCCGCCCGAAAGAGCGAGCCCGGATTTTCCAAGATTATCTTTCACTTCGTTCCAGAGCGCGGCGCCGCGCAGGCTGGTTTCCACAATTTCATCCAGGGCTTTTTTATCGCGGATACCGTTCACGCGCGGACCATAAGCAACATTGTCAAAAATTGATTTGGGAAAGGGGTTCGGCTTTTGGAAAACCATCCCAACCCGCTGCCTGAGAGCCACGACGTCCATGGAGAAAATATCTTCCCCGTCCAAAAGCGCCTGACCTTCAGTGCGGACGCCGGGGATCAGGTCGTTCATACGGTTGAAAGTGCGCAGAAAAGTGCTTTTGCCGCATCCGGAAGGTCCGATGATGGCGGTAACCTGTTTTTCAGGAATTTTCAGGCTGATATCTTCAAGCGCGCGAAATTTGCCATAGAACAGGCTGTAAGCATTGGTTTCAAGTTTGATCGCGTTCATTGCTGCTGACGCACTCCGGCACTAAGTTTTCGTGAAATTAAGTCGATAACAAGGTTGATGATGATAATGGAGACAATCAGGACCGCGCCGGTCCCCATGGCTTTTTCAAAGGCGTTGGTGTCCATCGCCAGGTAAAACAGATGCAGCGAGAGCGTTCGTCCGCCGGAAAGGAGCGAATTTGGCAGCCGGTAGCTGCCGCCCAGCGTGACGTAGAATACCGCCGTCTCGCTGATGATGCGCCCCACGCTCAAGATGATACCGGTAATAATGCCCGGAATTGCTGCGGGCAGAACCACCTTGCTGATGGTTTGCCAGCGCGTGGCGCCCAAAGCCAGGCTGCCTTCGCGTAAGCTCACCGGCACAGTCAGCAGCGCTTCCTGCGTCGTGCGGATGATGGTTGGCAGCACCAGGCAAGCCCCAGCCAGCGCGGCGGAGAGCAGCGAGAATCCGAACTGGAGTGTGGAGACAAACAGGGCGTAACCGAACAAGCCGAAAATGATGGAGGGGATACCTGCCAGCGTTTCCACGCCGAAGTTAGCGGCCTGTAAAAGCGCTTGCACGAATTTGCCCCCTGCTTTGGTTTGCTCCTGGTATTCAATCATGAAAATCGCTGCGCCTATTCCAAGCGGAGCGGCGATCACCAAAATTAAAGCTACCAGATAAATTGTGGTGATGATTGTAGTGGAAATGCCGCCTTCTCCGGATAGACCGCCTTTTGGCGCTGTCGTCAGGAAGTCCCAGCTCAGAGATTTGAAGCCGGTGATGAAGACATACCCCACCACCACCACTAAAACCAAAACGACGATCAGGCTAGCCAGCCAGAGCAGCCCAAAGCTTAACTTCTGGGTCGTCTGACGCTTACGCAGGTTCGCAGACGCGCTGCTGGCGCGGAGATCTGCTGGCTTCATTGGCGTCAATTCCTGCTCGGTCATCTGGTTCGCATCCCTAATTAGCCAAAGCATTGCTGCGGTTCAAAAACGCGTGGGCGGAGACATTGACAATCATAATCAGCATAAAGAGCACCACGCCGGTCGCAAAAAGGGCGCTGGCGTGCAGCCCGGAGGCGTAGTTGATTTCCACGGCAATGTTGCCGGTAAGCGTGCGGGCCTGGCTGAGAAAAACAGTCAGCGGGTTGTCATTCAGCGGGGCGGGCAGGATAACGGAGTTGCCAATTACCATGATCATCGCCATCGTTTCGCCCAGCGCTCTGCCAATCCCGAGGATCAACGCTGCGACAATACCTGACTTCCCGGCGGGCAAGAGCACCTGAAAGATCGTCTGCAGGTGGGTCGCGCCCAATGCAAGGGAGGCTTCTGTGTACGCGCGCGGCACAGCCCGGATCGCGTCTTCGGAAATGCTGGTAATGGTGGGCAGGATCATCACCGCCAGAACAATCGCGGCGGAGAGCAACCCATAACCGGAATTGCCAGCCACCGGAATACGGCGGATAAGCGGCACCAGCACAACCATGCCAAACAGCCCGTAAACCACCGAAGGGATGCCCGCCAGCAGCTGCACAGCCGGGCGAACCACTGCCTGAACCCCACGCGGAGCAATTTCCGCCAGGAAGATGGCCGTGGCAATCGCGAGCGGTACGCCGATGACCAGCGCCATGAGCGTGACCATCACCGAGCCGACAATCATTGCCAGGATGCCAAAGCTGCCGTTTGCCGGGCGCCAGGTTAGCTCTCCCAACAAACCCTGAACGCCAAATTCTTTGAAAGCCGGGAGGCTGGAGCGAAATATGAAGATGAAGATAGAAACTACGATAACGATGGATAGCGATGCAGAAATGAGCAGTACGGTCCGAACAGCTTTGTCGACTTGAAGTTTGTTCTGCATGGCTTCTCCAGCGTTCTATTCTATCAGAAACCTGGCGTCCTCAAGCCAATTGAGAACGCCAGGAATAATCTACACCTGACAAAGACTTACTTTACAGGGATGTAACCCTCTTCACGAACCATCGCCTGACCGTCAGCGCTGAGGACAAAATCCAGGAAGGCTTTGACAAGCCCTTCCGGGGCGCCGTCGGTAAGCAGATTCAAGGGACGCACCACCGGATAGACACCGCTGGAGGCGTTCTCTTCAGTCGGAGCTGCGCCGCCAATGCTCAGGGCTTTCGTGCTCTCATCCAAATAGCCAAATGAGAGGAAAGCGATCGCGTTCGGGGTAGTGGAGACTACGGTGCGGACTGCGCCGTTCGAGGACTGCAGGATCGCGTTGTCCAGGATCAGGGCGTCCTTGCCCATTACCATCTCCATGAAAGCGTCGCGAGTTCCGGAGCCTTCTTCACGCGCGACAACCGTAATCGCCGCATCCGCGCCGCCAACTTCGCTCCAGTTCACGATTTTGCCGCTAAAAATATCGCGGATTTGATCAAGACTCAGGTCGTTGACTGAATTTTCAGGATTGACCACGATCGCGATGCCGTCCCGGGCAATAACGTGTACCTGCATGTTCTTGAACTGGGCCAGTTCCTCGGCCTTAACCTCGCGGGACGCCATGCCAATATCCGAGGTGCCTTCGCCAGCAGCTTTGACACCCACGCTGGAACCGCCGCCCTGAACGTCGATTTGGACATCCGGATTAGAGCTCATAAAGCTCTCAGCCAGCTTTTCTGCCAGGGGCTGCACGGTGGTAGATCCGGTGATGCTCAGCGTACCGGTCTCACCTGCAGCGCCGCACGCGCTCAGAAGCAAGCCTGCAAGCAAAAAGACTACAACAATTGATTTACGCATTTTTCTTTCTTCTCCATTAATAGAATTGTTTTGAACTTACCCTAAGCTTAACACGCTGGTTTTAAGGAGCTTTCAACTTCAGGTTAACAAAGGGTAAAAGTCTGATTTAGGTTTGTCCCGTGGAAGGGATATTCCTGTATGGTTTACCTTTTCAGGAACAGAAAGCAGGACATTACGCTCATTATTAGCACTAAGGATTTTTTACAGTTAAAGAACATAGTCCGCAGCAGGCTGAATTCCTGATGCTGAGCAGCGTTTCCGGTTAAACCTAAACGCAGGTCTTTTCGGAACATGTTAAAATCCACCTATGAACGCGCGCGCGACCGTCAGGATTGTACCGGGCACCCTGCTATTGCTAATTTTCTGCATCAGCCTGTCCGCTTGCGCCGGGCTCAGCACCCCGCCCGTCCTTACGCCAGCTGCCCTGCGCCAGGTCAGCCCCACGCCCGGGCCAGCCCAGCGCCAAACCCAGGCGGCTGCCGCTGCCACCCCCACACCCGTTCCCTCGCCCACGCCCTGGACCTACGCCACCTACACCCCCACCCTGCCCCCCGCGGACCTGCCAGCAGCCAGAATTAATCCGCTCACCGGGCTGCCCGCGCAGGATAAAGCTCTGCTGGATGAAAGACCTGTGCTGGTAAAAATCGCAAACTGGCCGCAGAACCTGCGCCCGGCAGCCGGGCTTAAGCAGGCTGATCTGGTGTTTGAGTATTACATTGGCTTTCAGATGAACCATCTGGCCGCGGTCTTTCACGGCAGAGATTCCGAGCGCGTGGGCCCGCTTGCGCCAGCCCGCATGGTGGACGCGCGCCTGGCGGAACACTACCAGGGCATCGTCGCTTATGCCAGCGCGGACAGTACCGTGGAAAAGATTTTCGCGGAAGTCCTGCCAGATCGGGCCTTCGCGCGCGGTTTCGCACCTTGCCCGGCTATTTGCACCATTACCGATACCACGGGCGAAAATACTTTCGTGGATACTGCCGCTCTGCGCACGCACGCCAGCGAAGCAAAAGAATTAATCGAAACCATCGACTTGCTTGGTTTCACCTTTGACCCCCGCCTCTCAGACTGGGACGCGGACGCGGACACCCTCAGCCTGCAGTACGCGGATTTCTCCGTGATGGAATGGCGCTTTGACAGCGAAACCGACCAATATGTGCTCTACCAGGATTTTGCCGATCAAGGTTCGATCCGAATCGTGCAATCTACTGACCGCGCGGACGGAAGCCGCATCGCATTCGAAAATGTGCTGGTCCTGTTCGCCAATTACATCGAATACAACCCGACCATGTACGACGTGGACTTCCGCGAGGGTGACCCTAATCAACGCGCGCTCCTGCTGCGCGACGGCAAGCTCATCTACGGCACCTGGTCTGCCGCCGACCCGTTCAGCCCGATAAACCTGTTCGGCAAAACAGGCGCGCCCCTGCCGCTCAAGCCTGGACGCACCTGGATTATCTTCGTCGGGACGACCAGCAAGGCTGCCCAGATCAGCGGCAGCGAATGGGAGCTGGTTTTCTCATTGCAGTAAAGCTAGTACCCATAACTAAGCCGGCTGAAAGCCGATAGCGCGCATCCCGTTCAGGGTCACAATCAGCGTAATACCGATATCTGCAAGCACCGCCACCCACAGCGGCGTCAGACCGAACAGCGCCAGCACCGCGACCGTGACTTTCACGCCCAGGCTGATGCTGATGTTCTGCCGGATCAGACGGTTCACGTAGCGCGACAGGTCAAAAGCGAAAGGCAGCTGGTTGAGGTCATCCTGCATCAGGACCACGTCCGCGGTCTCGAGCACCTGAGCGTTGCCAGCCCCCCCCATCCCGATGCCGATATCCGCGCTGGCAAGCGCCGGGCTGTCGTTGCTGCCATCCCCCACCATCAGAACCTGCCCGTATTTCTGCTTCAGTTCCCCGAGCAGTTTGTATTTTTCTTCGGGCAAAAGTCCCGCGTGGCTTTCATCCAGCCCGACCAAGCCAGCCACCTGTTCCGCCGTTTCAGCGTTGTCGCCTGTGAGCATGACCGTATGCATTCCACGCTGCTTGAGCGCCGCTACGACTGCCTGAGCTTCCGGCCGCACGCCGTCCTGTGCGCCCAAAAAACCGCGTACGCGTTTGCCGTCGCAGACCAGCATGGTGGTTTGCCCCTGACTTTCGGCTGCCAGGGTTTCCTGGCGCAGTTCAGCAGGCACCTGGTGTTCCGCATCGAAGAGCGGGAGGCTTCCAACCGTGGCCATCTTCCCGTTCACATAGCCCTGCTGCCCCCTGCCATTGAGCAGTTCCAGCTGTTCGGCTGGACGGTAGCGCGTGTGGACGCTGCGTTCCTGCGCCGCGTTCACAACCGCCTGCCCCAGCGGATGCGTGCTGTAATACTCCAGCGAACTGGCCAGCGCCAGCAGGTCGTTGCAGGGCTCGCATTGCTCGCCGCCTTTGCAATCTACCGCTTTGACCGTAAGGATGACAGGCTTACCGAGTGTTAGCGTGCCGGTTTTGTCAAAAGCCGCCAGCTTCGAACGGCTGAGGCTCTCTAGGTACACGCCGCCCTTGAAAATCACGCCGGCGCGCGCGGCGCGTGTGAGCCCGCTGATTATCGTGACCGGCGTGCTGACGATCAGCGCGCAAGGGCAGCCAATCATAAGCAGGGAAAGCGCGCGGTGCAGCCAGCCATACCCGCCCGGGCTGTTCCACAAAGGCTGCCCAAACAGCAGGGTCGGGACCAGCGCTGTCAGCACCGCGGCCGCGACGACAAGCGGGGTATACACCGCCGCAAAACGGTCAATGAACTTTTCCTGCCGGGCTTTGACCGCGCGGGCGTCCAGCACCAGGTTCACGATGCGCTGCACGGTGGTATCCTGCGCCAGGGCGGTCACGCGGACTTTCAGCACGCCCTGCCCGTTAATGGTGCCGGAAATCACCGGATCGCCCGCCTGTTTGGGGATCAGGCGGCTTTCGCCGGTGATCGGCGCCTGGTTAATTTCGCTGTTTCCTTCCACGATCACCCCGTCCATCGGGAAGCGTTCGCCCGCGCGTACGATCACCACATCCTCCAGCGCCAGGCTCTCAATCGGCACGGTCTCTTCTCCAGATTCGCCTACGCGCACAGCGGTTTTGGGCGCCAGGTCCGCGAATTCGGTCAGCACCGCCCGCGCATGATCGTTGGTGTAGGTTTCCATGGCTTCGGAGAGATGGAACAGGATCAGAATGACAAAAGCTTCCGGGGTTTCGTTGATGACCACCGCGCCGATAACCGCCAGGGTCAACAGAAAGTTTATCGTCAGCTTGCGGTCCAGGAACAGGCTGCGCAGACCGCTGCGAAAAATCGGGAAGCCCGCCGCGAGCAAGGCCGCAAGTTGGAGCACAATCCGCCAGGCGCCGTTCACATCCAGGCGCGGCAGGAAGAGCGAGCCGAGCAGCAAGAACAGCCCGGGCAAAGTGGCGCGCAAGCTGCGGTCGGTGCTGAGGGTCTTCCAGAAGCCAGCAAAGGTCAGGCTGCGGGAGGCCGGCGCGTGCGCCTCAAGAGGGGTAAATCCAAGCTGGCGGATGCGCTCGCGCAGGAGCTCAGGGTCGGCATCCCCTTCCACCGTCAGCTCCGCGCGCGTGAAGTCCAGGCGCGCGTCCCGCACGCCGGACATGCGCTTCAGGCTGGTTTCAATCACCCGGGCGCAGTCCACACAGTCCAGGCCTTGCAGGGGAATGACGATAGATTTCATGCGAACTCCCTTTGCTGGTCTAAAAGGTGTTTGCCGTGCGCGAAAGCTTTGTTAAACAGGTCTTCGATGTGTTCGTCATCAATGCGGTAGAAAATCTGGGTGCCCTCCCTGCGGCTGGAGACAAAGCGCAGGTCGCGCAAGACCCGCAGTTGGTGCGAGACCGCGCTCTGGCTGGTTTGCGTGCGCTGCGCAAGATCCGACACGCGGATTTCCCCTCCGAGCAGCACCGCCAGGATTTTCAGGCGGGTCGGGTCGGCCAGGCCTTTAAAGGTCAGCGCCATCCGCGCGGCGTCGGGTTCAGAAAGGAGGGGAGATGAGCTGGCTTCCATGATGTTTGCTCCTGTATTATGTTTATATGTACATATAATCATATTATACGCATTATTGTGTACGGCGCAAGGGCAAAACATCCGTCATCGCGAGCCCCCGCTGCTGTAATTACGAGCAAGTAAGAACTACAAGAAGGGGGCGTGGCGATCTGCCTGACTGCTCCACAGGGAGACAGCGTGCCCTTTGGGTATCGCTTCGCAGGCGCGCAAGGGTAGAACATCCGTCATCGCGAGCCCCCGCTGTTGGAACTACAAGCAAGCAGGAACAACAAGAAGGGGGCGTGGCGATCTGCCTGACTGCTCCACAAGGAGACAGCGTGCCCTTTGGGTATCGCTTCGTAGGCGCGCAAGGGCAAAACATCCGTCATCGCGAGCCCCCGCTGTTGGAACTACAAGCAAGTAGGAACTACAAGAAGGGGGCGTGGCGATCTGC
>DIXT01000011.1:118910-129522 GCA_002436085.1 Anaerolineaceae bacterium UBA6073
TGCGGCCTGTGCCCTTCAGGGTATCGTAGGGGCTGTATTCGTCGTTGCGAGGGAGCGCCAGCGACCACGGCAATCTCCCTACCAGCAATCACACGTATGTTTTGGGTGAAAGAAGCATAACAACATAAGTGTGCCATGTTTTTTCGTGATTAGCCAAGAGGGAGACATAGAGCCCTCGGGTATCGCTTCGTGCCTTTCGCGATGACGAAAAACAGGGGATCGCTTCGCAGGCGCGCAAGGGTAGAACATCCGTCATCGCGAGCCCCCGCTGCGGTAATTACAAGCAAGTAGGAACTACAAGAAGGGGGCGTGGCGATCTGCCTGACTGCTCCACAGGGAGACAGCGTGCCCTTTGGGTATCGCTTCGCAGGACCTGTGCCCTTCAGGGTATCAGGATGACCAATGAATAATTGACAGGGAGATCGAGTCGCAGGACCTGTACCATTCAGGTTCGCGATGACGAAAACGCGGGCTCGCGCGTCCGATCGCTTACCCCCTCGCCGCAATATACCTCAGCAGCGCCGCGGTCAGGCGGGCATCATCGATCGCGTGGTGCGTATTCGCCAGGTCCAACTGGCAGACCCGCCCCGCGAATTCAAGCTTCTGGGACTTAAACCCGTTGTAGCGCGGGTTCCACTCCCCGTAATATGCCGCGAAAAGCTTCATCACGCAAAAAGCCTGCGCGTCCGCCAGCCCCGTGCGGATGTTGTGCGCGGCGTTGGATTGGCGGATGAGCCGCATGTCAAAATCAGCGTTATAAATCCCAATCACCCGGTCGCGCAAAATCGGCTCAATTTCCGCCCAGACCTGCGGCCAGCGGTCCGCGTTCACGACCATATCATCCGTGATTTCGTTCACCGCACTGGATTCCGCCGGGATGGGCACGCCCGGGTTCACCAGTTTATCGTAGAGAGCGCGTCCTTCCGCGTCCACGATCCCAACCTCGATAATCACATCCCCCGGACCAGTTCCGGTGGTTTCGGTATCCAAAAAGAGCGGGTTGAGCGCCAGTACCTGTCTGGCACGCTGTATGACTTTTGGGTTGGCGACGGGATATGCCATGCGCTGGTCCTCTTCCTATGTTAGGGTTTCACTTAATATACCATCACCTGCCCTCCCGATAGGCTTAGGTTAATAACTCACCCGAAATCTGCCAACCAAATTCGCCAGGGAGAGCCTGCCCCTCACGCGCCGCCCGGCGCGGATGTTATAATTTTCTTATCCCCAAACCCCAGAGGACCGCCATGACGCAGCCGTACCAACGCTTTGCCCGGCACTACCACGAAGGTCACTATACGCAGTTTGCCCGTTGGGTGTCCGAAACGGTCTTCCCCCACTTCCAGCAAGCGCTTTCTTTTCAACCGCAGTCCTTGCTGGACTTAGCCTGCGGAAGCGGCATCTTTGCCGCCCACATGGCCGCCAAAGGCCTGCATGTTACCGGCCTGGATATCTCCCCGATGATGTTGGAAATCGCGCGGGAACAAAGCTCCTCGGTAAATTGGGTCGAGGGTGATATGAGCCGGCTGAAGCTCGCGGAGCGTTTTGACTGCGTTACCTGCTTTTTTGACAGCCTGAACTACCTGTTACATGCCGAGGAAATTGCCCGCACATTCCAGGCAGTCAGCGCGCACCTGAACCCGGGCGGTTATTTTATCTTCGATATGAACACCATCTACGGTCTGGCGGTATCCTGGCAGCGTTTTCCGTATAACCTGAACCAGGATACCGAGGACTACCTGGAATTGATGGGCACCGCGTACGATTATGAACTGGATATCGCGGACGTACGCTTTATCATGTTCGAGAGGGAAGGCGAACGCTGGGCGCGCTTCGAGGAAATCCACCGCGAACGCGGCTATCATCTGGACGACATTCTGCTCATGCTGGAACAAGCCGGGCTGCAGCCGGGCTACATCCTGGGCGACCCAATGAGCCTGCGCCCGCTGGCGGAAAATGACGGGCGCGTCTGGATAACAGCGCAGAAACCTGGCTAGGCCGGCATGCGCGGCGCATTGGAACAGACGGCGAAAATCCTGCGTGAATCAGAAAACAACGTCTTTCTGGGAGGGGCGGGGGTATCTAATGCTGCTCAAATTTCCAACAGTCTCCTGATACCTATCCACGGAAGGGCACAAGCCGCGCGCGGTATTTGTGAAAACAGTGTAAAAACAGCAAAACTTTTTCCATGGTTGGATATATAATCTATATAGCATTTATTCTAATCGGAGAGGTTCAGTTAACCAAGTGGAAGGGCAGCATAGCGTACTTTATTGGTCTGGCCATACGCTAAAAATGCGGTATTTCAGAATTCCGTTTAATTATTAGCTGCGCGACCTCGCAGCACCGAAAGATGACTGGTGGATGGCTAATGTGAAAACACAACCGCCCTGGGCTTCTGGTCCTGGAGAAATACTCAAACACGGTCTGGAATTGCTCAAGAGGGACTCCGACACAAATCGGCGTTTGGCTATGATCAGCATTGATAACGCTGTCGAGTTGATGATGAAGACTTATCTGCGCCTCCCGCAACGTGTTACAAGACTGAAAATCTCAAGGAGCGAGTATCAGGAATTCGCGGAGAGTTTTCCAAAGTTGCTAGATGCTCTCGAAAAGTACGCTGGTGACAAAATCGACGGGATAAACTTGGGTGAGATTGAGTGGTATCATACAATTCGTAACGAGTTGTATCACCAGGGTAATGGACTCACCGTAGAGCGAGACAAAGTCGAGGTTTATGCCGAACTTGCTAATGTTTTGTTTACAAACCTTTTTGGCTTTAGATTGGTTCAACCTGAAGAAGACAAGACTAAAATCTTAGGTGAGTATATGCAGGCTTGGGTGGGTTTTGAAAAGACTCTCGCTGATGCCGCCTTGATTTTGGGTATTGACACACGTGGAAGACCAGTTTTACCTTTACAGGTAGTCGAAGTCCTTGCCCGAGAAGGTTTTATCTCGAAGGGCGAACTGGATGAAATAAACCAACTTCGCCAAACTCGGAATCAAATAGTACACGGTGTCCAAAATTACAAGGATACATTGCATCCTGGAATAGTCGAAAGACTTGTTTCTATCACGAATGAATTACGGAAACGAATACAATCAAGGCGAAAGGAAGTCGCTTAAGTCAAGAAGTTACCTAATAAGCGCTTGCAAGCCGACAGCTTCGCTGCGCTCTGCTCAGCGGCGGCTGAAGCGCAGGCCGTTAGCAAACATTATTGAGTCAAAGCCCTCAATTTCGCCACCCCTCTTTGAGTAAAGATCGCCTCTGATCGCGCCGGTCTCAGACCGCGCGCGGTATTTGACCGTCAGGCCTCCAATCTTCTGCAACACTTGATCGCGCCAATCTCCCGATACCCATCCACTTTGTAGTGGGCACAAGCCGCGCGCGGTATTTGTAAAAACAGCAAAACTTTTTCCATGGTTGGATATATAATATATATAGCATTTATTCTAATCGGAGGGGTTCAGTTAACCAAGCAGAACTGCAGTATAACAAACTTTTTTGGCCTGGCTATAGGGTAAAAATGTGGGATATCTGACGTCCGTATAATTAATAGTTGGGCGCTAAGTAACAAGTTAGGTAGTAAGTGGCTGATTTATCAATTTTCGAGCAAATGAAATTTGAAACGCTTTTTGGTATGGCGGGCGGTTATGTGCTCGACTTTTCAAATAGATCATTTCAAGCATTTATAGAGACCTGTACTGATATTGATGTGTATGATGAAAAATACAACTATTACAGCGGTTCTAAAGCGAACAGGTTAAGAGCATTTTGGAAAGAAGAATCCAATTACATCGTTGGAAAACTGCTGCTAGATTTGTTAGAGTATTGTAAAACGAAGAAACTAACTTCTTATTCGGGAATAGAGTCAGCGGAACAGGCACTATTTGATGAGTGTTATGCAATTGCCGATAGACTGCACCAAGACACAAAACTTGAGAATATTGATGTAATCCAGCCATATTCTGAGGAGAGGGATTTTGCTCTATTAGCCAAATCAATAAGAGAAAGTATTCAAAAAAACGAACCTGAGACCGCCCTGGATAGGTTACATACTTTTGTTGTAAAGTATTTCAGGCGGTTGTGTGATAAGCACGGAATTTCTTATGATAAAGACAAGCCCTTGCAAAGCATATTTGGTGAATACGTCAAATTTTTAAAACAAAACAGCATTATTAATTCCGCAATGGCCGAAAGAATTTTGAAATCATCCATTTCGGTTTTAGATGCATTTAACGATGTTCGAAATAACCACAGTTTTGCTCACGACAATCCTATTTTGAATTATGGCGAAAGTATGTTGATATTTGGCAATATAACCAATCTGATAGAATTTATCGAATCAATAGAAGGAAAAGAAACGGAAAAAGCAGAACTTGAAGAAGAATCGAATGAAGATTGGGGAGAAATTCCTTTTTAGGTTTCAGTATAGCCGCCCACCAAGCGGTTGCAGCCGACACATTCTACTTGCTCACGGTGGCTAATGGGCAAGCTATTGGGTTGCTTGTCAATAGGCAAAAAAAGTAAATGCAATTATCCGTCTTTGATGTACCGCCCCAAAAAACCGAGATGCTAAACATCTATCACGATGAAAGCGGCACTGACATAGCCCATGAAAGATTTCAATTGCATGGGGCTTTAATGGTTCCAACAGAAAAATTGCAAACGGCTCTTGAAGTATTAAAAATATCAAGGGATGGCTACGATGGAAAAATACACTTTGTAGACTTGCGAGATAAAAGTTCCAGCCTTAAAGCTACTGTTGCAGCAAAATGGTTGAAAATATTTTTTACTGAAATCTCAAATTATTGTTTCTACAAGTGTATGATTGTTGATATGCACTCCCGCGCTTTTGACAAGAAAAGATTTGCTAAGCCTTATTTGCTCTACAACAACACAGCCCTGCTTGCGGTTTTCAGTGGAATTGCTTGGTCATTCAAAAAATATGACAAAGTAACTCTCTCGATTTTCTCAGAAGCGCTTACACGCTCAAAGGACGATAATTTTGAGACTTACCTTCCAAGTGAATTAATAAATCGTTCTCGCAATAGAAAAAACTGCCCCAATGTAATTGTGCCTTCAATGAAAGTAACTCTTGTTAATGGCGACCCTCGAAAAGTAGAACCTGATTTAGCATGTCATTGTGAATTTATTCAATTAACTGATTTAATTACGGGCTCAATCAGTCAGGCTTTAAATGCGAATGCTTCGCAGGAAATTAAAAAAAGTTTGGGCGAATTAGTGGCAAGTTGGATAGGTGATACGAGATTACCGCCCTGGTTACAGGAAAAACATTTACATCGTCGCTTTTCAGTGTCGTGTTATCCAAACAATAATGGGGATTTTTTTGATGTCAAACTTGCTATAGTGGAAAAGAATCAGTTAAGATTTGAAGGGTTTTAATATCACAAGCGTTAAGCTAACACGGCGTACAGCGGACGGTGGGGGCTGCGCTCTGATCGCGCCGGTCTCCAGACCGCGCGCGGCAATTGACCCTCAGGTCTCCAATCCTACTGATACTGCCAATCTCCAGATACCCATCCACGACTTGGTGGGCAAAAGCAGCGCGCGGTATTTGACCGTCAGGCCTCCAAACGCCTGCAACAGACTTTTTGCAGACCTGCGGTCAAAACCCTTTCATAATCAGGAGACCCTGAAAGAACGATATAAACGATTAGAATCACGGCCAACCTGAGCAAGAAAGAAGCGCGGAAATACCTGCCGCCTGAAAGCCAGACCGAGTAGACGCTCTGAGCGGCAGCCTTCAGTACCCAATTCAATTCAGCCGGTATTCCGAATGTACGGCACAGCTCAGCGGCTCCCGTCGAGCAGCTGCCCGGCTTTCTGCCAAATCGCGTCAAACATTTCCGGCGTCAGCCTGCCTGTCTGCGTGTTCTGCCGGCTGGGGTGGTACGAGCACAGCAGCCAGGGCAGCCCTTCGGGAGCATAGAACGCGCCGTGCCTGAAAGGGAGCTCTTTCCGCCGCAAGCCCGCGTACTTCGGCAGCGCGAGCACCCCGTCCAGCGCGATTTTCCCAAGCAGGACAATACCCTCCACGTGCGCCAGGCAGTCCAGTTCAGCCTGCAGCCAGGCCTGGCAGGCGCGGATTTCCTCCGGCATAGGTTTGTTGCCGGGCGGCGCGCAGCGGCAGACCGCCGTAATGTACAGGTCTAGCAGGCGCAAACCGTCGCCAACCCTTTCAGCGCGCGGGCTGCTGGCAAATCCAGCCCGAAACAGCGCCGGATAAAGGAAGTCCCCGGAAGCGTCGCCCGTGAACATTCTGCCGGTGCGGTTGGAGCCGTGCGCCCCCGGAGCCAGCCCGACCGCGAGCAAGCGCGCGTTTGGGTCCCCGAAGCCGGGCACGGGCTTGCCCCAATACTGCTGGTCCTGGAATGCCCGCCTTTTCTCTTCAGCTGTCTGCTCCCGCCATTCCGTCAGGCGCGGGCAAGCACGGCAGGCGATGAGGCGCTCTGTGACCTGTTCCAAACAAGCCGGCTTTTCTTCCGCAATATTTACCGTCATGCGCTCGATTATAACCGGGCAATGCGCTGAGAAGCCTGCCCGGAAAAGCAAAACGGCTGCCCGATGGGCAGCCGTTAATGGTTCAATTGCGCTGTTTAGCGCGCGAGAGCGGACCAACCCGCGTAGCGGGCAGTTTCTTCCAGCTCGTTCTCGATGCGCAGCAGCTGGTTGTATTTCGCCACGCGGTCGGAACGGGCGGGCGCGCCGGTCTTGATCTGGCCCATGTTCATGGCCACAGCCAGGTCTGCGATGGTGGAGTCTTCGGTCTCACCCGAGCGGTGCGAGCAGACAGCTTTCCAGCCGTGGGTCTGCACCATGCTGACAGCCTGCATGGTTTCGGTCAGGGAGCCAATCTGGTTCAGTTTGACAAGCAGCGCGTTGCAGACTTTCTCTTCAATGCCGCGGGCAACACGTTCGGGGTTGGTCACCAGCAGGTCGTCGCCCACAATTTGCAGACGGTGCCCCATCTTGGCGGTGAAGTTCTTCCAGCCGTCCCAGTCATCCTGGGCAAAGCCGTCTTCCAGCGAAACGATGGGATATTTGTTTACCCAGTCAGCCCAGAATTCAACCATCTGGTCGCTGGTGAGTTTGCGGCCTTCTTTGCGCAGGTTGTAGAGCCTGGTGTCGTCTTCATAGAGCTCAGAGGCGGCGGGGTCAAGCGCGATGCAGACCTGCTCGCCGGGTTTGTAGCCGGCTTTGGTGATGGCTTCCAGAATCAGCTCAACGGCTTCTTCGTTGGCCTTCAATTGCGGAGCGAAACCGCCCTCATCGCCCACCAGGGTGATATATCCCTTGGACTTGAGCACGCCCTTGAGGGACTGGTAGATTTCCGCGCCCCAACGCAGCCCTTCGGCAAAGGTTTCAGCTCCGAGCGGCATAATCATGAATTCCTGAACATCGGTGCTCTGCCAGCCGGTGTGCGCGCCGCCGTTCAGAATGTTCATCTGCGGCACAGGCAGCACATGCGCGTACACGCCGCCCAGATAGCGGTAGAGCGGCAGCCCAAGCGAGCTGGCTGCGGCTTTGGCTACTGCGAGGCTGGTGCCGAGGATGGCATTGGCGCCCAGGGCGGATTTGTTCGGCGTGCCGTCCAGCTCCAGCAGCAGCTGGTCGATCGCTTTTTGTTCGATGGCGTCCCATCCGATGAGTTCGTCGGCGATCTCATCGTTCACGTGGTCAACCGCGTCCAGCACGCCTTTGCCGCCGTAACGGGATTTATCGCCGTCGCGCAGTTCCAAAGCTTCGTGCACGCCGGTGGAGGCGCCGGAAGGTACAATCGCCCGTCCGTAGCTGCCGTCGCCCAGGATCACTTCCACTTCAACTGTCGGGTTTCCGCGGGAGTCCAAAACTTCCATCGCGTTTACATATTCAATCGTTGTGTCCATAGATATTATCCTCTCTGTATAGCTGAATGAATTGGGTTAAGTATACTCCAATAGTTTGAGAAACATTTCACGAAGCGTGTAAATGTGCTTCAACTGGCAGCCTGCGCTGCTTGCACACGGCAGCGATAAAGCCTGCGAACAGCGGGTGCGGCGCGGTCGGGCGGGACAGAAACTCGGGGTGGAACTGGCAGCCAATCATAAACGGATGTTCTTTCAGCTCCGCGATTTCGACCAGTACGCGGTTTGGGGAAAGCCCGGAAAACACCATTCCATTTTGCTCATACAGAGGCCTAAAATCGTTGTTGACTTCGTAGCGGTGGCGGTGACGCTCCTCCACATGGTCGGTCTGGTACAACCTGGCAGCCAGGGTCTCCGGCTGTATCTGGCAGGGATAAAGTCCAAGTCGCATCGTTCCGCCGGTCTCTTCCAGGTTGGTTTGTTCGGGCATCAGGTCAATGACCGGGTGCGCTGTGAGCTTGTCGAATTCTGAGGAGTTCGCGTCGTCAAATCCCAGCACAGAGCGGCCGTACTCAATCACCATCACCTGCATGCCCATGCACAAGCCCAGGTAAGGCACCCCGTGCTCGCGGGCATATTTCGCCGCCAGGATTTTGCCTTCCACCCCGCGCGAACCAAAGCCGCCCGGAACCACAATGCCGTCCACATTGTCCAGGCGCTCCAGGCCAATGCCTTTTTCCAGGTCGGCCGCGGAAATCCAGTCAATTTCCACATCCACGCCGGCATACAGCGCCGCGTGCTTGATGGCTTCGCGCACGCTCAGGTAAGCGTCGTGCAGTTCCACGTATTTGCCGACCAGCCCAATCCTGACCACAGGCTTCTCGCGGCCCAGCTCCTGCACCATCCAGCGCCACTTCGCCAGGTCGGGTTCTTGTTTGGGCGTCAGGTTCAGCCGTTCCATCAGGATTTCCGCAACGTGCATTTCCTCCAGCACCAGTGGGATGCGGTAAAGCAAATCGGCAGTCTCCAGCGGGATGACTGCCTCGACAGGTACGTCGCAGAACTGCGCGATCTTGGCGCACAAAGCCCGCTCCACTGGATAGTCGCTGCGCGCCACAATCATATCCGGGAGGATACCGATGGAGCGCAGTTCGCGCACGGAGTGTTGGGTGGGTTTGGTTTTGGTTTCTTCGGTGGCTTTCAGGTAAGGCAGCCAGGTCAGGTGCACGAAGGCGGTATTGCCGCGCCCCAGGTCGTTGCGCATTTCCCGGATGGCTTCCAAAAACGGCTGACCCTCAATATCACCGACGGTTCCGCCAACTTCCACCAGGGCAATATCCGCGTTGGAAGCCTTGCCAACCAGCGCAATGCGCCGTTTGATTTCATTGGTGATGTGGGGAATGACCTGAATCGTGCCGCCCAGATAGTCGCCGCGGCGTTCCCGGTCCAAAACTTCCTGATAGACCTGGCCGGTAGTGACCGTACTGTTGTGCGTCAGGCGCAGGTCGCAAAAGCGTTCGTAATGCCCCAGGTCCAGGTCGGTCTCGGCGCCGTCGTCCAGAACGAAAACTTCCCCGTGCTGGTAAGGACTAAGCGTTCCAGGGTCCACGTTCAGGTAGGGGTCCAGCTTTTGAATGGTAATGTTGAAACCGCGCGCCTTCAAGAGCCGCCCGATTGCTGCAGCGGTGACGCCCTTACCAACGGAAGAGAGCACCCCGCCCGTGAAAAAGATAACTTTAGTGGTCATCCTGTCCCTCCAATAATACCTGGTCGCATTTAAAAGTTTCGGGGAGGGTCGTATTTTGGACCCTCCCCGGTTCATTCAATCTTGCTTGCTCAGTATGTTGGCAAGTGGCATGCTAATCCTGATTTTGCTTGCCCTTAAGCGTGCGGTCAAAGATGTCATCCTGCTCGGACTCCAGGTCTTTGGCGCGTTTGATACGGTTGGCTGTCTGGGGTTTGCGTTTTTCTGCGCGGTCCATCGCCTGGCGCAAAGCAATTTCCATGAAAGTCGGGTCCGGAATGACTTCCTCAACGGGAGTTTCAACTTCAACTTCCTTCTTGGCTTTGCTTTTTCTGGCGGGGCGTTTTTGTTCCGCTTCTTCAGGTTCCGGAGCTTCCTGCAGAGCTTTCATGCTCAGCTTGATCTGCTTCTTGCGCCTGTCGACTTCCAGAACTTTCACATCTACTTCGTCGCCGATTCTCACGACTTCGGCGGGAACTTTCACGTAATTGTGCGAAATCTCGCTGACGTGCACCAAACCCGGGCGTTCTGCGCCGAGTTCCACAAAGACGCCAAAAGTTTCCAGGCGCACAATTTTGCCGTGCAGTACCATCTCGGGCTGAATTTCGCGCCATTCCAAACCAAGCGGCTCGCGCATGGTCAGTTCGACGTGGTCTTTCAGCACGCGGCGCACCCAGACGCTGACAGTATCGCCGACCTTGATAACATCTTCAAGGTTTTTGACAACCGCGTCGGGGTTGCCGATATTGATTACCTGAGAAATATGCAGGAAGCCCGGCACCTTTTCACCGATGTCAAGAATCGCGCCTTGCAGCGAGGTTTTCATCACCTTTCCTTCGAATTTTTGCTTCGGTTTCAGGCTGGTTTGTACAGTGCTTGTTTGTTCAATAGGGCTTTCCATATTTTCTCCCGGGAGAATTAGTTCACGATTGGCAAGTATACCCTACCAAACAAATCTTTGTCAAATTGATCACAAATTGAGTTACAGTATCAAATTTGACT
>DIXT01000034.1 GCA_002436085.1 Anaerolineaceae bacterium UBA6073
GACTTTCATCGCAGTTGCTGCGAAGGAGCGTCAGCGACTGTGGCAATCTGCCTGTGAATCTGGCATTGAGTAGTCGTAGGTTGGGTGCAGCGACGCAGGAGCGCAACCCAACACTGACATATCCCCGCCTACTGCATTTTGTTGGGTTTCGCTTCATTAATTTTATTGCTTAATAACGACCCGATGCCGCTCCACCCAACCTACCAATGGTATCGCGCAGAGGGCCCGAACTGTGCCAGCAGGGAGATCGCTTCGTGCCTCGCGGTGACGCGCGCGTCGTCGTTGCGAACCCCCGCTGCTGGGACTGCACGAGACCCGGAAGTACCGGACGGGGGCGCGGCAATCTGCCTGTCTATCTTTCGTACAACCTGCTGTTAACGACCTCACAAGCTTATTTCACTTTGTCGGAAGCAGATGAAACCTACCTTCTCCCACTAAACTTATGAACTAATCCAACGTTTAAAGGCAGACTGCCACGACCCTTTGCCAGGCATTACAATCCTGAACCCAACACCGACATATCCCCGCCTACTGCATTTTGTTGGGTTTCGCTTCGTAAATATAACTACATGATAACGACCCGATGCCGCTCCACCCAACCTACCACTGGCAGCAAGCAGAGGGCCCGAGCTGTGCCAGCAGGGAGACCGCTTCGTTCCTCGCGGTGACGCGCGCGTCGTCGTTGCGAGCCGTTTTGCCATCACGTGCCGATGTGTCGAGGACCGATTATCAGGCAAAACGGCGCGGCAATCTCCCTGCCTTTCGATATCAAAATCACTTACTAGCTTTCAACTCGGCCAGCAGGGAGATCGCTTCGCTTGCGCTCGCGATGACGAACAAATCAAGACCGCTTCGTGCCTCGCGGTGACGAAAAAAGGGACCGCTTCGTGCCTTGAGCACGATACCATATCCCGTCGTTGCAAGCCGTTTTGCCATAATACCCTGATCGGTGAATGTCCGTTTATCAGGCAAAACGGCGCGGCAATCTGCCTGAAATTTGTGCAGGCAAGGTTGGCGCGGCATAGCGAAGCATCCCTTGTGGAATCTGCCATCATCTCCGAGTTAATCAGCACTGGACTTAATGAGTGAATGAAAAGATCAATGCCCTGGCTTGACTACGCAGAAGACCTTGTCCTGACTGAGAGTCGACAAGCAGACTGCCCCGACCCTTTGCCCACCAGATACAAGTTTATCCATCCAGGTTGGCGGGCAAAGGGTCTCGCAGTGACAGCAAGGTAGAGCCTCACACTGACCGGGGAGCAAGGTGTGAAGTGACCACCCGGTCACAACTCCAATATCCTTTCATCCCCCTGCCGCCCCTCGCACGCCCGCCTTCCCTGATAAAATTAGCGCATGTCCCGTCCGCCCCTCAATATCCCCGCCCTCTACGCAGGCTTCAACGCACCTGCCGCCAACTTTGACTGCGGCCTGCGCTGCGCCCCCTACAACCCGCGCGGCATCCCTTTTTGCTGCGATATCTGCTGCGCTGTCCCGGTTGCCTACACCGAAGAATGGGAGTACCTGCGCCCGCGCACCAAGCTCTGGCACCCCTGGCGCGGGGACGAATGCGCAGCCGAGCCCGAGGACCCCAGCCGTCTGGAAGCGGACACCCCCGCGCATATGCGCCTGCTGGCCTGCCTGGGCCCGCAAGCCTGCCAACGCGAGTACCGCAGCATCACCTGCAGGCAGTTCCCCTTCTTCCCCTACATCACCGCGGACGACCGCTTCATCGGGCTGGCGTACCACTGGGATTTTGAACCGACCTGCTGGCTCATTAGCCACCTGGACACAATCAGCCCGCAATTCCGGAACGAGTTTGTGCAAACCTATGACCAACTCCTGGTGGATTGCCCTGAGGATTATGACTCGTATTATTACCTGTCGGAAGAAATGCGCGCGGCTTTCATCCAGGCCCGCCGGCGCATTCCGCTGCTGCACCGCGCAGGCGGTTTTTACCTGCTCAGCCCGCGCTCGGGTCGGCTCAGCCTTGCGGACCCGGGGAAATACCGGCGCTTCGGCCCCTACCGGAATGAGCCCGCCAGTACTTGAGTTCAGGGTATACTTTCAATACAAATTTGTTAGAGGAACCCCACTATGGCATTTTTCTCTGATCCTCTGACGTTTAAAATCGCCAGCATGGCTGGCGTGCTGGCAGTGCTGCTCGGTTCGCTCATAGCCGGAATTTTCTACCGCGGCAAAGACGGCGAGCGCTACTCCCCGCTGAACCATTTCATCTCCGAGCTTGGCGAGGAAGGCGTCTCCGCCAAAGCCGGCTGGTTCAACCTCAGCCTGATAGTCAGCGGCTTGTGCCTGCTGGCGGCTTGCATCTCGCTGGGCCTCATTCTCCCGGGTACGCTTGCCCGCATTGCCGGGGTAATCGGCGCGCTGTGCGCGCTAAGCCTGGCGCTGGTGGGGCTCTTCCCGCTCAATCTCTACAAGCAGCACGCCGCCTCTGCCATGGCTTTCTTCCGCGCCGGCCTGGCGATGTTGATCCTGTTCACTTTTGTGATCATCACTCAACCAGAAGGAGCTGTGCGCATCCCGCGCCTTTACGGGCTGGCAGGCCTGCCTGGCATCGCCGCGTTCGTGTATTTTCTCGCGCTGGCTGTGCAGCGAAATAAACAAAGCAAGGCGCTTGAAGCCCCCGCGGAGAGCGCACGTCCGCGCGTCAGCCGCATCAGCATTGCGGAGTGGGCGATTTTCCTGAGCCTGGTGTTGTGGTTCGCTGTGCTTGCCATCGCGCTTTAAGTTCCCGTTCATCAACGACAACGAAGCGCACCCTCCGTGGAGTGTGCGCTTGTTTTCCTGAGATTAGGCGGCACAGGATCTCCTTGATCGCTAACGGCTGGAATAGCCCGCAAAAGAGCACAACATACGTCTACCCACTGGTGTAAGCGCTGCGCCGGGCTAGCTGCGGCGTCACACCAACAGCTTCTGCATCGTATAGGTACCGCGTCCGAGCGTATACCCCAACACGCGGTCAATCGCGAGCATAGGTTCGTTGGCGGCGTTGTGGTGCGTGCGCGCTTCGCGCGCGCCAAGCACGTCCCGGGCAAAGCGCAGCGCCAACACCTTGACGGCGGTCCCGAGCCTTTTACCGCGGTAACGCTCATCCACGCAGGTAAACAGGTTGTAGGCATAGTCCGCGCCCTTAAAACGGGTAATCGCGCTCATAGCCGCCCAATCTCCGCTGGTGCTGTCAATCACCACCATTTGCCCGGCCGGGATGTACCAGTCCGCCCAACACACTCTAATTTGAAAATCCTCAAAGGAATTCCAGGAATGCTCCCCACTGGCGTCCATGGTCTGGCTGGAGGCCGTGTCGTTCAGCACATACAGCGTACGCTGGGCTTCTTCCGTGTTCCCGAGCGCTTCCATGTTGGTGAACACAAACCCGGCGGCTTTCAGGCTGTCAATCAGCGCGTCGTAGGCGGGTTTATCGAAGTTGGTCAGGTCCAGGCGCATCCCAAGCTGATGGTATTTTTCCGCGAAGCCCATTGCCCGCGCGAAAGCCAGACCGTCAAGACAGTCATCCAGCACAGGCGCTTCAAGCGTGTGGATACCCGCCGCGCGGGCGGTCTTTTCCGCATCCCGGAAAAGCAGGCTGCCGACACCTAGCCGCCTGAAACCGGGCAGCACAATCAGATAAAGGTAGGCTTTTGCGGGGTTAAGCCGGCTGCGCGTGACCCAGGTGAAGCCGAGCATCTTTCCGGAAGGGTCTTCAGCGGCTTTGAGATGCAGGATAATGTCCCGCTCGCGAGCGTACTCCTCCTGCAAGTCTTTTTCGCTAGAGCCCTCATCCATCACGTCGATGAAGAGCCTGGCCATCTCTGCAAAATGGAGCTCAATATTCTGGTCCTGCAAGCTGATGTTATCCATGAGAATGCCTCCACTGGTTGTTAGGAGATTGTTTGAAGCGAGGCTTTGGTGTGGTGAGCGAGACTGGGTCCTGTATTCAGATGAAGAAGCCCAACTGTTTGCTTGCAGTTACCTGGCTGTTGTTATGTTTTCCGTTGAATGCAATAAAAGAACAGACAAATTAAGTATAGAGTGGTTAACAGACAAAGTAAAGCCCCTAATCCTATCGAATACCGATGGTGGGTGATTGCTTACCTCATGCCGACACCAATTTTCAGCGGTTTATGAGGAAGATCGGGATATGTTCTTCAATCCGACAATAAAATTGCTCACGGCAGCTTGAGCCAATGCCATGGCCAGCATGTGTTCAGCCATAGGTTCTGCGTATGCGCCAACATTGGCGGCGAGGATTGTCTCAGGCGAGAGAAAGTCATAAGAGAGGTTCTCCATGCCGGCCGATTGCAACTGCCAGGAGTATACAGCTTTCATTTCAGCTACCCATGTGCGTGGCAAGCAATGGTAACACCAGGTAGTTTAGCCATGAGGGGGTCGAATTCTATGCAAATTGGGGTATCAATTCAGCCAATAATTCCAACGTTTCAAAGTCGTTTTTGAAGATGCTGCATATACATAACTGAATACCCACATTGGCGTACTCCGTCAGCAGGTCGGTGGCCTGCGAAACGGTAAGAGCGAAGCCGCGCGAGGTTCCCGGAGCACCTAATCGCTCCGTTTTAGCTTTGAGAGAGGCTTCGTCACGTGACAGCAAGAAAGTCGGCAGGCAGGTGCGCTCGATTTCCTCAAAGTCACGCCCTTCGTTCTGACAGTGACGGCGCAAGACATCCAATTTCTGTTGTATCTCCTGCGGGTTGCCGAAAAGGTTGCAGGCATCGGCATGACGCGCAACTGCCCGCAGGGTTAACTTCTCACCACTGCCACCGATTAGAACCGGTGGATGCGGTTTTTGGACAGGCTTGGGTTCAAGTATTGCATCTTCAATCTGAAAATATTTCCCATGAAAGTTAGCGCGTGGCTGAGTCCACATTGCCTTAATCACCTGAACAGCTTCCTCCATCTGGTGAATGCGGGTAGCCGAATTGGGAAATTCCCAGTTATATTGCTGGTACTCGGTTTCATACCAGCCTGCGCCGATGCTGAGCGTCAAACGGCCATGACTGATGATGTCAACCGTGGCAGCCATTTTGGCCAGCAAAGCCGGATTACGGTAGGAAACGGAGGTGACCATGGTGCCAAGGCGAATTTTTTCGGTGACGGCCGCCAGCGCAGACAGGGTTGTCCAGCTTTCCATGAAAGGATCGTCCGCCCGGCCTACACCAGGCGCGATTTGAATCATGTGATCCATCACGTCAAACCAGACAAAGCCGTGCGCTTCAGCCCATTGCACCTTACGTTTCAACGCATCGAAGATCGATTGCTCTTCACTCGGGAAGAGGAAAGAGGGATTGTGAATACCGAATTGCATGTTAATGATCCTTTCTGTTTTGAAATCTATTTTAACCATTAACCAAAGCGTGTTATCTCGCTGCCCGTTTGTTGGGGTCGCGTCCCGCCAACAGGTCGTCTATGACCTGGCGATAAAGTTCTACCGGTACTGCGCCGGGAAGCAGCCATTTGTCATTCAGGACAACGGTTGGCGTCGCGTTAACACCCTGCTCCAGAGCGACCTCCCGGTCGGAGAGCACAGCGTTTAAGGTGGAATCTGACTCGAGATCTATTTTGAAACGTTGCAGATCGAGGCCGATTTCTTCGGCGCAGGTTAACAGTGTCTGCGGATCTGTTACATCGCTCGCTTCCACTAAATGTGCGCGTTGCAAACGATTAAACATGTTTGCATGAGCAGCCATTCCCCCCTGGAACTCGGCCGCTTTCACGGCACGCAACGCTGGCATGGAATATGGATAAGGGAAGGGGCGCGATTTCATCAGATCGGGGTTTATTTCTTCGCCACCGGGTAATTGCCCGGCGGCTGCCCAATGACCAAGTATCTCTCGCTTGGCTGTTTCTGCCGAGCCAAAGATGTGGTTAATGTCCTCGCGGGTTGCACCAAGCGGAAAGGTTTTGTAGGTAACGACGACGCGCTCACCATATTCTTGTTCAATTTGAAGCAGCCGACCGGCCGCGACATAGCACCATGCTCAAAGAACGTCATGGTATTCGGTTATTCGGACGGGGTTATCCATTTTTTCCTCAATTTCTGGTTCGTCTTAAATACGACTCATAAGCTTACCACCCCGTTTTCCCGGGGGTTATAGTAGTTCAATGACGCCTGTCAAAATTGTTTGGTGTGCCTTCAGGACCACAAAAACGCCAACCCGCGCTTGCCTAAGATCTGGTCGTCAAATATAACTTTGCCCGGCTTGCCTGCCATACCCTGGCACACATGCAGCGGCAGTAAATGCTCCTCACGGGGGTGGCAATAACGGGCGGACGGCGCTTTCGCCCATTCGGTCAAACGCTGTTCCCGTTCTGATTGGGAGAGCGACCCGGTGCATGTCTCGATGAGCCAGTTTTGGAAGGCCTCATTAGCATTATCAGGCGCGCCAAAAGCCTGTCCGAAAAATGCAATCTGGTTATGGAATGAGAATCCAGAACCAATCACCAGGATATTTTCATTCATTAATTCACGCAGCGCTTTTCCAAGCGCAATATGTGCAGCCGGGTTTAGGCCGCGCAGCAGCGAAAGCTGAAGCGCTGGAATATTCGCTTCAGGGTACATCAGCTTCAGCGGGATAAATAATCCGTGGTCGAACCCCCGCTTTGGATCGATACGCGCTGGAATGCTATTTTTCTGCAGCAAACTGGCAATTCGATCTGCCAACTCGGGGTTGCCGGTGGCAGGATAGGTGATTTCATAGGCTTGCTCTGGAAAACCATAATAATCGTAGAACATCGGCGGGTTTTTTGCTCCCAGCAGTGTTGCTGCGCTTTCCTCCCAATGGGCACTGATGACAAGGATGGCATCTGGTTTGATGAGTTGGGATGGTAGCTGGATCATGAAATCCACCATCGCTTTATGGCTGGGTTCTCCGAGGATTGGTAAAGGACCCCCGCCATGGCTGAAATAGACAATTTGAGCTTTACTTTCGGTCTTGTTTGGTTCGATCTTTAACTCCTCTTTGGTGCATCTGGATCCAAAACTAATTATGGTTTTTTTTCACTCTTACAGAATATTATACAACACTGCGTAGGAGGGTAGTTGAAAAAGAAGTGACAGAAAATGTTTTGGCAGAAAATGTAAGCGCAAAGTGATAATATCCTAAAGTAGCAAAACAGAAATGTCCTGATATGGAAGCGGTTTTTTGTAGGTCAGGTTGCGCACTTCAACCTGACGAAATTGGCGGCTTGCAAGACGCAAGCCTCCCTACGATCTGATAAAAGAGGAGCGCTACGGTCAAGAACCTCGCACGGTATGGAGACCGGCGAGATCAAAGGGCGGGCTGATCAACAGTCTGGAGACGGCTTCTGGGGAAGCTTACGATGGTCTTCATTTTTGTTCCCTGGTGGGTCATGATTTGGCACAGAAAATACCCGTGGATACTTACGCAGGGGATAAAGGCTATGTGATGGTGATAACCATTATTATTTGGAATTACGAGAGTTGCACTCCGCAATCCGACTAAAACGAACTCGCACCAAGAAAAAGGATTTGTCAAGAAACAGGTTTGGCTCGAATTAAAAAAGACCGACCCATACAAAGCAGGATTGAAAGAGCGATACAAAGTTGAATGAAACTTTGGAGGAGGGAAACAAGGGCATATCTGGGGGCGCTGGCGCACCGTGCACCTCTCGGATCTGATTAGCTGCCGCATGTATGCCAACGGCAAAGCCGCCCTGGAAGGTTTCACCAAGAACTACTTCGCGGTTTTTGATTTCGCCGTGCTGCCCTTTATTTTCGTTTACCTTTACCTGCTGCTGCTTGCCTGGCTTCCGATAATTGTCCTCTGCGCAAAAGCGCTTGGCGCGGCGCCAGACGCGAGCTATGCGTACCTGGCTCTGTGCATGGGTTTGTCCGTGCTGATTTGGCTGCTTCCATTCCTGGAAGCCCGCATTCCTTCGTGGCTCGAGCTGCTCTACCCCCTGCTAAACGCTGCGAGCACGCTCACCGCTTTCCGCTCAATGGTAATGAGCCTGAGCGGGCGCCTCAGTTGGAAAGGACGCCCGCTCGCAAAGCAGCGCTGGAAGTGGTTTTAGGCTTTTCCGCGCTTGTCTCAACCTAAGGTCTGCTTGCCGGGATTAACAATCAGCCCCGAACTCCGCGCGGAAAGCCGCCGCCAGATTCTCCACCCAACCGTCAACCGGCTGCAGCCTGCCAAAGAAGAAGCGCAGTACAGGCGGTTCCTCGCTGAAGCGCAGCCCGCCAATCAAGTCCCGGTGCGCGAAGAGCCATTTCAGGCGGTCCGCGGTATATTCGATGTGGGAGAGGGTGAAGGTGCGCCGCGGGAGCGCCAGACGCACCAGTTCCATATCCGCTGGCACGTCGTTGCCCTGCGCGTCGCGGTCCATCGAAACGCTGCCGCGCTCCATGCCGCGCACGCCCGAGACCAGGTATACTGCCGCCGCCAGCGCGCCGGCCGGGTACATAGATTGCGGCACCTGCGGGATGAAATGGTGCGCGTCCACGTGGCAGGCCAGCCCGCCGGCCGGCGTCACGACAGGCACGCCCAGCTCCAACAGCCGCTCCACAAAGTAAGCGATAAAATCCGCTGAACTGCTGGCGACGGACTGGGCGGTCATTTCCCGCAGCCCCACCGCCATCGCTTCGATTTCCTTGGTGGACATGCCGCCGTAGGTGGCAAACCCCTCATAGACCGGCAGCCAAACCAGTAGTTTGTTGAACGCCTCTTTGGAGTCAGTCGCAATCAGCCCTCCGCGCACCGCGGCGCTCTTGCGCCCGGACATATAGAAGATATCTACGCTGCGCATCATCTCGACGATGATTTCCTGAATGCTCCAGTCGGCAAACTCGGGTTCGCGCTGCTGAATGAAGTAGGCGTTTTCGGAAATCAGGCTGCCGTCGAACACCAGCGGGATGCCGTGCCGCGCGGCAATCGCCTTGACATCTTTTAGATTCTGCATTGAAAAGGGCTGGCCGCCGATCAGGTTCGTGGAGGCTTCCATGCGCACATAAGCGACGCGCTCGCGGCCCCACTCGCGGATAGCAGCTTCCAATTTGCCCAAGTCCATATTGCCCTTGAACTGGTTGCTGGAGCTGGTGTTCAGCGCTTCATCTGCGCAAAGCTCCAGCACCTTGCCGCCTGCCAGGTCCACGTGCGCTTTGGAGGTGGTAAAGTGGTAGTTCATCAGCACCACGCTGCCCGGCTGCACGAAGGCTTTCGCCAGCAGGTGCTCCGCGGCCCGGCCCTGGTGTACCGGCATCACGTATTGAAAGCCGAGCACTTCCCGGGCGGATTCCTCCAGGCGGTAAAAACTCTCGCTGCCCGCGTAGGCATCGTCCGCCGCCATCATCGCCGCCAACTGGCGGTCGCTCATCGCGTTGGTGCCGCTGTCGGTGAGCATATCCAGGAAGATATCGCGCGAGCGCAGCAAAAAGGTGTTGAACCCGGCTGCCTGGATGGCTTCCAGGCGCTGTTGGATGGGCGGTAGGCTCGTTTCCTGAACGATTTTGACTTTGTGCATTTCAATGGGCAGTAGTTTTCCGGTAGATAAGCGAATATTCATGGTTGTGTCCTTAATAGAAGTATGTGGGTGATAACAACAAGGGAACCTGCCGCTGCGGGCAGGTTTGACAGGAGAAGCAGGGACACCCCCGGCTGGATTCAGTCGGAAATGCCCCTAAACGTAATAATAGGTGGGGCTGTATTTACTCAGGGAAAGCGATGAAATATCAATAATATTCACCATTCGCACGATTGTATCATAAGGCGCGGAAATGCAAGCTGTTTTGGCAAAAATGGCTTGGGCGAGCAGTCAGATGCCTGGTGGAAAGTTTAGCCAGGCGAGGTTCAGCTGGGCAGATAAGCGCCTGGGCTGCATCCGGTGACGAAATCCCGATAATAATCCGGTTTGAAGTCCTGGTACGGATATAATACTCTATCAGCAGTTTCATCCGCGCGCAGTCCAGGCAGCCCGCGCCCGCGCGGTGTGGTTCAACAGGAGGGTCTCTATCATGGCAGCAGCACAATCCCGGCAAATTCGTGTGTTCATCTCGTCCACTTTCCGCGATATGCAGGCGGAACGCGACTACCTCGTCAAGTTCATCTTCCCACAGCTGCGCAAACTGTGCGACCAGCGCGCGGTGACCTGGGGCGAGGTGGATCTGCGCTGGGGCATCACCGAAAAGCAAGCCAACGAGGGTCAGGTCCTGCCGATCTGCCTGGCGGAAATCGTGCGCTGCCGCCCTTACTTCATCGGCCTGCTGGGTGAGCGCTACGGCTGAATCCCGGAGGAGATTGACCCCGACATCATCGCGCAAGAACCCTGGCTGGCGGAACACCTGAACCATTCTGTGACCGAGCTGGAAATCCTGCACGGTGTGCTGAACAATCCCGATATGGCGGAACGCGCCCTGTTCTACTTCCGCGACCCTGCCTGCATCCAATCCATCGACACAGCCAAGCTGCCGGATTTTGATGAGATACCCAACCCTGAAGAGGTACTTTTGTTTGGGGAAACCGAAGCGCGAGAGCGGGCGGAGGAACGCAAGGGGAAACTGAACGCGCTGAAAGAACGCATTCGCGGGTCCCACCTGCCTCTGAAGGAAGGGTTTGGAAGCCCGCAGGAATTGGGCGAATGGGTATTGGCAGACCTGACCGCGATCATCGACAGCCTCTACCCGGAAGGTTCTATTCCGGACGCGCTGGCGCGGGAAGCGGAACTGCATGAGCTTTTCGCCCACAGCCGATCCCGGCTCTACATCGGTGGCCAGAAGTACTACGGCCAGATAGACAAAGACACGCGCGAAAGCAAGCTGCCTCTGGTGGTGCTGGGGGAAAGCGGCTCGGGCAAGTCCGCCCTGCTGGCTAACTGGGCGCTGCGATACAGAGATGCCCACCCCGACGAACTCGTGCTGATGCATTTCATGGGTGCGTCGCCTGCCTCCGCGGATTGGGCGGCCATGCTGCGCCGGATCATGGCGGAGCTGATCAAGCATCTCTCCATGGACATGGAAATCCCGGCGGACGACCAGCAGCTGAGCGCGGGCTTCCCGAACTTCCTATACATGGCAGCCGCTAAAGGCAGGTTCACCCTGGTGCTGGACGCGCTGAACCAGCTGGAAGACCGCCAGGGCGCGCGCGAGCTGCTCTGGCTGCCCAACGCGCTGCCGGAGAATATGCGCCTGGTGCTCTCCACCCTGCCCGGTCCCTCCCGGGATGCTGTGATTGAGAGAAACTGGCCCACGCTCACGGTCCAGCCGCTTGAGCTTGAGGAGCGCAAGGGCCTGACGCGCGCGTTTCTCGAACAATACTCCAAAGCGCTGAGCCCCGAACGGGTGGAGCGCGTGGCAGCTGACCCGCAGTCCGCCAACCCGTTGGGTTTGCGCTTGCTGCTGGACGAGCTGCGCCAGTTCGGCAGCCACGAGCGCCTGGATGAGCGCATTGATAGCTACCTGGGCGCGGAGTCCATCCCGGCTTTATTCGACCTGGTGCTGCAGCGCTGCGAACAGGACTTTGAAGTTGAACGCCCAGGGTTAGTCAGGGAAGCGCTCTCCCTGATCTGGGCAGCCAGGCGCGGGCTTTCCGAGGCGGAGCTGCTGGATATGCTCGGCTCAGGCGGCTTGCCCCTGCCGCAGCGCGTCTGGGCGCCGCTGGCCCTGGCGCTGGAGAATTCCCTCTTCGACCGCGGCGGGCTGCTGAACTTCTTCCACAGCTTTATCCGCCAGGCGGTGGAGCAGCGCTACCTGAAGAACGAAGCAGAACGCAAGCAAGCCCACCTTAAGATCGCGGAGTACTTTGCCAGCATGGAAGGCTTTCCTGTGCGCAAGCTGGACGAGCTGCCCTGGCAGCTGCAGCAGGCCGAAGCGTGGCAGAGGCTTTTTGACCTGCTGGCGGACCTGGATTTTTTTGAGGCGTTATACAAGAAAGACAGACAGGAGGTCGCCATCTATTGGGCGGCGGTGGAGGCCAACAGCGGGCTCAAGCGCACGCAGGCCTACAAAGGCGTTTCAAAGCGTGGGCTGCATTTGCTCAACTGGCTGGCAGTCAACTTCTATAGCGCGGGCTTCCTTCAGGAGGCGCTGGAGCTGCATGAGGAGGCAGCGCGCGTCTGCCGCGAAACGGGCAACCTGGACGGGCTGTCAAACTCCCTCGGCAATCAGTCGAATATCCTTTACCGATGGGGCAGGCTGGAGGATGCGATGGATCTGCTCAAAGAAGTAGAGCGCATCTGCAGACAGCTGGGAAATCTGGACGGGTTGTCAAACTCTCTCGGCAACCAGGCGCTCATCTTGTACGACTGGGGCAGGCTGGAGGAGGCGATGGATTTACATAAAGAAGAGAAGCGCATCTGCAGACAGCTGGGAAACCTGGACGGGCTGCAAGCCTGCCTCGGCAATCAGGCGCTCATCCTCAAAGCCTGGGGCAGGCTGGAGGAGGCTATGGATCTGCTAAAAGAGAAGCAGCGTCTCTGCAAACAGCTGGGAAACCTGGACGGGCTGTCAATTTCTCTCTGCGGTCAGGCGCTCATCCTGTACGACTGGGGCAGGCTGGAGGAGGCGATGGACCTGTTCAAGGAACAAGAGCGCCTGTGCAAACAGCTGGGTAACCTGGACGGGCTGTCAGACTCTCTCGGCGGTCAGGCGCTAATTCTCAAAGCCCGGGGCAAGCTGGAGGAGGCGATGGCGCTGCATAAAGAAGAGGAGCGCATCTGCAGGCAGCTGGGGAACCTAGACAGCCTCTCAAACTCCCTCGGCAATCAGGCGATTATCCTTAAAGCATGGGGCAAACTGGAGGAGGCGATGGATTTGCATAAAGAAGAGGAGGGTATCTGCAGGAAGCTGGGAAATATTGAAGGGCTATGTATTTGTTGGGTCAACCAGGGCGCGATTTATGGCAAGATGGGCCAACCTGCAAAGCATATCGCGCTGCTGGAGGACGCTCTTGCTCTGGCGCACGAGCACAAGCTGCTTCGCCTGGCAGCTCAAATTGAAGCCATCCTGAAAAAGAAGAAGCCTGATGGCAGCACAGGGGCTATGAGCGTATAGGACTATACCCTTTTACGCTTTTCCATAACCGTGCAGCGTATGTGTGGCTCTAAGAACCCCAGGGCACTCCCCCGGTCCTTCCAACAGCAGCTGCCCTCAACCTACCGGACACGGCTCCCGTCTTTCCCCTGACCATCCAAAAGCGCCGCAAACACGGCAAGGGGTGGAAGGTTTTTAACCTCATGGTCAGAAAGAGTGCGTCGTCCCAGCCGTAGCTCAAAAGACAGCTGTTGCATCCGCGGACCGCGCCCGCGCCCAGCTTGCTTAAACCCCTGCCAGGAACGCACGCACGTCCCCGATGAACGCCAGCGTTTCCTTTTCGATTTCCTCAGTCAACGCGTCCAGGTCCGAAAAATCGGGACGCGCGGAGACACTATGCTCCAGGACCGCGTCGGCGTCTGCCAGCTCAGGCACCAGGCGGTACTTATTCCAACCCGCGCGCCGGATGATTTCCCAGTATTCCCGTTGGGCGCTCTTGTTCACGCCTGCCAGCCAGACCTCAAATCGCCCTGTTTCGTGCAGATACACCAGCGCGATCTTGAGCCCGCGCTGCTTCAGGTCCTCCGGCACTATCGCAAAATAGCTCATGTCCATATAGCCGGCATAGAAGGTACCTGGAACAGAGAATTCAGGATGTCGCGTCTGAAAGTGGTTCTTGAGCGAAAGCAAGTATTCCATCAAGCCGCGGTACGCTTGCTGGATTGCGCCCTTCTTCATTTCCTGCTGATAGACAAGCATTAGTTCCTGCAGAGTTGTCATCTTTCCTCCTTATGCTGTGCCCTCAAACCTCATCAAAATCGTGAAAGGCGCAAAGCTAAGCCGCCGGTGATTCATACCGCACAGCGAAAAATGACATCCTCCCCGCAGCAAG
>DIXT01000026.1:0-8631 GCA_002436085.1 Anaerolineaceae bacterium UBA6073
CTCCGGGTTATGAGCCCGACGAGCTGCCACTGCTCTACCCCGCATTGTGAACACCCATTATAGGGGGTATGAGACCAAAAGTCAAGCTTTTTTGTGACAGCTTCTGTGACAGCTTCCGTGTTGCTTCGTCCAAGCGTCCCGCTTACGGGCGGATATATATCCAGTCTTCCGCCTGCCGGCGCACCAACCACCCCACGCCAGACGGCACCACTTCCACCTCGCCGGGCAGGTCTTTGTGTAGAATGCCGTGAACCCGCAGCGCGTTTCTGCACACGAGAATGTCCACCCCCAGCGCTGCCAGCTGCTGCACACGCTCGAGAACGCCCTTATTGTTCCTAGAGAATGCTTTCACCGCCGGGCCGTTCACCAGTAGTTCCACCTCCAAATTCTCATCCGACATATCATCGAACAAATTTACGATGTTGGAGAAGGTGAGACCCATACGCTTGCTGTTGTAATCGTCCAGATGAAAGATGACCTTATACGCTTCGCTCATTTGTTCCTCCACGCTTCAGGTCAGATTCTACTACAGGAAAGCGCAGCTATTCGCTCTCATAATACCAGCCGCCTTGATAGGATTTTTGAGCGTGGCTTTTTGTTCAAACTGCCATTTTCACTGCCCGGGTAGGTATCTCAATCAATTTAGACCAGAGTTTTCCGCAGGATTGCACTCACGCCAATTCCTCCTACCCCACTCCGTTCGACTCTGCGTCCAGCTCCGCTTTCTCTTGCCATCACGTTAAGGGATTTGTATCCGCAGGCTGCGCTGTTCCTGGCTTTCCGCGTAAGGATGGAAGGCGCAAAAGCTCCTACATATCGGCAGTTATCCGCGTGAACCGCTATAATTTTAGGAAATTACAGGGCACTGATACCAAGCCAGACAAGAGGATTCGATGACAACTCCGCAAAAACCATTCCATACCGTTTATTTCAGCCACGGCGGCGGCCCGCTGCCAATTCTCGGGGACCCCGGGCACTTCGCGATGGTTGAATTTATGTCCGCGCTGGCGCCCCAACTTATCCAACCTGAAGCGATTATCGTGGTCAGCGCGCATTGGGAGGAAAAGCAGCCGACGCTGCTTGGCGCGGAAAACCCGCCAATGTTCTACGATTATTACGGCTTCCCCGAAGCAGCCTACCGCATCCGCTACCCTGCCCCGGGCAGCCCGGAGCTTGCCGCCCGCGCCCGCGAAATCCTGTCGGAGGAAGGCATACAGGCGGCGATCAACCCCACGCGCGGCTTTGACCACGGCCTGTTCATCCCCCTCAGCCTGATGTATCCGCAGGCGGATATCCCCGCCATTCAGCTTTCCCTCATCCGCGGACTGGACCCGGAACAGCATTTGCGCTTAGGTGAAGCCCTGCGCAGCCTGGACGACGGCAAGGTGCTTTTCATTGGCTCGGGTTTTTCTTTCCACAATGCACAGGCATTTTCCTGGAGTTCTGAGGCAGCCCCCGACCCCGCCAATGACGCCTTTCAGGACTGGCTGATCCATACCTGCGCCAAACAGACGGATTACGCGCTTATCCGGCAAGCCCTGCTGAACTGGGAAAAGGCACCGTCCGCGCGCTACTGCCACCCGCGAGAAGAACATCTGATGCCGCTGCTGGTGTGCGCCGGGCTGGCCGGCAAATCCGGTGCGGTCATCTTTGATGATGCAATTTTGGGCAAGCGCGGCATTGCCCTGGGTTGGGAGTAGCTTTTTACAGACTGATGACCTTTTCCGCGCTCTGCATGGCGGCGATGATATCCGGCATGCCTTGCACCTTGCCAACAGAAACCTGCTCCAGCAAACCAAAATACTCCAGGCAGGTCTGGCAGATAATCAATTCAACCCTGGCTGCCTCCAGCATGCGCAGATGGTCCTCTACCAGGGAGGCCGTTCAAACCAGTTTGACGCCTTCGGTATAGAAATTTATATTCCACAGGAGTTTCCCTGTCTGACGCAGGGGCGCCAAATATTTAACCACAAGAGCACTTTGCAGCCCCTCTGGAGCCTTACCACGCCCGTTGCGTGTGAAGGTCAAGGTTATGTTTTGAACCGTGTAACCTCGCCTCTCTAAGAGTAATTTGTGGGTTTCACTTTACCGGGATTCCCAAGCTAAATCCAATCGATCCTGAATTAAATAAAAAACAGAGCCCGTAGCGTGAGCTGAGGGCTCCGTGAAGTGTTTTGTCTGGCAATGCTAACAATCAGGCAAACCGCCACCTACTGGCTGCGCAGCACGGCGCCGTATTCCTTTGCCAGCGCCCGCACGATTCGGTTGCGGATGGTCTCGGCGTCCTTATCCGTCAGGGTGCGGTCCTGCGCCTGGTAAGTGAGCTGGTAGGCCATGCTCTTTTTGCCCTCGCCCAATTTTTCGCCGCGGTAAATGTCAAACAAACGCACATTTACTAACAGTTTCCCGCCTGCCTCGCGAATTGAAGCTTCCAACGCTGCCGCGGGGGTCTCCTCGGGCACAATCAACGCGATATCCTCAACCATGAAGGGATAGCTTGAGATGGGTTGGTGGTTGAACTGGGTTTGGCTGAGAGCCAAGAGCAGGTCCGCATCCAGCTCGGCTGCCAACACCGCGCCGCTCTCAAATTCGTAATGCTCACGCACGAGCGGATGCAGTTCGCCCAGTACGCCCAGTTTCTGCTCGCCCGCCCACACTTCCGCGCATTTGCCCGGGTGGAAGCTGAGATGCTGCGCGGGTCGGTAGCTCACATTTTCAATGTGCAGCCCCTTCAGGAGCGTCTCAACGGCGCCCTTGAGGTCAAAAAAGTCTTTTTGTTCCGGCTTGTTATTCTGCCAGGTGGGATATTCGCGCGTGCCGGTCATGCCGATGGTCAGGCGCAGGGCTTCGTCGGGCAAAAGCTGGCCTTCGACTGGCAGGAATACCGGCCCAAGCTCGAACATCGCCAAGCCCGGGCGGAATTTGTGATTGTGCTCCAGCAGCTCCAGCATGGTCGCCAGGCTGCTGCGGCGCAGGACAGTGCGGTCGGGTGTAATGGGGTTCTTGATGCGCACGTATTCCAGCGCGGGGTCGGGCGCGTTTTCAAGGAGCAGGCGGGCTTCGCGTTCCGGCGAGGTTTGGCGGTAGGCAACTGTATCCTGCAGTCCGGCGCTCACCAGGATGTCCCGGATGCGCTCTTCCATGTCCAACTTGGGGTTGCCTGCCTGGGCTGGCAGCTCCGCGGAGAGCCTGGTGGCGGGCAGGCGGTCGTAGCCGTACACGCGGCTGATTTCCTCGATGAGGTTGGCTTTGCCAATGATGCCTTCGCCAATATCCAGGCGCGTAGCGGGGGTTTGCGCGCTGAGCTGGTCGTTCTCAATCCGACAGCTAAACCCGAGGCGGGTGAGGATATCTTCAGCTTCCTCCAGCGGGATGGGAGCCCCGAGGGCGGAGACGATTTCAGCTTCACTCAAGCGCACCAGCGGGTCCACTTGCACGCGGGTGTAGGCGTCCAAAACACCGTCCACCAGGCTGCCGCCAGCCCATTCCGCCATGCGCTTCAGGCACAGGCTGAGGGCGTATTCCGCCAGGGCGGGATGCACGCCGCGGCTGAAGCGCCAGCCGGCTTCGCTGGCAATCCGCACCTTGCTGATGGTCTTGCGGATGTTGATGAAATTCCATGAGGCGGCTTCCAATAGGACGCGCGAACTGCCCGCATGGATGCCTGTCTCGCTGCCGCCCATCACGCCCGCTAAAGAAAGCGGACCGGCGCTGTCGCACACCAGTTCCATGCTGTCGTCCAGCGTGTGGGTGTTGCCGTCCAGGGTGGTGAGCTTCTCACCCTTCTCGGCCACGCGCGTGATAATCGCGGGTTTGCTGCCGCCGGCGCGCCGGACCAACAGGTCATAGTCAAAGGCGTGCAAGGGTTCGCCCGTATCTAGCATGGTGTAGTTGGTGGCGTCCACCAGCGCGTCAATCGGGCGCATGCCTGCCAGGCTTAATCGCCGCTGCACCCAGTAAGGGCTGGGTTTGGGCTGTGCGTCCTCAATCATCCCGAGCATGAAGCGCGGGTTAAGTTCCGGGTCGCGCACCTCCAGGCTAACCAATTCGCTCAGGCGCGTACCGCGGCTGAGCTTTGCGCCTTCAGGCTCGCGCAGTGGGCGTTTTGTCACGGCGGCCAGTTCGCGCGCGATGCCAATGATGGAGGCATCCCGTACCATATTGGGCAGGATGGAAATGTCAAAGACCGCGTCTCCCATGTAGTCCACCAGGGGCATACCTACCGGCGCGTCGCCGTCCAGGATAATCACGCCCTCGTGTTCCTCGGAGATGCCCAGTTCTTTTTCCGAGCAAATCATTGAGAAGGATTCAATTCCGCGAATCACGGCGCGTTTTAGTTTGGTCAGCACCTGCCCGGGCTGATGCCCATCGTAGAGCTGGGCGCCTTCGCGCGCGTAGGCAACTTTCGGGGGTTCTGCCAGCGGACCAATGGCTTTATACGGAAAGAGGTTGGGGGCGCCGGTCAGGATAATCATTTCCTTTGCGCCGTCGTTCAGGCGGCACAAGACCAGCTTGTCCGCGTTGGGGTGCGGCATCACCTCGTCCACGCGCGCCACCACAAACTTGTCAGGGTCCCAGGAGAGGCCTTCGTACTTGAATTCGTGTTTTTCGCCTTCCGGTTTGGGCAGGCCCACCAGCAGAATGCCGTCCACTTCCAGGCCGGTCATGGTGAGGTGGCGGGCAATTTCTTCGATGCTGAGCCCGTCCAGGTTGACGTAATCTTTAATCCAGCTTAAGGGTGCTTTCATTTTTGCTCCTCATCCAGGCTTAGAACTGTTCCAGAAAGCGCACATCGTTGTTGCGGAAGTGGCGGATGTCATCCACGCGGTAGCGCATCAGCGTGGACCGGTCGATGCCCATGCCGGCGGCAAAGCCGGAGAAGACGTTGGGGTCGTAACCGCCGTATTCCAGCACGGTGGGGTGCACCATACCGCAGCCCAGAATTTCCAGCCAGCCGCTGCCCTTGCACACGCCGCAGCCTTCACCGCCGCACACAAAGCATTCCACGTCCATCTCGGCGCTCGGCTCGGTGAAGGGGAAATGCGAAGGGCGCAGGCGCGTGCGGGCGTCTTTGCCGAAAGTGCGCGCGGCAAAATCGTTCAAGGTGCCTTTCATGTCCGCGAAAGTGATGCCTTTGCCGACCACCAGCACCTCCACCTGCACAAATTCAATTTCAGAGCGCGCCGTGAGCTGTTCGTAGCGCATGGTCGTGCCCGGTAGAATGGCGCGGATGGCTTCCGGGGCGCGTTCGCGCATGATGTGAATCTGACCCGGAGAGGTGTGCGTGCGCAGCAAAACGCCTTCTTTTTCCGTGTAAAACGTGTCCCACATATCCCGGGCGGGATGGTAGGGGGGCATATTGAGGAAGGTGAAGTTGTAATCGTCTGTTTCCACTTCCGGCGAACGGTAGACCTGGAATCCCATGTCGCCGAACACGCGGCAAATCTCGCGCAGGGTCTGGTTGAGGGGGTGCAGCCTGCCGCGGCGCAGCGCGCGGCCGGGCAGCGTGACGTCCAGGCGTTCTTTTTCCACGGCCTGAGCAAGCGCGAGCTGGCGCATCGCTTCGTTTTTGGCGGCATATGCGCTTTCGAGGGCGACCTTGACAGCGTTCGCGCTTTTCCCGATGAGCGGGCGTTCCTCTTTGGAAGCGCTCCCCAGCGCGGAAAAAGCCTGCATCACCCGAGAAGACTTGCCCAGGTGCGCCAGACGCCAGGCTTCCAGCTCGGCTTCCGTTTGCGCGCTTTCCAGTTCGGAAAGGGCTGTGATTTTTTCTTGTTCCAGTTGTTCCAGCACAGACATTTCTCACCTCAATCAAATTAGTGCGGCAGGCAACAAAAAACCCGTCCTGTCAAGGGACGGGCAAGGCTGCCGCGGTACCACCCTTGTTGGCTGCTCCAGGCAGCCCGCTCAAGGTTTTCTGTAACGGGAAAGCCCGGTGCGGACTACTGGTGGTTCACCCGCACAACTCCCGAGGGAACTTCAACCACCTTTTGCCAGGTTCCGCTTCCAGTCTGCGGCGGAACGTCCCTGATGGGTCCGGATGGGCTACTTTCCTCGTTCACTGTTGATACGCTAATTATAAGTTTTCAAGGGGGCTTGTCAAGTGTGCCGGCTCTTAAAGAAAAAGGGCAGCCTAAGGGCTGCCCGCACAGGTTAAGAGCGGTAAATTAGAGCGCGGCTTTTACAATCGCGGCGAAGGAATCGGGCTTGAGCGATGCGCCGCCGACCAATCCGCCGTCAATATCGGACTGGGAGAAGAGTTCCGCGGCGTTCGCAGCAGTGACCGAGCCGCCATAGAGGATGTGCATGGCGTCCCCGACTTCCGCGCCAAAAAGCTCGCGCAGAACGGGGCGGATGACGTCTTTGTGCACGCTGTTCGCGCCTTCCGGGGTGGCTGCCAGGCCGGTGCCAATCGCCCAGACGGGTTCGTAGGCGATGATGATGTTTTGGGCTTGTTCGGGCGTCACGTCCACCAGCCCGCCGCGTACCATGCCTTCCACCACAGCGGCTGTTTGCCCGGCCTGGTTCTCAGACAGGGTTTCGCCCACGCACATAATCGGCTTCAGGCCAGCTTTCAACGCGGCATGGACTTTCTTATTCACGGTCGCGTCGGTTTCGCCGAACATGGCGCGGCGCTCGGAGTGGCCGATAATGACGTACTGGCACAAATCCACCAGCATTCCAGCAGCAACCTCACCGGTGTAGGCGCCGCTGGCTTCCCAGTGCATATTCTGGGCGCCAATCATGATGAGAGATCCCTCAGTTTCGCGTTTGGTAACACCCAGGCTTACAAAAGGCGGACAAACCACGATATCAACCCCAGAAACGCCTTCTACTTCGGGCAGAATCGCGCGGATGAGGTCGCGCGCTTCAAAAAGGGTCTTGTTCATCTTCCAGTTACCAGCTACCATTGGTTTTCTTGATTTCATAGGATTTCCTCCTTCAACGGAAATTGATTATTTTGATTTTACCACGCAAAGCACGCGAAAGGTCAGTTTTCTGCCTGATGGGTCCGAAAGAAAAAACAGGCTGCCCGGAAGGGCAGCCTGTTGCGTGTGCTGTTGGTCGCGGTTTAGGGTCTATAAATGATCGGGTTCAGCCACAAACCACTGTTATCCGCTGCTGTTGATCCGTTGCGCACGGTCAGGTAGAAGGTGACGTTGCGTCCGGCGAAGGAGGATAAATCCACCACGATCGGATTCCAATGGCCGTCATAGACTTCATGCCAGGTGCCGAGTTCTACCATGCCTTCACTGCCCCCCTGGGCTTGGAGCGTAAAGTAAATATCGCAGTCGTCCATGCCGCCCTCGCACTGAATGGTGGCCCTGAATTTATCCCCGCTCTGAATCGCGATTTCCGGGAAGCGCCCTGTGATGAAGCCGCTGCTGGTGTTGTCCGGTCGGGTGATCAGTCCGGGTTCGTTCTCCTTGCCGCCGTCTTCGCGAATAGGTTCGGCTTTGGCAATGACATAGCCAGAGCTGATATCGCTGGTTTTTCCGGGGCATTTCAGCGGATCGCTGCTGCCGTTGGATGTCCAGGTGGCGCGGCAGGCTTCCGCGGCAAAGTTGAAGACAACGCCCGTTCCGCGGATAGATTCGATATTAGCCCAGAAAGTGCCCTTGCCGTCCGATTTGGGGCCGAAGCGGTTGCCGTTCTGGTCGACGAGCATGAAGTGGGCGGTGTATTTGCCGGGCGTGCCGGGCGCAATCATAGATACGCTGATGTCAATGGATTCGCCGGGCTTCACTTGCTTGGGGAAGTCCACGAAGTTGGGCGCGCCCATGCGGTCGCCATCCACGAAAGCCAGATCGTAGGCAGTAGTCCAGGTGCAGGAGCCGTCGTTCCTCAGACGCCAGGTCTTGACGAAACTGGTTCCGCCTATAATTTTGGTTCCATCTGGGATTGTTACGTCACCGCGGAAGTCGATGCGGTTGCAGGGCTTGGGTGTGGGTGTGGGCGGGATGCGCGTGGCGGTGGGCGGAATGCGCGTAGGCGTTGGTGGGACCGGCGTGATCACGATTGTGGGTGGGGTAGCAGTCGGGGGCACTGAAGTGTTAGTCGGTACCACCTGGGTCTCTCCGGGAACTGCCTGCGTGGGCAGGACCGCGGTGACCGGTACGGTCGGGGTCATCTGGGCAACCATAGTCTGGAAGGCTTCCAGGGTGGCCTGGGCTTGCAGGGTTTGCATTGCCCGCTGGACCGCGTCGTCAAGGTTTTGCGTTGGGGCGAAAGGCGCGTTGCAGGCTGAGAGCACGAGAGCGCTGATCAGCACGAGAACGACTGCCCAAAGTCCTATGGAACTCTTTTTGGTTTTCATCTTGCACTCCTTTAAATCATAAACACATCATACATCATTTTCAGGACGAACTGAACGGTTGATTTGTTCCGGAAGCAGGGAAAATTGGTGGAAATTGGGATGGACAGGGGAGTGATCTCCTTGTCCTTCCGTTTGTCATCGCAATACCCTGAAGGGTACAGGTCGCAGCGAAGCGATAAACGGAGGGTACTTCGTCTCCCTGATTGCCTACCGTCACCGGGATGAGCGTTGAGGGAGATTGCCACAGTCGCTGGCGCTCCCTCGCAAAGACGAATCGCGCGTGCGAAGGGATACCCGGAGGGTACTTCGTCTCC
>DIXT01000026.1:8690-12065 GCA_002436085.1 Anaerolineaceae bacterium UBA6073
CTACCGTCACCGGGATGAGCGTTGAGGGAGATTGCTTCAGTCGCTGGCGCTCCCTCGCAAAGACGAATCGCGCGTGCGAAGCAATACCCGGAGGGTACTTCGTCTCCCTGTCTCCGTATTCGTCATCGCGATACCCTGAAGGGTACAGGTCACAGCGAAGNNCCTACCGTCACCGGGATGAGCGTTGGGGGAGATTGCTTCAGTCGCTGGCGCTCCCTCGCAAAGACGAATCGCGCGTGCGAAGCGATCTCCCTGCCATTCTGCGGTCCAGCGAAGGATCTTGTTTTTCAGCAAACAAATTCTTCACTTCGGCCTGTACCCGCAAGGGTATCAGAATGACAGATCTCAGTGGTAGTGGTAGGTTGGGTGGAGCGACTTCGATTTTTTTCAGCAGCAATTATGTTTACGGAGCGCAACCCAACAGAATCGAACCCCGTATTATTGTTGGGTTATGGTCCTGAGTCGCTGCACCCAAGCTACTCACTTATCATCAACTCAAAAGGCAGATTGCCACGCCCCCTTCCTGTGGTTCTTACATTCGTGTGATTCCAGCAGCGGGGGCTCGCAAAGACGAACCGTTATTGTCACTCTGAAGCTTCCATTGTAAAGTCTGCCTGACGAAAAGCGGATTATTGGGTGTGTTTTTTCATATCTTCAAAAGGCAGATTCCACAAGTGGATGCTTCACTATGCCGCGGTCGCCAGCGCTCACTATTTCGTACGCAAGCAGTCGCACTGACGAATCGCCCGTCGTCATCGCGAGCGTATTTGTTCGTCATCGCGAAGGCACGAAGCGATCTCCCAGCTAAAAAGAAAGCAGATTGCCGCGCCCCCTTCTACAGATTCAAACGTCCAAGGTATTCCTGCAGCGGGGGCTCGCAACGACGAACATGTCGTCATCGCGAGCGAAATCCCAAACCGTCGCTGCGAGACCCTTTGCCACCCAGCATGGATGACTCATAATCCCGTTTGTTGGCAAAGGGTCGCAGCAGTCTGCCTGAATTTTTCTGGAGAGAACTCTGACGCATAGGCCTTAATAGTTTAGCCTGATTACTGAGGACACGCACTCACAAAAGCTTAATCAAAGAGAAAGGCAGATTGCCGCGCCCCCTTCCAGCTGTCTCGACTTTAATAATATTCCTGCAGCGGGGGCTCGCAACGACGAACGTTCGTCATCGCGATACCCTGAAGGGTACAGGTCACAGCGAAGCGATACCCGGGGGTACTTCGTCTCCCTGATTGCCTACCGTCACCGGGATGAGCGTTGAGGGAGATTGCCACAGTCGCTGGCGCTCCCTCGCAAAGACGAATCCTCGGCGCCAGCGTCACGCAGAACCAACTTTGTTAATGAGAGGCTTTGTTTCGGATAAAAAAACAAGCCGCCTTCTGGGCGGCTTGTGGAAAACTCTCAACTTGAGCAGGTTTACTTGACGACCTGGATCTTGATGGCCAGCGAGTAATCCCCGCCGGGGCCGTAACCAAAGCGCGCGCCCTGGTTGTCGGTCATCATCCAGTAGCCGATGTAAGTGCCGGCTGTGGCGGGCGCGGTAATCTCAACAGCCACGGTGTAGGAATCGCCGGGTTTGATCGCATAGGTAATATCGCCATTCTTTCCGATTTTATCGCCCCACACAAACACAACGTCAAAATCGGTCGTCCAGGTGCAGGTGCCGGTATTCTTGATTTTCCACTTTTTTACAAACTTATCACCAGCCTTGACAGCGGTGTCAGGTGGATAATTCACATCGCCCAGAAATTCCATCTGGTAGCACTTGGTGCCGGAGGCGGCAGTGGGTTGGGCGGCCGGGGTGGCTGGAGTACCCACGACAGCGGTCGGGGCGGCTGCGCTTGGGGTGGGATAGGGCGTATAGGTGGGCTGGGGCGTCCAGGTGGGTTGGTTGCTCAGTTGGTCCACTTTGGCAATCAGGGTCTGAACGAAGGCTTCGGTGGCGGCAGCTTGCTGCGTCAGGGCGACGCGCTGGGCGATTTCCTCAGGGGACGGAGTCTGCTCGGCAGCAGGCTGGCAGGCGCTGAGCGCGAAAATCAGCACGAGCGCGCCGCTCAGCAGGGTCAGCCAAAGTTTGGTGTTTTTCTGTTTCATCTTCAATACTCCTCAAGAATTCAAAATACTGTTCTGCGTGTTGGGTGGTCTGTTTTCCAGTCAGCCCGACCAGGTCTTCAATGAGAAACCGCCCTGATTCCGAGCGGTTTTTGATTGTTGAACAGTTTATTCTACCACGATCTTGACCTGAAAATATCCCTTGCCGTCCGGGCCTATCCCGAAGACCTGCCTGCCCGGACCAGTAAAAGCCCAGCTGCCGGTATACGTGCCTGCTTCCGAAGGTGCGATCATGCTGACACTGATATCGATTGTGCCGCCCACCGGAACAGCAGCGGGAAAGTCCAGGACGGCGAGCGCGGAGAGTTGATCACCGCTGATAAAAATAACATCAAATTCGGTTGTCCAGGCGCAGGTGCCTGCGTTTCTGAAGCGCCAGGTTTTCGTGAATGCTTCGCCAGGGCTGAGCTTGGTGCCGTCGGGGATGGTGACATCTGATACAAGCACGGCCTTCAGGCACAAGGGTTGCGGCGTGGGCGTGAGCGTGGGGGCTGGAGGAATGTAAACCACCGTCGGGGCAACAGTTGGCGCCAGCGTGGGCTGCGGAGGGATTGTGGGCGTTGGGCTCGGGATCGGGGTGTTGGTGGGCATAGCTTGCAGGGTCATGCGTGCGATCAGAGTTTCAGCCATATCCTGGGTCGCCCGGGCTTGAATGGTTGCTGCCACCTGGGTGGAGATGTATTCCGCAGCGCTGGTGGGGGTGGCTTTGGGTGCGCAGGCGCTTAGGATGAGCGCAGCAGCCAGCAGCGGGAGGATCAGGATGCGTTGTACGGTTGACCGGTTTGTGTTCATATTCACTCCACGGAAATCGGAAAAACCTTAATTAATCAGATAGTACTCTATCATGAGCCGGGCGTCAACTGGCGAAGGCAGAGTATAAGCGCAGGGATGTTGGGTAAGCAAGGAAGTATTTTTGTTTATCACCGCGAGTTTAGCGCGGCGATCTGCCTGTAAACCAAGAGGTAGATTGCCACGGTCGCTGGCGCTCCCCTGCAATGACGGATAGCGTCACCGCGAGCGAAATCCCAAACCGTCGCTGCGAGACCCTTTGCCACCCAGCATGGATGACTCATAATCCCGTTTGTTGGCAAAGGGTCGCGGCAGTCTGCCTGAATTTTTCTGGAGAGAACTCTGACGCATAGGCCTTAATAGTTTAGCCTGATTACTGAGGACACGCACTCACAAAAGCTTAATCAGAGAGAAAGGCAGATTGCCGCGCCCCCTTCTACAGAGCTAAACGCCCAAGGCATTCCTGCA
>DIXT01000004.1 GCA_002436085.1 Anaerolineaceae bacterium UBA6073
CGAAATAAGATGCGATTGCCCTGGCCAAATCGGGCGGGAAACGGGAGTCTTTAGCTGCTGCCCCGCCTGATTTGGCTCATAAGTTAATAGATGCTTTATTACGGCATCTTTACCTTGGGCAGGCGTTCCGCCAAACCTTCCAACTGCCCTTCTGCAACGCTCCCGCTGATCATCCCGTTGTGCAGATATTGGTCATACGCCGAGAGGTCCAGAAGTCCGTGACCGGAGAGGTTGAACAGGATCACGCGCTTTTCGTTCTTGTCGCGCGCGTCAATTGCTTCGTTGATAGCCGCCAGAATGGCGTGCGAGGACTCGGGCGCGGGCAGGATGCCTTCCGCGCGCGCGAACTGAATAGCCGCCGCGAACACATCGCGCTGACCGACGGCCACTGCTTCCAGCAGGCCGGCATTATAAAGCCCGCTGACGATCGGGGACATGCCGTGGTAGCGCAATCCGCCGGCGTGGATCGGATCCGGGATAAAGTCGCTGCCGAGGGTGTACATTTTCAGGATCGGGACGATGCCAAAGCTGTCGCCGTAGTCAAAGCCGTAGACGCCGCGCGTGAGAGACGGGGTGGAGGTGGGTTCCACGGCCAGGAAGCGGGTCTTGCGGCCGTCCCGCAGGTTGGCGCGCAGGAACGGGAAGCTGAGCCCGGAGAAGTTGGAGCCGCCGCCGACGCAGCCGATGACCACGTCCGGGTATTCGCCAGCCAGGTCCATTTGCTTCAGGGCTTCTTCGCCGATTACCGTCTGGTGCAGCAGCACATGGTTCAGCACGGAGCCCAAGCCGTATTTCTTTTCCCCGTTGGATTCCGCCGCCACTTCGACCGCCTCGGAAATCGCGATGCCAAGCGAGCCGGGATGCTTGGGATCCTTTTCCAGGTAGCTGCGCCCGATTTTGGTATGCTCGGACGGGCTGGGGAAAATCTGCGCGCCATAGGTCTGCATGATGATGCGGCGGTAAGGCTTGGCAAGGTAAGAGGCGTTCACCATGTAGACTTCCACGCTAAGGCCGAACATCTCGCCAGCCATTGCCAGGGCGGAGCCCCACTGCCCGGCGCCGGTCTCGGTGGTCAGGGCTCTCGTACCGCTGATTTTGTTGAAGTAAACCTGCGGGATGGCGGAATTGAGTTTGTGACTGCCAGCGGGCGAAGCGCCCTCGTACTTATAGTAGATATGCGCGGGGGTTTGCAGAACTTTCTCCAGGCGGCTGGCGCGGATGAGCGGGGTGGGGCGATAGAGTTTGTAGATATCGCGCACCTCATCCGGAATGGGAATGTAGCGCTCCATGCTGACTTCCTGCTCAATTAAGGGCATTGGGAAGAGCTTTAGCAGTGTCTCGACGCTGATGGGCTCCTTGGTGCCGGGGTCAAAGACCGGCGTAGGTGCGACGGGGCTGTCGGCGTTGATGTTGTACCAAAAGCGCGGGATCTCATTTTCATCCAGGTCAAAGCGTTTCTTGTTGTTTTGGTCAGACATGATTAATTCTCCTCTGTTTTGGAATGATACGGTGTTTGCGGCGCGAAGGGCTTGCGCGAATTCGCGTTTGAAACGAATATTTGGATGGGCTGTGCAGGCTGTTCTCTGGCACGATGGAGCTGGATGCGCTTCAGCCTTCGGGCGCGTTGATCAACGCGGCAGACTATCGCGGCTTTTTCGGCAGATTGAAGGGTTTGTTGGTTCACGCGCGCCCCTTTTCAGATTAACAAAAAACACACCCATCCCACTCAGGGACGGATGTGTGAAAAATCCGCGGTGCCACCCAGTTTAGGCTGTTCTTTTTAAGAAAATTTCCGGTGATGAACACAACGGAAAGCCAGCCTCACTCTTTTCGGATACGGCGAAAATCGCGATATCCTTTGCCCAGATAACGGTGGCAGCTCCGGCACGGGCTACTGGCAGTGCGTTCGCCCGGCAACTCGGAGGTCCATTCGTCGCGGTCGTGTGGGCAGGTTTTCAGCTGGTCCTGCTCTCTGTGCCACCGGTGCTGCGGCTACTAGTCCTCGTCAAGGTCTTTCAAGGATTGATTAGGCACAATTATAGGTGGAAATGAGGGGATGTCAAGAGAGATTGCGAGTAAAACAAAGCAAAAGATTGACAACTTTAGCGTGTGCTCTTAGCGAAAGAGGACTTTAACACCGGTAATTTCAAAGGTTCTGCTGTACTCGCGAAACAATAGAAAACCCGCGGGCAGAAAGTAAGCCGCTGTCTAATAGTAACGGAAAAACTGACTGCCGAGCGGGTTCTCTAAGTCTCTAAAGCTCTATCTGACAGACAGGAATTGCGCCTCCAGGTAGGGGAAATCCACATAGCAGCCATTTGTAAGGTCATAGACAGCATCGAGATGACCCAAGCCGCCGTCGCCGAAGCGCACCAGGAACGGGAACATATATCCGCCGCCATTCACCCTCACGATAATATCGTCCGCGTTGCTCCAGATGGTCTGGTGCTCTGAAGACATTGCTTCTGGATTGTAGCCCCGCAATTCGGCGAGGTGTTTTATCAATTCCATGCGCATGGAAACTTTATCGGCATACCCAAAGGAAGTCTCAAAAGCCTGCTCACAAAAAATAAAGTCACCCTCGTCATCCGCGTTTTCCACAATAAACATAGAATAATACTTGTCCGCTTTTTCGACGGCTGCATCCCGCTCATCTTTAAGTGACTGCTGCTGGTTTTGTGTATCGCTCAGCTCGGCTTTTAAACTGGCGATTTCAGCCTGAAGAGCAGTTACCTGGTTTGCGTTTTCACTTTCCAGGGCAGTCAACGTGGATTCAAAAGACGTCGCGCCGCCACTGACGCCAGTACCATTACAGGCTGCCAGACTCAACAAAATGATTGTCAAACTGAAGATAATTATTTTTTTCATTTATTCCTCCTGAAAATTGCAAAACGTTGAAAGGCTTCCATTTTTCACCCCAAATCCGGTTGTGGATTAAGAGCCCAAATGGTCTATATATTATTATATTATAGATGCAAGCAAAAAGTGTTGAATTTAATTGATGTTGTCCGATGAATTCATGCTCCGAAGGTAAATTGGTGACAAATTTTCGTTTTGGATGACAGCTCTATTTCAGAATATAATGCATCTATGTCAAAAGCCCTCACCCCTACCGCCCGCATTGCCAAAGCGCGCCAGTACATCCAGCAAGCCCGCGAAATTCCCATCCCGGACTCAGCCGGCTGGGATTACTTCAGTTATACCGCGCAGGTCAAGGATGCGCTTAAGAAAGCCTTTGAGCTGGTGAAACTGATCCAGTACTCCCCCAGCACGCCGCCCGACGTGAAGGCGGAAGCCCGCGCGCTGATAGACTCTTTGCCGGTTGTGGAGAAAGAAATCCTCAAAGGCAGCCCGGGCGGGCAGGCCTAAATGGTCAGCAGCGCTGCCCAAAACCCGGAAGCCTATCTTGGCGAACTGCCCGCGGAGAACAGGCAGGAAATTGCAGCGGTGCGGGATCTGATCCTGGCGCATCTACCGGCTGGTTACGAGGAAAGCATGCGCTGGGGTATGCTCAGCTATGAGATTCCGCTGAGCCTTTACCCACACACTTATAATGGGCAGCCCCTCAACTACATCGGTCTGGCGGCCCAAAAACAGAAGAACTCGCTTTATCTGATGAGAGTCTACGCCGACTCGGCCGCGCAGCAGGACTTGCTGGACGCTTACGCGCGCAGCGGGTTGAAAGCGGATATGGGCAAGTCTTGCCTGCGTTTCCGCACAGCGCGGGATTTGCCGCTGGAAAAGATTGGCGAACTGATCGGGTCCGTGCCCCCTGAGAAGTTCATCGCAATGTACGAAAAATCCCGGCAAACGCTGCCAAAAGGCGGCTGAAACGCACGGCAAATTATTGCACGCTTCTCACGACCGGCTTAGCTTTTCCCCTCTCATAAATTCAAAACCATCAGAGGACCCCGTTCGTCCTCGTTCAATGTTTCAAAGCCGGCTTCCGCGAACATTGCCCGGGTGCCGTGGTACTGCAGTTCGGGGTGCTCCTTCCATTCAAAGGGCAGACCTAAAACACGCGCAAAACCTTCCCGTCGGAAGCCTTCCAGCGCCGCGCGGATAAGTTGACGCGCCGCGCCCTTGCCGCGAAAATCAGGATGGATGACAAAGCAGATGATCACGCCGGTCCTGGCGTCAAACTGTGCCAGCTCGGGGCTGCCTGCAAAGCGCGGCAGCGCGGCTAAAGCGTTGGCGTTGCACCAGCCGACGCACTTGCCCTCAGCGTAGGCCAGGTAGCCGCGCATCTCTCCCCGCGCGATCAAGTCGAGCGCGTCCGCGCGGTTTTGGGCAGGGCTGCGCGCCCGCCAGCCGGCATCATCGCAGGTGCTGTGGTAGTACAGGCAGTAGCAGCCCTGCCAGTCCGGTTTGTAACTGTAATCCAGATGGTCGAAAAACGCGCTGAATTCCGGTCCTGATTCGGAGCTGAGGGGAAGGATTTCCAAGTCCATTGTTGAAAACCTTTCCGAGTGTCTACCTAATGCACGCTGCCGAGGTGGAAAACAGTCGTGTTGGATAAAAGCAGTTTTCCGTCCTGTTGGAACTGGTCAAAAACCTGACCGAGCGCTGTCACGAACGGCTCATAGCGCGGGTTGTCCGGCAGAATGGCATACGACGCGGATAGGCTGCGCCCGATGTAGCCCTCACGGGAGTAGTAGATGGGATAGGCGAATTGCAGCAGTTCGTATCCATTCGGGAAGAAGTTTTCAATGCGCGCGTCGCGTTGGCTCATCGCGCCGCTAAAGCCTTTAAAATCGGGGCAGTACTCCGCGAAGACGGCTTTGCTGACCTGATTAACCGGGCTGCTTTGGTCGCGTTGGTTCCAGACCAGGAGCACCTTGCCGTTCGGCTTGAGGATGCGCCGGCATTCCTGGCGGAAGGCAGCGGGCTCAAACCAGTGGAAAGCCTGGGCGGCGCTGACCAGATTCACGCTTTGATCGGGCAGGGTGGTGCCGCTGTCCCTCCCGGCAATGGAGTGAAAACCCGGGAAAGCGGCCAGTTGGCGCTCCGCCTCCACGCGCATATCCGGGTTGGGTTCCACCGCAAACACTATTGCTCCGAGCAGCAGCAGTTGGCGCGTGAAGATGCCGGTGCCCGAACCTACGTCCGCGACCGCCGCGCCCGGGCCAATCCCCAGCTGTTCTTTCAGGTACAGCAGGGCGTCCGCGGCGTAATCCGGTCGGTACTGCTGGTAAACCCCGCCTTTTCCTGTGAATTTGCTGATGTTATCCAACGCTAAAACTCTCCTCTCCTGGCTCAGGCTTCCGGTCTTAGTCCGCATTTGGCGTAAATCTCCTGGATAATGGCGGACTTTTCCTCAAGGTAGGCGTCAATATCGGTGGGGTGCCGCGCGGCGGCCGCGAACTTGACCTGCGCATAGCGCTCCCGCTCTTGCGGGTGCGCACGAAGGTAGTCCCGCAAGGCCAGGTGACGGCGCAGTTCCGCCGCATCACGCGCACAAACGTAGAGGTGATGCGCCATCAGCTCCGGCTTGTCGTCGTACTTGAAAGCTTCCCGACCAGGGATGCCCAGGTCGCCTTCGTGGCGGTAGCCCAGGCTGGCCAGCGCGTCCCTGACCGACGGGAAAACAGACGCGTCCGGAATGACAATGTCAATATCAATAATGGGCTTGGCGGCCAGCCCGGGCACGGAGGTGCTGCCGATGTGTTCGATGCCGCAGATAAGCCCTTCCAGCACCGGAAGCAGCGCCGCGCGGATTTCCTCGAAGCGCGCCGGCCATTCCGGCTGCCAGGGGACCACCACAACCTGTTTTGTCCGCATGCTATCTATTTGGCTCCTGTTGTTTTCAAGCAGGTGATTTTGACCTGAACGCGCCGGGGGCACGGCACTTTCATCCTTACAATCTTATCACGTGCGGATTCGCCCTTGACAGGTACTATACCGAGCGGTATACTGGATTTTATGAACAACCGCACGACGATACTTGAGACTGCCCTGGCGTTTTTTGCCGCCTTCGGCTATGAAGCCACCGGCACGCTGGAGATTTGCGACGCGGCCGGCGTGACCAAGCCGACCATGTACCATTACTTCAAGAGCAAGCAAGGCTTGATGAAAACCATCCTTTCCGAGAACTTCGAACCTTTCCTGGAGCGCTTGAAAGAAGCCACCCGCTACCAACACGATCTCACGCTTAACCTGGAGAAGGTCCTGCGCGCGTATTTCAGTTTCGCGCAGGAAAACCCGGTCTTTTACAGCCTGCAGTTTTCCATGCAGTACGCGCCGCTCAAGAGCGAAAGCTACGAGCTGGTCTCCCCCTGGGTGAAGCGCCAGCGGGAGCTGATCCAGGCGATGTTCGCGCAGGCCGAAGCCGACCACGGCAACATGCGCGGCAGGTCCAGCAGCTACACGACTACCCTGCTGGGCATGATTAACGCTTACGCCAGCGACGCGCTGGAGCGCGAACGCGAATTGGACGACGAAATGATTTACCAGGCACGCCATCAGTTCATGCACGGCATATTCTCGTAAACCTGCCTCAGGGCATATTTTTTTAGCTTAATCACTATACCGAACGGTATAACATCGGAGCAAACCATGACGAACATCAACAATAATAATTTCCTCTATCACATCTTCCCACTGGGCGCTTGCGGCGCGGAAAGGACCAATGATTTTTTCAGCGCGCCGGTACCGCGTTTGCGCCAGATCCACGGCTGGCTGGACCATATCCAGGCCCTGGGCGCGGACACGCTCTTCCTGGGCCCGGTGTTCGAATCCGGCAGCCATGGCTACGACACCGCCAACTACTATGAAGTGGACCGCCGGCTGGGTAGGCGCGCGGACATGGCAGAACTGGGAAGGGACCTGCGCGCGAGGGGCATGCGCCTGGTGCTGGACGGCGTGTTTAACCACACCGGCCGCGATTTCTGGGCTTTCTGCGACCTGCAAACATACGGGGCGGCATCAGCCTACCGGGACTGGTACGCAAATGTGCGCTTTGACCAGCGCAGTCCGCTGGGCGACCATTTCTCCTACGATGCCTGGAACGGGCACTTCTCCCTGCCCAAGCTGAACCTGGAAAACCCGGCTGTGCGCGAGCACCTGTTTGGCGCGGTGCGTATGTGGGTGGAGGAATTTGGCATCGACGGTTTGCGTCTGGACGCGGCGGACGCTTTGAGTTTCGGGTTCATGCGCGCTTTGCGGGAATTTACAGACCAACTTAAACCCGGGCTGTGGCTGATGGGCGAGGTGATTCACGGGGATTACCGCCAATGGGTAAACGACCAGACCCTCCACGCCGCCACCAATTATGAACTTTATAAGGGGCTGCATTCCGCGCACAACGAACACAACTACTTTGAGCTGGCGTACAGCCTTAACCGGCAGTTCGGCGAGATGGGCATTTACAAGCACCTGGAACTGAACAGCTTTGTGGATAACCACGATGTGGCGCGCATCGCCAGCCAACTGCGCGAGCCGGCCGGGCTTTACCCCTTGCACGTGGCGCTCTTCTGCGCGCCCGGGATTCCATCCGTCTATTACGGCAGCGAGTTCGGGCTGGCTGGTATAAAGAGCCACGATGACTGGAACTTGCGCCCGGTGTTTAATCTCGATGCTATGCGGAAAGAAGCGCCGCAGCCCGACCTCTTCACCTGGATCCGGCGCCTGGCGGAAATCCGCAAAAGCAGCCCGGCGCTGCGCTGGGGCAGCTACGTTCAAAGGCTGGTCACGGCGGACCAATTCGCGTTTTCCCGGCATGCGGAGGGTGAGGACGTTCTGGTGCTTGTAAATAACGCAAACGAAACAGCCGGGCTCAGCGTTCCGATGCCCGGGTATGAGGGCCAACGCTTCAGCGATTTGCTGACGCCAGGCGACGCGTTCACAGCGGACGCGCGCGGAAACCTGGCTGTGCGGCTGCACCCCAAGAGCGGCAGAATTTTACGACGGGATTAGGAATTCAGGCTGTCTTTTCGACAATCCAGAAATGGGAGAGCCCCAGGCGCTGAAGCGGGGTCTTTTCCAGCCACTGCAGTACAGCCCGCAAGGCGCGCCCCAGCCTGGGGCGGCGTTCAATAATGTTGTCATACGCGCCAAAAATCGTGCGCTTCTCAATAATCCTGACGGGCTGACTGCGGAAGAGTTCCGCGAGGTCCCGGCGGGTATAGATTTCCACATGCGGAGCGAGTTTATCCCTCCAGCGGCGCGGCAGGTAGTTCACCAGCGGGATATTACCGAAATGATAGCGCCCGCGCCAGTAAACCCCGTGCGTTTCAAAGGGGTAGCCGCGGTTGGGGCAGAACAAGACCACGCGCCCGCCCGGTCTTAGCACGCGCACCATCTCGGTAACGGCAGCCTGGTCATCCTGGACGTGTTCCAGCACTTCGTGGCTGAAGACGAGGTCGATACTGGCGCTCTCAAAAGGCAGGTGCTCGCCCGCGCCGCATACCACCAGGGGTGAAAAAGCGCGGCTGTCCTGCACGCGCGGGAATTCGATATCCAGCCCGAGCGTCTGCCCGCAGATGGGGGTCAGGCGGCTCAGGTAAGTCCCCACCCCGCAGCCGTCCACCAGCACGCGCCCGTGCAGGCGTTCACCGGCAGCCTCCAGCAGCATGCCGAGCCGGCGCTGCTGCCCGGCGCGCCAGACGCGTGAAGGCTCGCCCCGGATGGCGGCTTTGTTCAAATCTTCAGGAATAACATGCGGCATGGAAGCTATTGTACCAAGAGAGCGCCCTGTCAGACAGGGCGCTCTGCGCTTACTTCCAGTCGACGCCCATATCGGAGCGCCCGCGCAGGTATTTTTCCACCGCGATGCCCGCTATGGCGCCGTCCGAAGCGGCGATGACCGCCTGTTTGATGTGCTGACACAGCACGTCGCCTATAGCAAACACACCGGGCGTTTGGGTCTGAAATTCGCGGTCCACCATCAGGCAGCCGCTCGGGCTGGTTTCCAACTGACCTTGCAAGAAGTCCGTAATTGGCACCCCGCCTTGCAGATAAACAAAGACCCCATTCAGCGGCAGGTCCTGTTCGGTTTCGCTGCCGCGCTGGACGTAGCGCACGCCCTCTACGCGGTCTTTTCCGTAAATTTCGCGCAGCGTGGCGCTGGTAAGCAGTTCAATTTTCGGGTTGGCGCGCATCTCCCGCACCAATTCCGCCGGGGCCAAAAGTTCGGGCGCGGGGCAAAAAAGATAAACCTTGCTGGCAAAGCGGCTCAGGTACAGCGCTTCCTCAACGGCTTCGTCGCTCTTGCCTGCCACCGCCACGACAGCCTGCTTAAAAAAGGCTGCGTCGCACACCGCGCAGTAAGAAACACCGCGCCCCAGCAGCTCCGCCTCACCCTTTATCAGGTTGCTTCTGCCCAGGGAACCGGTGGCAATCACCACCGCCCGGGCTGAATACACCCCGAAATTCCCAAAAACCAGTTTTGGGTCAGAAGAAAGGTCAGCGCCAATAGTCTTGTCGTTCACGTACTTTACGCCAAAGCTTTCCGCCTGTTGGCGGATGGTGCGCAGCAAGTCAGCGCCGGCGATTTCCCCCGGGATGCCCGGGAAATTGGCAATCTTGCTGGTGATGCCAAGCGCGCCAGTGGTCAGGCCTTTATCCAGGATGAGCGTGCTCAGGTTGGCGCGGGCTGTGTATATCCCGGCCGTGGAGCCGGCAGGTCCGCCGCCTATAATGACCACATCGTAAATTGTTTCAGGGTTTTGTTCTGACATAAATCTGTCCTTTGATATCGTTTAATTCCATAAAGTATATTCACTTCTAAGGGCACTTTTGCTGGACGCCTAAGGTTTACCTGACAATTTCTCAACCGACGGAGTAGAATCCCGTTCAGGCACACGAAATTTCAGAAGCCTGATAGTTTTTTAGAGACCCGGGATGATAAACCATACTGAAAGATGGAAGATTGCCGGCTGGATGAATGGAGAGCGGCACGTTGGAACAGAAAAAGTTTTATCAGATGAGCCTGGCGCAACGTCGGGAGTGGCTGCAGAGCCAGACGCTGCTAAGCGTTGACGATATGACAGCCTGGTCACCTGAGAATGGCTTGAGCGCTGAGCGGGCTGACCACATGATTGAAAACGCTGTGGGCGTGTTCGCGCTGCCCCTGGGTATTGCCCAAAACTTTGTGGTGAACGGACGCAAAGTGCTGGTGCCGATGGCAGTGGAAGAGCCCTCCGTTTTGGCGGGTGTGTCGTTCATGGCCAAGCTGGCGCAGGCTGGGGGCGGGTTCCGGGCCAGGGCGAGCGCGCCGGAGATGATTGCCCAGATCCAACTGCTGGATATCAAAGATTTAGACGCTGCACAAGCCTTGATTCTGGCGCACACAACCGAACTGCTTGCCTGCTTACACGGTCTGCACCCGACCATCGAAAGCCTGGGCGGCGGCGCGCGCGACTTGCAGGTACGGCGGATTGAAAACTCCGCGATTGGTCCCTTCCTGGTTGTGCATCTGATTTACGACGTGCGCGATGTGATGGGCGCTAACGCGGTGAACTCCGCTGCCGAAGCCCTGGCTGGACCGCTGGAACTGTTGACTGGCGGGCGGGCGCACCTGCGCATTCTCTCCAACCTGGCGGAACGCCGGCTGGCGCGGGCGGAAGTGAGCATCCCAGCCGAAGCGCTGGGGTTTGGGGTTTACAGCGGTGACCAGGTGCGCGGCGGCATCCTGGAAGCCTGGGCTTTTGCCGCGGCCGACCCATACCGGGCAGCCACGCACAATAAAGGCATTATGAACGGCGTGGACGCGGTCGTCATCGCGACCGGCAACGACTGGCGCGCGGTAGAAGCCGGCGCGCACAGCTTCGCCGCCCGCGGTGGAAGCTATACCAGCCTTTCCACCTGGAGTAAGGGCTCTGACGATGCGCTTAACGGCGCGCTGGAACTGCCTATGGCGGTGGGCATCACTGGCGGTTCCACCCAAAGCCACCCGGGAGCCCGCACGAACCTGCGCCTGATTGGCGCGCGCAGCTCAGGCGAACTGGCCGGGATTATCGCAGCCGTTGGTCTGGCGCAAAACATGGCGGCACTGCGCGCCCTGGCCACTGAAGGCATTCAGCGCGGACACATGCGCCTGCACGCCCGGCAGGTGGCGCTCTCCGCGGGGGCTGGCGCCGACGAGGTTGACCGCCTGGCAGCCCAGCTGGCGCAAGAGAATGCCATTAGAATCGAACGCGCCAGGGAAATCCTGGACGACTGGAGAAAGAACAAGCATGACTGAACACACACACAACCAGGATAAATCAGCGCTGCTGCTGAAACCCGACCGGCAGGTTGGCATCATCGGTTACGGCGCTTACGTGCCGCGCTACCGGCTGCCCGCCAAAGAAATCGCGCGCATCTGGGGCGCAGGCGACGAAGGTCTGCCGATTATCGAAAAGGCGGTGGCAGGATTGGACGAGGACGTTATCACCATGGCGGTGGAAGCCGCCCGCAACGCGCTCAAACGCGCCGGAATTGACCCCCTGGAGCTGCGGGCTGTGTGGGTGGGGTCTGAATCGCACCCCTACGCGGTCAAACCCAGCGGCACCATCGTGGCGGAGGCCATTGGCGCCTCGGTCAACATCCAGGCAGGGGACTGGGAATTTGCCTGTAAAGCCGGCTCTGAGGCGATGGTGGCAGCCATGGCTATGGTTGGCTCGGGGATGGGTAAATACGCGCTGGCCATTGGAATGGACACCGCCCAGGGTAAACCCGGCGATGCCTTGGAGTACACCGCCGCTTCGGGCGGGGCGGGCTTCATTTTCGGACCAGCGGAAGAGTCGCTGGCTGTGATTGAAGCGGCTTATTCGTACGTTTCTGATACGCCGGATTTCTGGCGGCGCGCCCACGCGGTTTACCCGGAGCATGGGCAGCGTTTCACTGGCGAGCCAGCTTATTTTCAACATATACTGGCTGCCTCCCGGACGATTATGGAAGCTTCCGGATTGAAAGCCGCGGACTTTACCCGCGCGGTTTTTCATCAGCCGAACACCAAATTCCCGCAGCGCGCCGGCAAAGAGCTCGGCTTTAGCCCGGAACAAATCAAAACAGGGCTGCTCTCCCCAGTGATTGGCAACACCTACGCCGGAGCGTCCCTGATTGGCTTGAGCGCGGTGTTGGACGTTGCCCAGCCGGGCGACCTGATTTTAATGACTTCCTACGGCTCAGGGGCCGGTTCGGATTCATTTATTTTGCGCGTGCGCGAGCCCATTCTGGAACGACAGGGGAAAGCGCTCTCTACGCAGGATTACATCGCCCGCCGCACGGAAATCGATTACGCTACCTACGTGCGCTTCCGCGGCGAAATCGTCGTCCGGTAGGTCAGCGATGAACACGAACAGACAGGACGTAGTCATTGCGGGCATCGGGCAGACCGATGTGGGCGAGCTTTGGGATGTTTCCCTGAGGGATTTGGGCGTGCGCGCCATCCAAGCTGCGCGAGAGGACGCCGGCGGGCTGGTTCCCCAGGCGCTGTATATCGGCAACATGCTGGCGGCCAGCGCGTCGCACCAGGCCAACCTGGGGGCGCTGCTGTGCGAATGGGCTGGCTTGAAGGGCGCTGAAGGCACGACGGTGGAGGCGGCGGACGCTTCCGGCGGGGCGGCGCTGCGCATGGCGTACATGGCGGTAGCTTCCGGCATGGTGGACGTCGCGGCGGCGGTCGGCGTGGAGAAGGCGACGGACGTGCTCGGGAGCGACATCGAGTCCCTCAGCACGCGCAACCTGGACGCGGATTATGAAGCCAATGAGGGGCAGACGCCGGTGGGTCAGGCCGCGCTTTTAATGCAGCGCTACCTGCATGAAAACCAATTCCCGCGTGAGGCTTTGGCTGCTTTTCCGGTCATCGCGCACGCGAACGCGGTAAACAATCCGCACGCCATGTATCGCAAACCCATCAAAACCGAAAGCTATCTCAAATCCGGGGCTGTGAACGGACCGTTCAACCTGTATGACGTGGCCCCGCTGGCGGACGGCGCTGCCGCGGTTGTGCTCACCCGCGCCGGGCTGCTGCCGAAAGGGTTGGCGCACCCGCTGGTGCGGCTGGCCGGCTCCAGCCTGGTGGTTGACCGGCTGGCGCTGCACGACCGACAGGACCCTCTGTTTTTTGAGGCAGCGGCGGTCTCGGTCCAGCGCGCTTGCCTGAAGGCGGGCATCAGCCTGGCGGATGTCGACTTTTTTGAGTATTCCGACATTACCACGCTGCATGCCATTTTGTCTCTGGAGGCGGCCGGCTTTGCCCAGCGCGGGCAGGGCTGGAAACTGGCCAGCGACGGCAACTTGCTCCTGACCGGATCCCTGCCTGTAGCCACGCTGGGTGGGCATAAAGCGCGCGGCAACCCGATTGGCGCGGCTGGCGTGTACCAGGCCGTAGAAGCCTGCTTGCAGCTGCGCGGAGAGGCCGGCGGAAGCCAGGTGCCGCATGCCCGCTTTGGGATGATACAGTCGCTGGCCGGCACCGCTTCCACCGCCGTCACGCATATACTGGAACGCCGGGACGCATGAAAAGCGGGCTTTCTCAAGAGTCTGTTTAGACCGTAAATCCCCATCCATATTGTACAGCCTGTGCTTAACCCAGGCTTAACCCAGGCTGTCTTTTATTAGCGCGCATGGTAAACTTACACCCGTGAAGGAATAATTACCCATGAACCAACGTGTCATTTATCCATTTTCAGCGATTGTCGGGCAGGAACGCATGCGCAGGGCGCTCATCCTGAACGCGGTTTATCCGCGCATTGGCGGCGTGTTGATTCGGGGCGAACGCGGCACGGCGAAATCCACCGCGGCGCGTGCCCTGGCGGCGCTGCTGCCGGAAGAAGCCGTGATAGAAGGCTGCCGCTTTGGATGCAGCCCGCACGACCCCAGCCACTGGTGCACGGAGTGCCTTGAGCGCGCCGCGGCTTCAGACCAGCCGCTGCCTTCGGTCATGCGCCCGACGCCTTTTGTGAACCTGCCAGTTTCCGCCACTGAAGACCGCGTGGTGGGCACGCTGGATATTGAGCGCGCCATCCAGAAGGGCGAGCGGCATTTTGAGCCCGGCGTTTTGGCGGCTGCCAACCGCGGTCTGCTCTATATTGACGAAGTAAACCTGCTGGATGACCACGTGGTCGATATTCTCCTGGATTCAGCCGCGATGGGCATGAACATTGTGGAACGCGAAGGTATTTCCTTCAGTCATCCCGCGCGCTTCATTTTGGTGGGAACCATGAACCCGGAAGAAGGCGACCTGCGCCCGCAGCTGCTGGACCGTTTTGCCCTCTCCGTGGAAATCCGTGGTATTTTGGATAAACGTTCCCGCGTGGAAATTATGCAGCGCAACGTTGCTTTTGAGCAAGACGCGGAAAGCTTCCGTCAGGAATGGCTGCCGCAGGAACAGGCGCTCTCTGCCCAAATCCAAAGAGCGCGCCAACTGGTAGACTCGGTTACGTACACTACCCGGGACCTGCTGGTCATCGCCGACCTGACCTCCTCTATGGAAGTCGACGGGCACCGCGCCGACCTGGTTATCCTGAAGGCCGCCCGCGCCCAGGCTGCCTTTGACGGACGCACGCGCATCAACCAGAGCGATATTGCTCTGGCAGCCGAGCTGGCGCTGCCGCACCGCGTGAAGTCAGGTCCCTTCCGCAAATCCGACCTGGGCGTTGAAGCGCTGGAGGAACGGATTGAGCAGTTAAAGGGGCAGGCAGTCAGCGAGGAAGAAGAAGGGCTGCCGGCAGAGGGTGAAGAAGGTAAAAAAAAACTGACACCTTGGATGGACCCGTAAGCCTTGACCCGGATGACCCGCTAATTCCGGTAGGCGAAGGGCAGCAGCAAATATTTACCGAATTGAACCCGCGCTGGTGGGATGGGGGAACGGTCGTCAAACCAGGCGAGACCTTTGAGACCCGCGCTCTGGATACTCCGCTGGATGAAATTGTGCGCAAGCATGGGGGCAGGCGTTCCGAAACCTATACTGACCGCAAGCGCGGGCGCTACATCCAGGCGCGCCCTTCCCCCTACAAAGCCTATGACCTGGCTTTTGACGCTACCTTCCGGGCTGCTGCGCCGTTCCAGAAAGAGCGCGGCGAACTCCGCGCGCAGGAACAGATAGCCTTCGCGGTGCGCCCCAATGATTACCAGAAAAAAGTCCGTGTGAAAAAAACCGCCAACCTGATTCTCTTTCTGGTGGACGGCTCGTGGTCGATGGCGGTAGCGGAGCGCATGGCTGCTACCAAAGGCGCGATTTTATCCCTGCTGAACGACGCCTATCAGCGGCGCGACAGGGTGGGACTGGTGGTCTTCCAGAAAGACCGCGCCACGTTGGTGCTTGCGCCAACCAACTCCGTGCTGCTGGCGCAGCGGGCGTTGGCGGATATCCCGGTTGGCGGCAAAACGCCCCTCGCGGCCGGGTTGGTGATGGCATACGAAGTGATTACCCGCGAGCGCATTCTGCACCCGGACGTGCAGCCGCTGTTGATCGTGCTCACCGATGGCGCGGGCAATGTGCCATTAGGCAAAAAGCTGGTCAAGGAGGAAATCCGGGAGCTTGCCAGCCTCTATTCCAAGAAAAACATCCACAGCGTGGTGATTAACATGGAGAAAAAAGCCTTTGACCAGGGCTTGGCGCAGGAGCTGGCAGACCAGATGGGCGCGGCTTGCTACACCCTCGAAGAAATCCGGGGGGAAACGCTTTATAACACGGTACAAAAGGAAATGCAGGCTGCACAGGCTTAGCGCAGAGAGAGCCCCCTCATTAACAGGTTATTTCAACTGCTTCAACGGTCACTTCCGGAAAAAATTGGTGGATAGTCCCCGCGACCCAACCCTGCAGCGTGGCTGGCAGCAGCGGACAGCCTTCGCAGGCGCCTCCCAGGCGCACTTTCACCAAGTCCCCCTCGATTGAGACCAGCTCCACTGAACCGCGGTGGAACTGCTCAATGTAAGCGCTGATCTGGTCAATCAGGCCGGCGATTTTTTCTTCTCTGCTGAATTGCGAGACCTGGTCGGTGTTCATTTCTTCCTCAATCCTTTTTGGCTTTCGGAGTGCTTTCCTATATATTATCATAATTATAATGTAGCCCATCCAAGGTCACTTCGCTGCGTACCCAAGGTGTCAGCTGTTTATTATCTATTGCGATCTCTGATGCATTGGATACAAAACCTCGTATCTTAATAATTCCGAAAAACTCACGTGAGAAATTGGAGGATAAAAATTCGAAAGACAGATTAGCTCCTCGTTTTGCCTGAATGCCAAGTCAGATTGGTTAATGTGATTTCGCAAAACGGTTTGCAACGAAGAATTCACTTCCATCACCAGGCGTTTCTTACGAGCCTGACTTTGCCGTGCTTCCACGCAAGGGCATCAGGATGGCAGGCGCTTGCGCCCGAAGGTGCGGGTAATCAGGCTGCTGATGCTTTCCGTGATGGAGCTGCGCAAAACCTTCTGAATTTCGGAAAAGAAAGTTTCCAGCAAAGACTTCATCAGCCCCTGTGTTTCGGGCTCCAACTGCTTGAATGTCGCGATCATGGCTTTGGCGTTGGCAAGCTTGTCCTGCGTAAACTCTTTCAACGTGCGTGCGCCGGTGGCTTCCAAAATCGTGAAGAGCACGGTAACGAAATCTTCGCGTTCCTCAAGAGAGACAGTATCCAGCCATTCCCGCAGTGCGGAGTTAAACTTCAGGCTGGCGGTGGAAAGGCCTTCCTGATACACAAAGGTCCGGCCGATAACTTCCCACGAGAAGGCGTTGTGCTGCATGAAACCGGTTTCATCGCTGTCGACCACATGATAATGCCCGCTTTGATTCAAGAGCATGCCAACCACTGAAGATTTCGGCAGGAATGTGAGAATCTTATTCGCGACGCGTTGGTAGCCGGGGCTTTCAATTACAGCCCGCTGAAAGCCGGGGCCGTCGTTGTTGTACATCAGCAGGATGCTGGGCTGCATTTCAGAGGAGATGTTTGCGCCGGCAAACACAGCCAGGTTTCCGCCCTTGGAATGCCCGCCCAGGTAAAAGACGCCCGGCAGGTGCGACATCACCAGTTCAAGATACTCGACCGCGCTGCGCTGCGCCGGCACCACATCGCGAAAGCTCATTTCCAGGTCTTCTTTCCATCCAACCAGGGTATCATCCGTGCCGCTGAAAGCGACAAAATGGGTTGTATCGTCGGTGGAGAAAACCAGGGCGGAGAATTGTTCAGCCTCGTCGAACGAAACCCGGTTGACGTAGTGCGACAGGCGCACATCCCGGTAGCGCGCGGAGCCTGCGCATTTTTCCAACAGCACGGGCAGGCGAGAGAAGAAGGTGCTGGTGATTGGAGCGGTTATCTGCTCCGGCATCTGCTTCAGCGTTTCGGCTGCGTCTGCCAGGGAAACAGAACCGGCTTCCTCGAGAGTCGGGACGGCGCCACCGAAATCCATATACGACAGCACGGAAAAAACCAGGTTGTCCACCTCGTTCAGGGGATCCCGTTGAAATTCCAGGTCTCCGCGCCAGTCAAGATAATCCAGAATGTTGGGCATTTGCACTCCTGTCCGAAATTAAATTGTACATTATTTTGGGGGCTTAGTCTGCAAAAAGCGCAGCGCTGAAACATCCCTCTTTCCTAAGGGGATTTTACACGCTTTAGGCGCTGAAAATCAACTCTTGACTAATTAGACATTTAGCTAATAATTAAGATAAACATCTATTAAGGACAGGGTATTATGCCTTCACAATATACCAAGTTGCATTGGGATCTGGGTACAGCTTACGACTTGTTTGTCAGCCAGATCGCTATCTACGAACCTGATCGGGTCGGGTTGCGTGCTTCCTGGGCTGCTGGCGTTCGGTCCAGGCTAGCATTGGAAGACCGTCAGGTGTTAGAAAACTTCTGGCAGGTATATTTTCTTCCTCTGCACTTAATTTTTAAAACTCCAGCTCCAAAAGATACCGCCGCGATGCTCGGGTTTCTTGAGACGATACCAGCGGAAAAGCGCCTGGAAGCTCTCACGCTGCGCCACGAGACTCCGAAGGATGTTCAGGAAGTTTTCTGCGGAACGACCAGCCGCAACAAGTGGACGCACACAGAGAAGGAGCTCATTAGCGCGTATTATGCCAGGAATCGCAGGAACCTGCCCCCTACGTTGCTGGAACTGGTATATAACAACTGGGCGCACAGGGAGCTATATGGGCACCACTATTTACACGCGCTGAAAGCCTATGCGGAGTCTTTCTTCTTCGAGGAAGAACATCGTATTTTGCCGGCGCTTCGCCAAGGGCTCTCGCACGCCCAAATGCGCGCCGGCACACTTCCACTGACGGCAATGCTGGAAGAACTCTCATCGGGCGTGCGTTGGGCGGAAATTGCCGCCGCGCAAAAGCTCTATCTCGCGCCTTCATTTTGGGGCGCGCCCTTCCTGTTCACTGAGGAGCTCAATGCCAGCACAATCCTGGTGGTCTTTGGAGCCAGACCGGATGATATGGCGCTTATTCCGGGAGACATTGTGCCGGACAACCTGCTGCGCGGCCTGAAGGCGCTGGCGGAACCTACCCGGCTGCGCATTTTGCGCACCCTCGCGCACACCCCGCAGACCGCGGCGCATCTTTCCCGCGTGCTGCGCCTGCGCCCGCCCACCGTAAACCACCATCTGATGGAACTGCGCATGGCCGGCATGGTGCAAGTTATCATCTCTTTAGAAGGCGACCGCTACTACGCTACCCGCTTTGAAGGTTTTGAAACGACACAGGACCTGCTGAGTCGTTTTGTCAACGAAGAGTAAAGTGATGCCTTCCAAAACTTCAAGCGGAAAGCGGGTCCGTTCCGTATTACGGACGTATCTCGCGCGCATAGAGGCATTCAGCCCGAACGCGCGCAAGTACTTGATTGGCATCATGATTTATGGGGCCGCCATTGGGATTTATCAGCTCCTGTTCAACTTTTACGTGCTCAGCCTGGGGTACAACGAGGCGGTGCTTGGCAATCTGGTGACCGCCCGCAGCGCGACTACCCTGATTGTGGCTCTGCCAGTTGGATATCTGGCAGACCGCATCGGCAAGAAGCTCGCGCTTATTATTGGGCAGGGGGCGGTTGGCGCGGCAATTCTGCTGATGATTTTGTTCCCTTCGCTGCCGATGTTTCTGCTGATGAACATCGTGATCGGCTTTGCCCAGTCGCTCGCGGCAGTCGCGATGGGACCCTTCCTGATGGAGAACAGCGGGGAATTGGAGCGCACTTACCTGTTCAGTTTCAGCTCCGGGCTGCGCATGACTGCAGTCTCAATTGGCGAGTGGGTGGGCGGCTTTCTGCCCACCTGGATTGGCAGGAGCCTGAATGCAATGCCCACCAGCGCGCAAGCTTACAGCGGCGCGCTGGCGCTGGTTACCCTCGGAGTGGCTTTTTCACTTTTCCCCACTTTTCTTATTCGTCAGCGAAAACTTACCCGCTCTGAACGCGCGTCATTCGCTCCGCTTTCTTATATGCGCCGTAATCCCGGGAAATTGACCCGTCTGATTCTGCCATTGCTGATTACTTCTGTCGGGGCAGGCATGATTATGCCTTTCATGAACGTGTTTTTCCGCAACGTGCATAAACTTTCGGATGCTTCCATCGGGATTCTGTTTGCGTGGGGCTCCCTGGCGATGGGCATCGGTCTGCTCTTGGCGCCGTTTCTGGCGGAGCGCTTCGGGAAGATTCGAGTGGTAGTGGCGAGCCAGGGCTTGTCCATACCGTTTCTGGCACTGCTTGGCTTCTCGCCGCTGTTCCCTGTGGCAGCGGTGGCGTACTATGTGCGCCTGGTGCTGATGAATATGAGCGGTCCGGTCTATACCACCTTTACAATGGAAAATGTGGACCCGGAGTCGCGCGCGATGGTCGCCAGCCTTTCCACTATGGCGAGCAATTTTGGCTGGGCTTTCAGCCCCACGGTCAGCGGGTATTTTCAGGTGAACTACGGCTTTGGTCCGTCTTTCGCGGTCACCATTCTGTTTTATATCGTTTCAGTCGTGTTGTATTATGTTTGGTTTTGGGGAAAGAAAAGGCCGACGGCTGGGGAAGAAGGCACTGCAGTTCCCTTGGTATAGATCTGAGAGGGTAATCTATTCTGACTACCCACCCGTGCCTCATGGGCCGTTGAGCGACACCGCCTCACGGTTACGGTGTACCTTTCTTTTTGGTCTGCTGCGAGACCCTTTGCTGCCAGGGCTGAATGATTCAGCATGCCAATTATCTGCAAAGGGTCGTGGCAGTCTGTCTTTAATATCCTCAAAAAACTGAAGCGGCTTGGACGGTTGCGCAAGGCAGAGAGGGAGATTGTTTCACTTCGGCCTGTACCCTTCAGGGTATCGTAATGACAAATCGTGCCGCCGCCGTCGCTCACTGGGCACCCTGTCTCCGGTCACTGCGGACTCTGCTCTACGGTCACTGCGAGACCCTTTGCCGCCGTCTATGGAATATTCCGTATGCCAATTATCGGCAAAGGGTCGTGGCAGTCTGCCTTTCTTTAGTTGGATAGTTCAGAGCCCCAGTAGTGACGAAACGCATTTTAGACCCAGGCGGGAAATAATCTGATTTTATCTTGCAACATCCGCGTTAACTTAATAGCCAAAAGACACAGGCAGATTGCCGCGCCCCCTTCCTGTTGTCATGGCTTTCAGGTAATTTATGCTGTGGGGGCTCGCAACGACGAAGCGCACGTCACCGCGAGACACAAAGCAATGCCCAAAAGGCACGGCGTCTTCCAGCTGATGTAAAAGGCAGATTGCCGCGCCCCCTTCCTGTTGTTTCTGCTTTCGCTTTATGCTCGCAGCGGGGGCTCGCAATGACGAATCGTGCCGCCGCCGTCGCTCACTGGGCACCCTGTCTCCGGTCAATGCGGACTTTGTTCTCCGGTCACTGCGAGACCCTTTGCCGCCAGGGCTGAATGATTCAGTATGCTATTTATCGGCAAAGGGTCGTGGCAGTCTGCCTTTCTTTAGTTGGATAGTTCAGAGCCTCAGTAGTGACGAAACGTATTTTAGACCCATGCGGGAAATAATCTGATTTTATCTTGCAACATCCGCGTTAACTTAATTGCCAAAAGACAAAGGCAGATTGCCGCGCCCCCTTCCGGTACTTCCGGGTCTCGTGCAGTCCCATCTGCGGGGTCTCGCCACGCCGAAACGCACGTCACCGCGTAAATCACCTCACGGATATTGCGTACCCTATCTTAAGGTCACTGCGAAACCCTTTGCCAGCGGGACTGTTGGCTCCGGGATTGTAATGCCTGGCAAAGGGTTGTGGCAGTCCGCATTAATATCTGCTGGTGCCAAGGGCTTGACATTGGATATGTGTCGGTCTCTATTGAGAATTAAGGCAAAAGGCAGATTGCCGCAACGAAGCGCACGTCACCGCGAGGAACGCAGCGGTCTCCCTGTTGGCACAGCCCGAGCTCTCTGCTTGCTGCCAGTGGTAGGTTGGGTGGAGCGGCATCGGGTCGTTATTAAGCAATAAAATTAATGAAGCGAAACCCAACAAAATGCAGTAGGCGGGGATATGTCAGGGTTGGGTTGCGCTCCTGCGTCGCTGCACCCAACCTACGACTACTCGATACAAGATTCACAGGCAGATTGCCGCGCCCCCTTCCGGTACTTCCGGGTCTCGCGCAGTCCCAGCAGCGGGGGCTCGCAACGACGAAACGCACGTCACCGCGAGGAACGAAGCGGTCTCCCTATTGGCACAGCCCGAGCTCTCTGCTTGCTGCCAGTGGTAGGTTGGGTGGAGCGGCATCGGGTCGTTATCATGTAGTTATATTTACGAAGCGAAACCCAACAAAATGCAGTGGGCGGGGATATGTCAGTGTTGGGTTGCGCTCCTGCGTCGCTGCACCCAACCTACGACTACTCAATACAAGATTCACAGGCAGATTGCCGCGCCCCCTTCCTGTACTTCCGGCTCTCGTGCAGTCCCATCAGCGGGGTCTCGCCACGACGAACCGCACGTCACCACGAGGAATGAAGCGGTCTCCCTGTTGGCACAGCCCGAGCTTTCTGCTTGCTGCCAGTGGTAGGTTGGGTGGAGCGTCATCGGGTTGTTATCATGTAGTTATATTTACGAAGCGAAACCCAACAAAATGCAGTAGGCGGTTCATGTCAGTGTTGGGTTGCGCTCCTGCGTCGCTGCACCCAACCTACAACTACTCAATGCCAGATTCACAGACAGATTGCCGCGCCATTTTGCCTAATAGTCTTCAGTTACTATTATCCAACGGCTGGCTAAATGGCGCGCAAAGACGACTCAATTTTTCGGTGGGCAGCTTAGGGATTTATCAGGCCTGAAGAAGGAAAGGCGACGACTGCGGAATATAACACGGCAGTGCGTTAAGGGTCCCGCCTGATTTCAGAGGCAGGGTCGCGGGTCGCGCTGGAGACAACCGTCTCGCCGTTTCGAATCAACCAACCGCCGTAGCTGGATACCCCGGCATAAGCCTGCCAGCCGTCCAATATAAACGGAAGCGGGCCTTCCGCAGCAATCCATTCACCATTGTATTTGCGGGCAATATGCAGGTGCGTGCCGGTGGAGACGCCGCCCTCACAGGATGGGTGCCCAAGCGGCGCGTCCGCTTCCACCCATGTGCCGACCGCCACCCTTTCCTCCGGAGCCAGGTGCAGATAGAGAATAACCCAGCCAGTGCCCTCATCGCCGTCCCCGTCCAGGTCCAGCGCCACCGCGCCGCGCTGGCTGCGCACCACCAGACCAGCTGCGGAAGCGCTGGCCCATGTGGAAGAGAGATAGCAGCCGCGTTCGCCGGTGCGTGGGGCAAAATCCAGGGCGCCGCGCGGCGTGCCAGCCTGCCAGCTGATATGCGGACCCGAAGTGAGGCCCCAGGTGAGCCCCGGCAGGAATGGCAGACTGAGTGTGGGCTGGCTGATGCCGGCCGGCATTAAGGCGCCTTGCAGGGCAGCCCGCGCCCACGGTTCCCCGAAGAGGCGGGTGTAGAGCGCAAGAAATCCTTGCTGCCCGTAAAGCGCGTCCCAGAATAGGTCTGGTGTATACAGGGCGGCGAACAGGTTTTGGATACCCACGCTGCCTGCGTTCAAAGCCGGGTGGATGGGCGCCTCGCTGTCGTCCCGGAAAGTCAGATGGTCCAGCGTACCCAGGCGCCAGCCGTAGTAACCCTGACCAAGCACGCGCGCGGTAACGGTCAGCTCGTCGTACAAGCCCGTGACTTTAGGCGCGTAGTACCCGATCGGGTACTGATACTCTTCAAGGTCCTGCGGGAATGAAAACAGCCAGCCCGAACGGTACTCCACCAGCGCCAGCAGCAGGCGCGGATTGATCGAATTTTCAACCGCCACCAGGCGGATGATCTCCGCGGCGGACATGCGCTGCCCGGAAATATACTGGTGGTAACCCGCCAGGTAGCCTGCACCCTGTTCAATCCAAGCCTCCAGGTCCTGGCTGCCGCTGCCCTGTGAAAACAGGATATCGGCATCCGGCAGGGCAAGCTGTGGGTAAGCGGGCTCCGCTGGGAAATTATCCGGGATCAGAATAGGCGTGCCCACCGGCAGCAGCTCCTGTTCATCCAACGCGAGCGGCAGCTGAAGCTCAGACGGGCGCGCAAGAAAATGGCTGGCAACCGCAGCCAGAGTATCCCCGGACTGGGAGTAGTACAGGCGCATGCCCTCTGGCACCGGCATGTCCAGCGTGGCGGTCGGCGTCAAGACCGGCAGCTGCGGTGGAACCGGCTCAGGGCTTGTCAGGGAGGGCGGGGTCTGCAAAGGCGCGGGCTCTTCCCGGAAAAGCGGGGTTGGGCTGGGGTAAGTGCCCGCTGCCTGGGTTTGGCGGGCGGAAATTTGCGTGGCGGTGGCAGGATCTAGCGCCGCTGAAGGCAGGTTGCAGCCGCTCAGCAGCCCGAGCACTGCCAGCCAAAGCAGGAGCGGGGTTTTGCACTGGGACAAAGTACTCTCAGGCTTCCGGGTTGATCCGGAATTCGTGGATGCCATCCGCGTATGACCAATAATGACCGCACTGCGGGCAGCTTTGGGACTGTTCCACATTGGGCAGCGCGCTGCCGCAGGCCGGGCAGGCGAAAAAGCTGCCTTGCGCGGGGATGGGCGAAGCGCCAAGAGCCTCGGCAAGCGTCCAGATGCTGGGGGCGTACTGCGCAAAGGCGCCGGTCCACTGCCAGGCGGAATCCAACGCGACCAAGGCTTTGAGGGGCACATGCCGCTTGAGCCAGGCAACCCGAAATTGGGACACATTCAGCTGCTTTTCAATGCTAAAGCGGCTTTCTTTCAACAGCCGCCGGATTGTTTTGGGATGAAAGTCAAAATTCAACTCCGCAAACTCCACCTGCTCCGGCGAAAAGGGGTTCCACTTCTGACGGCCGGAAAGATAGCGCAGGATGGACTTGAGGTTGCGTTTGTTGGCGAATTCCAGCAGGAACTGCGCGTCCTGGCTCAATGCCCGCCGGACGCTCGCAAGAGCCAGGCCGGGCTGCGCCATGTGGTGCAGGGTGCGAATCATGGTGGCGCTGTCGAAAAGGCCGTCCACAAAGGGGAGTTTGTAGATATCCGCGGCAATGAAAAGGTAACGCGGGTCATCGCCCAGCCGCTCGCGCGCCTGCAGCAGCTGCGTGCGGGAATAATCCAGCAAGACGACGCGTTCAAAGCCGGTGTAGCGCGGGGTGTTGCGCCCGGCGCCAGCGCCAAGTTCCAGCAGAAGCTTGCCCGGTTTGGTCAGCAGCCGCTTCAGGGCGATTTGTTCGACCGCGTCTTCGTAGGCACGTTCGCCGGAATCCCAGAAGGTGCGCTGATAGTCAGAGCCCTCGTAAGAACAAACTGGTGGCGTTTCGGTAGATTTCGTGTTCATTGCGAATTAAAAGCGTACGGGCAGGTTTGCCGGCAACACCCGAAGCAACCTCCTTACCGCTGCTTCCTCTCGGACCTGACGGGGTTCGCAGGGCTCCGCCGCGCCGGTCCCGCCCGGACGCAAAATAAGCATAACCGAGACAGGCAGGGCTGTCAACTAAAAGGGATAGCAGAGGCGGGCTCAGTCCAGCGGCTGGTTGCAGTGCTGGCGGTAACCGCAAGCCCGGCAGCGGGACGCTTGCGCGTGAGAGCGCTCAGGCCCGTCTGGGCAGTTTTCGGCAGCGCGAATATTGGAGATGAGCTCGAGCAGGCTTTCTTCCAGGGCGGGGGTGTAATCCACCTGAAAGGTGCGGTCGCGGTAGCGCAGCAGCCCGTAGGGCGGGCGGCGGCCGCTTTCGCGTTCCAGCAGCAGGCAGTAGGCTGCCAGCTGCATCACGTGGCTGTCGTAGGGTTCAGTTGGGGCAGGCGCGCTTTTCACTTCCACGGGGATGCGCACACCACCGCCGATATCCACCACGTAATCCGGTTTGCCGGTCAAGCGCAAGACGGGGTCAAAGAGCGGGGCGGGCAGCTTTTGCCAGGCGTCGGTATCCGCATAGACGATTTTGCCGCTGGGCAGGCCCGTCTGGCGGCGTTTGCGCGCGGACCAAAAAAACAGGACTGCCGCGGCAAGTAAGAGCAGACCAATCCAGAGCCAGTCCCTCACCGCGCCACCTTCAGGATGAGCAGCGCGCAAGCCAGAATCAGCAGGAACAACGCCGCCGCCCGCAAGAGAAATGACAGCAGCACGCCGCGAGCGTGCTGCTGATGAAAGTTTGTTCCGGTCTTAAGTTCCGCCTGGTTTTCAGACGGGACGCCCTGGCGCTGGTACCACCAGGCGCGGGCGCAATACAGATAACTGCCCAGTTCCGAGGCGCGCAGGACGCGCATCAGTCTGTTTCATCGCTCAGCTGTTCAGAGAGCCGGGTCAGCGCTTGTTCCAGCTCGTTCTGCCTGAAGCTGAGGGTGATATCCGCGCGGGTGCGTTCGATGATGCCGCGGGCGAGGTCGGTGCGGCGGCGCAGGCCTTCGGTAATCGCGTCCGGGTAATCCATCGTGACAAGCTGGGTGAAAATGTCGTCCATCCACATCAGCAGGCGTTCCACCTCGCTGGAGTAGCCCGGCCGAAGCAGGTCCAGGCAGCGCCGGCGCAGCTCGCCCAGCGTCTCGGATAAGCCGGCCAGGTAGGCCGGGTATTCCGCGTTGAGGCCTGCTGGAGTGGGTAAAGGGTGGTTCAGGATGAGCGCGACGGTCAGCTCGGCTTCGACGTACTCCTTGAGCGCGTCCTGCGTGTAGCCGGCGAAGTACAGGTCGGGGTCAGCTTTCAGACCCTCGCGCAAATCGCGCGCCAGCTCCCGGGCGCTTTCCAGTTCGCGTTCAGCTTCGGCTTCGTCTTCGCGGTGAATGGCGCGGATAGCCAGCGAGGCATGCCGGGTCAGTTGGCGCGCCTGCGCCAATGCGGCGTCGCGCCGGGTGGTTTTCCGGTCGAATTCCATTCGAATTTGGTCGGAAATGCGGTCCAAATCGCTCATCTCAGCTGCCTTCCGGAGGGGGAGTCTTGGCCTGGCTAAACAGGTCATCCGCCAGGGTATGCGGCGGGCTGGGAAGCCGGATTTCGCCAAAGTTGCTCTCGTAGCGGTGGATATTCTCGTTCAGAACCTGCTGCAGCAGCTTGGCGCCCAAGGGCGAGAGGATGACGCGCGCGTCCACCTGGCTGAATTCCTGGCCAGGCAGCACCGCGGAGAAATCCAGAATGAATTCGCCCGGGGTGTGCGCGGCGCGCACGAGGTTGGCAAACAGCGGCTTCAGGTCAGCCGGCAGGCGCAGGCTGATAGGTTTGATTTCAGGCATGCGGGCTCCTAGAACGGGACTTCATCATCCCCGGGGGTATCCTCTTCAAAACCGCCGTCTTCAGTACGGTTGGAGCTGAGGAAGCGCACGCTCTGGGCGGTCACTTCATAGCTGGCGCCGTAGGTGCCGTCCTTCTTCTGATAAACCTTGGGCGAACCGTTGGTGTCGGGGTTCAGACGCCCTTCCACGAGGACCTTGGAGCCTTTTTTCAGATACTGGTTGCAGGATTCAGCCTGCGCGCCGAATACGGTGATGCGGAACCAGGCAGTCTCTTCCTTTTCCTTATATTTGCGGCTGGTCGCCATGCTGAAAGAGGTCACTGGTTTGCCGTCCGCTGTGAAGCGCATCTCAGGATCTCTGCCGAGGTTGCCGATCAGGATTAATTTTTGGTACATGGGAGTGTTCCTTTCCTTTTTGTTTGTGTGTGTGTCTTGTGTCTTCTGTTATCAGGAACAATTAGTTTCCTTGTTACTTCTATTTTACTGCAGAATCCGAATAAAACCCCCGTGCGTACATCAAAATCCCTTACCACTCGCTGCTGTACCAGCGCAGGTACTCGGGCAGGTGTTGCGCCCAATAATCCGTGCTGTGCTCGCCTTCCAGCAGGATAAAGAGGTGCGGGATGCTTTCGCGGTTCAGCTGGTGGCTGAGGTACTTCGCTGAATCCTGGTCCTGGTCGCTGCTGCCGGCATCCATATAGAGCCCCGGCCGGTCCTGCGAAGCGAGCGCTTTGAGCTTGCTCACCCAGCTATTGATTTCCTCGCCGCTCATAGACAGGCTGTGCAATCCGATGCGGCTGAAGAGCTCGCCATCTTGCAGGCCGATGCGCAGCGCCCAGGCAGCCCCGCGCGAGAGCCCCCCAATCGCGCGGTAGCCGCGTTCCGGCAGGGTCTGGTAGCGCGCGTCCACGTAGGGGATCAGATTGTTGGCGAAGATGCGCGCGTTGTAGCTGGAGGGGTAGGTGGAGATGTCTGGGACGCGCGGCAGAATGACGATGAAGGGCGGGATTATTTCCGCCGCAATCAGTTCGTCCATTGCCGCGGCGAGCCCCAGGTTCTTCCATTGGTTCTCGTCAAAGTTCAGGCCGTGCAGAAGGTAGAGCGTCGGGTAGCGCTGGTCAGGGTTCTGCCCGTAGCCCGGCGGCAGGTAGGCCCAGAACGGCAGCGATTCTTCGAGCGGGTCTCCGGAGATCTGGTCGGAGACCATCCAGCCGCGCGCGTAGGAAAGCGTGGGCAGGGGAGGCGTGGGGGAGAGATCAGCGGTAGGAGTCGGTTCGGGGGGCGGCGTGCTGGCGGAGAAGTGGACGGTTGGTTCGGGCAGCGAGGTGGGCGTTTGGAGGGTAGGGGGAAGTTGGGGCGGCGGGGTTTTCAGTTCGGACGCGCAGGCGCCCAGGAGTGTGAGAAGGATTACGGCTGCGATGATGGGAACGACCCGCCTGAGAGCTTCCATACGCGGGATTATACCCCCGCGGAGGGGGTGGATGGGGTTTTAAGGTGTGCTCTCGCCGGTCTCTCTGATCTCGCCGGTGTCCTCACCGTGCGAGGCGCGCGACCGAAGGTCTCAAATTGGCAGGTCGGTGAATAAAGTTACTTCGACCTTTGCGATCACGAACAAATGCGCGCGCGATGATTCAGTATTCGTCATTAGTATGGAGCGTTAGCGACTGAAGCAATCTCCCCGTAAAACCAGCAGGGAGTCCACTTTTCACGCACGAACGACGATAGATTACAAGTAGGCAAATTGCCGTGCCCATCCGTTCCATGGCGGGCACAGGCGCCGCTCCGGTCCTTGCGAAGACAAAGGAGCGCTAGGAGGAAGATCGCTTCGCAGGCTCGCGATGACGAATAAACACGCTCTGATGACAAAGTATAGAAATGCAGATCGCCACGTCGCAGCGCTCCTCGCGACGACGAAAAACCGCGCTCGCGACGACGAACATTAATCCTCGCGATGACGAAAGAGTGCTTGGAGGGAGATCGCTTCGCAGGCTCGCGCGATGACGGACTAACAGGGAGATCGCTTCGCAGGCTCGCGCGATGACGGACTAACAGGGAGATCGCTTCGCAAGCTCGCGATGACGAATATTCGCGCTCGCGATGGCGCCCTGCTTGACGCGCGCGCCCGCTTCGAAGTATACTTTCAGTCCACCGGGGTGTAGCGCAGTCGGCTAGCGCGCTGCGTTTGGGACGCAGAGGTCGGCGGTTCGAGTCCGCCCACCCCGACCTGAACCCTAAGCGAGGATACCCCGTGGAAACTCCCTTCCTCTCCATCATCATCCCGGCCCACAACGAAGCCCTGCGCCTGCCCAAAACGCTTGAACGCGTGGCGGAGTTCGTCCGCGCGCAAAGCTACCCGTGCGAGGTGCTGGTGGTTGAAAACGGCAGCAAGGACGATACCGCCGCCATCGCGCGCGCCTGGATGGAACGCTTGCCCGAGCTGCGCGTGCTCAGCCTGGAAGAAGCGGGCAAAGGCATTGCGGTAAAAACGGGCATGCTTTCAGCGCGCGGCGCCTGCCGCTATATGGCGGATACCGACCTTTCCGTGCCTCTGGAGGAAATTCCGCGCTTTTTGGAAGCCATCCAGGCCGGCGTGCAGGTCGCCATCGGCTCGCGCGAGGCTCCGGGCGCCAAAAGGATTGGCGAACCGTTCTATCGGCATTGGAGCGGGCGGGTTTTCAACCTGCTGGAGCGCTGGTGGGTTCTGCCGGGGATACAGGATACGCAGTGCGGCTTCAAATGCTTCAGCGCCGAGGCTGCCGAGGCGCTCTTTCCGCTGCAGACCATGAACGGCTGGAGCTTTGACGTGGAAGTGCTGGCTGCGGCGCGGGAGAACGGCTACCGCATCCAGGAAGTGCCCGTCACCTGGACCTACGGCGCAGGCAGCCGCATCCAACCACTGCGCGATGCCTACGCTTTGGTGCGGGAACTCTGGATAATCCGCGGGAACGCCCGCCGGGGGGCTTACCGTGCGCGTCCGCTTTGACCCCGCGCTAATCCCTGAAAGTCCAAATCTGGATTTTGAACAGCCCCTGTGGCAGGCTGGCGCGCGTCTGGTGGCTGGCCTGGACGAAGCCGGGCGCGGCGCGTTGGCGGGTCCGGTGTTTGCCGCCGCTGTAATCCTGCCGCCCGAGCCTGAACGGATGCTGCAAGCCTTGGCTGGCGCGCGGGATTCCAAGCAGCTCAGCGCGAAAGCGCGGGAGGAGCTGGCCGGGCGGATAAAAAAAGAATGCGCCGCCTGGGGGCTGGGCTGGGCGGAGGCGGAGGAGATTGACCGGGTGGGGATTGCCCGCGCCAGCCGCCTGGCATTTTGCCGGGCGTTGGAGGGGCTTTTGCTCGCGCCGCAGCACTTGCTGCTGGATTACTTCCGCTTGCCGGAAATGAACCTGCCGCAGACCGCGCTGGTGAAGGGCGACCAGCGCTCGCTCTCGATTGCCTGCGCATCCATCCTGGCAAAGACCGCCCGGGATGCGCGCATGCAGGCAGAGGATGAGCGTTTTTCGGGTTACGGCTTCGCGCGCAACAAAGGTTATGGGACGCTAATCCACCGCCGCGCGATAGCGAAGCTGAGGGCGTGCGCGCTGCACCGGCGGAGTTTTCGGCTAAAGGATTCAGTTTAATTAATTATTTAACCTGATTAAATGGAAAAGCGCCCACTCTTAAAATTTTATGTTCAATTCAGATAAGAACCGAATATTTAGGGGGTAATAGCTAAAACGATGAACAATTATCCCCGAAAATGGGGATGAAAAAATAAATATTCTCCCCAAAAAACACCTTTAATCCCTTCTTCAATGGTATAGTTAAAAAGGAAACATACTGCGTTCCCAGCCTAAAAAACTGCATCAAACTCAAAACTGGATGCAGCTGGAGAATTGACCATTTCGCTCAAAACTGTCAGCAAATACCCAAGGAGAGATATCGATGAAACACAAATCCAAAATTTTTAATCTACTTATGGCTTTTGTATTGTTTATTGGGATGGCTGGAATTTTTCCCAAACCCGCGCAAGCTGCAGCAGGTGTCGTCGTCATCAGCCAGGTATACGGCGGTGGTGGGAACTCTGGAGCGACATACACGCATGATTTTATCGAACTCTTCAATGCTGGCGGGGCTCCTGTTAACATTACCGGTTGGAGTGTTCAATATGCGTCTGCAACCGGGACAAGCTGGCAGGTAACAGCGCTTACCGGGATTCTCCAGCCTGGTCAGTATTACCTCGTTCAGGAAGCGCAGGGTAGCGGCGGTACCACGCCCTTGCCAACTCCTGATGCCATTGGTGCAATTCCGATGGCTGCCACGAACGGAAAAGTGGCCTTGGTTGATACCACGACACCATTATCAGGGGCCTGCCCGTTAGGAACCGTGGATTTCGTGGGTTTCGGAACTGCTAACTGCTCGGAAACCGCTCCGACGCCAGCACTAACCAACACCACAGCCGCAATCCGCAACAACGGGGGCTGTACTGACACGAATAACAACAGCGCCGATTTCGCCATAGGTGCTCCAACCCCGCGCAACAGCGCCTCATCCAAAAATGTCTGCGTGAACCTGGAACCGCTTATCAATGAGTTTTCATACAGCACAACAGGTACAGACGTGGAGTACATAGAGGTGTTTGGAACGCCCCTGCTGGATTACAGTGCCTTTACACTGTTGGAAATTGAAGGGGATACTGCGAGCAATCCCGGAGTCATTGCCGAAGTAATGGCAGTTGGTACCACCGATGCAGTAGGATTTTATCTTGTTAGTCTTTTGGCGAATACCCTGCAAAACAACAGCTTGTCGCTGTATCTTGTCAAGGATTTTACTGGCGCACTCAACGATGACCTTGATACGGATAACGACGGCGTCTTGGATGTGACCCCATGGAGCCAGGTGGCGGATACTGTTGCTGTTAATGACGGGGGTGCAGGGGATATTTCCTACGGCGGAGTTGTCCTAACTGCACTCTATGACGGTCTCGAGTTCACTCCTGGCGGCGCATCCCGTATTCCGGATGGATTTGATACAAACACGATCACTGATTGGATGCGCAACGATTTTGACCTCTATGGCATCCCTGGAAATCCGGGTACGCCAATTCTTGGTGAAGCAGTCAACACTCCCGGAGCCCCGAATCAGGCATATATTCCTGCCGGCGATACCGCCCCTTACGTCGCCAGCACTTCCCCGGTTGACGGCGGCGAAATTCTGGCGAACGACAACATCGTCATCACCTTCAGCGAACCTGTCACGCTCGGCTCGAACTGGTTCGATATCACCTGCACCGCGTCCAGCGTACACAGCGCGGTTGTGAACGACGAAGACCCGGTCTTCACCCTGGATCCGGATGATGACTTTACCACTGGCGAAAGCTGCACGGTCAATATTTACGCGGCTTTCGTGACCGATGAGGATGACCCGCCCGACACTATGGAGAGCGACTATACCTTCACCTTCTCGGTCGCGTATGGCTGCGGCGATCCATTCACCGCTATCCCAGCAATTCAGGGCAACGGCACCAGCAGCCCGATTGTTGGGAACGTCGTCTCCACGGAAGGTATTGTGACCGCGGATTACCAAACCAATGCTTACGTCTCCGGTACCAAGAACGGCTTCTTCATGCAGTCCGAAAGCGCGGATGGCGACCCGGCGACCTCGGAAGGTCTGTTTATCTACAGCACCCTGACCGATGTGCATGTGGGCGACCACGTGCGCGTGACCGGCACGGTGAAGGAACAGTACGACCTGACCGAACTTTCACCGGTGACCCGGATTCTGGTGTGTTCCACCGGCAACGACGTCGAGCCAACTGAATTTGAACTCCCTGCTGCCAGCCTGCTGGACTTTGAAAAATTCGAAGGCATGTACGTGACTATCCCGCAGGAACTAACAATCGTGGAGTACTACAACTTTGACCAGTTCGGCGAGATTGTCCTGGGCACCGAGCGCTTCATGCAGTTCACCGCCATGAACGAACCTGACCCGACTGGCTTTGCCGCCTGGAACACTCAACTAACCTTGAACAGCATCCTGCTGGATGACGGCAGGGAAGCATCCAACCCGGACCCCGCGCGCCATCCCAACGGTTCGCCGTTCACCCTGGAAAACCTCTTCCGCGGCGGCGATAAGCTGACGAATGTCATTGGCGTGATGGACTACAACTTCAGCAAATACCGCATTCAGCCCTCCGCGGGAGCGGATTACGAGGCTGTGAACGCCCGCACTACCACCCCGGATGTGGATGAGGTGCCCGGCTCCCTGAAAGTGGCCAGCTTTAATGTGCTAAACTACTTCACCACGATTGATACCGGCGATTTAATTTGCGGACCTTCAGGCACAATGGAATGCCGCGGCGCGGACACTGCTGAAGAACTGACCCGCCAGCGCGATAAAATCCTGGCCGCGCTGCTGGTGATTGACGCGGACGTGGTTGGCGTGATGGAAATCGAGAACGATAAACCACTTGGCGAAGGCGAATTGCCCGATTACGCGGTGGCCGACCTGGTGGCGGGTTTGAACGCTGCGGCTGGTGCAGGCACTTATGCCTATATCGCTACGGGCGCGATTGGAACCGACGCGATCAAACAGGCCATTATCTACAAACCTGCCGCGGTCACACCTGTGGGTACATATCAGCTGCTCACCAGCGCAGTAGACCCACGCTTCATTGACAACCTGAACCGCCCTGCGTTGGCGCAGGTCTTTGCGGATAATCGAACCGGCGAGTCCTTCGTGGTGGCGGTTAATCACCTTAAATCCAAGGGTTCTGCCTGCCCGGACGACCCCGACCTGCTGGACGGCGCCGGGAACTGCAACCTGACCCGCAAAGCCGCCGCGCAATCGCTGGTGGACTGGCTGGCGAACCCCACGTACTTCCCGGATATGGAAAACGCGCTCATTATCGGCGACCTGAATTCGTACGACTACGAAGATCCGATTGACATGATTAAACTAGGCTCGGATGACGAGGCGGATACAGATGATGACTACTATGACGTGCTGAAAGAGTTCCGCGGCGAAGAAGCCTACGGTTATCTCTACGGTTCTCAACTTGGGTATCTGGATTACGCGCTGGTAAACACCCATCTGGTCGATTACTTATTGGACGTCAATTTCTGGAACATCAACGCGGACGAAAGCGACCTGATCAACTACGATATGACCTATAAGCTGCCCGCGCAGGACGCGATTTACGCGCCGGACGCCTACCGCTCATCGGACCACGACCCGGTGATCCTGACGCTCTTGTTCAACACCGCGCCTCTCGCGAATGACATGGCGGTCAGCACGGATGAGGACACGCCGCTTGTGCTTGACCTGTACGTTTCGGATGCGGAAGGCAATGAACTCACGGTAACCATCCTGACCGCGCCGCTGCACGGCAGCCTGGATGTGCTTGGCACAAGCGTCACTTACACCCCCGACGGCGATTACAACGGTGAAGACAGCTTCACTTATAAGGTGAATGACTGGGAACTCGACTCCGACGAAGCGACCGTTACGATCAAGGTGACGCCGGTCAACGACGCGCCGGTTGCGGTTGGCGCGACCTATGACCTGCCTGAAAACAGCTACGTTATGTTTGCCCTGGGCGTTATTGAAGTGGATGGTGATCCCCTGAGCTATATCATCGTGACCGAGCCTGCCCACGGCAGCCTGGTTTGCGTAGGTGGGCAGTGCACTTATACTCCCGACCCCGGCTGGTACGGCGAAGACAGCCTGACCTTCAAGGCCAACGACGGGACGGTGGATTCCAACGAAGCGGTGGTAACCTTCCGGGTAGCAGCGCTTCCGCGCATCTACCTGCCTATCGCGTTCAAGTAAGCTGTTTAGTATTGAGCTTGAGAGGCTGACCTCACGGTCAGCCTCTTTTTTGTTTGGCAGGTGGGGAGATGCGAAGTTCGACGATAAAACCAATTGCAGTGCCCCTGCAATGTGCTCTGTATGCCGTCAGGCAGTAAGGGCGAAGCAATCCATAAGAAAGGCTTGGCTTTACCAGAGACACTTGTTATGATTGCTTCGCCCCTACTCGTCATTACCGCAGAACGTGTACGTTTATGCAGCTGCTGCAGGTTTTTTCAGGCTGGCGAAGCGCTGCGAAGCAGCAAAAATGTAGATTGGTATGAGAAGAAAGATCCTTCGCCTGCTCAGGATGACGGGAAACATCGTCGCTGCGATGGAGCGCCAGCGACAGAAGCAATCTCCCGGTTGGGATCGCCTGTCATTCTGATACCCTAAAGGGCACAGGCCGTGGTAAGGAATCTAACACTCCAAAAGCAAGATCCTTCGCGCGCTCAGGATGACGGACGATTCGTCATTGCGACTGCTTGCGTGCGCCAGCGACAGAAGCAATCTCCCGGTTGGAATCGCCTGTCATTCTGATACCCTAAAGGGCACAGGCCGTGGTAAGGAATCTGACACTCCAAAAGCAAGATCCTTCGCGCGCTCAATATGACAAGACCAACCGTCGCTGCGATACCCTAACGGGCACAGATCGAAGTGCGGCAGTCTGCCTATTTTATATTTCCAGGCCGAAAACAGAAATGTAATAGCATCAGCGCAGGGCGGGGGAGATATGTAACCCTCATCAGTCTCGCTGCGCTCGCCAGCTTTGCCTTCGGCACGCAAGCAGCCCCCAGGGGAAGCTTATTCTGGAACACAGGATTTGCCTGCATAGCCTGCGGCACGCAAGCGTTTTCCGGCTTCTTTGACCTTCCCTTGGGGGAAGGTGCCCGCAGGGCGGATGAGGGTCATTTCATCATTTGGGTCGGGTTGAAGAACACAATCCGACTTGCGAAAAAATACCCTCATCAGTCTCGCTGCGCTCGCCAGCTTCGCCTCCGGCACGCAAGCAGCCCCCAGGGGAAGCTTATTCTGGAACACAGGGTTTGCCTGCATAGCCTTCCGCACGCAAGCTTTTCCCGGTTCTTTCGACCTTCCCTCAGGGGAAGGTGCCCGCAGGGCGGATGAGGGTCATTTCATCATTTGTGTCGGGTTCAAGAACGCAACCAGAACTGCGAAAAACCCCCCCTCATCAGTCTCGCCGCGCTCGCCAGCTTTGCCTTCGGCACGCAAGCAGCCCCCAGGGGAAGCTTATTCTGGAACACAAGGTTTGCCTGCATAGACTGCGGCACGCAAGCGGTTTCCGGCTTCTTTGACCTTCCCTTGGGGGAAGGTGCCCGCAGGGCGGATGAGGGTCTTTTCATTATTTGCAGTAGGGCGGTATGCGCTTTTCAAGCCGCTACTTTGGCAACCATCGCAGCATGCATTGAGAGTATTAGGCGTACGGGCGAAGCATCCTAGAATGAGCACCAACCCTCCAAAAGGGCATTCATTAAGGATGCTTCGCCCCTACTGTTGACCATCACGAACTGGTCGACTACATACGAAAAAGCCCCTCATCAGTCTCGTCGCGCTTAGCTCTCCCCGGTCTCCAGACCGTGCGAAGCCCTTGACCGCAGGTCTCCGCAAATGTGGGAAAGTTTGTCGAGAGGCTTACATTCTTCAAGTTGCCGCTTATGGGCGAAGCATCCCACGAGGAGATCTTAACCTCACCGGACATGCTCATTGCGGATGCTTCGCCCATACAAATGATCCTTCGCGCCTGTGAAAATATAGGGTGCTTCCCCTATGCATGGACTATAATCAGTTGGTTCTTCACAAAAAACAGAGGAAAGCGATGATTATTACCCAGGGACTTAGCAAAGTCTTCAAGATAGGCAAGAGGCAAAAACAGGAGTTCACAGCGGTTAGCGGGCTAAGCTTGCAGGTCAACGAGGGCGAAGTGTTTGGATTCCTCGGACCCAACGGCGCGGGTAAAACCACCACCGTGCGCATGCTCACCAGCCTGATCCAACCCAGCGCGGGGCAGGCCAGCGTGAACGGCTTTGTTGTGGGGCGGGACGACACCCAAATCCGGCGCACAGTCGGCTTGCTGACCGAATCGCCGGGCATGTACGAACGGCTCTCGGCTGAAAAAAACCTGAGCATCTACGCCGAACTGTACGACGTGCCTAACGTGAACGCCGCTGTCAACAAGTACCTGGTGATGCTGGACCTGTGGGAGCGGCGTTTTGACCCTGTCGGCAGCTTCTCCAAGGGCATGCGCCAGAAACTGGCGGTCGCCCGCGCGCTTTTGCATGAACCCAAGGTGCTCTTTCTGGACGAACCCACTACCGGCCTGGACCCTGAAGCGGCCAAAACCGTGCGCGACTTCATCTCCGAGCTAAAAAATGAGGGACGCACCATCTTCATGACCACCCACAACCTGGACGAGGCTGAACGCTTGTGCGACCGCGTCGGAATCTTTAAGCAGAGCCTGCTGGCGGTGGACACCCCCGAAGCGCTGCGCCAGCGCTTGTATGGGCGCAAGGTCGTCTTTCACCTGGCTGCCCTGAATCCTGACTGGGTCAGACTGGTAGCAGCGCAGCCGGGCGTAAAGGCAGCCGAGGCGGTCGAGGACAAGCTGGTGGTGAGCCTGGGCGAACCTGAGCGCGAGAATCCCGCCATCGTGCGCGCGTTGGTGCAAGCCGGCGCGGATATCCGCTTTATTGGCGAGCTGCGCCACTCTTTGGAACAGGTCTACCTGGAAATGCTTCATTCCGACACGGAAGGGAGATAATAATGAAACACATAAGCACAATAATCAACAAAGAGTGGGCGGAAGTCTTTAAAAACCGCACGGTGCTGTACACGACCATGCTGCTTCCGCTCGTGTTTGCCATTCTTCCGCTGATCATGCTCAAATCCACCGCGGGCAGTATCCCTGATATGGGTGACGTAGCCACCACCGGGCTTCCGGAAGGCTTTCTTAAGACCTGCGAGGGTTTGAATGGGAGCGATTGTCTGCAAGCCTATCTGGTGAGCCAATTCATGTTCTTTTTCATGCTGATGCCGGTGATTATCCCGATCAACATAGCCGCGTACAGTATTGTGGGCGAGAAAACCACGCGCAGCCTGGAACCGCTGCTGGCAACCCCGATTACCACCGTGGAACTCCTGGCTGGCAAATGCTTTGCGGCGGTTCTTCCGGCGATTGGAGCTACTTACCTCTCCATCGGGATATTTAACCTGGGCTTGCGCTTGCTAAATATCAGCCCAGGAGTTATCAGCTACGTCAACAGCCCCATCTGGCTGCTGGCTCTCTTTGTGTTGGGGCCGCTGCTGGCGCTTATTTCCGCCCTGTTTGCCCTGTTCATCTCTTCCCGGGTCACCGACCCGCGCGTGGCGGAGCAAATCTCTTCGGTGGTCATTGTGCCCGTGATGGGGGTTATGCTGGCGCAAATGGCTGGAATTGTGACCCTGAACATGACGATGATGCTGATATCCATCGTACTGGTGACGGCGCTGGCCTTCGCGCTGCTGCAGCTTGGCAACGCGGTTTTTGAGCGCGAAAATATCCTGACCCGCTGGAAGTGAGGTAAATCTATGAAAACCCGTAAAGTAATTGCGGCGCTATATGTCTTGTGCGCGCTGCTGCTGGTGCCTTTGGGCTCGGCACACGCGCAAACCGAAAAACCTTATCGCGTCAGCTTGCGGCGGGATTTTGGTTACGGCAGCGGCATGGACATCCAGGGGCGCATGACCCTCAGCCTGAAGGGCGATGAGAGCCTGGTCAGCCGGGTAACATTCCTGCTGGACGGTGAGGAGCTGGTTAGCAAAGAGGACGCGCCGTTCTCGTTCTCGTTTACAACCGACGACTACCCTTCCGGGGTGCACCAGCTCTCCGCGCGCGTGGAAACCACGGACGGAAAAACGTACACAACAGACGCGCTCACCTATAATTTCCTTTCAAAAGAAGCGGCCAACAAAAGCACGGTCGGCATCATCATCCCCTTACTCGGCTTGGTGGCCGGGATTGCCCTGCTCTCCTGGCTTATTCAATATCTGGGCTCGCGCAAGAAGCCAAATTCCGGCGCGGCAATTTCCTACAACGGCTTCTATGGTGGGGCGGTCTGCTCGAAATGTGGACGCCCGTTCGCGCGCTCGCTCTTGGGAATGAACATGGTGGCCGGCAGGCTGGAACGCTGCCCCCACTGCGGTAAGTGGAGCCTGACGCGCCGCGCCAGTATGGCGGAGCTGGAAGCCGCGGAAGCGGCGGAACGCGCCAGCGTGGTCGTCGACGAAGCCCCGGCCCAGCCGCGCAGCGAGATGGAGGATATGCTGGATGACTCCAAGTATTACGACCCCAATGATAAATAGGGGTAGGAGACTTGCCAAAGCTTGCGGCTGGTAAAAACGCGCCTGGCTTGGTAGACTTTCGGTAGAGATACAAATTAAGGAGCTTAAGATGGGACTGACTGGAAAGAAGATAGCGATACTTATTGCTGAGGGCGTGGAAGACCTGGAGTATTCCGTGGTAGCCATGCGGCTGCAGGAAGAGGGAGCCGTGGTACTCACCGCGGGGATGGATCTGAAACCTGTGCGCGGCAAGAACGGCCTCCCGATCGTGCCCGACACGTTGATTGAATCACTGAAGGCAGACGAGCTCTTCGCGCTGGTGCTGCCGGGCGGTTGGGCGCCGGATAAATTGCGCCGTTACGCGGTCGTTAAAGACCTGATCGCGAAAGTGCACGCGCAAGGCAAGATTATCGGCATCATCTGCCACGGCGGGCTGCTGGCAATCTCCGCCAAAATCATCACGGGCGGGCACGCCACCGGTTCCTTGGGCATTAAGGATGACCTGGAGAATGCCGGCGCCGCCTGGCTGGATAAGCCTGCCTTCCGTGAGGGCAACCTGGTGTGGGGGCGCGTGGTGGCGGATATCCCCGCGTTTAATAAGGAACTGGTAGCCGCGCTGCTCGAGAAGGCTTGAGAGCGGTAGAGAAGCCAAGCGTGGTACAATCCCATTAGAATATAGTGGTATTGGAGGTTCTATGGAACAGCAGGTTTCTGGTTTTGCTGTCAAGAAAGGCCTGGCACAAATGCTTAAGGGCGGCGTCATCATGGATGTGGTGACGGCCGAACACGCACGCATCGCGGAAGATGCCGGCGCGGTGGCGGTGATGGCGTTGGAACGCGTCCCCGCGGACATTCGCGCCAGCGGCGGGGTTGCCCGCATGAGCGACCCTGAGTTAATTCTGCGCATCATGGAAACGGTCAGCATCCCGGTGATGGCAAAGTGCCGCATCGGTCACTTTGTGGAAGCACAGATTCTGGAAGCGTTGGGCGTGGATTATATTGACGAGTCCGAGGTGCTTACCCCGGCGGATAAAGCCCACCATATCTACAAGCATGCCTTCAAGGTGCCTTTTGTATGCGGCTGCCGCAACCTGGGCGAAGCCTTACGGCGCGTGGGCGAAGGCGCGGCTATGATCCGCACCAAAGGCGAAGCCGGCACCGGCGATGTGGTCGAAGCTGTGCGGCACGCCCGCCAGGTTTTAGGCGACATCCGCACGCTGCAAGCGGTGCCCGAAGAAGAAGTAATGGCGTTTGCCAAGAACCTTGGCGCGCCCTATGAGCTCTGCCTGGAAGTGCGCCAAACCGGGCGCATGCCTGTGGTTAATTTTGCCGCGGGCGGTATTGCCACCCCGGCGGATGCCGCGCTGATGATGCAGTTAGGCGTGGACGGCGTATTTGTAGGTTCCGGCATTTTTAAGTCTGGCGACCCCGCCAAACGCGCTGCCGCGATCGTGAAAGCCACCACCCATTACCAGGACGCGAAGCTGCTGGCGGAAGTGAGCCGCAACCTGGGCGAACCGATGGTCGGGCGGCAGATCAGCAGCATTCCGGAACAGGACCTGATCGCAAAACGCGGTTGGTAAACCCCGCGGAACGTCGCGTGAAAATTGGCGTTCTCGCCTTGCAAGGCGACTTTATTGAGCACCGCCACAGCCTGGACAGCTTGGGCGCGGAGAGCGTGGAAGTGCGCCTGCCCGGCCAATTGGAAGGGCTGGATGCTTTAATTATTCCCGGTGGTGAATCCACCACGATTGGCAAGCTGATGGTTGCTTATGGGTTACTGGATGCGCTGCGAGCTTTTGCGCGTGAGAAAGCTATCTGGGGCACCTGCGCGGGCGCCATTCTGCTCTCGCAGGACACCGGGCGCGAACAGGACCTGCTGCATGTGATGGACATCCGGATTGCCCGCAATGCCTTTGGGCGGCAGGTGGACTCTTTTGAAACCGAGCTGCATGTGCCGTTCCTGACACCCGCCGAACCTCCTTACCACGCAGTGTTTATCCGCGCGCCCATCATCACGGAAGTGTTCGGACGGGCAAGCGCGCTTATTAAGCTTGAGGACGGGCGCGTGGTGGCTGCCCGCCAGGGAAAACTCCTGGCGACTTCATTCCACCCGGAGCTGACCCAGGACACCCGTTTTCACCGTTATTTTCTGGAGATGGCGCAATTACCGCACGCAGAGTAGGCCCCGCTGATTTGCCCGCGCTTTTGGGCGCAAAAAAACTGGCGCAAAGCACGGACAGCGTCAGCCAGATAACGCACGGGGGACCATTCTCGCCGCTGCGTTGGCTCTCCGGCCACGGCCTCACCATAAATACCTACAGCGCGGTCTGGGAACAGGATAATCGGGCGCGTTGTTTCGGGCGCGTATGCCACCCGGAAGGGGAGCTTTACAGCCGGCTCGACTACGTTGCCTGCGTGCGGGATTCCAGCGCGGGTGACCTCACCTGCCTGTTGGAAGCTTTAATTCAGGTCAGCGGAGTCTGGGGGGCGCGGTATCTGCTGGCGGATCTGCCTGAGAGCTCGGATTACTTACCGGCTTTCCGGCGCGCGGATTTTTCGGTCTGGTCCCAGACGCGCGTCTACCGCTGGACGGGGGATTTTGGCAAGGGCGGCCGGGCGGAAACTCTCTGGCGCCTATGGACTGGTCAGGACGTTCGGGCAATGCAGGCTTTGCACCGCAGCACTGTGCCAAGGCTTTTTCAGGCTATCGAACCGCTATCGCGCAAACAGGCGCAGGGCTTGGCGGCTTGCGACCCGCAAGGCAGGCTGCTTGCTTTCGCGGACCTGGCGTACGGCCCGGCTGGAATTTACATACAGCCGATGCTGGACCCCGCGGCGGACCACGCTGCGCTTTTGCTTGCTTTGGTCCAGGCTGTGCCCAATCGCCTGGGAAGGCAGCTTTACATCTCTGCACGCTCCTACCAGCCGCTGCTTGTTGAAGCGCTGGAACGGCTGCCCTTTAGCTTGGAACAGGAGCTGGCACTGATGGTGCGCCACCTTGCGCTGAAAGATAAGTTCCCGGCGCTGGCGCGGCAGCCTGTGTATAAAGGCGAAAAGACTGAGGGCAGCGTGCCGGTTATTCAATCCCACCGAAACGGCGCGAAATGAGCAGCACAGCCCCTGCTTTTGAACACGCGCCAGCAATCCTCAGGATATTCATATACAAAAGCTTCCCCCATCAAATTGACGCCGCTAAAATCGATTAAAATCAAAAGTGGCACTTAGAGAGCCCCGAGGCTTTCGCGTGCCATTCTACAAACCTGGGTAAGAAATGACGACTCAAAAGAAAATAACTGACGACCTGGATGCCATGCTTTCCGTACTGCCCCCGGACATTGCCCGCGCAGTACAATCCAGAGATAATTTTGACATGCTCCTGGAAGTCATCCTGGACCTTGGCAGGCTGCCAACTGCCCGCTTCGTGGACGAAGAAGTGCCGCTTTCCGCGCAGAATGTTACCCAGGCGGATATTGATTATGTCACGACCCGCATCGGGGATTTTGACGCGGATAACCGCGCGGGAATGGAGCGCACCCTGCACCGCATTTCCGCCATCCGCAACCGCCGCGGGAAAATTGTGGGGCTGACCTGCCGCGTTGGTCGGGCTGTTTACGGCACGATTGATATCATCAAGGACCTGGTTAATTCCGGTCAGAGCATCCTGATACTGGGAAAACCAGGCGTTGGGAAGACCACCATGCTGCGGGAAGCCGCGCGTATTTTGGCGGAAACCCGGCGCGTGGTAATTGTGGATACCTCCAACGAAATCGGCGGCGACGGCGACGTGCCCCACCCCGCCGTGGGGGCTGCCCGGCGCATGCAGGTGCCCAAGCCCTCGCTGCAGCATGAGGTCATGATTGAGGCCGTGGAAAACCACAACCCCGAGGTCATTGTTATTGACGAAATCGGACGCGAGCTTGAGGCGCAAGCCGCGCGCACCATTGCGGAACGCGGCGTGCAGCTGATTGGCACCGCGCACGGCAACTCCCTGGAAAACCTGCTGCTGAACCCCACCCTGTCCGACCTGGTCGGCGGGATTGAGTCGGTAACGCTTTCGGATGAGGAAGCACGCCGGCGCGGCACGCAAAAGACCGTGCTGGAACGCCGGGCCCCCCCGACCTTCACCGTCCTGGTGGAGATACAGAGCCGTCAGCGCCTGGCTGTGCACCGCGATGTCTCTGCTTCTGTGGACGCGCAACTGCGCGGCTTTTTGGCCCCGCCCGAAGAGCGCTATTGGGATGAAAAAGGTGGCATCCACATTCAAAGCGCGCCCCAGCCTGCCGTACCCACGGTTGCACAATCTCTAAAGCGCGGCAGCATGGAAAAATCGCCCTTCCAGCGTGGATTGAACCAGGACCGTACCCGGGTGAGCTTGGAGTCGATAATTCCGACCAATGCAGCTTACGAAACTGCGCCCAGCACCCGAGCCCCGGAGATGAAAAGCATCTTTGCCTTTGGTCTCGCGCGCAACCGCCTGCTGCAGCGCATCCGCAGCATGGGCGTGCCTGCCCGCCTGGTGCGCACGCTGGAGGAAGCGGACACCTTCGTGACCCAGCGGCGTTACTACCGCGACCGGCTGCAGCCCATCGTGCAGGCGGAAGAGCGGGGCATGCCGATTTACGTCATCAAATCCAACTCCGACAGCCAGATTGAGCAATTTTTGGCGGACCTGTTCATGGTGCCTGTCCCCAATCATACGTCCAGCCCCTATATTGAGGCCTTGGAGGAAGCGGACGATGCTGTCCAGATGGTGCTGAACGGCGAAAAATATGTGGACTTGAAACCTGCTCCGGCGGACGTTCGGCGCGGGCAGCACCAGCTGGCTGAAAAAGCCAATCTGGAATCAGAATCATATGGCACCGAGCCGCGCCGCTTTGTGCGCATCTTCAGGGACTGAACATGTTTATTACCCTGGAAGGACCAGAAGGCAGCGGCAAGACCTGCCAGATAAGGGAATTGGCGGCTTACCTGCAAGGCTTGGGCTTTGAAGTGCTCACCACGCGCGAGCCGGGCGGCACCGATATCGGCGACCAAATCCGACAGGTGTTGGTGCGGCTGGAAAACCAGAGCTTGCATCCGCGCACGGAAATCCTGCTGTTCCTGGCAGCGCGTGCCCAACTGGTCGAACAGGTCATTAAACCCGCGCTGAAAGCCGGCAAAGTCGTCTTGTGCGACCGCTACGGCGATTCCACGCTCGCGTATCAAGGCTACGGGCACGGATTGGAGCTAAGTGTGCTGCGATCTATGTTGGCGTTTGCCACCGACCATCTTAAACCTGACCTTACGCTTCTGCTGGACCTGGACGTGGAGACCGGCCTGCAGCGCAAACGTAAGGAGGCGGAATGGAACCGCCTGGATGCGTACGAAGTCGCGTTTCATCAACGCGTGCGCGCGGGGTATTTGGATCTGAGCGCGCAGGAACCCGTGCGCTGGCGCGTGATTGACGCGAGCTTGCCCAAAGAAGCTGTTCAGCTTGCCATGCGGGAAGCTGTGGCGCGCTACATTACTGATAAGAATAACGGATTGCTTTCTGCCCCTGCAGAACAGGGAAACTAGCGCAGAAAGCCCGAGTGAAAGGTAAACCTATGAAAAAACTATCCGGAGTAATTTTTGTACTGCTGATTGCCGCGCTTGTCTTAAGCGCCTGTAAAGTGCGCGAATTCACGGCAACCCCCGAACCCACCGCTACGGCTGAGGCAACTGAAGCGCCAGCCGCGCAGGCAACCAAGCCCGTCGATGCGACTGCGGCGCCTACCGAGGTGGTGGACACGCGCCTGTTTGACGAAAACGGGAAAATGATCTGCACCATTTATGAGGGCTTCTTCCCGGCGCTCACCGACGAACAGGCGCAATCGCTGGAAGTCTTCCCGGAGATCACGGATGCGGATTGGTCGCGCGGACCAAAAGATGCCACGCTCACCATCCTGGAATACAGCGATTTTCAGTGCCCCGCCTGTTCCGCTTTCTATGCCGAACTGGAAAAGCTGATGGAAAAATATCCGGATGACGTCCGCTTGATTTTCCGGAACCTGCCCCTGCTCAGCCTCCATCCCACCTCGCAGGTGACCGCCCAGGCTGCCGAAGCCGCCGGCCTGCAGGATAAATATTGGGATATGTACCATTCCCTCTTTTCAAAACAGGCTGAGTATACCGGGCTGTCCTCGGAAGAATTATTGGTCTGGCTAAAGACCGAAGCCGGAACGCTTGGTCTGGATGCAGATCAGTTTGCTGCGGACCTGACAAGCGAAACCATTGTTAACAAAGTGACCTCTGATATAGATTACGCCCTGAATACCATTGGGCTCAACGCCACACCTACTATTTTGTTGAACGGACGCCCCTGGTCTTATGACTGGAGCGCGAGCACGCTTGGGATGGTGATTGACGTACTGAAATACGAAAAGGGCAACCTGGAAACCGAGTGCCCGCCGTGGGTGATTGACCAGTCCAAATCTTACACTGCGACCATCGAGACCGAAAAAGGCGATATCGTCATTCAATTGTTTGATGACGAAGCCCCAATCACGGTCAATTCCTTCGTGTATCTGGCTGAAAAAGGCTTCTTTGACGGCGTCACCTTCCACCGCGTTTTGCACGATTTTGTGGCGCAGGCCGGCGACCCCAGCGGCACGGGCATTTCCGGTTCCGGATACGAGTTCCGTGATGAAATCGTCTCCAGCCTGACCTACGACGAAGTGGGCATGGTGGGCATGGCGAACGCCGGGGCGAATACCAACGGCAGCCAGTTCTTCATCACCTACGTGCCCGCCACGCAGCTGACCGGCAAGTACACCATCTTCGGCAAAGTGCTGGAGGGTATGGACGTTTTGCAGAATCTGACCGAGCGCGACCCGCAGAATACCCCCGACGCGCCCGCCGGAGATAAAATCATCAGCATCACCATTGAGGTGAAATGAGCGTTGGGCCTGAGGCTCAACAAATGACCAAGAACGCGAAGACTGACTGGATGAGTATTATCCAGTTAGTCTTTTCTTTGTTGGTCCTCCTTTCCTTCCTGGGCGCGGCAGTATTGCTGGCTGCTGCTGGCAATGCGCTCTCCGCCGTGCCTGAGCTGGCAGGGATGAACCAGGGCAGCCTGACCCTGCTGGTGTGCGCGTTCGCGGCGCTGGCGCTGCTGAACCTGCCTTCCGTGGTCAGTTCCATCGGCAGCTTGGCAGGTGGCGGGCAGCGTTCCAGGTCGGAAAAGAAATCCGGTTTGCTCGGCTGGCTGCCGCTGGCGCTTTTCGGCGCGGTTTTGGCCGGGATAGCCTTCCTGCCGCAGAGCATGCCCCGGCGCGAACTGCTGGCGGCTTTGCTGGCAACCTTGGGCGCGGTTCTGCCTGCCATCTGGCTGCTGCGTGTTGGTTCCGGCGCTTTGTGGGGAAAACACGCCAAACGCGACGCCGGTTTGCTCAGCTTCAGCATCGGCTTCACCACCTACTTTATCCTGGTCTTGGAATTGGTGCTCATACTGGTGCTTGGCGCGGGGCTTGCCTTCGCGGCTGCTGCCAGCCCGTCCTTGTTGAGCAATCTTGGCGAGCTGTGGCGGCTGCTGCAGAGCTCCGGCGCGGACCCGGAAGCGCTGCGCACAAGCCTGATGGAATTCGCGCGCAGTCCGCTGGTGCTGGCGCTCATTTTTGGCATGGTAGCGTTGGCGCTGCCGGCGCTTGAGGAAGGCTTTAAGACTCTGGGCGTATGGCTGCTCAGCGACCACAAAATCAGCCCGGCTGAGGGTTACGTTGCCGGTCTGTTCAGCGGGGCGGGCTTTGCCCTGGTGGAAGCTTTGCTGAACAGCGCGCAGCTGGCGGGCGGCAGCCCGGCGGAATGGCTGACCTTTTTGCTGGGGCGCTTTGGCGGCACGCTGCTGCATACCTTTAACGGCGGCGTGATGGGCTGGGCGCTGGCCAACTCCTGGCAGGATAAGCGCCGCGGTAGAACGCCGGGTGTGTTCCTGCTAGTTCTGCTAGTGCATGCCTTGTGGAACGGCGCGGCGCTCGCGAATGTTTTCTTGAGTGGGCAGGGCGAAAGTGGACTGATTGGCTACCTGCCGATGATCCTGCTGAGCGCTGTCTTGTTGGTGTGCTTCCTGCTATTCAGCCGCCGCGTGCACCGCTCCGGGCTGGGCGAGCCTGAGAACGGCCCGACCCTGAACGTAGCTTAATTACCCCTAAGGCATTAGAATTGTGACAAAATATTATGCAAAGAGAAAGAATATTCAATATTATTAGAAAACTAGTCAAAATACTGGCTACCTTACAGGTTGATGGTTACGAAAACGTGCCGGAGTCTGGCCCCTTCATCCTGGTGACTAACCATACTTCCCGCCTGGATACGGTCTTTCTGATGCTCTCAACGACCCGGAAAGACACCATCGCCATGGTGGGGGACAGCTATCAGAAAAATCCTTTTTTCAAGTGGCTTCTGAATGGGATCGGCGTCATCTGGGTTAACCGCGAGTCGTACGATTTTGCCGCATTCCGCGCAGCCGCGGAATATCTCAACAAAGGTTGGATTGTGGGCGTTGCGCCGGAAGGGACGCGCTCCAGAACCGGCAAACTGAAACCCGGGAAGCCCGGCGCGGCTCTGCTGGCAAAGAAAGCCGGCGTAGTTCTTGTCCCTGCGGCGGTACTTGGCGCGGATGAGATGACCAGCCGGCTGCTGAGCCTGAAGAAGATGGACGTACACATACGCTTTGGCGCGCCTTTTGAGCTGAAACCTGAGCAGATTGACCAGGACCAGAAAGAGTGGCTGGAAGACGCCACGGAAGAAATGATGTGCCGGATTGCCGCCCTGCTGCCGGAAGAAAGGCGCGGCGCGTATGCCGATAATCCCCGCGTGGCGCAGCTGTTGAACGAAATGCAGGACCAGGCACTCAAGGAAGGAAATAAATGATCCCCATCCGTGATGAAATCAAAGCCCGGCGCGTGCCCTACGTTAATTACATCCTGATTGTCATCAATGTTGTCGTCTTTATCTTTGAGTTTATGTCCGGCCCGCGCCTGGAAGCGCTTATTACAGAATACGCGCTGGTGCCCGCGCAGCTGACCGCTGGGCTGGACCTGGGCGACATGCGCTCCATCCTCACCAGCATGTTCCTGCACGCCAGTTGGATGCATTTGCTTGGCAACATGCTCTACCTGTGGATCTTTGGCGACAACGTCGAAGACCGTCTGGGGCACTTTTGGTATCTGCTCTTTTACCTGGCGGGGGGCTTTGTGGCGGCTTTCGCGCATTGGGCAATCAATCCGGCTTCCAGCATCCCAACGGTGGGCGCCAGCGGCGCAATCGCGGCGGTTTTGGGCGCGTACCTGATTATGTATCCGCGCGCGCGGGTATATACCTTCATCCCGATTGGATTCTTTGTCCGCCTGCGGCTGCTGCCTGCATCGCTAGTACTACTGCTGTGGTTCATTTTGCAGCTCTTCAGCGGCGTATTGACCATCGGCGCGGGGGATGTGGGCGGCACGGCATTCTGGGCGCACATCGGCGGCTTTGTGTTTGGCGTGTTGGTGGGTGTGCTTGTAAAGTCTCGAGGCGTTGGAAAACCCGCCAGGCAATGGTCGCAGACCGGGGAGTATTAGCCGGCGTGTGAGTCGTAGTGTGGGTCGTAGGTTGGGTGAAGCGCCAGTTTAGCACAACACAATAGGAGGGTAGTCGTAGGTTGGGTGGAGCGCTAGCGCAACCCAACAGTATTTCTTAGGTGTTTGTGTGGAACATAATGGGTATTGGTGTAAGGTTTCGCTCCTGTGTCGCTGCACCCAGGCTTTATACTTTGCAAGACCTGTACCCTTTAGGGTATCGTGATGACAATATGTTTGTCTTTGCTAGGGAGCGCCAGCGACCGTGGCAATTTCACTGGCAGCAATCACACACATTGTGGTCGGAAATTAAGGCATAGGAACCCCCATGTAATATGTTATCTCGTGGCAGATCAACGAGGAGATCGCTTCGCAAGCTCGCGATGACGAAAACGCAATGGTAGGTTGGGTGGAACGCCAGCGCAACCCAACAGTATTTCTTAGGTGTTTGTGTGGAACATAATGGGTATTGGTGTAAGGTTTCGCTCCTGCGTCGCTTCCCTCAACACATATGCTATGTAATAATTGGATTTTATGAAATACCAACGATTGAGGATACCTGGGGCTAGATGGTTCTTTACGTTGGTTACCTTTGAGCGAAGGCGAGTTTTTAATACCGAAATTGCAGTTTCACAACTTTGGCAAGCCATTGAGACAGCCAATCAAAAATTGCCATTCAAGCTTGAAGCGTTTGTCATTCTGCCGGATCACATTCATTGGTTAATGTCTTTACCCGAAAACGATTCAGATTACTCAACACGAATCAAACTGATTAAGACCTCGTTTACCAAAAGTTACCTTGAGGGACAGAACGAACCAGCTCGCAACGCGAAAGGCGAGATGAGGGTTTGGCAATCACGCTTTTGGGAACATTGGATCCGTGATGAAAAAGACCTTTCACGGCATTTGGAATACATCCATTTCAATCCGGTCCAACATGGTTTGGTCGAATCGCCCGAGCAGTGGATAAATTCCTCTTTTAGGGATTACGTTGTGCAAGGGGTTTATCCAGAAGGGAGAATAACCAAGCACCCGTGGGAAGGGTTCACGGGGATGGAATAATCGATTAGTTTTGTCAATGTAGATTGGTTGGAGTGCCAGAAGTAGGTTAGGTGGAGCGGCATAAGTAGGTTGGGTGGAGCGCCAGCGCAACCCAACACAGAAGGTCGGTGGGCGCTTAATAGTAGGTTGGGTGGAGCGACAATGGGTCCTTATCAGCTATTTAATTATTTTTTGCGGAACCCAACAGAATTTCGTTGGCGGTTGACTGGGGGTCGTTAAAGGTTGTTGTTGGGTCTGCACCCAACCGACGTGTTGCACCCAATCTATAGTCGCTGTTGTTGGGTTTCGCTCCTGCGTCGCTGCACCCAACCTACGTGTTGCACCCAATCTACAGTCGCTGTTGTTGGGTTTCGTTCCTGCGCCGCTGCACCCAACCCACAAATCAATCCACAAAAAAAAGCGCCCTGCCGTTTCCGACAGAGCGCTGTGATATCCATGCTTACCAGTGAATGATGCTCTCCCGCAGCTTGCCCCACTTCAATGCGTCGGAGATGCCCTGGGTGATGGGCAGTTCGGCTTTCCAACCGAGCAGGCGCGCGGCTTTGTCGGCATTGGCGTACGCCCCGGCCACATCCCCCGGGCGCGGCGGCTGAATGGAAACCGGCACGCGCTGCCCGTAAGCCTGTTCAAACGCGGCGACCAATTCCCGCACGGTGACGCCCTTGCCCGTCCCAAGGTTAATCACGCTGTATTGCGAATCCTCTTCGGACGCCTCAGCGATGACCTGGTCGAAGCGCTCTACCGCGTTCAGGTGTGCCCGCGCCAGGTCCCAGACATGGATGTAGTCGCGGATGCCGGAGCCGTCGCGCGTGGGCCAATCCACGCCGGTGAGATAGAAGACGGAATCCTGCCCGAGCGCGACCTGCACCAACTTGCCCAGCACGTGCGAGGGGTTCTGGATGTGCATGCCGCTGCGCATCTGGGGGTCCGCGCCGATGGGGTTGAAGTAACGCAGCGCGATAGCTTTCAGGTTATACGCGTGCGAGAAGTCCTTCAGGATCATTTCCATCATATACTTGGTGCGGGCATACGGGCTGAGCGGGCGCAGAGGGGACTCCTCTGTGACCATGAAGCCGGGCACCACGTCGTAAATCGCCGCGGAGGAGCTGAATACCACGCGCGGGTAACCCAGTTCGCTCAGGAGCTTGAAGAAGGTCATGGATTTGACCACATTGTCGCGGTAATAGTCATACGGGCGGGCGACGGATTCCGGGACGACGATGAGCGCGGCGCAGTGGATGGTGGCGAAGATATCCGGATGGTCCGAGAAGACCTGGCGCACCATGGCGCGGTCGGAGATATCCGCCTCGTAGAAGACGCGCCCGCGCGTGAATTCGCGCCGACCGGTAATCAGAGAATCCAAAATGATGGGCGTGTGTCCGTTATCTTCCAGGACCGAGGCAATCGTGCTGCCAATATATCCCGCCCCGCCAGTAATCAGAATTTTCATTATGCGCTCCTGTGCTTATCTAAGAATCAGTACTGTATCGGCTCACTGGCCGTTACTTTACGAACCGTCAGCAAAATCACCATCCCGACCAGCAGGAAGAGCAGGATGGAGCCAACCGCCCAGTATAAACCCGCCTGTTCGGCGGCCAGGTCGCTCAGGCCGCGGGCCAGGTAGAGATTATGCGCCCGGTACGAGACCGTGCTGAACACAAAGGGGCCCACGAAGGTGGAGGTGCGCCCCGCGACTGAGAGGAAACCGTAAAACTCGGTGGTTTTGCCCGCTGGCGCCAACTGGCTGACCATCGTGCGACTGACTGCCTGCGCCCCTGAGAGGGAGAAGCCCGCAAACGCCCCGATGACAAAGAACATCACATTGGACTTTATGAAGAACAGTCCGGTCAGCGAGGCAATCAGAATCAGGAGCGAGATGATAATCGCCTGCTTGCTACTTTGCTTGTCCGAAATTCTGCCGAACAAGAGCGCCCCTGCGGCACCCGTGATTTGGATCACGATGACGAACAGGATCAGCTGTACCTGCCCCATGCCGAACAGCGTCGCGCCGATGATAGCGGCAAAGTCCATCAGCATCATGATGCCGTCGTTGTAAACCAGGAAGGCGACCATGTACTTGAGAAACTCGCCGTAGCTCTTGATCTCGCGGAAAGTGCGCCCAAGCTTCTTGAAAGCCAACCCGAAAACTGTTTCGCCAGCGGGGATAGTTTCTGGTTCAGTAATCTCGTGCACGTGCAGGAAGGTGGGGATGGAGGAAAGCAGAAAGAACAGCGCGGTAATCAGGAAGGTATAGGGGATAAAGCTGTTGCCGATCAGCTGCATGGGCACGAGCACGATAATCAGGCAGGCCACGCCGCCGAGCATGCCGACTGCCCAGCCTTTACCCGAGATGTAACCGATGGTCTTGGGGGTGGAGACGTCCACCAGCAGCGCGTCGTAAAAAACCTGCGCTCCGCGGTAGCCGATTTCCGCCAGGATGAAGAAGAGCATGCCGATGAGCACGTCGCCCGGGCGAACGAAAAAGAGCATTCCGGTGAAGACGACGGCGATGGTGGTGAAGATGAAGAGCAGCCGCTTTTTGGAGCGCGAAAAGTCGGCGATGCTGCCGAGCACCGGGGAAATGAGCGCAACAAGCACGGCGGCGATGCCGATCGACCAGCCCCACAGGCGGGTGCCTTCCGCGCCGCCAACCACCGCGTTTTTGAAGTAGGCGGAGTAGACAGCCAGCAGGACGATGGCAGCGTAGGCGGAGTTGCCGAAATCGTAGAGGTACCAGGCGCGGCGTGAACGGCGGGCGGGTTTGGTCTGATCAAGCAGGTTTTTGGGGGATGTCTCCATGATGATGTCCTTTAAGTTCAATTTTTCCAATGAATCACTGAATAATCGCAAGGTAGATTTTATCAGACTCAGGCAGGTGTGTCACTTTTGTGCGGGTTTGATTTTATCCTCTGACCGCGAGGGTGGTTATTCGTCACCGCGATGCCCTAAAAGGCACAGGATGAAACGAAACGCTCTCCCTGCCGGCCTGACATTTTGTCACCGCGATGCCCTAAAGGGCACAGGATGAAACGAAGCGCTCTCCCTGCCGGCCTGACATCTCGTCACCGCGAAGGACGAAGCGGTCTCCCTGCCGGCCCAACATTTCGTCACCGCGATGCCCTAAAGGGCACAGGATGAAACGAAGCGGTCTCCCTGCCGGCCTGACATTTCGTCACCGCGAGGGACGAAGCGGTCTCCCTGCTGGCCTGACATTTCGTCACCGCGATGCCCTAAAGGGCACAGGATGAAACGAAGAGGTCCCCCTGCCGGCCTGACATTTCGTCACCGCGAGGGACGAAGCGCTTTCCCTGCTGGCATGCAGGCAGATTCCACAAGGGATGCTTCGCTATGCCACACCGTTTTGCCTGACGAACAGTACTTCCTGCGGTTCAAGGCAGCAGCGGCAAAACGGTTCATAATGACGAATCAAGCGTCACCGCGAGGCACGAAGCGATATCCGTTTCTTCGTCATCGCGAAGCGCAAGCGAAGCGCTCCCCCTGCTGGCAGACAGGCAGATTGCCACACCGTTTTGCCTGACGAACAGCACTTCCTGCGGTTCAAGGCAGCAGCGGCAAAACGGTTCGCAGCAACTGC
>DIXT01000029.1 GCA_002436085.1 Anaerolineaceae bacterium UBA6073
ATGGCATCGAGAAGGCCTTGCCCTCGAGAGGGGGCTGCGCACGACGTCCTGGGTTCGTCGTTGCGAGCCGTTTTGCCATTCCGCGTCGAGTGAACCAACCAAGACATAGGGCAAAACGGCGTGGCATAGCGGAGCATCCCTTGTGGAATCTGCCTTCATGCCGGCAGGGAAACCGCTGCGCTTCAACCTGTACTCTTTAGGGTATCGCGGTGACGGATTAATTTCCGCGACCAAAGTGTGTCGGCTTCTCGATTCGTCATTGCTATCCGTTTTGCCATAACTGCATGAGCCCATCCCGTCCAGATCACAAGGCAAAACGGTGTGGCGTAGCGGAGCATCCCTTGTGGAATCTGACTTCATGCCAGCAGGGAGACCGCTTTGTTTCATCCTGTGCCCTTTAGGGCATCGCGGTGACGAGAGAATCCGGTCCACAGCTTGCGCAGGTATAATCTGATCATCAGGCGCCGTTGGAAGGCAAACGCAGCCTCCGGTATGCCCCGCTTTTTCGCCAATGAAGGATGACACCATGCCTAAACCCTGCAAGATGCTCTGCGATCTGGAAGCGCCCTACACCCAATCCCTGATGCGCCTGATCGAAACCCAAAGCAAAGCCACACTCGCCAACTGGGCGTTGGATTACGCCGAGCGCCATTACCTTCCAATTTACGCTGCGCATTTCCCGCAAGATTCGCGCCCCAGGGAAGCGCTCGCCGCCGCGCGGGACTGGCTGGCAGGCCGCGTCAAGCTGCCCGCGCTAAAGCCGCTCATCCTGGCAGCCCACGCCGCCGCCCGGGAAGCCGAAGCCGTCCCTCCTGCGCAGGCTGCCGCGCGCGCCATCGCCCAGGCTGCCTCGACGATCCACAGCGCTACGCACGCGCTTGGGCTTGCCTTTTACGGCGCCGCTGCTCAGGCTTACGAAACTTACGGCACCCAGGCCGACCCGGCTGTCTATGAACACGTCTCAGCTAAAGAGTGCGCCCGGCTGGAAGCCGCCCTGCGCGCAGTGGCCATGCCTGACGAGCCCCATCCCGCCAAGGTAAACTGGCGCTGCTGAAATGTCGCCCCAACGCATCTCTCTCCAAGCCCTTACCGGTGAGTCAAAAATATCGTTACAAGGAAAACGCCGTCGCTATTCTTATTTGGATGCGCAATTAATTAAGACCATTTTTAGAGGAGCCGTCTATGAACATCCGCCCGCTGACCCCCGCAGACTACCCCCGGATTTACGCGCTTTGGCAGCAAACTCCCGGCATGGGCTTGAACAACCTGGACGATTCGCCTGAGGGCATCGCGCGCTATCTGCAGCGCAACCCAAGCACCTGTTTTGCGGCCGAGGAGGAAGGCGAATTGGTGGGCGTGATCCTCTCCGGGCACGACGGACGACGCGCGTTTATCTACCATCTGGCGGTCGCCGAAGCCTGGCAGCGGCGCGGCATCGGCAGCGCGCTCCTCCAGGCCGCCCTGCAAGCCCTGCGCGCGGAGGGCATCCACAAGGCGGCTCTGGTTGTGATGGCGAGCAATCTGAAGGGCAACGCCTTCTGGGAGCAGCTCGGCTTCACCACCCGCCCGGACCTGGTCTACCGCAACCGTGAACTGGACGAGCTACAAAATTTAGATACGTAATCTCGTGATCTTGCATGGGCTCCAGAGTGCGAAGCCTGCACACAGGGTATGCTACGTACACAGGAGACCAGCGAGAACGAAGAATTAACTGGAAAATGACCCTGATGGGATTGCGTAGCCCCTTGAAAAGCTCATGCTCTTGCATGGTCTCCTGACCATGCAAGTTTTTTGACCGTTAGATCTCAAGATCTGTCTTTGATAGAGAAAAATGGCATTGAAATTGGGGAGACCTGCGGTCATGTTCCTCGCTCGGTCAGGAGACCGGCGAGAGCGAAAGATACATGTATAATTATCTAGACTGCAAAAAATTCCAAGTATTGTTTCTTTCCTAAGAACCTGATGGAACATAATTCTTCATACTCTACACCGCTTTCTTTAACAAGCCAATTCCCTTTTTGTGGTCTTCCGCTTAGGTTAGATACATATTTAGGCTGTACTTTTGGTTGTATTTATTGCTCGTCTAAGGATCGAGGGGGTAATTATAAGTATGTAGTATCAAAACCTGCAAACCCAGCTTTTATTAACAATTTTTTTACTCCCACCAAAAGAAAACGCGGTGGTGTCTTAAATCAAATGATTAGTCGAAAAGTACCTATTCACATGGGTGGAATGTCGGACCCATTCCAACCACTGGAAATAAAATACAGAGTTACTCAAAATGTACTAAAGCACCTGTGTGAGATAGAATATCCAATAGTAATAAGTACGAAGAGCGATTTACTCCTTCAAGAACCTTATTTGACTTTCTTAAAGCAAAACCCATTCATACTGGTTCAATTTTCTTTTAGTACTGTAATCGACAAAAAATCAACTGTTCTTGAACCGTTTTCTACGCCTCCTTCTAAGCGTTTAAGAGCAATGGAAATGTTGGAGAAAAACGGCGTTCATACCGCGTGCAGATGGCAACCGTATATCCCATTTACAGACTTAGATAATAAACAATTTATCCAGGCTATTGCTAATACCGGATCGAGATTTCTTACCTTGGAACATCTAAAATTACCAATTGAAATCAAAGAACATGTGATATTTAACAAGAATTATTCGAGTCTTTACAAGGAAAAGGGAGCTGCACAGGTTGGGAGAGAGCTTATACTTAATTTGGAAAACAAAGTTACAACAGTGAAATCTATTCGTAACCTTGCACACTCTTTTAACTTGGAATTCGGTGCGGCAGACAACGAGTTACACCAATTTTCAGACACTGCTTGTTGTTGTGCGGGTGTTGCTTCTTTGCCAGGCTTTGAAAACTGGTCAAAGTATCAAATTAGTTATGCTGTTTGTAAATCCAAACGATCTCCCTTCTCCTTCTCAATAATAGACGATGAATGGAGACCCAATGGTTTGATTAACCGTCAGATAAATTCACACTCAAGATTAAACAAAAATAGTAAGGACTTCGGGTCGATGGAAGATTACTTAAGATATTACTGGAACAATACTGAATCAATTTTCAATCCAATTCATTATTACGGGGTTAAACTATTATCGACTGACTTTAATAATGGGAATATATATTGCTGGAATTCCTTAGAGGAGGAAAATCATGAATGATTTAATCGGACGAATTTTAGGTGCTATTGTAGGTTCTATTGCGACATTTTTAATAAACACCATTAGTAACTCTTGGCCACCTGAGAAGCGATCGGCATTAAGCTACTTGAAAGGAAAAGAATGGGAAACAAAATGGTTTATCGGCGAGGATGAGATTTATGTGCAAGATGTTGTTTGCTTTGATAAACATGTTTGGTTTGGAAAGATTAAAGGGCATGGAAAGATGACAAGTCCGGATGAGAATGGAACTAACCGTGAGTACGAATATCCCATTACATTCGAAGTTTCTCGGACCAACGTTGTGACTTTTAAGTATTTTGCTCAACGATATCCATACGAAGGATTAATGGGCACAGGGTGTGGAGTTTTCAGCATTAACGGCAGAGAGATATCTGGCGGATGGACGGGTGTCGTGAACCAGGAAAAATATGGTAAACCTGTTGTTCATGGACGCTTTTTGATGGAGTTAAGACCCTAAGCGTTCGGAGAGTATAATTGAGTTATCACAATATATATTTCCATACATGTGAACAGATGCCTGAGGTCCTTGATAATAGTATTGACTTGATAATATTTGACCCACCATTCACGAATTCTCCAGATAGAAAATTTTTAGATAAAAAGGATTATTTGCTCTTTCTTACAACGGTTGCTAAAGAATGTAGCCGAGTCTTGTCAGATTAAGGAGTAATAGTATCCATTAATACAGATCTAAGGGATCATAGTTGGTACAACCGTAATGACAAATCGTTTGATGGATTAATTTGGCATAAGCATACAGTAATCAAACAAGTGTTTGAAGATGAAGGTTTCCGTTGCATCGACACGAAGCTGTGGATAAAATCTCTGAAACAAAACATTTATCGATACAACTACTCTTTCATTCAGTTTTTCGAAAAACCAACAAAAAAAAGAGGATTACAGATTCCACCTGAATTTGCTACGGACTTTAATCCAGACGTGTGGTTCTTAACAGGAACGCCTCGTAAACGTCTTCCTAACGGTAGAATATTTCGTGATGGCTTACATTATTTATTGGTCCAACGTTGCGTTAAGGCGCTTACTGAAGAGAACGAATTGGTTCTCTCCCCGTTTGCTGGATTAGGAACAGTAATTGAAGTTGCAAAAGCACTTGGCAGAAGCAGTATCGGTTATGAAGTAGATCTAGATCTGTACGATTATCTAGTCAATAATCTTCCATTCGCGTCTATATTAAGATAAAAGGGTCATTTTTCCTCAATTTGTTCCTGGGTAGGTCATTTTCTAATAATCATTATAGACAAAATATTGATAATAAATTGGACATTCATTAATGCTTGCAAACATCGGTTTGTGATAAAATAAGCGCATTAAACACCACGGCAGGAGTAATAAGCCGTCCGCTAGAGAGCCGGGAACAAGGCTGCAATTCCGGTAAGCGCCCGCGGAGCGCGCAAGGCTAAACTCGCCTGTTTCCCCGTTCGGGGGGTGGCGGCAGTGAAATCAGTAGCTGCTGACGGATTTGCCCGTTATCGCAAGCCCAAGCTGCCCGGACGCCGGGAAGCAGGGTGGTACCGCGAAGGAAACTTCGTCCCTGCACGCAGGGATTTTTTATTTAAAGGAGCGAGAAGATGATTGACCCGACCAGCATACCGCAGTACAAACCCGATGAAATCGAGCCGAAATGGCAGGCCCGCTGGGCAGCGGATAAACTCTACGAAACCGCCGACCACCCGGAAAAGCAGAAATTCTACGCGCTGACCATGCTCCCCTACCCTTCCGGGGATTTGCATATCGGGCATTGGTACGCCATGACGCCCTCGGACGCGCGCGCCCGTTTCAAGCGCATGCAGGGCTACAACGTGTTCTTCCCCATCGGCTTCGACGCGTTTGGCCTCCCTGCGGAAAACGCCGCCATCAAGCGCCGCATCCACCCGAAAACCTGGACTTACGCCAACATCGCGCGCATGCGCGGTCAGCTGCGTTCCATGGGCAACATGTTCGACTGGAACAGCGAGATTGTCAGCTCCGACCCCAAGTATTACCGTTGGACGCAGTGGTTCTTCCTGCAATTCTTCAAGAACAATCTGGCGTATCAAAAAGAAGCGCCGGTGGACTTCTGCCCCAACTGCAACACCACCCTCGCGCGCGAACAGGTGCAGGGCGAAGACCGCCACTGCGAACGCTGCGGCACACCCGTGATCAAGAAGAACCTGAAGCAATGGCTGTTCCGCATCACCAATTACGCCGAGGAACTGCTGGACTTTTCGGGTATCGACTGGCCAGAGACCATCAAAACCCTCCAGACCAAGTGGATTGGCAGGTCCAAAGGCGCGTCCGTGACCTTTACGTCCGAACAAGGCGACCCGATTGAGGTCTTTACCACCCGGCCCGACACTTTGTGGGGCGTGACCTTTATGGTGCTCGCGCCGGAACACCCGCTGGTGGACAAACTCACCACGCCCGAACAGGCGGAAGCCGTGCGCGCGTATCAGGAACAGGCCAAACGCCAGTCCGACATGCAGCGCGAGGCAGCCGACCGCACCAAGGCCGGCGTGTTCACCGGCTCCTATGCTATCAACCCGGTGAGCGGGGAGCGCGTGCCGGTCTGGACTGCTGATTACGTCCTGATGGGCTACGGCAGCGGCGCCATTATGGCCGTCCCCGCCCATGACCAACGCGACTTTGAATTCGCACGCCAGTACAATCTGCCCATCCGCGTGGTCATCCAGCCCGAAGGCAGCCCTGAACCTGACCCTGCCGAAATGCCCGCCGCGGTGGAAGCGCACGGCGCCATGGTCCACTCAGGCCCCCTCAGCGGCACCCCGGAAGAAAACACCATGGAAGCGGCCATTGCTTACATCGAAAAGCTGGGCGTTGGTAAAGGCGCGGTCACTTACCGCCTGCACGATTGGCTGATTTCGCGCCAGCGCTATTGGGGCGCGCCCATCCCGATCATCTACTGCCCAAAATGCGGCACCCTCCCGGTCCCGGAAGACCAGCTGCCCGTGCTGCTGCCGGATGACGTGGAATGGCTGCCCACCGGCGAAAGCCCGCTTAAGCTGCACCCCACCTGGCGCTTTACCACCTGCCCGGTGTGCGGCGGCCCAGCCGAGCGCGAAACCGATACCATGGACACCTTCATGTGCTCCAGCTGGTACTTCATGCGCTACCTCAGTCCGGACTACAGCACGTACCCCTTTGACCCGGAGCTCTACCGCAAGTGGATGCCGGTGGACACCTACACCGGCGGCAGCGAACACGCCACCATGCACCTGATGTACGTGCGCTTCTTCCACAAAGCCTGCCGAGATTGCGGCATCACCAGCGGTCGCGAGCCAATGCTGCAGCTTCGCAACCAGGGCATGGTGCTGGGCGAGGACGGCGAAAAAATGTCCAAATCCCGCGGAAACGTCATTGCGCCGGACGACCTGGTTTCCCGCTACGGCGCGGATACCGTGCGCTCGTACCTGACCTTCTTCTCGCGCTGGGAAGTTGGCGGACCTTGGAACAGCAGCGGCATTGAGGGCAACTCGCGCTGGCTGCGCCGCGTGTGGGCGATGATTTTGGAGCCCGCGCAGACCAACGCCAGCCCGGAAACGCTGCGCGCGCTGCGGCGCAAGACCCACCAGGTGCTGCGCGCTATCACATATGACTACGAAAACTTTGAGTTCAACACGATTGTCTCCAGCCTGATGGAGCTGCTGAATGACATGGCGCGCGCCAAGAACGCCGGCGCCTGGGGCAGCCCGGAATGGAACGAATGCGCGGATATCTACCTGCGCATGCTGGCGCCGCTCTGCCCGCACATCGCCGAGGAGCTGTGGGAACGCCTGGGCAAGCCCTACTCCATCCACACGCAAAGCTGGCCGGCGGTGGACGAAGAAGCCGCGCGGGACGAGGAAATCACATTGGTGGTGCAGGTGAACGGCAAACTGCGCGACCGCATCCTGGTTGCCCCGGGCATCAGCGACGCGGACGCGCAGGAGAAGGCACTGGCAAGCGAGGCTGTGCGGGTTGCGCTGGAAGGCAAGCCGGTGCGCAAGGTCATCATCGTGCCCGGCCGGCTGGTGAACATCGTCGGTTAAGTCTATCTGACCAAGTAATTTTTAGCGGCGCTCCATTCTTCTCTCACATCTGTCTTCAGACAGATAACAGTAGGATGGAGCGCCGATGTTCTTGTGTTGGCGGGTGGATGAGGATCTTTTTGACCTTCCCCTGGGGAAAAGTGCCCGCAGGGAGGATGAGGGTCGCTTGACCTTCCCCGTGGGGCTGCTTGCGTGCCGAAGGTAAGGTACCCGCAGGGCGGATGAGGGACTTTGACCTTCCCCGTGGGGCTGCTTGCGTGCCGAAGGCAAGGTGCCCGCAGGGCGGATGAGGGTCGCTTGACCTTTCCCGTGGGGCTGCTTGCGTGCCGAAGGCAAGGTGCCCGCAGGGCGGATGAGGGTCGCTTGACCATGCCCTTGGGGCTGCTTGCGTGTCGTAGGCAAGGTGCCCGCAAGGCGGATGAGGGACTTTGACCTTCCCCGTGGGGCTGCTTGCGTGCCGAAGGCAAAGTGCCCGCAGGGCGGATGAGGGGCTTTTGACCTTCCCCTGGGGAAAAGTGCCCGCAGGGAGGATGAGGGTCGCTTGACCTTCCCCGTGGGGGAAGGTGCCCGCCGGGCGGATGAGGGTCGCTTGACCTTCCCCGTGGGGTTGCTTGCGTGCCGAAGGCAAGGTGCCCACCGGGCGGATGAGGGGATTTTGACCTTCTCCTTGGGGCTGCTTGCGTGCCGTAGGCAAGGTGCCCGCAGGGTGGGTGAAAATTACAGGACCCTCATCAGTCTCGCTGCGCTCGCCAGCTTCCCCCTGGGGAAGCTTCAGTTAAGCAGGGCGGCTTGCCTTTTTCAAGCCGCCAACTAGCAATACTTCCGATTAGACGTAGGGGCGAAGCATCCCGGAGAGAGCATCAACCACCGTCCAGAGCACTCATTATGGATGCTTCGCCCGTACCATTGAGTATCACAGGTCAGCCAAACGATATAGCACCAATCCCCTCATCAGTCTCGCTGCGCTCGCCAGCTTCCCCTTGGGGAAGCTTTACTTGCAGGGCGGCTTGCCTTTTTCAAGCCGCCAACTAGCAATATTTCCGATTAGACGTAGGGGCGAAGCATCACAAAGAGAGCATAAATCATCCTCCAGAGCACTCATTATGGATGCTTCGCCCGTACCATTGAGTATCACAAGTCAGCCAAACGATATAGCACCAATCCCCTCATCAGTCTCGCGGCGCTCGCCAGCTTTCCCCCTGCGGAAGCTTACAAAAAAGCCCCACACCTAACGCATAACAGCAATAATTCCCCCACCCAGTTTGTTATCTTTTTCACACACAATTTGCTCGCCGCAGGTATAATAACGATGGTTCTTCGACTCAGTACACCTAAATCTTCGACAAGGGTAGCTGAGCGGCAGTCCGGGGAAAATCCCAAGTGCCTCGGGCTCAAGGGTGTTGCTGGAAACGGCGGCGCCTCCCATTTGGAAAGGAGAATGATATGAAGAAGTTGTGTGTCGTTTTAATCATGGGGGTATTGATTTTCAGTCTGACTGGCTGCAGTACTGCAGCACAGGAAGCACCAGCAGAGGTCCAAACTGAAGTACCAGCAGTCCCCGTAACCGTGCTTGAGTTGGTAAAGGGCGACGAAGTTATATACTTTACCATGGACCAACTCAAATCTTTACCCGCAGTCGAAGGTTTGGCGGGCATCATGTCCAGCACAGGCAAAATTACTGCCCCTGCCCTCCACAAGGGCGTCCTGGTCAGCACCCTGCTTGCTGAAGTTGGAGGCATGACCGACGCTCACAGCGTGGAAGTAGTCGCTTCAGATGGTTACTCCATAACCTACTCTCCCAATCAGATCAGTAACGGTGAATACATTACTTATGATGTTTCGAGTGGAGATGAAATGGAGACCATTGGATCGCTCCAGACAATCATCGCCTATGAACGTGAGGGGAAACCACTTAGCCCTGAAATGGAAGGCGAACTGCGTCTTGTTGTGATCGGGGAATCTCCTCTGCAGGTCGTAGATGGTCATTGGTCGGTAAAATTTGTTAACAAGATCGTTTTAAAAGAGGCGGTCGAAGATTGGGTTGTAAATTTTAAAGGCGCCATTGAAGAACCCATGGATAGGGCAACCTTCGAGTCTGGCGCTGCAGACGGCTGCCATCTTCGTGCATGGACTGACGCTGACGGCCACGTCTGGGAAGGCATTCCGCTTTATTACCTTATCGGTCGTGTTGACGATGAGATCAAACATGGAGATGATGCCTTCCGAGATGACCTCGCAAAAAATGGTTACACAATCGACTTGATCTCTGCTGATGGTTACACCGTTACATTGGACTCTTATACGGTAATGCGGAATGACGACATCATCGTCGCGTATCTTGTCGACGGCGAACCTTTGGTGGAGGATAATTTCCCATTACGCTTGGTTGGTCCGGAATTGAGCAAAAAGCAAATGGTTGGCGGAATTACCAGCGTAGTGATCAACTTTGAAAGCGCTCCTGCTGCTGCTGAACCCACTACCCAAGCAGCTGGTGAGGCGCCGGCGATCATAGGTCCAGCCGACGCCACGCTCACGCTAAAGGGATTAGTGGAAGCCGAAAAAGTCTTCACAATGGACGACCTGCTTAAGCTGGCGGTAGTTAATACCAGCGTCGAGCATCCAAAAAAGGGAACAATGGACGTGACAGGAGTTAAGGTCGCGGAAATCCTTTCATTGGTAAACCTCAAAGCGGATGCAAAAACTGCTACATTTATTGCTGGAGATGGTTGGTCGGTAGACGTTCCGCTGGCTGATCTGCAAGCTTGCGAAAACTGCCTGGTCGGTTGGGACGAAGAAATGCTGAGAACTTACATGCCGGGCTTCGACTCTAACTTCTGGGCAAAAGACCTGGTAAGTATCGAATTCAAGTAAGGCTAACCCAAAGGGTGGGTACTTGTGAGTACCCACCCTTTTTTCTCAAGTGAGATCCATGAAGAAGCAATTTTTTGGTTTATTGATACTGGAGCTCTTAGTGCTGCTAACTGCTTGCAATCCAAAAGAGAAAATCCCTCTTGTCGTATTTGCAGCCGGCAGTCTCATCCAACCTTTTACCGATCTTGAGCAAGCCTTTGAAGAAAAATATCCGGATATCAATGTTCAGATGGAGTTTCATGGATCAATCCAGGTAATGCGGCATGTAACTGAACTGCATGAGGATATTGATATTGTGGCGACGGCAGATCAGGCGCTAATCCCGATGTTGATGTATGAAGTTAACATGCCAGGGACAGATGACCCTTACGCAGATTGGTTCCTTTCCATGGCTAACAACCGATTGGCAGTTGCTTATACTCAGAGGAGCAAATACGCCAATGAGATAACATCAGAAAATTGGTGGGAGATTCTATCCCGGCAGGATGTCAAGGTCGGTCTTTCAGACCCCCGATTTGATGCGTTGGGTTACAGGCAATTAATGGCTTTTGCGTTGGCGCAAGATGTCTATCGGAAAGACAATATCTTTCACTCTTTCATTAGCCAACAGTTTTCAAAAGAAATTCACCTGGTGGACATGGGTGATTTTAAGATCATCCGAATCCCCGAGATTCTTGAAACCGCCAAAAATTCTCACATCATGATGCGAGGTTCCAGTATTGCGTTAATCTCATTATTGGAAGCAGGCGAAATCGATTACGCTTTTGAATATGAAAGCGTGATAAAACAGCATGGATTGGAGATGCTTAGTTTGCCACCAACCCTCAACCTTGGTGAAGAGGAGTTCTCTAACAATTATCACAAGGTAACTGTACAAATGGATTTCAGGCGATTTTCAACGGTCGATCCTGTTTTTATCGGCGAACAAATCACTTATGGGCTCACCATCCCTAGCAACGCTCCACATCCGGAGGAAGCCGCGTTATTCATCCGATTTCTATACAGTGAAGAGGGACAATCCATAATGAGGCGAAACGCTCACCCTCTAATTTATCCTCCGACTGGCGACCAGCTGCAAAACTTGCCAGATGAATTGCGTGATTTTCTGTCGCTGAAGTGAAAAATAGGTCTTTTCCGCTTGGCTTCCCAATCGCAGCCAGTTTAATAATTCTTTTTATCATCCTCCCGATCCTGGTTACACTGCTCTCGGTTACTCTGGAAGGTCTGTTGAAAACCATCACAGACGAGTCAGTTGCGAGATCCATCGGACTAACGCTATTTGCAGCAGCCATTGCGACAGTTTTCGGTGTACTACTCGGCATTCCACTATCGTATATAATGGCGCGGGTAAATTTCCCTGGGAAGTCCCTGCTGGCCGGAGTGATCGACCTGCCGCTGATTATTCCGCATACCGCAGCAGGCATTGCCTTACTATTGGTTTTCGGCAGGCAAGGCATACTGGGAAAGCCTTTCTCTGAGCTCGGTTTGTTTTTCACCGACCATCTCGGCGGTATCGTTGTGGGAATGATGTTTGTTAGCCTTCCTTTGCTAATCAATGCAAGCCGAGAAGCCTTCCAATCGGTGAGTCTGGAGCTGGAACAAGTGGCGCGCGTTGATGGAGCGAGTCCCTGGCAGGTTTTTTGGCATATTACGCTGCCACTGTCATGGCGTGGAATTCTGAGCGGAGCCATTACAATGTGGGCTCGAGGTATTAGTGAGTTTGGCGCGGTCGTCATATTGGCGTATAGCCCAAAAACAATATCTGTTCTGCTTTATGAACGCTTCCAGGGATTTGGTCTTGAGTCAACGACACCTGTAGCAGCGTTGCTATTGCTCCTGGTATTATTTGTCTTTCTTATCCTGCGGTGGATTGAAAACTCTCTGGCTAATGAGGGGTGAGAATTATCCCGATAGTTTTTCAAAAGGATTGTCCTGGAAGGCGTTTTCAACCCCAATCATCCTATCCATAGTATAATCGCGGGGTTTCTTCGACTCAGTACGCCTAAATCTTCGACAAGGGTAGCTGAGCGGCAGTCCAGGGAAAATCCCAAATGCCCCGGGCTCAAGGGTGTTGCTGGAAACGGCGGCGCCTCCCATTTGGAAAGGAGAACGATATGAAGAAGTTGTGTGTTGTTTTAATCATGGGGGTATTGATTCTCAGCTTGACAGCCTGCGCTACCAAAATTGAGAATCCTGTTATCCGGCTCTCGACGACCACCTCGGTCAACGATTCCGGTCTGATGGCTTATCTGCAGCCGGTGTTTGAGAAGGATACGGGCTACACGCTCGAAATCACCTCGGCCGGCACAGGCGCCGCCATCGAAAAGGGGCGCACGGGTGATGCCGATGTGCTCCTTGTGCACGCCAAAGCCTCTGAGGAGGAGTTTATCAATGAAGGTTTCGGCGAAGTGCGCGTGCCCTTCATGTATAACTACTTCGTTATTGTCGGCCCGGAAGGCGACCCGGCCGGCGTCAAAAGCTCAACCACCGCGGCAGAAGCTTTCAAGAAAATTGCTGATGCCAGCGCCACTTTCGTCTCCCGCGGGGATGACAGCGGCACCCACAAAGCCGAGCTAAAAATCTGGAAATCCCTGGAGCTTGAGCCCACCGGTCAGTCCTGGTACGTCAGCGTGGGCGACAGCATGGGCAAGACCCTGACGGTCGGCAACGAGATGCAGGGCTACGTCTTCACTGACAAAGCCACCTTCCTGGCGCACGAGAACACGCTCAGCCTGCTGCTAGAAGAAACTGAAGACATGAAGAATACCTATACCATGATTGCCATTACTCCCCAGCGCTTCGCGGATACCAATTTCGCCGGCGCGCAGGCTTTCATTGAATGGATGACCTCTGAAAAAGCCGCTGACTTGATCGCGAAGTTCGGCCTCGAGCAATACGGCGAGCAGTTGTTCTTCATCCTGGCCACAAAATAAGCTGTTAACAGGCAATCTGAGGCGCGGTTCTTCCCCCCATGCCGCGCCTCAGTTCTGCCCCGCCTTCAGTGCTGCAGAATGGCAGCAGGCGCCCGCAAAACTATGGATGTCATCAGAGAGATTTTCGGACTATTATTCGGCCAGGACCCGGAGCTGCGCCAGATCATTGGCGTCACTTTGCGCATGTCCTCGCTCAGCACTCTGGTATCAGCCCTGCTGGGTATTCCGCTCGGCGTCATCATTGGCAGCACGAATTTCAAAGCCAAACGGCTGGTCAACCGCGTCCTGCACACGCTGATGGGGCTCCCGCCGGTGGTGGCCGGGTTAATGGTCTTCCTCGTTCTTTCGCGCAGCGGCCCGCTGGGCACGCTCAAACTGCTCTTCACCGTCACGGCCATGGTCATCGCCCAGATCGTTCTCATCACCCCCATTATGACCGGCTTGACCGCGAATATCGTCTCGGTCAAAGCTCCCTTGATTCATGAGACCGCCGCTGGAATCGGGCTGCGGCCTTTTCAACGCATGCTCTACATCATTTATGAATGCCGGGTGCAGTTCATCTCCACCGTGCTCACCGGTTTCGGGCGCGCCATCGCCGAAGTGGGGGCAGTACAAATGGTCGGCGGCAACGTGCAGTTCAAAACCCGCGTGATGACCACCGCGATCATGATGCAAACCAACATGGGGCATTTTGAGTTTGCCATCGCGCTGGGGGTCGTGCTGCTGGTGATCGCTTTTCTGATCAACTCGCTGGTCAGCCGCATCCAGGAAAGCGCGGGGCTGGCATGATCAGCGTGCGGAACGTTTTGGTGCAGGCGGGCGGGCGCGTCATTCTGGATATTCCCTTGGTCGAATTTGAGGAGGGCAAGCGCTACGGCCTGATTGGCGAGAACGGCAGCGGCAAGACCACGCTCCTGCGCATGCTGGCCGGCACGCTCCAACCCAGCCAGGGCGAAGTGGCCCGGCAAAACCCGGACGGCGTCGGCTATATGCCGCAGGCTCCGTATGCGTTCAGCTTTTCCGTGCTGCGGAACGTGGAAATGGCGCTTAAAAACACGCCGGACCGGCGCGATAAGGCTGCCCGCGCGCTTGAAGCGGTGGGAATGCAAAACCTCCTCATGGCACGCGGCAACAAACTCTCAGGCGGGGAAGCCCAGCGCATGGCGGTCGCGCGCATGATCGCCAAGCCGCGCCAGCTGCTGCTGTTGGACGAACCGACCTCCTCCACGGATATCCGCGGCACCGATTCCATTGAGAACACCCTGCTGGAATACACCCGGAACACGCACTGCACCCTGATTTTTTCCACCCATTCGCCCGCGCAGGTTCTGCGCCTGGCTGAGGAAGTCATTTTCCTGGACCAGGGGAAAATTCTGGAAAATGGCCCGGCGCGCGACGTGCTTGAAAACCCCCGGACCGAAAACGCGCGCCTGTTCCTGCAGCACTGGCGCATCTAAGCCCCCCAACGTACAATCCGTTTCTTTCCCGCCGCCGCCGCCGGTTTATAATGGAACAGCGGTCACCAAAAACCGCGCCATCAAGAAACAGGAAAAAAGCATGAAAAAAGTAGTGGTCGCCCTTAGCGGCGGCGTGGATAGTTCAGTCGCAGCAGCGCTGCTTGTGGAGCAGGGTTACGAGGTTCTCGGAGCGACGATGCGCCTGTGGAGCGCCCCGGGCGCCGAGCAGGAAAACCGCTGCTGCACGCCCGAAACGCGCTCGTTGGCTGCCAGGCTGGCGGATAAACTCTCCATCCCCTTTACTGTGCTGGATGAGACGAAAACTTTCCGGAAAATCGTAGTCCAGCAGTTCCTGGAAGGCTACACGCGCGGCGAAACGCCCAACCCTTGCGTCACCTGCAACCGTTTCCTCAAGTGGGGGGCGCTGTGGGACTATGCCAGATCCATTGGGGCGGATTACCTCGCCACCGGGCACTACGCGCGCGTGCTTGCCCGGCCTGAAGGGCTTTCGGAGCTGTGGAAAGGCAGGGACCCCGGCAAGGACCAGACTTATTTCCTCAGCATGCTCACCCAGGAGCAGATTGCCCACACGCTCTTTCCGCTTGGGGAGCTGCTGAAGAGCGACGTGCGCCGTATAGCCCGCGAGCGCGGGCTGCCTTCAGCAGAGCAGCCCGAAAGCCAGGACCTGTGCTTCTTGGGAGAACGGGATTACCGCGATTTCCTGGCGGAGTACGCGCCGGAAGCCGTCCAGCCCGGCCCCATCACCGACCGCAGCGGCAAAGTGCTGGGCGAGCACGAGGGTCTGGCGTTTTACACCATTGGCCAGCGCAAAGGCTTGCCCGCTGCGGCGCAGGCGCTCTATGTATGGCAAAAAGACATTGGGAACAATCGCCTGGTTGTATGCCCGGCGGAAGAACTGGGCGCCAGTTCGCTGCGCGTCGAGGGCCTGAACTGGATATCCGGCGCCGCCCCAAAAGCTGAATTTCAGGCAGAGGTAAAAATTCGTTTCCGCGCCCTTCCTGCCCGCGGGCTTGTCACTCCGCAGCCGGACGGAAGCGCGTTGGTGCGCTTTGAAAAGCCCTTGAGGGATATCACCCCCGGGCAGCTGGCGGTTTTTTACCAGGGGGAACAGGTTCTGGGCGGCGGCTGGATTGTGTGAGCGGGTCAGTTCTGCTCCAGGTCTTGCCGGAAGAAGGCATTCTGCTCGTCTACAACTATAAGGCGGTTCATGGCCACTTCTGAGGAAAGCGCGCAAGGCGGTTAAATTCACGTCAACCATTGTAAGGCTGTTGAAACGCTGGATTCAAGGCAATCTTTGTCATTGGTAGGTTGGGTGGAGCGGCAGCGCAACCCAACAAAAGCAGGTTGCTGAGATGTTAGGATAGTTGTTGGGATGGTTGTTGGGTTTCGCTCCTGTGTCGCTGCACCCAACCTACGGCTGATTTTATGACACTGTCTGAGCATGCGAAGGATCTTTTTTTGGATGATTCGTCAAATCCGCAAGGTGCTTGTAAGCATAGGGCGAAGCATCCTTGATAAGAAAATCAGGGTAAATCTGAGGTTTTAACCGGGATGCTTCGCCCCTACCGTGTATTCACCAGGTCTTCAGTCAGTAGCTTGGGTGGAGCGGCAGCGCAACCCAATAAAAGCAGGTTGCTGAGATGTTGGGGTGGGTTGTTGGGTTTCGCTCCTGCGTCGCTGCACCCAACCTACGGCTGATGAAGCGTCAGGGCCTGGCGCACTCGTAAGCTTCGCCGCGCAGGGTTTCCACAGCATGCGCCAACACCGGCAAAAAGACCTGCAAGCACTCCACCGCACCCTTCGGGCTGCCGGGCAGGTTGACGATCAACGTGCGCCCGCGCACCCCAGCCTGGGCACGGGAAAGCATCGCCCGGTCGGTGATTTTGCGGCTCTCAGCACGCATGGCTTCCGGGATGCCCGGCGCGAGCCGTTCCACCACCGCCAGCGTGGCTTCGGGTGTCACGTCCCGCGGCGCCAATCCAGTCCCGCCAGTGGTCAAAATCAAATCCAGATTGCCGGAGTCCGCCAGGCGGCAGAGTTCCGCTTTAATTTGGTCAAATTCGTCCGGGATAACAAAATGCTCTGTTACCAGCGCGTGCCCGCGCAAAGCTTCCACCAAGGCCGGGCCGCTCTTATCCTCGCGCAAACCCGCCGCGCCTTTGTCGCTCAGGGTAATGACCGCCGCGCGCACGCCGTTCAGGACTTCAATCGCATCCCCAGCCCGGATTTCCCCGCCGCGGATGACAATGGTAAAGATGCCCTCGGTCGGCATGATGCACATACCCACCTGCTGGTAAACCTGACAATGCGCGTGGCATTCTTTGCCAATCTGCGTGACTTCCAGCTCTGTTTCACCCACGCGCAGACGGGTGCCGATCGGAAGCGCGTGCAGCGCGATGCCCTCGGTGGTAATGTTCTCGGCAAAAATACCAGGCGTCAACCCTTCCACGCCGAGCGCGGTCATTTTATCCACGCTCGCCTGGTCCAGCAAGCTCACCTGGCGGTGCCAGTTGCCAGCATGCGCATCCCCTTCGATTCCAAGCTTTTCCACCAGATGTGCGCTTTCCACGGGTTTCTTAATAACACCGGTCTTAGTGCTAATGTTTACCGCGACAACTTTTGCCAATTTAGCCTCCAATCCTGCTCATATTACGCGCTGAGCCGGTACAAGTCTGAAATTCATTACCAATGGGTTTTTCAAAGATTACCCGCCGGATGAGTTCTACAAGTTCTTCATCCTCCCCTAACAAGGCTTTTTTCAGGGAAAACTGACGATCCACACCCAGGCAAGGGCGCAGCATGCCGTCACTCATCACGCGGATGCGGTTGCAGTCCGCGCAAAACTGATGGGAGATGGGGCTGATGAAGCCCACCCGACCCAGGTAACCCGGCACCTGATAATCCGCTGAGGGCTGCCCGGGGTAACGCGGCGGCAGCGCTTGCAGATACGGACGCGCATTCAGCAAGTCCTGGTTGGATATCTGCCGCTGGGTGTTCCTGCCCTGGTCCCCAATTGGCATAAGCTCAATAAAACGCACATCCAGCGGTTGCTCGCGAGTGAGCGCGATGAAATCATCGATCTCCCCGTCGTTCATGCCCGCCACGACGACCACATTTATCTTCAGCGGTACGAGCCCCGCGTCAAGCGCTTCCTCGATGCCGTCCAGCACAAGCTGTAAATCCCCGCCGGTCATTAAGCGGAACACATCCGGCTTGAGGGAATCCAGGCTAATATTCAGCCTGCGCAAGCCGGCTGCTTTCAAAGCGGCAGCCTTGCCCGGCAGCATCTGGGCATTGGTAGTCATCGAGAGGTCTTTAAGTTCCGCTGCCGCTGCCACCTGCGCCACAATATCCAGAATGTCCTTACGCAGCAGGGGTTCGCCGCCCGTCAGGCGCACTTTATTGATGCCCAGCCGCGCCATCACCCGCACAATGCGCGCAAAGTCCGCCGCGCTCAGCTCCTCTGTTTTGGGGCAGGCGCCTTCTTCCGCGCGGCAGTACGTGCAGCGCAGCTGGCAGCGTTCGGTCAAAGAAAGGCGCAGGTATGTAATTTCCCTGTTATATTGATCAATCATTATCAGGGATTATATCCTCTCGCAGGAAATTACCGGACTTTCCACCGCTTTTTTGCTCCAGCTGGATCTGCAGGATTTGCATTCCGCGATCCACAGCTTTGCACATGTCGTACACAGTCAGCGCAGCCACGCTGGCAGCCGTCAGGGCTTCCATCTCCACGCCGGTCCGGTAGGTGGATTTCACCCGGGCTGTGATGCGCAGCGTGTCCTCCGCCAGAACCTCAAAATCCACGCTTGCCTTCGTAATCGGGATGGGGTGGCACATAGGAATGAGTTCGGGCGTGCGCTTGGCGGCCATAATCCCAGCCACGCGCGCGCAGGCGAACACATCGCCCTTGGGCATTTCGCGGGCTTGGATGAGCGCCAGGGTTTCCGGGCGCATGCGTACCAGCGCGCTGGCCAGCGCTTCGCGCGCGGTCTCGTCCTTTGCAGAGACGTCCACCATGCGCGCATTTCCGTTTTTATCCAGATGGCTCAGTTCCATTGTCTGATTTCTCCCGGGTGATTAAGCGAATAGCCGCCCATCGCTGACAACCTGCGCGCAAATTCCGCCCCACGCAGGACTTCAAGCAAGCGCTGGACCATATCCAACTGGAAAGCGCTCTGCGCGACCAGCAAATCATACTGCTCTTCGCACACAGGCACAAAGTCCAGGTTGTAAATGCGCGCGGCAGATAGAATTCCCAGCCCCGCATCCGCCGTGCCTGCCGCGATGGCAGCCGCGACCGCGGTGTGCGTGTACTCCTCGCGCTCGTAACCAGGGACGGTTTCGGTATCCAGTTGGTTCTGGTGTGCCAGAAAGTCGCACAGAATGCGCGTGCCGCTGCCCTTTTGGCGGTTGACGTAGCGCTTGCCCGCGATATCCGCGAATTCGCGGATGCCCAGCGGGTTACCTTTAGGGACCATCAGTCCCTGCGTGCGTTGGACACATTCCACCAGCACCACGCCGCCCTGCGGGAAGTATTTGCGCAGATAGGGGATGTTGTAAGTGCCGCTGGCTTCGTCCAGCAGGTGGATTCCGCCCAGGTGCGCCTCACCGCGCTTAACAGCCGTGATGCCGCCTATGCTGCCCACATGCGAGGACGCGACGGAGCTTGCCCGGTCCTGCCGCTTGAGGATATCCGCGATTTCATCCAGCAGCGGGTCGTGGCTGCCCGTGATGACCAATGTGCGCTCAATCTCCGCGCGGCTGCGGGTCAACTGCACGTTCACCAGCTCGCCAGCCTCGTAGCCTTCGGTATTCTGCGGGATATGAATGATGCCGTCCGCCTTAACAAAGGAACTGACCACCCCGGCGCCCCGGTTCAGCGGCACCGCCACAGTCTTCCCGTTCACGTTGCCCAGGCGCGTGCGCACAAACTCCAAATACTTGAGCGAGGATGTCAGCCGGCGCGCAATCGCGGCCTGGATAAACTCAACAGGCTGCGCAGGTTGGCAGGTCAGGCTTTCCACCACCGGCTTAAAGAGTTCTTCCATCACCAAAATGCCGGAAACGGGATAGCCCGGCAAGCCCAGCACCGGTACAACGCTTCTGCCAGCCGGCTGCGCGTGCGCCAGGATAGCCGGTTTACCAGGTCGGATGGCTATGCCGTGCAATACCACCTCGCCCACCTGTCGGATTGCGCCGGTTGAAAAGTCTTTTTTGCCCGCGGAAGAGCCGGCATTCAGCACCACCAGGTCGCACTCCGCCAGGGCGCGCCGTAACGCCTCCTCAATCAGGGTGGGGTCGTCGCGCACGCCCGGGTAGATTTTGGGAATGCAGCCCCAGGTCTCCAGCATCCCGGCAAAGACGGTGGAATTCGACTCGATGATGCTGCCGGCTTGCGGCTCTTCAGTCGGAGCCACCAGCTCATTTCCGGTCGGGATGATTCCGGCGACCGGGCGGGACACCACTTCCACCTTCAGCACGCCGGATTCCAGCAGCGCGCCCAGCGCCGCCGGAACAAGCATGCTGAACGAAGGGAGAATCATGTCGCCCGCGCTGATATCCTCACCAATCTGGCGCACATGCTGCCAGGGCAGCGCTGCCGCGTAAAGGGTCACGCCGTCCTCTTCCTGCACCACATCCTCCACCATCACTACCGCGTCGCAGCCCTCAGGCAGCGGGTCGCCGGTGTTGACCCACACAAAGGCGTCCTCTTTCAGGCGCGCCGGCGTGGTTTCCGAAGCTCCAAATGTTTGCTTCGCATCCAGGGCGATCCCGTCCATGGCGCAGGCGTTGTAGTGCGGGGAACTGATGCGGGCATACACCGCGTTCGCGGTCACACGCCCCAGCGCGGTGCTGGTCTGGATGGTCTCGGTTCTATAGCTGAGCCCAGCCTGGCGCAGCGCAGCGAGATATGTCGCTCGCGCTTCTTCCAGGGGAACATTGGTCAGATATTCAAATGCCAAATTTCACCTCTTCAACAGGGTCACTTCCACAAGTTCGCCCTGACGCAGTCCTTCTTTATCGCGCGGAATGGCGATGAAGCCGTCCCCTCGCGCCAGGGTGGTTATCAATCCGGACTTGCTCGGAATTGGATGCGCTTCGCCATCCCGCAGCATGACAGGGACGTATTCCTCGCGCCCGTGGTTGGAGGGCACCGCGCGCGCGATGGGAACGCTCACGCGCTGTTCGTCCAGCTCCGCGCCCAGCATGGACGCGATTAGCGGGCGCGCCAGCAAATGGAACATAAAGTAGGCCGCCACCGGGTTGCCCGGCAGGCCAAAAACGGGTTTACCCTGCGCACTGCCAAACAAGGTGGGTTTGCCCGGCTTAACCGCCAGGCCGTGCGCCAGCAGTTCTCCCAGTTCGGAAAGCACCTGCGGCACCGCGTCTTTTTCCCCGACGGAGGTTCCGCCGGAAAGAAGCACCAGGTCGTGTTCCACCAAAGCGGCCTTCAAAGCTGCCCGTACTTCGTCGATGCGGTCCGGAATAATTCCAAGAAAGTCGGCCTGTCCACCAGCTTCAATCACAGCTTGAACAAGCATGGGGGCGTTTACGTCGCGGATTTTCCCGGGCGGCAGGGCTTCCCCGGCGGGGACGAGTTCATCACCGGTGGAAATGACCGCGGCGCGCGGTTTGGACCGCACGGAAACTTCAGTCCAGCCCATGGCTGCCAGTGCCCCGATATGCGCGGCGCTAAGGCGGGTGCCTGCCCGTAGAATGGCATCCCCCGGGCGCAGGTCATCGCCGCGGAAAATCAGGTTCGCGCCGGGCGGAGAGGCTTTATAGACTGCCACCAGCCCGTCTTCCAGAACCTCGGCGTCCTCCAGCATAATCACGCAGTCCGCCCCGGTCGGAATTTCCGCGCCGGTAGGGACGTACACGCATTCCCCTGCCGCAAGACTTAGGTCTGTGTGCGCGCCCATCTGGGCTGAGCCAATCTTTGTCATCAGCGCGGGAATGGATTCAGAGCAGCCAAAAACGTCTTTGCTGCGCAGGGCATAGCCGTCCACGGTGGAGCGGTCAAAGTCCGGGACAAATTCCCGGGCAAGCGCGTCTCCCGCCAGGGCTCTGCCGCCGGCATTTTTCAGGTGCACGCTTTCCGCAGGCATTTTCAGCATCCCAAAGCTGCGCGCGATCAGGCGCTGGGCTTCGGCAACAGTTATTACATTGAGCATCGCTTTTCGCTCCAATACGAAGGTAAGCCTAATCTTACCAGAATCGCTGCCAAACTTAATCCAGCAGACAGTCATAGGACCGACTATTCCAGCAGCGGGAGTTGGCTGACCCCTTCCTCTTCCATCAGGTTGATAGTTTCAAAGCGCCAGGCGCCCCCTTCCAGGTGGCATTGGCTCATGCAAAAGGCACGGTACCAGCGGCTCTTGCGCATGCGCGGCGCGCCCTGCCTGTACTTGTCAATCAGCGTACGGGCATAACGCGCCAGCAGCCACTGGGATTGGTTGCTGTAATACCCGAAAGCGGCCCGGAAAGACCCGATCAGCAGGTCCGTCAACTGCAGCAGCTGGCAGTCGGCGTAGGGCTGCGTGTCCTGGGCGGCGGGGTCGCTGGCGCGGTCGTCAATCAAGTCTGCCTGGCTGCCGATGCCGCAGTAGCCGCGCAAGCCCGAAAGCCGATCGATCACGCGCTGGCGGTCGATGTGCCGCCCCTGGTGCAGGTGCCCGTCAAAATGAATTTTGGTGATGCACACCGGGTTCTCAGGGCTGAACAGGTAGTGCAAGCCGCCCTTGAAACCGAAGCGAAAAGAGGTTTCCACCTTGCTGGTCTCATCCGGGTAGTGCAGCATGTTCTCGTGGTTATCGCGCTCGCGGAAAATGATAAACTTCGCGCCGCCTGCCTGGTCGTCCAGCACTCGAAAAGCCTTTTCCCGGTCCCCCCGCGCGCCAGTGTAGTAAAAGTAGCGGATATGCTTGCTTTCCGAGCGCATAAAGCCCAGCACGATGCTCAACCAGGCTTCCGCCAGGTCGCGCTTGGCGCCCGGGCGGTTTATCTTCTTGAAGCTGATTTTGTGCGGGTACCCGACCTCCGCGCGCGCAGCTTCCAGGTAATTAACCAGCGCTTCCTTTTGGCAGACCGGCACCAAAAGCATGCCGTGCCAATACCCGTTGCGGGCAGACTCGTCGTGATACAGTTCGTACGCTTGCGCTGCGCTTTCGTGTTCCATCGCCAGTTATTTACATTCTACCGCAGCCGCCCGGATTTATGGCGCATCAGAAAAAGTTTCTACAATTCGGCAATCCAAATGGTGCACCCGCAGTTTGGGGTAAAATAAGTCATTATTTAAGCTTACCCGGCACGGGTTGTTTTTATCTTTTCTTTGTTCACCATTTGGTGAGTGACCGATAGCCTACAAAACTAAACAGGAGGATTCTTCATGAAAACCGTTGTTGCGGGCGCCCTGGGGGAATGCGTCCATGTTGCCGGCGTAATGAATTTTCTCAACCTGGCGGAGCTCGCGGGCTGGCGCACCGTCTTCCTCGGGCCGGCTGTCCCGCTGGAAGAATTCCTGCGCGCCGCGCGCGAAGAGCACGCCGACCTGGTTGGCGCTTCGTACCGTCTGACGCCCGAAACAGGCGAGCGCCTGCTGGGCGAATTTGCTGAAGCCGCGGACGACCTGCGCGCCCAAGGTGTGCGCTTTGTGTTCGGCGGCACCCCGCCAGTGACGGAACGCGCGCGCAAGCTGGGCTTCTTTGAACGCGCCTTCGACGGCAGCGAAGCCCCCGAGGAAGTGCTGGCATTCTTGCGCGGCGAGAGCGCTGACCGCGACAATCCCGCTTACTACCCCCAGACCGCGCTGGAACGCATCACCTGGAAAGCGCCCTACCCCCTGCTGCGCCACCACTTTGGCCTGCCCACCATGGAAGCCACGCTGGAGGGCATTGCCCAAATCGCGGAAGCGCGCGTCTTGGACGTTATTTCACTCGGCACCGACCAGGACGCCCAGGAGAACTTTTTCCACCCGGAGCGCCAGAACCCACGCGCCAAAGGCGCCGGCGGCGTGCCGGTGCGCAGCGCGGAAGACTTCCGCGCGCTGTACCAGGCCTCCCGCCGCGGCAACTACCCGCTGCTGCGCACTTACTCCGGCACCGACAACTTCATCCGTCTGGCGGAGCTCTACATGGAAACCATCCACAACGCCTGGTGCGCCGTGCCGTTGTTCTGGTTCAACCAGCTGGACGGGCGCGGCCCGGTCAGCCTGGAAGACTCGCTGCGCCTGCATCAGGAGCTTATCCGCTGGTACGGCCAGCGCGGCGTGCCGGTGGAACTGAACGAACCCCACCACTGGGGCATGCGCGACGCGCCAGATGTAATTTTCCTTGTCTCGGCTTACCTCTCCGCCTATAACGCCAAAGCCTTCGGCGCGCGCGATTACATCACCCAGATGATGTTTAACAGCCCGCCCGGCGCCTCCGACGCGATGGACCTGGCAAAGATGCTGGCCATCCTGGAAATGACCGCCCCCCTGGAGAACGAAAACTTCCGCATCCTCAGGCAAACCCGCACCGGCCTGCTCAGCTACCCGCTGGAAAGCAACGCCGCCCGCGCGCACCTCTCCGCCAGCATCTACCTGCAGATGGCGCTCCGGCCCCACATCGTGCACATCGTCGGGCACACCGAAGCCGACCACGCCGCTACTGCCGCCGACGTCATCGACGCCAGCCTGATGGCCCGCCAGGCTATCGCAAATGCCCGTAAGGGGCAGCCCGACATGCTGGTGGACCCATTAATACAGGCGCGCAAAGACCACCTCATTTCTGAAGCACGGCTCACCCTCGCGGCCATCCGCAGCCTGGCGGAGCCCGGCAGCCCCGACCCCCTGACCGACCCTGCGGTGCTGGGCAAAGCGGTGCGCCTTGGCATCCTGGACGCGCCGCACCTGCGCGGCAGCAAAATCGCGCGCGGGGAAATTAAAACACGCATAATCCAGGGCGGCTGCGAAGCCGTCCGACCTGACGGCAGCCCCCTCCCCGAGGCGGAACGCCTTTCCACCTACCTTTGAATAGGAGCAGACAATGAACGACAACCTGAGATACACAGTCATAGGAGCGGGCAACGGCGGCAAAGCCATGGCAGCGCATATGGCGCTGATGGGCAACGAAGTCACGCTGTATAACCGCACCTTTGCCAATATTGAAGTCATCGCCGAGCGCGGCGGGATAGACCTGGACAACCCGGGCGGCATCAGCGGCTTTGGGAAGCTTGTCAAAGTGACCGACAACATTGGGGAAGCCCTGGAGGGCGCGCATGTAGTTATGGTGGTCGTACCCTCTTCCGGCCACCGCGATATCGCCGCCGCGGCCGCCCCTTACCTGCGGGATGGGCAGATTGTATTGCTGCACCCCGGGCGCACCTGCGGCGCGATTGAGTTCGCCCAGGTATTACGCGAAAAAAACTGCCCGGGCAAGCCCATCGTGGCTGAAGCCGAAACCTTCATCTACGCCAGCCGCTCCGAAGGACCCAGCCACGCGCGCATCTTCCGCATCAAGGAGTCCGTTCCGCTGGCAGCCCTGCCCGCCACCAAAAACCGCGCGGTGCTGGACGCCATCCACCACGTTTACCCGCAGTACATCGACGGCGGCAATGTGCTCAAGACCGGGCTGAACAACATGGGCGCGGTCTTCCACCCCACCATCACGCTGCTGAACGCCGGCTGGATTGAGACCACCCACGGGGATTTTGAGTTCTACATCGACGGCGTTTCCCCTTCGGTCGCCAAACTGCTTGAGACGGTGGACCGCGAACGCTGCACCGTGGCTTCCTCGCTTGGCATTCGCGCGCGCACCGGCCTGGAATGGCTGGCGATGGCATACGATGCCCGCGGCGAGAACCTGCACGATGCCATCCATAACCAGTCCGGCTACTACGGCATCAAGGCGCCGGCCACGCTGAACCACCGCTACCTGTTTGAGGAAATCCCGATGAGCCTGGTGCCGATCGCGTCGCTGGGGCTGCGCTACGGGGTCTCTGTGCGCGGGATTGACGCTATCATCCGCTTGGCGTGTATTGTGCATAATACTGACTATTGGCGCAAGGGCCGCACGCTGGACAGGCTTGGCATTGCGGACCTTAGCGTTGAGGAACTGACAAAATATGTGGAGACCGGCGAGCGGGAGTGAGGGGGGGGGTGCGCGGTGGTGGGGCGTCTTTGCGGCTGCTTGCGGACGTAGATTGTAGGTTGGGTGCAGCGACGCAGGAGCGAAACCCAACAACAGCCCGGCCGACAGGGAGACCGCTTCGTTCCTCGCGGTGACGAAAGACTTGTCATTCTGATACCCTGAAGGGTACAGGCCGCAGTGAAGAATCTTAAGCTCTCAGCAAGAAGATCCTTCGCTTTCAAACCGTACCCTTTAGGGCGTCAAGATGACATTAAAACCGCAACAGAGCCCTGGCGCTTGCGGCAATCTGCCTGTAGAAAAATTCGTCATTAGTATGGAGCGCCAGCGACAGAAGCAATCTCCCTCTTTGGTAACAGGAGTAAACAGCCCACCCGGGGATACCATCACGCAGCGGCCTTTACTCATTAGGATATCGCATTAGCGCCGGATTCGTCTCTTCGAGCCGTTTTTCCGCGATAGCATGGGAATAGGGAGGGAACTTCCCGGCAAAACAGCGCGGCAATCTGCACTTTGGCAAGGATCCGTCATTGCGTCTGCTTGCGGGCGTAGATTGTAGGTTGGGTGCAGCGACGCAGGAGCGAAACCCAACAACTGCCCGGCCGTCCTTGCGAGCCGTTTTGCCACATTCCTCACCTCCTGTCATTCAGGGTCTTAGGCAAAACGGCGCGGCAATCTCCCGACCGGCCAGCAGGGAGACCGCTTCGTTCCTCGCGGTGACGAAAGGTTTGTCATTGCGGCCGCGTGCGTACGTAGATGGTGGCTTGGGTGCAGCGACGCAGGAGCGAAACCCAACAACTGCCCGGCCAGCAGGGAGACGAAGTACCCTCCGGGTATCGCATCGTTCGCGATGACGAGGAATTCGTGAATGCGACTGCTTGCGTGCGCCAACGACCGAAGTAATCTGCCCGTAGGAGTGATTCGTCCTTGCGAGCCGTTTTGCCACAATAAAGTTTGAATCGTAAGTAAACTTGCCAGCAAAACGGCGCGGCAATCTGCCTGTGGGTTTGGTTCCAGGCAAAACGGCGCGGCATAGCAAAGCATCCTTTGCGGAATCCGCCTTAAACTTTCATTCCTCGTGGTCTCAAATATAATTGTACAAAAATTATCCGGGTAAAGATTTTTCTGCAACCTATGTGTCAAAATCGTCTGTAGAAAATAAAAGGCAGACTGCCACGACCCTTTGCCAGCATGCTAAACGGCATAATCGCACAGTCGAATGGCAAAGGGTCTCGCAGCGACGAATCAGCCGCTGCAGTGCCTCTTTACAGTGATAAGGAGCGCCATATGGGTATAGCCACAGGGTAATGACGCTGGATCCGTCATTACGAGCCGTTTGGCCGCATAACTTTCCACCCATAAGTCCAGATTTTCAGGCCAAACGGCTTGGTAATCTGCCTGTAAATACTGCGGGAGACATAGTGTCCTCTTGGCATCGCCGCTTTCCGTCCTGTAATCTTTAGGGTATCACGATGACGAACATCTTGTCATACTGCTCCCCTTCAGGTATCAGTATGACAAACCGCAAGCCTCCGGACTGGATTGAGATTAGCTCAGCAGTTTTTTAGACTAGGCATCAAACTCTACGTTGGCTGATATGTCAATCATCACACCGGAAACCATTTCGTAGATACAATACAATGAATCCACACGCCCCCAACCAAAAGGAGCCGCCATGTCCGCACCCATCCTCGTCGCCTACGCCACCCGTTACGGTTCCACCGCCGAAGTCGTAGGTCAGGTGTAGCGGCGCAGGAGCGAAACCCAACAACTGCCCGGCCAACAGGGAGACGAAGTACCCTCCGGGTATCGCTTCGTTCCTCGCGATGACGAAAGATTTGTCATTCTGATACCCTGAAGGGTATCAATGACAAGTCCCCGGTCAGGAAACAAAAGGAAACAGTAAAACGTGCATCAGCGTTTCCATCTACCAAAGTGTTTCTTAGCTTCACCGTAAACCAAAATATCTTCATCGAACAAAATATGATCTTTTATTGAATTAAATAACAAAGCCATTGCTTTTGGTTTAACCATGTTAAATCTTATTTCGCGATAATGTGTTTCGCTGTCATTTCGCATTTCAATTTCGCCAAGGTTCTGACCTTCGAACTTCAGTATTACTTTTTGGAAAGAAAATTGAGATGGGTTTCTCGCAATTGAGTTTGTAACAGTGAGGTTTTCAACCATTACCTTGACAACTTCTTTTCCCCAAAAAACATGGAATTTTCCATCATGATAGACCGTTAGATAATTTACTTCATTACCATTGAATAAAGATTTTTCTAGAAAAGCTCTAAGCATTACTATACTTGAGAGTTTTTTAGCTAACAATTGCATGTTAGGTTCAAGGGCTTTCTTATAAATCTCCTTATTTTGTTGATATTCATAATAAGTGCTTGGAAAAGAATTAATACAACTTATAAGAATGTCACCAATACCATTCATCGTTAAAAATTCATCAAATCTAGACATACTGTATAAGAATATCTGCCATTTTTTAACACCTGCTTTTACAGAATGAGCATCACCTGATGGGTCTATTACATCTTTTTTAGCTTTAAGGTCATTTTGATAATCATCACTTAATCCAAGCATGAGTGCAAAGAGTTTTGCAATATCATGACCCTCCTGCCTTATTCTCCTTGCTTCATCAGATGATGATCCCCGTTTTTTTGCATTCATTCCGGATCCTTCCAAATAATTATTTCATGGGATTTTTTTATGTAAGACCCATTGTTTCCATTAGCTCTATTCTTACCAATTCTTGTGTCTCCTTGACTAAAGGTATATTGCCAGGTTGGATAGAAGTAATTGAAATCCTTGTACCAATCTCTAATAGTTGTACAATCATTATACGAGAGAATAAAACCACCTTTATGGGAATACAGTAAATCTCTAAGTAATTCGTGTTTGAATCCTTTGTGATGTATAGGAAAATTCCTATGAGGATACATACCAATGAACATCTTGCTGTCTCCACCTAAATAGTATGGCGGGTCGCAGTATAAAAAATCATTAGGGAAATTTGGTATTACATTATCAAATGTTTCACATTGAACTTTGAGTTTTGTACACTGGAAGTTTCTAACTTTCTCTACCATTTTTTTATAACGTGTTTGTTGAAGATAAACACTAGATTGCGAACCAAGAAAATGAGGTCCATATGATGTATTAAAATTAAAGTAATAGACCGCAGCAAGATCTAATCCTTCTAATAATTGCTCCTTATTCCAATGTTTAAGCAAGATATCTTTGACTCTTTTGTATTCTTCTTTAGTCGGTTCAAAAAGTTCTAGTTTGTCGGCTAATGCTGATGGTTCAGATAATTGGTATTCCCAATAATTTATTAGAATATCAAAAATGTCAAAACCCAATACTTCTATACCCAATTCTTTTGCTAATGCAATCTCTACCGAACCCCCACCAAGAAAAGGTGATATCACCCTTGTTACATTTTCAGGCAGAAGGTTAGCAATATAGCCGACGGCTAATGTTTTTCCACCAGCATAACGCAATGGAGAGCCTAAATATCTTTTATACGAATTCGGATTGCTTTTACTCCGAAGTTTTTCTAGCAACTGGTTCTTTTTAGTAAGGAATGACAGTTGAACAAATTCGTCCATTAATTTATCTTCTTCTATAAGCATATTGTATTCTTTTCACAAACCTGTACATATATCAACAAAAAAATGTTGATTTTTAGAATTGGAGAGGTAATCAAGGTTGCCATAAACAACAATACCCCGTATTCCTAAACAATGTTGAGTATACTACTTATTTAGAGGTTATCATTCTTCCTCCCCTCACTTCCTCCCCACCAAAAGGAGCTGCCATGTCCGTACCCATCCTCGTCGCCTACGCCACTCGTTACGGTTCCACCGCCGAAGTCGTAGGTTGGGTGCAGCGACGCAGGAGCGAAACCCAACAACAATCCCCACCAACCGCTCAGCATCTAATTGACCAAATTCCGTTGGGTTGCGCTCCGAAAAATAAACGACCAATCGAGTCCCGTTTTCGCTCCTCCCAAGCTATTACCCGTTCTCACCGGTCTCCCGACCGTGTGAGGAAGTTGACCTTTAGGTCTCCAATCAATAATATATACACAAAGTGAAGAATCTTCTTAGGATGACAAGCGACCAGGTAACTCCAGCTCTTTACGGCTTCTGAGTTCAAAGCCCTCCCGACCGCCATCGTGAGAGCTTAATCACAAACAGCCCGACCTTCCGGTCGGGCTGCCCTCTCAAACTTACCTCAAATCCTAAATCCAGCCGCGCAGTTCCATAGCCTTGACCACCTTGTGGATGGCAACCATGTACGCCGCGTCGCGCATGCCGACGTTCTGCTCCAAAGACATGTCCAGCACGCCCTTGAAAGCGGTGGTCATGTTGTTGTTCAGCTTCTCCAGCACCTCTTCGCGCGTCCAGTAGAAGTTCATGTCGTTCTGCACGCCCTCAAAGTACGAGACGGTCACACCGCCGCTATTGCACAAGAAGTCCGGCACGATGAAGATGCCGCGCTCGTTCAGCACCACGTCCGCTTCGGGGGTGGTGGGCCCATTGGCGCCTTCCGCCAGGATTTTCACGCTGGGGTTGATGAGGTGCACAGTTTCCGCATTAATCTGGCCTTCCAGCGCGGCGGGGATGAGCACGTCCACCGGCTTGCTAATCCATGCGCCGCCGTCCTCAAGCTGGTAGCCGGCTTCGCGGGCTTTATCCTTGTTAATCGTGCCGTACTGGTCGGTGATGCTCTTCAGGAACCACGGATCCACGCCGTCTTCCTTGCTGAAGGTGTACGAAACTTTATCTTCCCGGTCCCAGCAGGAAACGCACACCACCTTGCCGCCCAGGATTTCCTTGAAGCCGATGGCGGCGTACTGCGAAACGTTGCCAAAGCCCTGCAGCGCGACGGTGCATTCCGTAGGGGTGAGGCCCAGGTGCTTCATCGCCTCGCGCACGGTATAAATAACGCCAAAACCGGTTGCTTCGGTGCGCCCAAGCGAACCGCCGCCGCCGACGGGCTTGCCGGTGATCACGCCGGGGGTGTACTGCCCGGTGATGCGCGAATATTCATCCATCATCCAGCCCATCATCTGGGGGGTAGTGCCAACATCCGGGGCGGGCACGTCCTGGCGCGGGCCGATGTTGCGGTACATAGCCCGCACATAAGCACGGCACAGGCGCTCTTTTTCCGCAACCGAGAGCGTGGCGGGGTCCACCACGACGCCGCCCTTGCCGCCGCCCAGCGGGATATCGGCGACCGCGCATTTCCAGGTCATCCACATGGAAAGCGCGCGCACGGTATCAGCTGTTTCCGCCGGGTGAAAGCGCAGACCGCCTTTATTAGGGCCGCGGGCGTCATTGTGCTGCACGCGGAAGGCATGGAACACCCGGATTTTCCCGTCGTCCATGCGCACTGGCAGGCGCATATGGAACTCACGGGCAGGCCAGCGCAGAATCTGACGAACCTGCTCGTCCAGCCCAAGCTGGTCGGCAACTTTGTCAAATTGCTGCTGTGCCATCTCAAATGCATTGGTTTGTCCTGACATTTTCTCTCCTGTTGATCTGTTTTTTATAATTCCACGCGGTTCTTTAAAGAAATTACGGGCAGACCGAAGCCGCTCCGGGTGCCCGAAATAATTTTCTGATATCTTCCGGAAGAAGGGTCATTCTTTCCTCAAGATCCTGCTTTTAATGTAACGCAATAAAAGTATCGCGTCAAGCACAGCGCTCCCAGGCTCACGCGCGGTGTCGTTTCAGGAAGGCTTCCATGCGTTCCAGCGCGATTTCAATGCAGTGGTACTCTGTGGCGTACGAACAGCGCACAAACCCGATGCCGGAATCCCCGAAGGAACGCCCGGGTACCACGGCCACGTGCTCTTCATAGAGCAGCTTTTCGGCAAACTCCTCGTCGTCCATCCCGCTGGAACTAACATCCGGGAACACGTAGAAAGCCCCGCCCGGGGTGCAGGTTTTCAGCCCCATCGCGTTCAGTCCGCTGCAGATGAGCTGCCGGCGGCGGTCGTATTCCTCGCGCATTTCCTGCACGTAGGGTTCGCCTACGCGCAGCGCTTCCAAAGCGGCGTACTGTGAGATGGTCGGCGCGGACATGACCGAGTATTGGTGGATGCGCACCAGACCTGCCGCGATTTCGGCGGGCGCCGCCACGTAACCGATGCGCCAGCCTGTCATGGCATAGGCTTTGGAGAATCCGCCCAAGAGGATGGTGCGCGCCCACATACCCGGCAGCGCCGCAAAGCATACATGCTCCTGTTCGTAAACCAGACGGTCATAAATCTCATCCGAGATGACCATCAGGTCATGTTTTTCGGCCAGTTGCGCAATCTTCAGGAGCGTCTCGCGCGTGGCCACCGCGCCGGTAGGGTTATTGGGGTAACCGATGAAAATTGCCTTGGTGCGCGGGGTGATCGCCTGTTCAATCAGGTCCGGACGCGGCTCAAAGTTATCCGCCATATAGGTCGGAATCTCCACCGCCACGCCGCCTGCCAGCTGCACTTCCGCTTGATAGGACACAAAACAGGGTGTGGGAATGATGACCTCATCCCCAGGGTCCAGCAGCGCTGTGAAGGTGAGGTATAGCGCTTCGGATACGCCTACAGTGAGGATAATTTCCTCATTTGGGTTGTACGTGACGCCGTATAAATTGTTCAGGTGCCTGGCGACGGCCTCGCGCAGCGGCAGGATGCCGTGGTTGGACGTGTAGTGGGTGTCTCCGCGCTCCAAAGAGGCAATCCCGGCGCGGATAATCGGCGCCGGCGTGGTAAAGTCGGGTTCGCCAATGCCCAGTGAGATGACATCCTGCATAGTGGCAGCGATGTCAAAGAATTTGCGAATCCCCGAGGGTTTGAGCTCAACTACTCGTCTGGCAAGTACGGATTTTGTCATGAATTCTCCTTTTTTTTGCCTGATTACCAGCTCACCCAGGAATTATCTCCCAGGTTAAACTTACCCATCATGCCCGTGATGACCACATCGTGCCCCAGAATGGAACCTTCCAGGTGAGTGTTGGTGATATGCACACCGGGGCTGAGGATGGAATCACGGATGCTGCTGTTCTGGATGACCGCTCCCGCGCCTATGGAAGCAAACGGACCTATGATTGAGGCGCTTAGGCGTGCGTCGGGATGGATGAAAACCGGCGGCAGCACTACGCAGTCGTCCTGATAGATGGTCTGTTGGACGTTCGCGCGCCCGTGTTCCAGCAAATAGCGGTTGGTATCCAACAGCGCTTCGGAGGTACCTGCGTCCAACCAGACGCTGACCTGCTCGGTGCGCATCACGGAGCCTTTTTCAAGGTAGATATTCAGCGCGTCCGCCAGGTAATATTCCCCTTTTAGCGAAATGTTGCGGCGGAACTGTTCCTCGACTGCCTCAAGCAGCGTCTCGCCTTCCTTGAAGTAATAGCAGCCGACTACCGCTAAATTGTTGTTCATGTCGTTTGGCTTTTCAATCAGGCGCCGCACCAGCCCCAGCGCGCCGGTTTCCGCCACGCCAAAACGGCGCGGGTCAGGAACTGCCTTCACCCAGGCGACGGAATCGAGCTTTTCGCTGCTGAGGAACGCGAAAGAGTTTTCAATCAGCGTATCCGAAAAAACTACCAGCAGCGGACCCTTCAGATATTCCCGGGCGTGCCAGAGCGCGTCGGATTGGCCTTTCTTTTCGGGCTGCTCCACGTAGTGGACCTGCTTGCGCGGATGGAATTTTTGCATATGGGCGTGGATAAGCTCGCGCTGCCCTGGTGACATTATAAAAACATATTCCACGTGGTCGGCATCCGGAACCGTCTTGAACATACCGAGCATGTGGTCCAACACTGTGCTGCCTGCCAGCGCGATTAGCGGTTTGGGCCTGCTCCAGGTGAGCGGACGCAGACGGCTGCCCAGGCCTGCCATGGGAATGATGATTTTTAATGTTTCAGGCATAGGGGAATCTCCGAAAAGAGCGATAATGTCCTGCCAGTAAGCGCTTGATGCATCTCAAAAACCGACCTCATTCCAGTATTCAGTCCGCGCGTGATTTTGCCGCGCCAAACTGCTTGAGCCCTGCAGGCTTGACTTGATTATACCTGTATCCGGGATAAACTGGGGGCCTAAGGCTGGGTGATGCGCAGCCCGGTGACGTTGAAGGTGGCCGCCTGTTCCCCCGAGGCAGACGCAAAGACCCCCAATGCGCCGCTCAGACCCTTGCGCGCTTCCGCGCTGAATTGGAAGGTATCGTTCACGAAAAAGTAGAGCGTGCCCTGGTCCGCCCAGATGCCCAGGCGGTTAAGCGCGGGCGCGTTGGGTTGAAAGCGCCGCAGCGCTGTCCAATTTTGCAGGACGGAGACACCGTCAAAAATCGCGCGTTCCAGGCGCGCCTGGCCGTCGCAGCGGTAGAGCACACGGTAGGTGCCCAGCACGCTGAATCTCCAGAAAAGTATCCCAAAACTGTCATTTGCCCCACAGAGCGCCGACTCCAGGGTCAGCTCCAGATAGAACGTGTCCGGCAGGGTGATTTTGCTCAGGCTGCTGATTTCAGCCTTTTTGCCTGCGAGCGCCAGTGAGAGCGTGCCGCCGCCGTAGGTCACATTACCATCCGCTCCGGAGCTTTCTTCCCACTGCTTCTCGCGCTTGAAGTCTTCTTCATACAAGACCTGTGCGTATAGCGGGGGTGCCAATCCTTCCAGCGGATTGGGGGTAACTTCGTAAACCCGGGGTGTGGGCGTGGGGGTATCCGGGAACCAGTCGATGGTTGGGCTGGGCAGCGGGGATTGGGTCGCAAACGGAGTAGGCGTGGACGTTGGGGATGCCTGTTGGGGCAGGCAGGCGCTCAGCAGCAAGGCCGCCGCAAAAAGGCTTACAAAGCACGCGCGCAAAGTTCTCATTGGTAGTATTTTACCCAATCCTGCCCAGCTTTGGATTGCACACAGCTAACGCTCAGTTTTTTATCTCTTCGGATATCTGGGTATAATGGTAATAACCGAATGAGAGGTGAAAATGAACAGTTTGAAAAAGATTCTCGTTCCTCTGCTTGTCATCGCCCTTGCGCTTGCTTCTGCAATTCTGCTGTGGAGCGCTGCCAATTCCCAGCCTGCCAGCGCGCAAGCCGTTTACCAGACGCCCACGCCGGACGCCGAAGGGCGCATTTATTACATCGTAGAAGAAGGCGATACCTGCACCCGTATTTTTTTGCTGACCAACGTCTCCATCGACGATATCATCCGTCTGAACGGGTTGACCGAAGATTGCAGCCTGATCACGGGAACCAAAATCCTGCTCGGGACAGTGGCAGCCCCGGCGCTGACCCAAACGGCCATGCCCTCGCCCACCATCGCACCTGATAAGATCACTCCTACGCCCACCCCCGAACCGGGTTTTGCCAAGGTCTGCATCGTGCTCTTTAACGATCTGGACGGCACTGGTATGCGCACGGAAGGCGAAACTTACCTTTACGGCGGCGTGGTGAGCATCAACGACCGTCTTGGTCAGGTTTCCCTGACCGGTACTACGGTTGCCGGAAACCCGGATGAGGTGGATCCGCTGTGCTTTGAGAACATCCCGGAAGGAAGTTACAACATTACCGTAGCCATCCCCGACGGATTCAATGCGACCACGATTACCAACTACCCGCTTGAAGTGAAAGCCGGCGAGCAGGCCACTATCGATTTTGGCGCTCAGGTGGCGACGGCCGCGCCCGGCGAACAGGCGGCGGCCGCCAGCGGCAGGTCCCCAATTCTTGGGATTGTTGGCGCTGTGGTGCTGGCAGCCGGGATTGGTCTCGGCTTCGTGATGTGGCGCCAGCGCAAGGTGTAATTCCCTGTTTGTACATGATTTAAAGCCGGCCGTTTACGCAGCCGGCTTTTGTTTTGCCTTTAGTATTAGTCGTGATCAATGAGTGCGCAATTCCTATCGATTCGTCATTGCAACTGCTTGCGTAAGAAGTAAGTAGCGCCAGCGACTGAAGCAATCTCCGTGTATGTCAGCAGGGAGACGCCGTGCCCTCCGGGTATCGCTTCGCAAGCTCGCGATGACGAACGACCCGTCATTGCGATGGAGCGCCAGCGACTGAAGCATTCTCCCCAAATACGAAATGGCAGACTGCCACGACCCTTTGCCAATTAATGGGTTACTGAATCAACATATCCCCGTGGCAAAGGGCCTCGCAGTGACACCAAGGAGGGTCCATGTGCCTGTGCGGTGTCGATTAATTCGTCATTGCAACTGCTTGCGTACGAAGTGTGGAGCGCCGGCGACTGAAGCAATCTCCCAGTTGGCGCAGTTGGTCATTCTGATACCCTGAAGGGTACAGGCCGCAGTGAAGAATCCGAGATATAGAGACTGGGCCCTTCGCTTGCGCTCAGGGTGACAGGATCCGCGAGCGCGCAGCTCGCCGCGCTTCGACCTGTACCCTTTAGGGTATCGTGACAACGAAAATCATTATCAGGATGACAAATAAAAGCCGCTAAGCCGTGCGCTGCTCCAGCCAGATATCCGCGTCGTTGTGGTAGCCTGCCCGCTCCCAGAAGCCCGGCCGGTCGTGCGCGCTGAATTCCAAACCGCGCAGCCATTTAGCGCCCTTCCACAGGTACACATCTTTCAGGTCGTCGCGCCCCGGAATCACGCCGGTGACCCCGCGCAAAGGGTAGCCGTGTTCCGGGGTGAGCGGCTGCCCTTCGTAGTGAGTCGCCAGCAGAAAATTATCCGCCGCGGCTACCTCAATCGGAAGATTGGCGGTAAATCCGAACTCGGCGTGCTGAATTACATAGCGCGCTTCGGCTGTGGGCACGACCAGCCCGAGTTCCCGCAGGGTTCTGAGCGAAACGCCCTCCCAATGTGTATCCAGTTTACTCCAGGTGGTCACGCAGTGCAGGTCCATGGTGAGCGCCGTGCGCGGAAGCGCGCAGAACTCCTCCCAGGTGAGCACCAGCGGTTTCTCTACCTCGCCCCACACGCAGAACGTCCAGGTTTTAGGATCAAAATTCGGTACGGGTCCGTAATGCAGCACCGGAAAGCGCTTGGTCAGCAGCTGCCCCGGGGGAATGCGCCCCGATTTTGGTCCTGGTTGTTGGTTTTTGTCAGCCATCTATGCTCCTAAAGCAAAGGTCCCGCCGGGCAAAAGTACTTCCACCCGGGTCTCTGTTTCAGCTTCCACCCGTTTTTTCCAGGCCTGCACGTCCTGCTGGATAAGCGGGAAGGTGTTGTAATGAATGGGTATCACGACCTTGGGCTGCAGCAGCTTGACCGCCCGCAGCGCGTCATCCGGGCCCATGGTGTAATTATCGCCAATCGGGATGGCTGCCAGGTCCAGCCCTTCCTCGCCAATCAGACGCATATCGCCAAAAAGGCCCGTATCCCCAGCCAGGTAAATTTTCTCACCAGCGTTAGTAGTCAGCAAAAAGCCAGCCGGGTTGCCCCCGTTGCTGCCGTCCGGCAGCGCGGAACCGTGCAGAGCCTGCGTTAGCTTGAGGTAGCCAAAGGGATAGCGAAAGCCTCCGCCGATGTGTTGGGCGTGCGTCTTAACCCCTTTGCCGGAGAACCAGCCGCTGATTTCCGCGTTGGCAATCACGGTCGCGCCAGTCCGCCGCGCGATATCCAGCGCGTCGCCAACATGGTCGCCGTGTCCGTGCGTGATAAGCAGGTAATCCGCATGCACTTCCTGAGGTTTCACCGTCGCGGCAGGGTTCCCGCTGAAAAACGGGTCCACGACCAGCTTGATGCCCTCACAGTTCAGACCAATGGTAGCATGTCCGTACCAGGTAAAGATAGTGCTCATTGTTCCTCCTCTTTCTCTGGAATTATACATTTCCTCAGGGCTGCAATATATATTTTCACGTTTACGGCAAACCTTATCGCAGCCAGACGAACGCCTTTTCATCCCCGCGCCAGACGTCCGTCGTGACCAGGCGCGCCTGCAGCAGCGGAAACTGAAAGTGAAACAGCCCATCCTGCGCCAGGAGGAAAAATCCCTTGGAATCCTCCTGCCACACCAGCGCGCTGACGCTTTGGTCCGTCAGCGTTTGCAGTCTAAAACCCTGCGGCGAATACAAGCGCGCGCCATTCCCGCCCCAGCCAATCAGCCAGTGCCCGTCCGGGGCAATTCCGAGCCGCTGCTCACCCGCCAGCATAAACACACTGCCGGTCCGGTCAAACTGCAGCACACCAACCGCGCTCGCAGCCGTGAAAAGCCCATTTTCAGGGGTGTAGGATAGGTTTTTGTACTCACCCGCTAACAGCGCTTCAAAAGTAGTTCCGCTGTTGGAGGAATAATAGATACCTGCAGGTTTCCTGGGGTTGTTATTCTCCGTGCGCACCGCCACTGCAACATCCCCGTTTTGCGGGTTCACGGCTGCCTCCGCAAACGCTCCGTCAAATATCACGCGCGGCTTACCGGCGGAGACGTTGCTCAGGCGCAAATCTATTCCCCCGTTTTCTGTCGGGGTGTAGGTCAGCAGGTACAGGGCGCTCATCCAGCCAACATAGCGCTCCCAGTAGCCGGTATCGCGCGGGACGTGCATATAATGCGTCACCGCCCCGTTAGGCATGCTCAACGCGCCGACCAGCGAGAGTTTCCATACGTTGATGGTCGTGTAGCTGTTGACCTCCTGGAATACAATCCAATCCTGCTCCGGGGACCACAGTGGCGAGAAGTCTTGCTGGAAACGCTGGTTCAGGCGCGTCAGGGCGGAGCCGCCCGGGCGGTAAAGGTACAAATCGGCGGAGAGCCCATCCAGCGCGGCCGGGAAGACCGCGTTATTGCCATCGCTGGACCAACTGATGGGGTGCGGCTGCTGCACCGCCTGGAGCGCCATTTGCGCCTGGATTCCGTCGTTCTGTAAGACCGCGTCCTGCAGCTCTTGGGAGAGCAGCTCTGTCAGCATGCGCGCAGGCTCCCAGGGGTTAAGGAGTTCGTACAAGCCCAGCTCTGCCAGGTTTTCGTGCGTGCCAGCCCGCAGCAGCACCCGCGCGCCGTCCGGCGCCCTGCCCCCGATAATATCCAGTGGGTCGGTTAGCATCGGCAGCGCAATGGTAATAAGCGCGCCGCTGTCTCTGTCCAGCGCGTAAAGATGCTCGCCTGCCGCGTCCGGGAAAATCAGCCAGGGTCCGTCTTCAGCCGCGGTCGGGCGCGGTACGGGCGTGAGGGTCGCGGTGGGAGCATTGGTCGGGGAGCGGGTTTCTTCCAGCGCGCTGATCGTTGTCTGGGCCGCGCGCGTGCGGGCATCAAGCTCTGCGGTAGAACTGGGCGCCCAAGCCGCCGGCGTCGGGGCGGTGTATCGACAGGCAAGCCCAAGCAGAAGCACGCTAACCGCCGCAAGCAGAAGCACGCGCCTGGATTTCATTGCTTAATGGTACCCGAAAAACCTGCACAGCAAAATTCCGCAAAAGCTTTTTCGCCGGGGATGCAAGCACAAATCGTTTGAAAGCCTGCCCCGCGTCTGACCCACAAGTAGACACGCCTTTCAGCTCGAGAGCGTCGTTCGGTTCATCAATGGCGGGCAAAAAGGTTCAGAGTATTTCCAGCTTCGCCAGCGAGGCGACCAGCGCCTTCAGGCCAATACCCTCAAAGTACACTTCCACGGTCTCATCGCCGTGCTCCAGCCGGCTGGCCTTCACTACCCCGCGCCCGTAGGTCTTATGGCGCACCTGCATGCCAGCCTTGTACCTGGTGTTCTGCGGCAGGTCCTGGCGCGGCGCGGCACGGTAGGCTGGCGTCTCCCAACGGGAATAAGCGCTCTGGTAATTAAAGTTCAATCGGCTTGGCAGTCCTTTGGCGCTGCCTTGCAGCAGGTCTTCGGGCAGGTCGTCCAAAAAGCGGGAGGCCTGGGTTTCTTCATAGCTGCCGTAGGGGCTGCGCCGCCGCATCGCGCGGGTCAGGGTCAGCGTTTTCTTCGCGCGGGTGATACCCACATACAGCAGGCGGCGTTCCTCTGCCAGCGCTTCCGGGTCGTCGCGCGAGCGGCTGTGCGGCAAGATCATCTCATCCAGCCCCACGATGAACACGTTTTCAAATTCGAGCCCCTTGGCGGCATGCAGGGTCAGCATGGTCGGGGCGTCCAGCGTTTCGGGCAGGGTGTCCTGGTCGGCCACCAAAGCCATCGCTTCCAAAAAGCCAGGCAGCCCGTCATATTCCAGGATGACCTGGCGCAATTCCAGCACGTTCTCCCAGCGGTCCTGGCCTTCCTCGCTGCGGTCGTGGATGTATTCCTGATAGCCGGTGTCTTCCAAAACGCGGTCGAAAAGGGAGGCAGGCGGGTTTGCTTCCGCGAACTTCCGCCAGAACAACAGTTTTCTGCCAAACTGTTCCAGGCGCAAGCCTTCTTTGCCGAGCTGTTCCAACGCCGCTCTCCCCGCCGGCTCCGCGATGTAGGTCACCGCCTCACCCAGGTTCAAACTGGATGCACGCGCAAATTCTTCCAGCTTTTCCAGGCTCTTGCCGCCGATCCCGCGCGGAGGGAGGTTAATGACCCGCCGCAGACTGATTTCGTCTTTCGGGTTGTGAATCAGCCGCAGGAACGAAATGACATCCTTCACCTCGCGCCGACCGTAGAAGCGCTGCGCCCCCACCAGCCGGTAGCTGATGCCCTCGCGCCGGAAGGATTCTTCCAGCAGACGCGATTGGGCGTTGGTGCGGTACATCACGGCAAAGGAACTCGGGTTTAGCTTCTGGGTGCGAATGCCGTTCTTAACCGCCTGCACCACGTACTCGGCTTCCTCTTTGTCATCCGCCGCCGCGAACAATTTGATTTTTTCGCCCTGCTTTTGTTCGGTAAAGAGCTTCTTATGGGTGCGGTTCGCGTTGCGGTCAATCACCGCCATAGCTCCATCCAGGATGCGTTGGGTGGAGCGGTAATTCTGTTCCAGCAGGATGGTCTGGGCATTCTTGAAGTCGGTCTGGAAGCGCTGGATGTTACGGTAATCCGCGCCGCGCCAGCGGTAAATGGATTGGTCTTCATCGCCAACCACGTACAGGTTGCCGTGCTCCTGCGCCAGGCTGCGCAGAATGGCGTACTGGGAAAGGTTCGTGTCCTGGAATTCATCCACCAGAATATGCTGAAATTTATGCGCCCAGGTGGCGCGGGTCTGCGGATAGGCGCTCAGAATTTGGTGGGTGAACACCAGCATGTCATCAAAGTCCATGGCGTTGTTGCGCACCAGCAGCTGCTGATAACGCAGGTAGAACTGGCGCACTTTTTCATCCCGGAAGTTCTGGATAGGATAATCTTCAGGCGTAATCAGGTCGTTTTTCGCCCGGGAGACAGCGTCTAGCACGGATTCTGCCCGGAATAGCTTCTCGTCCACGCCGGCTTCGCGGATGACCTCCTTCATCAGGGTCGCCTGGTCGTCCGCGTCAAAGATGACAAAATCCTTTGTCAGCGGCAGCAAGTCCGCTTCCCTGCGCAAGATGCGCCCGCAGACCGAATGAAAGGTGCCCAGCCAGATGCCTGAAGCCGCCGCTCCGAGGATTTTTTCCACGCGCGCCGCCATTTCCCGGGCGGCTTTGTTGGTAAAGGTGACCGCGAGAATGTTGTAGGCCGGCACGTGCAGCACGCCAATCAGGTAAGCGATGCGGTACGTCAGGACGCGGGTTTTGCCGGAGCCCGGGCCAGCCAGCACGAGCGTAGGCCCGGCGGGGGCAGCCACAGCGCGCTGCTGCTGGGGATTTAGCAGTTCAAGCAAGTCATTCATAGACACAGGATTTTACCGCAGTCCCACCCTAAAAGAACAGCACTTTTGCGATGCCAACCAAAAAGCCCGCCAGCACAAGCCAGTATGGGGTCAACTTCAGCAGCAACAAAGCTGCCAGACCTGCCGCCAGCAAAAGCCCGGTCCAAACATCCACAATCGCGTTTTTCGCCATGGTGACCGCGATGGAGATAATCAGCGCCACCACGCCGGCGTTCACCCCTTCCAGTACGGCCTTGGCTGCTTTTGAATCCGCCACCTTCTTCATCAAAGGTCCCATGGCTGCCACAATGATGAAGGAGGGTAAGAACACGCCCACAGTCGCGGCAAACGCGCCGGGAAGACCTCCAACGAAATATCCGATAAAGGTTACCGCCGAGGTTACTGGTCCGGGGGTCATTTGCCCCACTGCAATTGCGTCAATCAGCTGCTGCTGGGTCATCCACCCGAAGCGGTTGACGATATCATCCCGAATCAATGGGAACAGGACCAAAGCCGACCCGAACAACACCGCTCCAGTCCGTAAAAAATACAAGAACAGCTGGACCGCCCGGGACTGCAGCCAGTCAGAGCCCTGCTGAAAAAAACGCAAAAGCAGCGGAAGCGGAAAGAAAACCAGCATCAGCGCGGGCGCCTTCGGCGGGCGCTTGAGCAGGTCAAGCAGCACATAGCCAAGCAGACCCGCCCCAAAAAGGACAATGAGTTCACTCACGCCCAGCAGAGAGCCCGCCAGCGCCAGCCCGAATATCAGCCAGGTCTGCCAGGTTTTCAGGCAGCTTTTACCCAGGTTCCAGAGCGTATTAATCACAATTGCCAGCACAAGCGGGTTCAGGGCGTAAAAAATCGCGTCCGCCTGCGGCAGCGCGCCGTAGCGGGCGTATACCCAGGCTAACATCGAGGAAGCAATAAAAGAAGGCAGGATAAAACTGGCGCCTGCTGCCAGCAGACCCAGAAAACCCGCCTGCAGGTAACCGATATGCAGCGCCAGTTCTGTTGCGTTGGGGCCGGGCACCAGATGCGTGGCTGCCAGCAGTTCCAAAAAGTGCTCGCCGGTCAGCCATTGGCGTTTGCGAACAATTTCGGTCTCCATCATGGCGATATGCGCGGTGGGAGAGCCAAAGCTTGTGGCGCCAATTTGCAGGAAGACCCTGATGAGGTCTTTCAGTTTGGCTTTCTGCTCAGGCTGCATTCTTGAGTTCGCGAATCTCAGCATTTCTATCCGGATGATTTTAATATTGGGAGGGTCAACAGCAGATATTCAAGCGTGAGGCGCGGATTAACATACGCGTCAAGTTGTCCGAGAGATTTCTCGTGCCGCTCCAGGATGGTCTCAATGCGCGCAAGGTTCATCTGTTCGGCGGCATCCCGCAGGAAATCCTGACGCTCCAGGTTCACCAACGGCATTTCCGCGCCGCTGCGCACAATCAGCAAATCCCTCCAAAAAGTTAGCCACGCGGAAACGAGCTGACCCGCCAGTTCGCGCTGACCGCCTTTTTTCTTTTGCAAGCCTTCCACGTACTGCAGACGCTGGCGTCTTTTTTGGCAGAGCAGTTCTTGCAGTTGGTCCAGCGCTTCTTCATAAGCGCTTAATAGCTCGGGGTCCTGCTCAAAGCGCACCGCCGCCCCCACCCTGCCGGAAGATAAATGCGCCAGCAGCGCGGCGCGTTCTTTTGGCACCTGCAGCTTTCCCTCCAGCCAGGCGCCGGCTTTTTCCATCGGGAGCGGGCGCAGGCGCACAATCTGGCAGCGCGAAGCGATGGTCGGCAGCAAATTCTCTTCCGCGTCGGCGGTCAGCACCAGCACAGCCCGGGCTGGCGGTTCCTCCAGCGATTTGAGCAGCGCGTTGGAGGCCGCGGCCGTGGCGCGCTGAAAATCCAGGATGAGCACCACACGATATTTTGCCTGGTATGGAGCAAGCGCCAGGGACTGCTGCACCGCGCGAATCTGGTCTATGCGCAGGTCCTGATGGCCTTCATCAGGCGCCAGCACAGTCAAATCCGCAAAACTTTGCGCGTTTATCTGACGGCATACCGTGCAGACATCACAGAACTCACCGGGCGCGGGCGGGTTCTGGCAGTTCAGAGCTTTCACGAACGCCAGCGCCAGAGTGCGCCTGCCAATCCCCTGCGGTCCGGTTATCAGGTAAGCGTGGCGCAGTTTTTCTGGCTTGGTGTGTTCCTTTAAAAACGCAACCGCGGTCTCATGACCGCAAATATCCCATCCCATGGCATGATTTTAACACAGCTCGCTCTTATGGTGAGCAAGAACGAACTTCAACCTCTGCGTCAAATGTTTCTCTGTCAATATTCCGGGGAAATCATTTATTGTTGAGGGTGTTGAAAAACATTGGTTAATCGATTATATCCAAATTTTTCAAAGTTAAGAATTTAAATCTGCCCTCACCTTTCCCCTCACCAGCATCGTGCGGAAAGTTTTACACTGAAACGAGACGCTGGGGAGGGGAATCAAAGGGGAGGGGTTTATGAACATATTGTGTTCTTCTTGAATATAAAGTTGTTCATTTTTTATTGTTGTGGACATTTTCAACACCCTCTATTGTTATTATTATCCGTATATAGAATATAATGTAGCAATTGCCAGCGGGCAATTAAACCATGGAGGAATACCGATGAGTGAGAAATTAACTACCGCTCCGGGGGGAGAGCCTAAATCAGTGAGTGTTTCCTGGCACGCGATGAACGAGTCGGAAGTGCTCAGCGCCCTGAACGTCCCTGCCGATGCTGGCTTGACGACTGAAGAAGCCGAAAAGCGCCTCCTGCAGTACGGACCGAATGAGCTGCAGGAAAAAAAGCACACCACCTTTCTGCAAATGCTCTGGGCGCAGATCAACAGCTTTGTTATCTGGCTTCTAATTGGCGCGGCGCTGATTTCTGGCCTGTTGGGTGATTACGTGGAAGCCGGCGCAATCCTTCTGATCGTCATCCTGAACGCGATTATGGGCATCATCCAGGAATCCCGCGCGGAACAATCCCTGGCGGCGCTTAAAAAGCTGGCGGCTCCCGAAGCGCAGGTCCTGCGCGATGGGCACCGCGTTTCTTTGCCCGCCCCAAAGCTGGTGCCCGGCGATATTGTGTTTATTGAAGCCGGCAACTACATCCCGGCTGATATCCGCTTGCTGGAAGCCGTCAACCTCAGCATTGAGGAAGCCTCCCTGACCGGCGAGTCCGTGCCCGCCAAGAAGAACGCGGAAGGCGCGCTGGAGGCTGATATCCCGATTGGCGACCGCGAAAATTCCGCCTTTATGGGCACGCTGGTCACCTACGGTCGCGGCAAAGCAGTGGTCACGAGCACCGGAATGAACACACAGCTCGGTCTGATCGCCAGCATGCTGCAGACTGTGGAAGAAGAACAGACGCCCTTGATGAAGCGCCTGGACCAACTGGGCAAGACGCTGGGGATTGGCGCGATAGTTGTGTGCGTTCTGGTGTTCGCCATCGGCGTCGCGCGTTTAATGCTGGGACCCGAACACCTTTCCTTTGGCAATCCCAATTTCGTCTCCCAGCTCGTTAACCTGTTCATGATCGCGGTTTCGCTCGCCATCGCGGCGGTGCCTGAAGGTCTGCCGGCTGTGGTTACAATCAGCCTGGCTGGCGGCATGCGCGAAATGGTCAGCCGCCACGCGCTCATCCGCAAGCTCTCCTCTGTGGAGACGCTTGGTTCTGTCACGGTCATCTGCTCGGATAAAACCGGCACGCTCACCCAGAACCAGATGACCGTCACCCGCCTGTGGACGGATGGAAAAACCTTCGAGATCACAGGCAGCGGTTACGACCCGGTCGGGGACTTTCTGCTGGACGACGCGAAGGTGGACCTGCAGGATTACCCGGCAGCCCGCACCGCGCTGTGGATCGGCACGCTGAACAACGACGCCCAGCTTGAAGCGACCGGCGAGAGCGAAGGCAAAATTACCTACCGCATGGTTGGCGACCCCACCGAAGGTTCCATTCTGGTAGCCGCCCACAAGGCTGGCGCCAGCGCGAAGGCACTTAACGAAGCTTTCCCCCGCCTGCAGGAAATCCCCTTCGATTCCGAACGTAAACGCATGGTGACTATCAATGGGCTGCGCAGCCCCAGCGGCGAAGATATCTCGCCCTTCGAACAGTCCGACCAGAATAAATGGCACGTCATCGCCGTTAAAGGCGCCCCGGATGTGGTGCTCAAGCTGTGCAAATACAAACTGCGCCTGGATAACAGCCATGAAGCGCTGACGGAAGCCTCCCGGCAGGAAATTCTTGCAGCCAACGACGCGATGACCCGCAACGCGCTGCGCGTTTTGGGCGTGGCTTACCGGCTTGTACCCGAAATGCCCGCCGACACCAGCCCTGAAGCCCTTGAGCAGGAACTGGTCTTCATCGGTCTGATTGGCATGATTGACCCGGCCCGCTCCGAAGTCAAATCTGCCCTGGCTGAAGCCAGAACCGCGGGCATCCGCACCGTAATGATCACCGGCGACTACCCCAACACCGCCAAGGCAATCGCCGAAGAAATCGGTTTGCTGGAGCCTGGGCACAGGGTGATGACCGGCGCAGAACTTGACGACATCAGCCCGGAAGAAATGCGCGAAGCAGTGAAAGTGACCGATGTCTACGCGCGCGTCAGCCCCGAACACAAGATGAAAATCGTGGACGCTTTGCGCGACAATAACGAAGTGGTCGCGATGACCGGCGACGGCGTGAACGACGCCCCGGCCATCAAATTGGCGGACATTGGCATCGCGATGGGCATCACCGGCACGGACGTGGCCAAGGAGACCGCGGATATGGTGCTGACGGATGATAATTACGCTTCCATTGTTTCCGCGGTGGAACAAGGCCGCGTGATTTACAGCAACATTCGCAAGTTTGTCTACTACCTCGTGTCCTGCAACATGGCCGAGATTATGATTATCTTCCTGGGTACCCTGTTCGGATGGCCGCCAATCCTCACCGCGATCCAACTGCTGTGGCTGAACCTGGTGACGGACGGCGCGCCGGCGCTCGCGCTGGGTTCCGAGAAGGGCGATCCGGATATCATGCTCTTCCCGCCGCGCCCGACCAACGAGCCGATTATCAACAAGTTCATGCTGCGCGGGATTGTCGTCCAGACCATCGCAATCACCGCTTCGACCCTGGGCGCCTTTGCTCTCGGGCGCAATATCAGCTTACCGCTCGGTGAGACAATGGCCTTCGTGACGCTTTCCGTCAGCGAACTGCTGCGCGCTTTCACAGCGCGTTCCGAGTACTACCCGCTGACCAAGATCGGCATCTTCAGCAACAAGGGTATGAACATCGCGGTGCTGGCTTCGCTGGCGCTCATTTTCGCGGTGGTCTATGTGCCTTTCCTGCAGCCTATCTTCAACACAATCACAATCGATGCCGGCCATTGGCTGATGATGCTGCCGCTGATTTTATTACCCTCCATTGCTGCGGAAGTGATGAAAGCCGTCCAGTTCAAGCAGATTACCAAGGCAAACGCCAATTAATGGGTTTGGTGAGAAGAAGAACCTCCTTTCGGGGAGGTTCTTTTTTATATCTGTCAGGAGCGATTTGCGCGGTGACGAACGATCCGTCATTACCGTTTTGCCGTTATCACCATGAGNNAGTATTGTCTGCAAGGCAAAACGGTATGGCATAGCGAAGCATCCCTTGTGGAATCTGCCTGCATGCCAGCGGGGAGAGCGCTTCGTCCCTCGCGGTGATAAACGATCCGTCATTGCGAACCGTTTTGCCGTTATCACCATGAGNNAGTATTGTCTGCAAGGCAAAACGGTGTGGCATAGCGAAGCATCCCTTGTGGAATCTGCCTGCATGCCAGCGGGGAGATCGCTTCGCTTTCGCTCGCGGTGACGAGATGTTAGGCCAGCAGGGAGACCGCTTCGTTCCTCGCGACGACGCTTGATTCGTCATTAGTATGATGGAA
>DIXT01000016.1 GCA_002436085.1 Anaerolineaceae bacterium UBA6073
ATTGTGACTCTTCCTTACCAGCTTGCTCATGCTTTAATATTACATCATTGTTTTCGCAGCAAGCTGCGGGGAAATGCCCTCTTTTTGATTATAGCTGGATTTCTGCTAAAAAATAAAAATGCCCTCGCGGGCATTTTTATAGTGTTCATGCCGAGCCACAGAATCGAACTGTGGACACTGCGATTTTCAGTCGCATGCTCTACCAACTGAGCTAGCTCGGCGTTCTTGCGAACAGTTGCAAAATTTTAACCGTAAGCAGCCGTGATGTCAAGCACTGCATGCCAACAACAGCAGCGCGCCCAGTGTTTTTTTCTCGATTCCAGGTCAAAAAAACGAATTTCTCTAAAATATCTCTTGCATAGCGTCTTACACCATCGTATCTTCTTTATCCCATTTTCCAGTACAATAGAGCAAACGCACAACCATCACAAACACCACCGGAGGTACGTATGACCCCTCTTCTGATTGCAGGCATTGCAGCCGGCGCCCTATTGTTGATATTCCTGGCCGTCATCATCATCCGCACGCTCAGCTTCCCAATCGAAAGCGAACCCGCTGAAGCCCTCGCGCTGCTGGACGTCGACGGCGAAGCTGTCGCCCAACGCGTCGGGCTGGCGGTGCAGTGCCGCACCATTTCCCACAGCGACCCGGCGCTCACGGATCCAAGGCCCTTCACCGCCCTGCACGAATTGCTGCGCACGCTCTACCCGCAGCTCCACAAAAAAATTGACCTCGAGCTGGTCAACGACCGCTCGCTGCTCTTCACCTGGCACGGCAGCGACCCCGCGCTCGACCCCATCTGCTTCGCCGCCCATCAGGACGTCGTCCCCGCGGATGAAACCCCCGAGGCCGGCTGGACACACCCTCCCTTTGCCGGCGAACTCGCGGACGGCTACGTGTGGGGGCGCGGCACGCTCGATTGCAAAGGCACGCTCATCGGCATCTGCGAAGCCGCCAGCAGCCTGCTCAAATCCGGTTTCAGCCCCCGGCGCACGATCTACCTCGCCTTTGGCGCGGATGAGGAAGTCTCCGGCTTGCACGGCGCGCGCGCTATTGCGGAACTGCTCAAGGAGCGCGGCGTGCAGCTCGCTTTCCTGCTGGATGAAGGCAGCGTGGTCACCAAAGGCAGCGCCCTGGGCATCAACAGCCCCATCGGTCAGATCGGGATCAGCGAAAAAGGCTACCTCTCGCTCAAACTTAAAGCCAAAGTCAAAGGCGGGCACTCCTCCACCCCGCCCAAGCAAACCGCCATCGGCGCGCTTGCCCTCGCCATCGCGGTGCTGGAATCCGACCCATTCCCACAGACCCTGGACGTAATGGGCTTTGTCGCCAGCTACCTGGGCAAAGCCCAGCCCTTCTTCCAGCGCATGCAATACGCGAACACCTGGCTGTTTGGCGGCGCCCTCAAGCGCAAACTGGCAAAAAATCCGCTCACCAACGCGCTCACCCGCACCACCGTTGCCCCCACCATCATCAAAGCTGGCAGCGCCGAGAACGTGCTGCCCGCTGAAGCCGAAGCCCTCATCAATCTGCGCATCATGCCCGGTGAGACCCTGCGCGACGCATATGAACGCGTGAACGACCTGGTCGGGGATGAAACCATTGAAGTCCTGCCCGCCCACGGCGAAACGCTCGAAAGCGACCACGCCTGGAACCCCACCCCGGTGGCGGACGTGGACTCCCCGCAGTACCAGCGCCTGGCGGAACTGGTGCGGGCCACCTTCCCCGGCGCGCTGGTCGTGCCCTTCATGATGACCGGCGCCACAGACGCGCGCCACTACGCCGCCGTGTGCCAGAACGCCATGCGCTTCTCGCCCCTCTTCCTGACCCAGGAAGAAATCCAGACCATGCATGCCGTGGACGAACGCCTCTCGATTGCCAACGCTGGCCGCATGGTCGCTTTTTATGAGGAGCTGATGCGCCAGGAAAGCAGCCTGGTTGAGGAGGAGGAAGAGGAAAGCGGAGAAGTGGAAGCGCCGCTAAAGGCCAAGCCCCTTTCCCGCAAAGAACGCAAGGCGCAAGTCGAGGAAGAAATTGAGGAAGCCCCGCTGGAGCCTGACGAACTGCCCTTGGATGACGAGCCCCTGGTTGCGAAGCCGCTGCGGAAAGACGATTAACGCTTATCAGGCACAGTAAAGCAGCTCCCATCGCGGAGCTGCTTTTTTTATTTATGGTAGTTGTAGGTTGGGTGGAGCGGCAGCGCAACCCAACATAATTTGGGTGATTAGTCGTAGCTTGGGTGGAGCAGCAGCGCAACTCAACATAATTTGGGTGATTAGTCGTAGTTTGAGTGGAGCGGCAGCGTAACCCAACATAATTCGAGTGATTAGTCGTAGCTTGGGTGGAGCGGCAGCGCAACCCAACATAATTTGAGTGCTTAGTCGTAGGTTGGGTGGAGCGGCAGCGCAACCCAACGTAATTTGAGTGATTAGTCGTAGGAGTCGTAGCTTGGGTGGAGCGGCAGCGCAACCCAACAAACCCGGTCCCTGCCTTGCTGCACCCCTGTTAGTACACCAGGGCTCTCAATATACCGAAGGATTTATATGCAGATTGCCGCGGTCGCTGGCGCTCCCTCACAATGACGGACCGTGTCACCGCGAGCGCAAGCGAAGCAATCTCCCTGTTAGTGCACCAGGGCTCTCTATTTTCCGATAAGTTAACAGGCAGATTCCACAAGTGGATGCTTCGCTATGCCACGCCCCCTTCGTTTAATTTCTGCTTGTAAGCAATTCTTACAGCGGGAGCTAATGACGAACTTTGCACCGCCGCGAGGCACGAAGCGGACTGCCATTTTTCGTCATCGCGATACTCTGAAGGGTACAGGTCGCAGCGAAGCGATCTCCCTGCTAACCTACTGTCCCAGAGGAGAGCAGAAAGGCAGACAAAGTACCCTTGTGGTATTGCCGCGGTCGCTGGCGCTCCCTCACAATGACGGACCGTGTCACCGCGAGCGCAAGCGAAGCAATCTCCCTGTTAGTGCACCAGGGCTCTCTATTTTCCGATAAGTTTACAGGCAGATTCCACAAGTGGATGCTTCGCTATGCCACGCCCCCTTCGTTTAATTTCCGCTTGTAAGCAATTCTTACAGCAGGGGCTAATAACGAATCAAACTCTGTCGCTGCGAGACCCTTTGCCTGCATACTATTGAACAATATGAGACCGCTGTATGGCAAAGGGTCGTGGCAGTCTGCCCTTAAATCATTCGAGAACCTTAGACACATAGGTTGTAAAATGTATTTGCGATAAAGCTGAACCCCCGAGTGTGAGAGCTCTAAAAAACGCAGATTGCCGCGCCCCCTTCTTGTGTTTCCAGCTTCCGTGATGGATCTGCAGTCGTAGCTTGGGTGGAGCGGCAGCGCAACCCAACGTAATTTGAGTGATCAGTCGTAGCTTGGGTGGGGCGGCAGCGCAACCCAACAAAACCCGGTCCCTGCCTCGCTGCACCCAACCCACAAACTCCACGAGGAATGCTTCTGCATGCCGCGAGCCCGCTCCCCGGCTATGTTTTTCCTTTGACAGCCCTTTACCGCACAAACCTTCCTGATCCCGGATGATATACTTAGCCGCAAAGGAAAAGCTATGAACCCCTCCACAAAAAAGACCTTAATCATCGTCCTGTTCGTCCTACTGGTCCTGTGCCTGTGCGCTTCCGCGCTCGTGCTTCTGGGCGGTATCGCCCTCTTCAAAAATAATCTCGCCCCCACCATTGCCGCCCAATTCACGCCGGAGCAACCTATCAGCAGCGCTACCGCCCTCCCGCAGGCCAACCCCGAATCATCCGAAGACGCCATCAGCGCCTCCATGGATGAAATCGAGCGGCAGGTCTCTGCCATCCGCGGCCTGAAGCTGGATAACGCCATCCCGCGCAAACTGCTGACCGAGGAAGAACTCCAGGCGACGGTCGAGAACGACTTTTTCAAGGACTACAGCGCGGAAGACGCCGCCTCGGACGCGCGCGTGCTCTCGCTTTTGGGCCTCCTCCCGCGCGATTTTGACCTGCTCAGCTTCTATCAGGAGCTCTACAGCGAACAGATCGCCGGTTATTACGACGACGAGGTCAAAGCTATGTTTGTCGTGAAAAACAGCGGCTTCACCGGCGTGGAACGCGATACCTACGCGCACGAATTCACCCACGCCCTGCAAGACGCCGCCTTCGACTTCAACGGCGCACTGAACTACACCGACGAAGCCTGCCAGGAAGATTCCGAACGCTGCGCCGCCCTGCAGTCCCTCATCGAAGGCGACGCAACCCTCACCGAGAGCCTCTGGCTGCAAAGCCATGCCACCAAGCAGGATATCCGCGACCTGCAGAACTTCTACGCGAGTTACGAGAGCCCGGTCTACGACGCCGCGCCCGCCTACATGCAGGAAGATTTCCTCTTCGCCTACCAGCAGGGGCTTACCTTTGTCCAGTCCCTCTACGAGCAAGGCGGCTTCGCGGCCGTGGACGCAGCCTACACCAGCGCGCAGCCCGCCTCAACCGAGCAAATCCTGCATCCCAACCGCTACCCCACCGATATTCCTGTCAAAGTTGAGCTACCGGACCTGAGCGCCGCGCTCGGCTCGGGTTGGGAGGAGAGCGACCGCAACGTAATGGGCGAATGGTACACCTGGCTGATTCTTGCCCGCGGTGATGACACCGAAAGCCGCCTGGTGGACGCGAAAGCCTCCGCCGCGGCCGAAGGCTGGGGCGGGGATACCTACGTGGTGCTTGAAAACACTTCCTCCGGCGAGGCTGCTCTCTTGGTGCGCTATACCTGGGACGGCTCCTCTGACTCTGCTGAAGCCAAGCTCGCCTTTGAAAGCTACCTGAGTTTGCGCATGGGCAGCCCAAGCCAGAGCGGCATCTACGAAAAAGACGGCCTCTACTCCGCTCTCCGGCAGGATTCGCAGTTCGGCTTCACCTGGCTGATCGCTGACAGCCGCGCGACACTCGAAACGCTGCTGGGCGAGCTTTATTAACCCCCACAGTTGAGATGACCGTTCCGCGCCGAACCGCCCTCCCACTGGACCTTTCCCGGGTGAAAGCCCTGCTTTTCGACGTGGACGGCACGCTGGCCGACAGCGACAACGCCATGACCGACCGGGTCAGCAGGCTCCTGCGCCCGCTGCGCTTTCTCGTGAACGAAGCAAGAGCAGCCGCGTTCTCCCGCAAGCTGGTGATAGCCGCTGAAAGCCCGGGCAACCTGCTGCTTGAGCTGGCAGACCGCGTTTCAATGGACCACCTGATTGCCCGTTTCCTGGAGCGGCGCGCCGCCCGCCAGAGCGCGCGGGTGCTGCCTGTTATACCCGGCATCCCGGATATGCTGGCAGCCTTGCACGCGCGCTTTCCTATGGCGGTTGTCTCGGCCCGCAATAACCTGACCACGCTCAGCTTCCTGCGGGCACACAATCTGGACGCTTATTTCAGCCTGGTGGTCACATCCCAGACCTGTGCGCGCACCAAGCCCTTCCCGGACCCGCTGCTCTTCGCCGCGCAAACTTTGGGCGTGCCGATTGAAAACTGCCTGATGATAGGGGATACCACGCCGGACGTACGCGCGGCGTTGGCTGCCGGAGCGCAGTCGCTCTCGGTATTGTGTGGTTTCGGCACGCAAAAGGAACTGGCACACGCGGGCACGCAGCATGTTCTCCCCAGCACCGCCGACCTGGCGGAATTCCTACGCTGAACTCAGGCTGTCGCCCAACACCCCCAAAAGCTCCGGGACTATGCCAATTCTTCTGCCGCAGCGGTCACAGCCGCCAGCTTTCCGCCCGGTTCCTGGTCATCCAGCGTGTAAACATCCCGCTTGAGGAAGCCATACACGCCCATCGCCGCGCAAAAAACGCCCGCGATCAGGTACCAGGCGCGGATGCCCAGCTTTTCCGCCACCGGCGCCGCCAGCAGCATGCCCAGCGGCGAGGCAGCGGATGCCAGGCTGCCGATAACCGTAAAGATGCGGCCCTGCATTTCCGGCGGAATCTTGGTTTGCATAATCGCGCCCAAAGCGCCGTTAGCAAGGGCGTTCATCAAGCCGACCAAGCCCATCATCCCTACTGCCAGCAAGTAGGTGTTGCGGTCCGTCAGCCCCAATACGGTGATGCCCACGCCCATGCCGATCAGTCCTGTCAGCGTTGTCGCGGTCTTGCGTTTAAATCCGCCCCATAAGCCCAACAGCAGCCCGCCCGCCACAATGCCCAGCCCCAGCGCGGATTCCAGCCAGGCAACTTCCGCTGCGCCCTTACCGTAAATCTTAGTCACCATCAGCGGAAGCAGCGAGAACGCCGGCGAAGCGAGCATATTGATGAGCGACGCCATCACCATGACCTTAAACAGACCCGACCAGCCCACCGCGTACTTCAAGCCATTCCGCACGTCTGCCAGCACTCGGGCGGGTGTCAGCGCTTCCGCGGTTTGCGAGCGCGGGGGCTGCGGCACGCGCACAAACAGCGCCAGCAGGGAGATGGCAATCGCAGCAGTCACCAGGTCTATCGCCAGCACGGCTTGCATGGTCATGACGGACATCAACAGCGCGCCCAACGGCGGGCTGACGATAGTAATCACCCCGTTCATCGCCTGGTTAATCCCACCCAGGCGCGCGAAGTGCTCGCGCGGCACCATCAGGCTGGTGGAAGCTTGCATGGCCGGGTATTGAAAAGAACCGCACAACGAGCGCACGAACAGCGCTACATAGATATGCCAGATTTGCGCTATCCCCAGGTGAAACAGGACCACCAGCCCGAAGGTCGCCAGCGCAACCGCGGTATCCGAAATGATCATGATAGCCTTGCGGTTCAAACGATCCACCAGCGCGCCGGCAAAAGGGCCCAAAATCACGCTCGGCAGCAGCGCCACAAAAGTCGCCATGGCCAGCACGGTCGCGGAGCCGGTTTTTTCGGTCATGTACCAAACCAGCGCGAATTGCACCAGGCCGCTGCCCAGGAGCGATACCGCCTGCCCTATCCACATTGGCAGGTAATTCCCCAGCCATTTTGCGGGGATGGCTTGCGTGGTTTGGATTTCGCTGTTTTCTGCAGTCATAAAGGAACCTTCCGCTATAAATGAGGGGTAAAGTGCAATTATAGAGCTTTCCCTGCCTATGTAAAGGAATTCTCACATCGGGATGATGAAAAAGTCCACCTGCTTGGTCATGATTTTGATTTTCGGGTCGTGGTAGGGCTGCTTGCGTTCTTCAAGCTGCCGGTTTTATCGTCGCGAGCATTCAGGCGTAGGGGCGAAGCAACCTTGATTTCCGCCGCAAGTAAACCCGAGCAATTTTGACCGGGATGCTTCGCCCATACCAGATTCGTCACTGCGAGCCCCCGCTGGGAGTCTGAAACGACGCGGGATATCACATGAGGGGGCGTGGCAGTCTGCATTGTGTTGATGGACTAAAGTAAAATTTTTCGGATTCAAGAGCGCAATTCGACCTACACTCAACACTACCAAGTATCGTGCTAATCAGGCGTAGGGGCGAAGCATCATTGAATAACACCATAAGTAAACTCAAGCAATCTTGAAAAGGATGCTTCGCCCATACCAGATTCGTCACTAGCGAGCCCCCGCTGGGAGTCTGAAACGACGCGGGATATCACATGAGGGGGCGTGGCAGTCTGCATTGTGTTGATGGACTAAAGTAAATATTTCCGGATTCAAGAGCGCAATTCGACCTACACTCAACACTACCAAGTATCGTGCTAATCAGGCGTAGAGGCGAAGCATCATTGAATAGAACCATAAGTAAACTCAAGCAATCTTGAAAAGGATGCTTCGCCCTTACCCAAAAATTTCACAAGACTGCTTCCCCACTCCACGGGGGCACTGCTTAGCAAAGAGAGCATATTAACCAAGCGCATGCCCGGCAATTAACAGGGTAAAATTAGAAAAAATGCGCTGCGTGAGGTGCCTGATGAGCTTAAAAAAACAAATGAACGAGTACAAAATTAAATATCCCTACCCGCGCCGCCGCTTAATTCGCCGCGCGCTGAAAAGCGCTATCTCCCTGGCAGCCTCCGTGATAACGGATTACCACATCGAGGGGCAGGAAAACCTGCCAAAGCAAGGCCCGCTGCTGATTGTTGGCAACCATTTCCACTTTCTGGACTCCATCGGTCCGATTCACTGCACGGATTACCTGCTGGAGTTCATTAACGACACCATTATGCCCAATGCCCCCGCCTCGTTGAAATTCCTCCCGAGTCTATGGGGCACGCTGAAAATTCTGCAGGGCACTGCCAACCTGGAAGCCATGCGGGCCTCGGAAGCGGTCCTCGCGCAGGGAGGCGTCCTGGCAATTTTCCCGGAAGGCCATGTGCACCGCCTGCCGCTCGGCAAGCCGCTGCCCGGGGCGTCTTTCCTGGCGCTGCGTTCTGGGGTGCCCATCCTCCCCATCGGTACTTACAGCGAAGATGAGTGGGATTTGTTCGGCTCCCTCACCCGCAAAAAACGCCGCGCTCGGATTGTTACCCGCATTGGCAAGCCCTTCGGCCTGCTTGCCGCCGGAGGCCTGGACAAAATCCCGGGCCGGGAAGAAGTGAAAGCTGCCGGCTGGGAAATCATGAGCCGCATCGCGGATTTACTGCCCGCGCATGCCCGCGGAGTCTACGGAATGCCTCTCCAAGGACCTGAGTCCGCCGACAATTAACACAATTCAAACAGTCAGCGGGTATGGTATAGAAGTTATTAAATTCAGGAGAATTTGGCAGTTATCGTATGGAATATAAGGATTATTACAAAACGCTTGGTTTGGATAAAACGGCCAAGGAAGCGGACATCAAGTCCGCCTACCGGCGCCTGGCGCGCAAGTACCACCCGGACATGAACCCGGGTAAGCCCGAAGCGGAAGAAAAGTTCAAGGAAGTCAACGAAGCCTACCAGGTGCTTTCTGACCCTGAAAAGCGTCAGAAGTACGACCAATTCGGTTCGCAGTGGCAGCAATACCAGTCCTCCGGCGGCAGCCCGGAAGATTTCAACTGGGGTCCCTGGCGCTCGCAGCCCTCGGGCGGTACCGGTTACCGCACCGTCTCCCAGGATGAACTGAATGAGATGTTCGGAGGCATGGGCGGCTTTTCGGACTTTTTCGAGACGCTCTTCGGCGGCTTTGGCGGCGGCGGCTTCAATACCCAGAAATCTCGCCAAGCAAACCCCGCTGGCGCGCGCCGCAGCGCAATTTCTCGCGACGTGCAACATGAGGTCGAAATTACCCTGGAAGAAGCCTTCAGCGGCACCAAACGGCTGCTGCAGTTGGACGGGGGCAAGCGCATCGAAGCCAGCATTCCCCCCGGCGTGGATACCGGTTCGCGCGTGCGCCTGGGCGGTCAGGCAGCCGGCGCGGATTTATTCCTGCGCATTGTGGTCCTTCCCCATGCGGTTTTCACTCGCAAAGGCAGCGACCTCTACACCCGGGTTCCGGTGGACTTCTACACCGCGGTTTTAGGCGGCGAGGTCAGCGTTCCCACGCTCACCGGCGCGGTGAGATTAACCATCCCCGAACATACGGACACCGGCAAGGTCTTCCGCCTGAAAGAACTGGGCATGCCGAGTCTAAAAAAACCACAGACCCGCGGCAACCTGTACGCTACCGTCGAAATTCACCTGCCCCAGCACCTCACCCCCGCCGAAAAGGAGAAGGTCCGCGAACTTAAGAATATGCGCCGGGCGCAGTAGGCGCTTGCAGCAAAAAAGCCCCAGCCCCGCGCCAGCGGGTACAAGTGACTGACATCTAAGAGGAAGAAATGCCGTCCAAACCCATACAAACTATCACCATCTTCTCCGGCTCCGCCGACCAACTCGCGCAAAAATACATGCAGGGCGCCTGGGAGCTTGGCGCGCTCCTGGCTGAACGCGGCCTCACGCTCGTCTTCGGCGGCGGAAAAACCGGCCTGATGGGCGCGGTCGCCGACGGCGCGCTGACCCGCAGCGGCCAGGTTGTGGGCGTGATTAACGAAAGCCTGAACACTCCCAACTTGGCGCATGCGGGGCTCAGCCGTATGGAAATCCTGCCCGACCTGCACACGCGCAAAGCCCGCATGTCCGCCCTTGCCGACGCCTACATCGCGTTGCCGGGCGGCTACGGCACTTTTGACGAGCTCTTTGAAGCGCTGACTTGGGCGCAAATTGGCCTGCACACCAAACCAATCGGCCTGCTCAACATCGAGGGCTACTTTAACCCGCTGCTGGCGCTGGTGGACCACGCCATTGCCGAACACTTTATCTACCCCGAACACCGCCAACTGATTATCTGTGAGGAAGCCCCCCATGCCCTGCTGGAAAAAATGCAGGCTTACCAGCCGCCTGAAAACCTTAGCCGCTGGGTGGAACGCCCGTGAAGATTTCCACACTCCTGATTGACCTGGACGACACCGTCTACCCGCCCACCGCAGAAGTCTGGCAGTTGGTGATGAAGCGCATGTACATTTATATGCGCGATTATCTCGGTATCCCCGAGGATGAAGTCCCTGCCATGCGCGATAGGCTTTTCAACCGTTACGGTACCACGCTGCGCGGCCTGCAAATTGAACGCGGCATCGATGCCAAAGCCTACCTGGATTACGTGCACGATGTGGACCTCTCCGCTATCCTCAGCCCGGACACTGAACTGCGCGCCGCGCTGGAGCGCATTGAACTGCCGAAAATAATTTTTACCAACGCCTGTGAATCGCACGCCCACAACGTACTCGGGCTAATGGAACTGGAAAGCTGCTTCAACGGCATTATTGATGTCGTAGCGGTCCAGCCGTACTGCAAACCTGAACCGGAAGCCTACCAAATCGCGCTCAAACTGGCCGGCAGCCCCGACCCTCGCGAAGTGCTCATGGTGGACGACCGGCTGGAAAACCTGGCTGCCGCCGCCAGCCTGGGCATGCACACCGTGCTGGTTTCCCCTCTCCCGCAGGATGGGTTCCGCACCATCCCGCGCCTGGCGCTGCTGCCCGACCTGTTGGGGGCGTAGGGTCTGAAAACCCGACCTGCGCAGCTTGGAAATTGATAAGTTTCCTCATAAAACCCCCTGATTTTATATGCATCATTAATCCGTTTATGTTATTCTTGTTATTCAAACTGACAAATTGGAGCAAAAAATGCAGCAAGGCAAAGTCCTTAAGACCATCTTACTAACCCTTCTGGTTTTGGGTTTAATTTCAGGCGCTTTTCTGGGCGGCGTAATCACAGGTAACGTGCTTCCGGTAAAGCTCTTACAGTCCAGCCCGACCACCGAGACGCCCGCCGCCGTACTCCCCACGCAGGAAGCCGCGGCTGAAGCTACCGCCGAAAGCACAGCAACCGCACAAGGCGGAACCCCTGAGGAGCTTCAACAAACCTTCGCGCCCTTCTGGGAGACCTGGACTCTGCTGCACGAAAACTTTGTGGACCAGCCTTTGGATGACGTTGCCTTGATGCGCGGCGCAATCTCGGGTATGTTGGAAGCCACTGGCGACAAGCACACCACCTATATGAACCCGACCGAATTCGAGCAGGCGAATGCCAGCATGGAAGGCGAATATGAAGGCATTGGCGCCTGGGTGGATACCACCGGCGAATACGTGCAGGTCATCTCCCCCATGAAAGGCTCCCCCGCGGAAGCCGCTGGCTTGCGCGCCAATGATATCGTCATCGCCGTGAATGGGGAAGACCAGACCGGCATCCCCGGCGACCTGGTGCTGAAGAAGATTCTTGGCCCTGCCGGGGAAGCGGTCACGCTGACCATCCGCCGCGGCGAAGAAACTCTGGATTTCACCATCGTGCGCGCTAAAATTACTGTTCCGGTCGTGGATTACCGCATGCTGGACAATAACATCGCTTACGTTGCGCTTTATTCCTTTAATGAGCAGGCAACTGACCAATTGCGCGCCGCGCTCAAAGAGCTCATGGCGCAAAAGCCTGTCGGGCTCATCTTTGATTTGCGCGATAACGGCGGCGGCTACCTCTCCACAGCCATTGAGGTTGTGTCCGAATTTATCCCTAAGGGCGTGGTGATGTACGAAGAATACGGCGACGGCACGCGCGACGCCTATGAAGCCCGACGCGGCGGCAGAGCGACCGAAATTCCGCTGGTTGTGCTGGTGAACGAAGGCACCGCCTCCGCGTCGGAAATCACCGCCGGCGCCATTCAGGACCTGGGGCGCGGCAAGCTGGTGGGCGTCAAGACCTACGGCAAGGGCTCAGTCCAAAACTGGATCCCCTTGACCACCGAAAAAGGCGGAGTACGCATCACCATCGCGCGCTGGCTGACCCCTAACGGCACACAGATCAGCGATGTCGGCCTTACCCCGGACTTGATTGTGGAAATGACCGATGAAGACTACACTGAAGGCAGAGATCCGCAGCTGGATGCTGCCGTGCAGCTGCTGCTGCAGCCTTAATTTTGAAAAGTTTTGTTACAGGGGCTGCTATTTGCAAGCCCACGAGGAGGAACAATGTTTAATTACATCATCTACATGCTGCCGGCTTTCATCCTATCCATGGTCGCGCAGATTTACGTCAAATCAGCGTACAAAAAGTGGAGCCAGGTGCGCAACTACCACAATATCACCGGTATCGAAGCCGCCCAACAGCTTACCACGCGCGTTGGCCTATCCGATATCCGCATTACGCGCACGCAGGGCAACCTGACCGACCATTACGACCCGCGCGATAACACCCTGGCGCTCTCCCAGGGCGTAGCCGATCAGCCCACGGTGGCTGCCCTGGCGATTACGGCGCACGAGCTGGGCCACGCCATGCAGGACCGCGAGAACTACGGACCAATGAAACTGCGCAGCGCCATCGTACCGGTGGTCAATATCGGCTCGAACCTCGGCTGGATTCTGCTGATGCTTGGGCTGGTGCTGCGCATCGCGAACCTGGCCTGGCTGGGCGTCATTCTGTTCTCAGCCGGCGCGGTCTTTTCACTGATAACCCTGCCGGTAGAGCTGAACGCTTCCAAACGCGCGCGCCAGATGCTGACCTCGACCGGGCTGGTCGTCAACGCGGAGGAAGAAAAAGGCGTGGCAAACGTGCTGAATGCCGCCGCGCTGACCTATGTGGCTGGGCTGGCCACCTCACTGCTGCAGGTGCTGTATTTCGGCTCCATGGCGGGCGGGCTCGGCCGGAGAAGATAGCAGATTAGTATTAAACAGCTTCAGCCCCTGAGAGTTTCAGGGGCTTTTTTGTCGTTCGCCATGGCACTCGATTCGTCATGGCACTCGATTCGTCATTGCGAAGGAGCGCCAGCGACTGAAGCAATCTCCCCAGCTTGTCATGCTGAGCCGCAGGCGAAGCATCTGTTCAGCAAAAGGACAGATCCTTCGT
>DIXT01000028.1 GCA_002436085.1 Anaerolineaceae bacterium UBA6073
GGCGGGGGCGGCCGCCCCCGCCTGCAATAGAAGCACCCTCTCCCAGCAGATTGACGCTAAAAAACGAACGAGATTCGGAGCTGGGAGAGGGCAGGGTGAGGGCAGATTTAAATTCTTAAATTTGAAAAATTTGGATGTAATCGATTAACCAATGTTTTTCAACACCCTCCGCGTAGTATTCTGGACGTTCTCATGCTACAATATCCCCATGAATGAAACCAATTTTTCCGCCCCAATTCCAAGAACGCCGGAACAAATCCATGCGCGGGAACGCTTCTGGCAAATCCTGCTTCCCCTGATTTTGGTTTGTGTTTTGCTCACTGTGGGGTTTACTTTCCTCCTGCTTTATTCCACGGAGCTGGGCAGCAGCACGCAAAGCCTGGCGGCAGCGGCACTGGTGGCAATCGCGCTCCCGCTTATGCTGCTTTCTCTGGTCTTTCTGCTGGTGTTGGTTGCCCTGATAACGGGCGCTGGCAAGGCTTCAGCGTGGCTGCCCGGCGCAGGCGCGCAAGTCCTGGCAGTATTTCGATCCATCAACGCGAGAGCCCAAAGCGGCAGCCGGGCGCTGCTCAAGCCGCTCATGACCATCGGGCAGAAGTCAGCCGAGTTGCAATTCCTGTCAGCCAGGCTGCGTTCGCGCTTTACAAAAGGAAAAGTCAGATGAAAACCTCGATTAAAACGATAACCATCATTGTTGGCACAGCCTTAGGCGCTTTGTTGGGCTACGAGGCAGCCCGTATTCTGATCAAGCAGTCAGAAGCTGCCGGGAAGAGCTCTCCGGTGACTGCCTCCCAGGCGCTGCAAGTTGGTTTGGGGGCGTTGGGGCTGCTGCGGCAGGTCTCAGGCGGCGGCAAGTAAGTTAGTTCCTGACGGAGATCACTTTTAACCTTGTTTGAGCTTGTTTTTCTCGGCACATCCGCTTCCGCGCCCTCCATTAAAAGAGGGCTTTCTTCGCTGGTCGTCAAACACGGCGAACACCGCTTTATGATTGACTGCGGCGAGGGCACCCAGCGCCAGATCCTCAAATCCGGGATCGGGTTTAAACGCCTGAATCACATCCTGCTCACACACGGGCATCTTGATCACATCCTGGGGCTTGCGGGGCTGATTTCCACCTTCATGCGTTGGGAAGCGATCGAGGAAATCAACATCTACGGCAGCCGGCACACAATGGAACGCGTGGATGACCTGATTAATGGCGTAGTACTGCGCGGAGCGCAAACACCTATGCCCATCCGGCTGTTAGATATCAAACCTGGTTTGATTATTGAAACCGAGGACTTCGCGGTGCATGCCTTTCAGGTGGAACACCGCGGTTCCTCTTCCCTGGGTTACCGTTTTGAAGAATTTCCCCGCAGGCCTTTCCTGCCGGAAAAAGCTGAAGCACTTGGAATTGCACCGGGACCCTGGCGCAAGGATCTGGTAGCGGGCAAGGCAATCACACTGCCTGATGGGAGACGTATTGAACCCGACCAGGTGCTGGGCGAAGAAAAGGCTGGTACCTGTCTGGTTGTTGTTGGGGATGTTGGCAAACCGGAACGGCTTTTGGAGCACATCCGCGGCGCGGACGCGCTTGTGATTGAAGCGACGTATCTGCAGGAAGAAGCCGCAATGGCACAGGAATTCGGTCATACCACCGCCGGAACCGTGGCGGAGTTGGCAAAACAGGCCGGTGTGGGACAGTTAATTCTTACGCACGTCTCCCGCCGCTACAGCGATGATGCTATTCTGGCGGAAGCCAACGGAATTTTCCCCAACACGAAACTGGCGCACGACTTTGACTCATACTTAATCCGGCACGAGGATTAAAATCGGTCCAGCGACAAAATTCTTTCGCGCACCCAGAACGCCCGGAAAAGGCCTCGGGTATCTATGTTAGAATCTTTTCCGTTATGAATAAGCAAGATTTAGTTTTGGCGTCAGCATCCCCCCGACGCAGAGAACTGCTGGGCCTGTTTGGGCTTCCGTTTACCTGTCAATCTGCTGATATTGACGAAAGCATTCTCGTCGGAGAAGACCCGACAGTGTATGTGCAGAGGCTGGCAAAGGAAAAAAACGAAGCTGTCCAGGCGGACGCGCTCGTGCTTTCCGCGGATACAATCGTGGCTTATAACGGCAGCGTGATGGGTAAACCGTCCGACGCGCGCGAGGCGGCAGAGATGCTGGCAGACTTGCGCGGTAAGGACCACCGCGTGTACACCGCGCTCTATTTGCGCAATAATGGACAGGCGCTGGCGGACTGCTGCGAGACAAGTGTTAGCATGCGGCCTTATACGCAAGCAGAGGTAGACGCTTATGTTGCCAGCGGAGACTATCAGGACAAGGCCGGCGGCTATGCCATTCAACATAAAGACTTTCATCCGGTTGAAGGGGTGGATGGCTGTTACGCGAACGTGATGGGCTTGCCTTTGTGCCACTTACTTTGCCTGCTCCATCAGGTGGGCTTGCGCATAGACGCGGATATTCCCGCGCTGTGCCAGCAGCACCTGGGAATTCAATGCGAGGTATTCCCCAATATCCTCGCCCGCTGCGATGCGGACAATCGGGACCTGGTCTGAAATGAAAATGAAAAGAATCTTAATGCTGTTTCTGGTCTTTACGCTCTTGCTTGGCGCCTGCGCGAAGTTGCCTGCAGCCGGTACGCCTACGGCCACAGCGGAATCCGGACTGCCTACGCCTGTGCTCGCGCTCACCCAAGCGCCGGACGTGGAAAGCGAAGCCAAAGACTACTTGGAATTATGGAAGTCCGAAGATTATGAGGGGATGTACGCCCGTCTGAGTAAATTGACCCGCGACGCGCTTACGTTGGATGATTTCACGAAACAGCATAAGACCGCCGCCGTCGCCATGACGATGCAGGCGATGAATTACAGCATTCTTTCCAGTATGGTAAGACCTTCCACGGCACAGGTAGCCTATGATGTCAGCTATACCACCACGCTACTGGGTACGATTGAACGCAGCACGATTATGAACCTGACGCTGGAAGAGGGTAAGTGGCAAGTCCAATGGGATGCCAGCATGATTTTGCCGGAGCTGGCCGGGGGGAACAAACTGGAACTGACCTACGAAATTCCGGCGCGCGGAAACCTGTATGACATTTATGGATATCCGCTGGTTGCGCAGGACGACGCGGTCGCGCTGGGGGTTATCCCCGGGCAGATAGACCCTGAAAAAGAAGCCAGTATGCTCAGCCTGCTTGCCAACATTCTGGATGTCAGTTCAGACTCCATCTACAAAAAATACCAGTATGCTGGACCGGATTGGTATGTGGCTGTTGGCGATGTTTCTGCAGAGACAGCGCAAAAATATAGCGACCGGCTCTCTAATTACCCCGGCTTAATCCTGAGCTCTTTCCGCTCGCGCTATTACTATGACGGCGGCATCGCGCCGCATGTGATCGGGTATGTTCTTTCCATTTCCCCGGAACAGCTCGAGGAATATCAACGGCTTGGATACCGCGGGGACGAAAAAATTGGCGCGAGCGGCCTGGAAGCCTGGGGTGAACAATACCTGGCGGGCACGCACGGCGCTTCGCTGTACGTCAAGGATCCGCAAGGACAGGTGCTGACCAAACTTGCCTCGGCATCGCCGAAGCCGGCCGCGTCGATTTACACAACCATCGACAGCACCTTGCAGTACTACCTGCAGCGCTCGCTGGGCAACAACCTGGGCGCGATTGTGGTGTTGGAACGCGATACCGGTAAAGTGCTCTCCATGGTTTCCAACCCGGGTTTTAACCCGAATCTGTTCGAACCGGTGAACTATAACAGCATTGCGCTTGGGGACGTGCTTACAGACCCTAAGCTTCCTTTATACAACCGCGCTTCCCAGGGCGTTTACCCGCTCGGGTCGGTTTTCAAAATCATCACGATGGCAGCGGCGCTGGAGACGGGCGTCTTCACCCCGGATTATCCATATTACTGCGATGACAAATGGACTGAGCTGGCTGGCACCGTGCTCTATGACTGGACCTATGAACGCGGCTTCGGAGCCTCCGGGCTGCTCACCCTGAAAGAAGGCCTGATGCGCTCCTGCAACCCGTGGTTCTGGCACATCGGTCTGACGCTTTGGAATGACGGCTACGAAAGCGCGATCGCGGACATCGCGTCTGGTTTTGGGCTGGGCAAGAAAACCGGCATCGAAATCCCGGATTTCGAGGGCAAGTTGGAGCAGCCCGATTCTGTGTCGGCTAACGTCCAGCTGTCAATCGGGCAGGGCACGCTGCAGGTTAGTCCTTTGCAGGTCGCTATGTTTGTAGCTGCGGTCGGCAACGGCGGAACACTTTACAAGCCAACAGTTGTGGAAAAGATTGTGCCGGTGGACGGCACCGACCCGGTTTATGAATTTGAACCGGTGGTCAACGGCCAACTACCGGTGACCCCGGAGAACCTGAAGGCAATCCAGGAAGCCATGGTCATGGTGGTGCGCGACACGCGCGGAACCGCAACCTATCAGTTTCGCGGGCTCAGCGTCAATATTGCTGGGAAGACTGGCACCGCTGAAAACCCGGCCGGCGACTCGCACGCCTGGTTTGCGGGCTACACCTTTAACAACGACCCCAACCGTCCGGATATCGCGGTCGCGATTATCCTTGAAAACGCCGGCGAGGGCTCGGATATGGCGGCTCCGCTTTTCCGCAGGGTTGTGCAGCTGTACTTTTCCAACTACAACAATGCCGGCGGCACCATGCCCTGGGAAGAGTCGCCTTATATCGTTGCTACCGAAACCCCGGAACCCTAAAAAAGCTTATGGCGTCTGAGCGGACCCCTGATAAAAACAACCAGAATCTCCTGCAAGGCTTGGTGATACGCTCCCTGGCTGGCTATATGACCGTGCGTACCGCGCAGGGCGATGTGCTCTGCAGGGTGCGCGGCAGGCTGCGCCGCGGCCGTGCGGAAGGGGATCTCGTGGCGGTTGGCGACCAGGCGCTGATTGAAATCCACGAGGACGGCAGCGGCAGCATCGCGCAAGTCCTCCCGCGTAAATCCGTGCTCTCGCGGCAGCTTTCCGGCGTGAATTACGAGTATCAGCAAATCCTGCTGGCAAACCCCGACCAGGTGCTGTTTGTGTTTGCCTGCGCCCAACCAGACCCGAGCCTGCGCATGCTGGACCGCTTTCTGGTCGTGGCGGAGAAACAGCAAATCCCGGCGGTGATTGTCGCCAACAAGCTCGACCTGGTGACAAGAGAACATGCCCAAGCGCTTTTTGAGGTCTACCGCCGCATCGGCTACGACCTGATTTACACATCTACCCTGACCGGCGAGGGCATCCCCGAACTGAAAAGCCGGCTGCAAGGCAAACTCAATTCTATGGCGGGGCCGTCTGGCGTAGGCAAAACCAGCCTGCTAAACAGCCTGCAGCCCGGGCTGGCGCAGGAAGTGGGCGCCGTCAGCCGCGGCCTGACCGGCAAGGGTATGCACACTACCCAGGTCAAGCAGCTTTTTCCGTTGGACGGGGGCGGTTACCTGGCGGACGTGCCGGGGCTGCGCACCCTGGCGCTGTGGGATATTCAGGGCGAGGAGCTGGACGCTTACTTCCGCGAGATAGCCCCGCTGGTGCCGGAATGTCAGTTCAACGACTGCACCCACAGCCGCGAACCCGGCTGCGCCGTGCGCAAAGCATTGGAGGAAGGCCGGATTGACCCGCGCCGCTATGATTCTTACCTGCGTCTGCGCTTTGGCGGAAAACTGGTGCAGGCTGAGGATGAGGAGATTGATTTTGAAACCTTTGACTAAACGCGCTGCCGCTGGCTTTGTGGAGAAGGCTTTGCTTGCGCTTTTAATGCTAAGTTTGGCAGCAGGCTGCGCACAGACCCCAACGGTGCAGCCCACGGAGAAGCCCGGAGCGGAAACACCCGCCACCCAAGCGCCCCCGACGCCCACCGCCACCGCCGTACCGCCCAAGATGCTGACCGTGTGCCTGGCAGAGGAACCGGCAAGCCTGTACCGCTACGATGGGCACGCGGGCGGCGCAAAGGACACAATCTTCGCGGCGCTTTATGACGGCCCGTTTGAGTTAAGCGCGGACGGCACTTTTGCTGAATCCATTCTGAGCGCGTACCCCAGCCGGGAAAACGGCGGCGTCAGTTCAATCCCGACCGCGGTGCAGCCTGGCGATATGGTGGTGGACGCGTACGGCGAACTGCGCGTTTTCAAGGCAGGCATATTTGTGCGCCCGGCCGGCTGTACGAGCAGCGAATGCGCTGTGAAATGGGAAAGCGGCGAATTCCAGATGGACCAGACCCGCGTCGAATTCCAACTGCGTACGGACGGCCTGTGGTCTGACGGCGAGCTGCTCACGGCCGAGGACGCAGTGTTCTCATACGCGACAGCCAAGCAGGCTGCACTGCCCGCGGGAGCCTGGGCTTTGGACCGCACCATTTCCTTTACGGCGGAGGATAAACAAAGCGCAGTCTGGCTGGGCGTGCCCGGCTATTCCCCGCGCGAGCTCGCGCCGTTCTTCTGGCTGCCGCTGCCCGGGCATCAACTTTCCGGGGTGGATCCGGCCGCGCTCGCCGAGGACCTGCAAGCAGCGCGTGCGCCTTTGGGGTGGGGCGCATACCGGCTGGTCAGTTGGGAAAGCGGCCAGAGCCTTGAACTGGAACGCAACCCGCATTATTTTGGCGCGCCTGAAAACCAGGCCGCCTTTGACCAACTGCGTTTTCTGTTCATCCCCGAGCGCGAAGAAGCGCTTGCTAAGCTCGCTGACGGCAGCTGCGACGTGCTCGACAAGTCCTACCACCTGGAAGCACTCCCCAAAGAACAGCTTAGCGCGCTTGCTGCCTCTGCTGACCTGCATTGGGAGGATTGGGAGCCGGTGGAGCAGCTGGTATTTGGCATCCAGCCTGCCAGCTACGACGACGGCTATGCCTATTGGACGGACGACCGCCCGGATTTCTTCTCCGACGAGCGTACGCGCACGGCCCTGCTGGCCTGCCTGGACCCGCAGAAGCTGGCAGAACAGGTGCTCACGGATTGGCTGCCTGAGGGCAGCGACCTGACGCGCCTGCAACTGCCCTCCCTGTCCGCGGACCCCGCCGCGCTGTTGGACGAGGTTGGCTGGAAAGACCTGGACGCGGACCCGAGCACGCCGCGCAGCGCGCAAGGCGTGCCGGGCGTGAGCGAGGGCACCCCACTCAGCCTCAGGCTCACCACCAGTCAGAGATGGCTGCACCAAAAAGCTGCCGCGTTGATTGTTGAGAAACTGGGCGCGTGCGGTGTGAGGGTGGACTGGCAGGCGCTGCCTCTGGCACAGCTTTACCAGCCTGGTCCGGAAGGCGTCCTGTTCGGGCGCAAGTTTGACCTTGCGCTTGTCTCCTGGCAGCAGGTAAACGAGCCGCTCTGCGTCCTGTATCGCGGCAAAGCAGTACCCTCCGAGGCGAACTTCTGGGTGGGCACCAATCTGGCGGGTTTTTCCGACCCTGCTTTTGAGGCTGCCTGCGCGGATATAGAGCAGGGCGATGGGCTGGCGCCCGCCTACCCGGCAGCCGCGCTGCTGCCGCACCTCAGCCTGTGGGCGAGCCGACCCGGGCTGGCTGGGCAGCAGAACCTGCCCTGGAACCAACTGGAGCGCTTGAACGCGGATTAGCTCCGCTCAAAAACAGCAATTATTGGAGTGCACGTGAGACGATTTACCAAAGATTTTGAGCTCGTGACCACAGTCGATGAAAATGGCCGTGAGAAAAGAGGCGTGGAATATAAAGGCGGTTACTTCAGCTTTGTGGTGGACAGGGTTGACTACAAGCGCTTCCGGACGCTTGCCTTGGCGCTGACCCTTGTGATGATTTGCCTGCAGATTGGCGCGGGTTTCGTCGCGAACCGCGGAATGTACCAGATGTATATCGCCATTCCGTACGTACTGTGCTTTTTCCCGCTGGTTTACCTGAGCGCTGGCGCCCTGCGGCTGCCGCGCGAGACCGCGCATCTGCGGCGCGACCAGGCTGAGCTCACCATTAGGCGCATGAAAAGGTCAGGCGCTGCGCTGCTTGTTTTTACCAGCATGGTGATCCTGGCTGAGCTGATCTACCTGATTTTCTTCAATTCGGGACCTGAACTTGGCAGGGAGCTGATATTCCTGGCGCTCGCCGTCTTGACAGGCGGCGTTAATCTGCTCCTGTGGCTCAAAACCCGCGCGATTCCCGTGAAATCTGAAGAATAATATTAGCATTTGATATGAAAATACCGTCAATTGCATTGACGGAAATTTTTAAACACACTATAATTCGAAGGACCTCTATTCAAACTAGGAGAAAATAGGAGAAAGAAATGACCAAATTCACAAAATTCCTTTCGTATCTGTTGGTATTCGTAATGCTTGGTGTGGCGATCGCCGCTTGCGCGCCAGAACCAGCCGCCACCGAAGTCCCGGCAGAACCCACCGAAGCAGCGACGGAAGCACCAACCGAAGTTGCTACTCCGGAAGAGACCGCTGTTGTTTTTGAAGAACAGCCTTTCGGTGAGAATTTACCCACCGCCCCCACGATTACGACCCCCCTCGTGGTTGCATACAGCGAATTCTCTCAGAAATTCAGCCCGTTCTATTCCGATACAGCCTATGACGCCGATGTCGCAGCGATGACCCAAATCTCCCTGCTGACCACCGACCGCCAGGGCGGTATCATCTTCAACGCAATTGAAGGCGAAACAGTGCCATACAACGGCGTTGACTACCTGTACAAGGGCCCCGCGGACGTAAAAGTGGAATACGATGAAGCCACCGATACCACCAAGTACACCGCCCGCCTGCGCGTGGGGATGAAATTCGCTGACGGCACCCCCGTGACCGCCGATGACATCATCTTCACTTATTACACCTTCCTGGATCCGTCCTATGTTGGTTCCACTACATTGGGCTCCTACGACATTGTCGGCCTGAAGGACTATCAGACCCAGACCACCAGCGAAGTCTACGACAAATACCTGGCTCTGTTTGACGAAGCCTACGCCGCCGGCCCCGACCATGTCTGGGCTGCTACCGACGCATGGACTGAAGAACAGAATGCCGATGTTTGGCCGAAGCTCGTCGAAGGCATCAAGGCTGAAATTCAGGGTATTTATGACGAAGTTTGGGCTAGCTACGGCACCGATGACGTCACCACTGAATACTTCAACGGCAAAACCGCTGAGGAAATCAAGACCGCCGGCGCTGATGTGGCTTACGCCATGCGCATGTGGGGCTTCGGCTCCCTCAAATGCACCGACGCGGTTGCTGAAGGCGCCGACCCGGTAGCCCCCGCCGATTGCGCTGGCCCCGTGGTCTTCGTTGGCGCTGGTACTGGAACCGAATGGGACCTGGAAACCAGCTTCCCGACCATGGACGACTACTACACCGAACTCATGGCTGCCTACGGCAATGATGTTGCCGCAGCCTTCCCCTACGAGTCCGTTGCTGGCACCGATGTTCTTGGTAATGCCAAGACCGCATTTGTCGGTTTCTGGGGCCCCAAGGATGAGAGCATGGGCGGCACAGGCGTCCCGAACATTTCCGGTATCAAGAAGATTGACGACTACACCGTGGAAGTGACCACCAATGGTTACGAAGCCCCGGCTGTCTACAACATTCTTGGTATCCAGGTTACCCCCCTGCATTACTACGGTGATGTTGCCAAATACGACTATGAGAACAACAAGTTCGGTTTCGATTTCGGCGACCTCTCCAAACAGGAGAGCTTGACCGCGACCCCCATGGGCGCTGGCGCCTACAAGTTCGTTAAATACGATAACAAGGTTGTCTACTTTGAAGCGAACGAGTACTATTACCGCGGCTGCCCGAAGATCGCTGAAATTCAGTTCAAGGAAACCGTCTCCGCTGAAGTTCCTTCCGCTCTGCAGACCGGCACCGCCGACATGGGCGAGATGAGCTATAACAAGACCCGTTACGATGAAGTGATGCAGTACAACGGCAACGGCGAAATGACCGGCCCCGTCATCACCTCCAGCCTGGTAGACTTCCTGGGCTACGGCTACGCTGGTATCAACGCCACTACTGTGAACGTTGCTGGCGAACCCGGCTCCGACGCTTCCAAGAACCTGCGCCGCGGCCTTGCCACCATCCTCGCGGTCTACCGTGACGTCGCGGTGGACAGCTACTATGGTGAAGCTGCCTCCGTTATCAACTACCCAATCTCCAACACTTCCTGGGCCGCTCCTCAGCCGACCGATGAAGATTATCAGATCGCCTACTCGACTGACGTCGACGGCAATCCGATCTACACCGCGGAAATGACCCCCGAAGAGAAGTACGCTGCGGCTGAACAGGCTGCTCTGGGCTTCTTCGCTGCTGCTGGCTACACCGTCACCGACGGCAAAGTTACCGCTGCCCCCGAAGGCGCGAAACTGAGCTACGAAGTGATCATCCCCGCTGGCGGTACTGGCGACCATCCTGCGTTCGCAATCCTGACCGGCGCGCGCGACTCCCTGGCCAAGATCGGCATGGAACTGAAGATCAACGACCCCGCTGACACCAATATCCTCTGGGATTCTTTGGATGCGGCTACCCAGGAACTCTGGACGGCTGCATGGGGCGCTACGATTGATCCTGACATGTACCAGGTCTATCACAGCTCCAGTGTCGTGGGTGCTGGCGGTTCCGAATCGAACCACTACCACATCACGGATCCTGAACTCGATCAACTGATTGTTGACGCCCGCAAGAGCGATGACCAGAACTACCGCAAGGCCATCTACAAGCAGGCTCTCGACAAGGTCATTGAATGGGCAGTCGAAATTCCTACTTACCAGCGCCAGAACGTGATCATCTTCAGCACTGAGCGCATCAACATTTCCACGATTACACCTGACATTACCACCTTCTGGGGTTGGATGAACGACATCGAACTCCTCGAGATGAACTAGATATCGGTGAATCGCTAGTTTGTTAGAGAAAGTGAGCCCACCGATGGGTGGGCTCACTCATTAATAGCTGCAACCCTCGTGTTGAGCGGTTGTAAAGTAGATTGAGGGAACAACATGCGGAATTTTATCTTGAGGAGGCTGTTCCTCGGCTTGTTCATCACCTTCTTTGGAGCGATGCTGGTCTACACAGTGATTCGCAGTCTGCCTTCTTCTTATGTCGAAACTGTTGCTCGCCAGCGCGCCACCAACCCTCTGAGCACCAAAACTTATCAGGAATGGCTGGCTCAACTTAACGAAGTCTACGGGCTGGACAAGGGTATCATCCCTGGGTTTTTGGGCTGGGTGGGCAACGCGCTGCACGGCAACTTTGGGGATTCCTGGCACTACGGCATTCCAGTCATTGAGAAATTCAATCAGGTTATCTGGTATTCCGTTATCATTAACATTATCACGTTTTTAGTAGAGTTGTTCATCGCAATACCATTGGGTATTGTTGCGGCAACGAAGCAATATAGCCGGACGGACTACGCGATTACTGTCTTCGCGTTGATGGGCATCTCGCTGCCTACATTCTTCCTGGCTACAATCCTTAAATACGTATTCTCCATCAAGCTCGGCTGGTTCGACCTGTACGGTCTGACCGGACGCTTCTTTAACTCCATGACCCCCTTGCAGCAGGCCGGTGACATAGCGTACCACATGGTTCTGCCGATTGTCACCCTGATGATGCTCTCCATCGGCGGTCTGATGCGTTATACCCGTACGAACATGCTCGAAGTGCTGAATTCTGATTACATTCGCACCGCCCGGGCAAAGGGACTCTCCGAGAAAGTGGTGGTCAACAAACACGCCTTTCGCAATACGTTGATCCCGTTGGTTTCCTACATGAGCTATCTGCTGCCTACGATGTTTGGCGGTGCGCTCATTACCGAAACGCTCTACCAAATCCCGGGTATTGGCTTTGTCGCTTACCAGGCAATTGTTCGTGGCGATATTCCTTTCGCCATGTTTTACACGACATTCCAGATTATTCTGACTCAGGTCAGTCTGCTTATTGCAGATATTATGTACGCGGTGGTAGACCCCCGCGTTCGAGTCAACTAACGGTGGTGACGCATGATTGACAACGAAAAAATCAACGAAAACACCGAACCTGAAAAGACTTACCTGGAAGAGCCCAACGAGCCGATGGCTCTGGACGATGCCCGCCGGGTGAAGGTTCTTTCGCCGGGTATGCTTGTTTTCAAGCGTTTCATTCGCAACAAGCTGGCTGTGGTGGGGTTGGGCATTATCCTTGTCATGTTTACTTTTTCCTTCTTAGGTCCGCTGCTTTCACCTTATTCGCAAACCCAGGTTTTTAAAGGGCTGGGTCAGATGACCAAAGATTACGCCAGCGCGATCTACAACACCGAATTGCGCTATACAGTTCAGGAAGGCGAAAAATTTGGCGCAGCCGAGCGCGCTCAGTTCCTGCTGGCAATGGGAAAGAACCAAACAGATTTTTCCGTGGGCGCTGATAGTTACGCATATGTACCGCTGGGCGAAGGTTCTTACCTCCTGATGAAATTGAACCCGATTGCTGAGGCGCTCCTCGGAAATCTGCGTTCTCTGACGGGGCAAGCGCTGGAGCCAGCGCTTGTGGAAGCTTTCAATACTGCGTCCAAAAACAAGCAGGAGTTCTTCAGCGTTGGGGGTACGGACTACCGCATCATCCAGAAGGGGAAGACCTCCCAGGTCGCGACCATTGACGACGTTGCGCTTGCGACGCTGAATGTTTTTGATGCGTACAATAAAACGGATGAGCCGCTGGTTAATGGGTATGAATTTAAAGTGGAAAGCACGCGCGCCATCACGGAGCAGAAAACCACTTTTAAAGTTCAGGATTCAACCTACACCTTGATTGATGAAGACGGTTTGTTCACGGTTGTCGATGCGCAGGGCGCGAATTTTGCCGAAGTGTCTAACATCATCGTCAATCCCCTGCAGCAATCGCTTTTCCTGGAGATTAGTTTCAAAAAGGCGATCCGCGAAGCCATCGCCAACCGTGAAGACAAGGTCAATTACACAGAAGCAAACGGAAATGTGGTCGAGTACGTCATAGATCGCGTCAACACAAATTACTACATCAAGACTTTGGTTCCAACTGAGCTCATCCGTATCTACGAAGCCCCAACGTCGGAACATCCGCTGGGGCTGGACAATAACGGTATGGATGTGATGACCCGCCTGATGTACGGCGGCCGGGTTTCCCTGCTGGTGGGTTTTGTGGTTATCTTCATCGAACTGTTCATCGGCGTCATTGTCGGCGGTGTTTCAGGTTATTTTGGCAACTGGGTAGACACTTCGCTGATGCGTTTGGTGGACCTGTTCAACAGTATTCCTTTCTACCCGATGGTCCTGATCTTTGGTTCCGTGATGGACGCTCTGGAGGTACCGCCAATGACGCGCATCTTCCTGCTGATGGCCATTCTGGGCTTGCTCGGCTGGACTGGCGTGGCGCGCGTTGTGCGCGGCCAGATTCTGTCCTTGCGCGAACAGGACTTTATGGTCGCGACGGAAGCAACCGGCATCCGCACCAGCCGGCGCATTTTCCGGCATCTCGTGCCAAATGTGATGCCCCTCCTGATTGTTCAGGCGACCGCTGGCCTGGGCGGCATCATCATTTCAGAAGCGACCCTGGGCTTCCTGGGGCTGGGCGTCAAATACCCGCTGGCCTCCTGGGGAAGCATCATCAACGTTGCCTCAGACGCCTATGTAATGACCAACTTCTGGTTCATGTGGTTACCTGCCGGTTCGCTCATCCTGCTCACCGTGCTCGGTTTCAACTTTGTCGGAGATGGTCTGCGCGACGCGTTTGACCCGAAGATGAAAAGGTAGGTGAGGAAAATGACCAAAGGAAAACGCAGCATTTTTGACCGGGTCAACGCGAAGACCAAACCGGTGGATGTGATTCACATCACCGCGCGTGAATCCGCAAAAATATCCCGGGAGAACCGACGCATCACGGACGCGATTGAAAGGCAGCGAAAACGCCGGAACGTGCCCGAGTCCGAGTATCTGACCACAATGCGGAACCCCGACAATGTGGTGGAATTTGACGATCTGCATACCTACTTCTTCACGGATATCGGCACGGTGAAAGCCGTGGACGGGGTGTCCTTCGACATCCCCAAAGGTAAAACCGTCGGCGTGGTCGGTGAATCCGGCTGCGGAAAATCGGTAACCAGCCTTTCGCTGATGCAGCTGGTACAGCGCCCGCAAGGCCAGATCGTCAAAGGCGCGATCCGCTTTAATTCCGGCGAACATGTGTACGATATCGCCAAAACCCCCACTAACGTTATGGAAACCATCCGCGGCAGCGAGATTTCCATGATCTTCCAGGAGCCGATGACCAGCCTGAACCCGGTTTTTAAATCAGGTGACCAGGTGGACGAGGTCATCGCCCTGCACAACCCGGGGATGAACAAGGAACAGGTTAAAAACCTCTCGCTCGAGATGATCGACATGGTAGGCATAGCCAATAAAGAAGGTGTCTACAACATGTACCCGCACGAGCTTTCAGGCGGCATGCGCCAGCGCATTATGATCGCCATGGCATTGGCCTGCAAACCCAGGCTGATCATCGCCGACGAGCCGACCACTGCTTTGGATGTCACAATCCAGGCGCAAATTCTGGACCTTCTACGCAACCTGAAAGACAGGATTAATTCCAGTATCATGTTGATTACCCACGACCTGGGCGTCATCGCAGAAATGGCGGATTTTGTGGTGGTCATGTATGCCGGGCGCGTTGTCGAGCGCGGCATGGCTTTGGAAGTGTTCAAAAACCCGTGCCACCCCTACACTGTTGGTCTGATGGCCTCCAAACCAGTCGCGAACAAGCAGGTCAAACGGCTTTACAGCATTCCGGGCAGCGTGCCCAACCCGATTAACATGCCCAGTTACTGCTACTTCCGGGACAGATGCAACAAGCGCTTTGACAAGTGCGACGGTCTCTACCCCGCGGAGGTGTTTGTATCGGAGACACATTCAGTCTCTTGCTACCAATACAACGACTGGCAGGTGAAGGAATGAGTATGGAAAACACATTCGTATTAAAGCGAAACCGACCAGAAGGCAGGGACGGCGGAAAATTACTGGAAGTGCGCGACCTGAAAACCCACTTCCCGATTAAAGCAGGACTGATGCAAAAAGTCGTCGGCTATGTGCGCGCGGTGGACGGCATCAGCTTCTCAATTGATTACGGCAAGACCCTCGGACTGGTCGGCGAATCCGGGTGTGGTAAAACAACCGTCGGCAAGACGATCCTGCGGTTGACCCCAAAAACTGGCGGCGAGGTCCTGTTTGACGGCGTGGATGTTTACGCGCTCGATAAAAAAGACTTACGGGCAATGCGCCCAAGAATGCAGTTAATCTTCCAGGATCCCTATTCCAGCCTCTCCCCGCGTTTGCCGGTGAGTGAGATCATCGGCGAGGCAGTGCGTGAGCACGGCCTGGTGGAAGACCGGCACCTGGACGATTACCTGGACAACGTCATGAAAAACTGCGGCCTTCAGCCGTACCACAAGGACCGCTACCCGCACGAATTTTCAGGCGGCCAACGCCAGCGCATCTGCATCGCGCGGGCGCTCGCGCTGAACCCTGAGTTCATCGTGTGCGACGAGCCTTTGTCAGCGCTGGATGTCTCCATTCAGGCGCAGATTATCAACCTGCTGATGGATTTGCAGGAAAAACTGGAACTCACCTACCTGTTCATCTCCCACGACCTTTCGGTGGTGGAGCATATTTCCGACTACGTCGGCGTGATGTACCTGGGCGACCTGGTGGAATACGCGGATAAACGTACCATTTTCAGGAACCCGCTGCATCCCTACACACAGGCTTTACTGAGTGCCGCACCTGTGCCGGATCCGACCTATAAGATGAACCGCATTATTCTGGAAGGCAGCATTCCTTCCCCAGCCAACCCGCCTTCCGGGTGCAAGTTCCACACGCGCTGCCGCCACAGCATGGAAATTTGTAAAACCGTTGTGCCGACAGCCCGGGAAGTGGAACCCGGACACCAGGTTGTGTGTCATCTATACAACGAAAGCAGCAAAGAAAATGAGAGACCAGCCTAAACCATACGACGATGATGACGGTCGGGTAATCTGCGACATGGACGTGGACGGGATGCCCTGGCACGACAGGCGCGTGCGGCGCACACAGCGCGAAGCGCCTCAGCCTCAACATCCCGACCAGATGACCCGTGCGGAGACGCGTGCCTATACCGGCAGCGCCCTGCTTGCGGCGCTGTTGATCTGGGCTGTGTTTGCCGCCGCCTGGGCGCTGTTCATCCTGTTCTGCACCCAGATTTGGTTCCGCTGAGCTGCGGAGGCCGCGTCTCTGTGTAAAGAATCCCCCAGCCGGGCTGGCGGCGAAATGCGCGCGAACCTGGAAAATCTGGCAGTATTGTTGTCTGCCTGACTTTCCAGGTTTTTTGTATCTGGTATCGGACAGCTGCAGCTCGTGGGATAGGTCTTTTGCGATGGACCAGCATGCAAGCTAGAATACACAAAAAGAGGAAAATATCTATGAACAAAGTTACCCTGCAGCCTATTGGTATCATTCATACCCCTTATAAGACCGATGAGAACGCGCCCCGGCAAGCCGCAAACTCGCATGATATGGGCGAGGTGGTCGTGAACCCGGAGCTTGCCGAGGGACTCGAAGGGATTGAAAAATTCCAATACCTCATTCTCATATTTAATTTCCATCTGGCACCTGTGCCGGAAAAACCCAAAGTGCTTTCCTGGCAGGATGGCGTAAAGCGCGGCGTATTTGCCACGCGCTCCCCGCACCGCCCAAATCCACTGGGTCTCTCAGTTGTGAAGCTTCTCAGGCGTGAGGGGACCCACTTATTTGTCGAGGGCGTGGATATGTTGGACGGCACACCCCTGCTTGATATAAAACCTTATTATTCCGACCTGGACTGTGTTGAGAAGTGGTAAAAAATTGAAAAATAAGAACGATTATTGAATCATCAGAAAATATTTAAATATATTCATCAAAATAAATCAGGTTGATTTTGCTGATCTAGAGTTGAAAGTCTTTGTCTGGCTAGCTCTAAATACTTTTCATTTATCTCAATTCCAATATAGTGATGTCCTAAAGACTTTGCAGCAACTACCGTGGTACCAGACCCCAAAAAGGGATCAAGTACGATGCTGTTAGGAGACATCGCAGATAATTTAATCAGATGCTCACAAATTGCTAATGGCTTAACTGTGAGGTGATCATTTGTCTTACCTTTTTCTTTGATACTTGGCTTTGGAAGGAGAAAGACTCGGTCAATAGATTCTCCCAGAGGGTCAATAGAAAGTACATTCGATGGAAACATATTTTTTCCAACAGTCACTGTGCTATTAAAAAGGCCAACATTGTGCTTGATGACATTTGATAAATATGTTCCATCAGTAGGCTTTTGGCCCATTGCAATCGGTTCATAACATGATTTAAGCTGAGGAGTTTTCCATCCATCCAGTTTATATTTAAGTATTGCTTTTTCTTCGTTATCAATTTCCAATTTATCTATAAAATGGTTAAGACTCATCGCTTTGGGTTGATTTTGTGTATATAACCAGATAAAACTGTCGCGGATCTCGAAACCTGCATCATCAATTGCTGAACACAATCGGTGAAACAAACGCGGGCTCGAAAATGAGAAGAAAAACCCACCGGGTTTCAGTATTCTATAAACCTGTTGGGAAATTCCGAGGAACCAATCATAAAAATCCCTTCCTTGCATAGAGTCAAATTTCATCCCTGCGGGTAATGACTTTATGACTTGTTGGTTATTTCTATTATGAACCTTTGATAAATCCCAGCTGTTATCAAGCTTATCCAAGAAGTACGGCGGATCAGTTAAAACAATATCGATTGAGTCCTCAGGAATTTGATTAAGAACAGTTAAGGAATCACCGAGAAATAACTTATCGATAAAATTCTGAATGTTTTCCATTTGTCCTTATCTATGGCTGCTTTCCTTCAAATTTGGCATATAACAGCTTATATATTTCATATTGTACATCCTCGTCGCAATTTTGAATGACTAAAGCGTTTGCTATCTGTATAACTCTCCCCTTCTTGTCGTAAACCCAATTATTGCGATCTGCTCGATTACATTCTTGACATTGGGGAATCACATTGTCATCAGTAAGTTCTTTGTTGGGATTCATATGTGCTTTCTGCAATTGAGTGATTACGTTAGGCCACATAAAGCTTGCACTTCCCTCCTTAGAACCACAAGTAGCACATCTGTTGCCATAACTTTTTTTTAGAGCGTCCCAATCGTTAAGTGTTGCTTGACGCCGCTTAGAAGTAAAATTAGGATATATTTTTTCAAGAGAAATAAGTTTGTATGTTCCTGGTGGTAGTTGTTCTTTATCATTTCTACGACTAGAAGCAATAAAAAAACCTTTCTGGGCCCCCAAATGCCTAGCTTGTTGGACGTCATTTGTGTTTGGATAATATTCTCGGATAAATTGAGTGAGCTCTTCTTTTGTTACGGCTTTCGTGTCGGGGTAGCCCAAACTCAGATAGACCAATACCAATCCGTCCAGTGTATAATGTCCTTTTTGGTGAAGCTTTGGGAGTTTTACACCATGCATTTCTAGGTAAGTTTTGTGGTAATTCTCGACTAATGCATATTGTTTCTCGATTTCTGCATCACTAAGTTTTCTATATCCCATTGTAAGCTCCTCCAAATTTAAGCTAATAGTTAACTTGATCTATTCAAATCTAAAAAGTTCAAAAAGAGGGGTATCGAGTGCAGTAGCAATTTTGTTCAAGTTTTCGATCGTAAAATTTCTCTCACCACGTTCAATCGCCCCAATATATGTTCGGTGAAGGCCCGTTCGTTCTGCGAGCATTTCTTGAGTTAATCCCCTGGACTTCCTATACTTTTGAATTTGTCTGCCTAATTTATGTAGTATGTCCATGATTTATGATTATCCCAAATGCTACTTATAAGTCTACAGACTATAAGTAGCATTTGGGTAAAAGGAAATTGTAGTAATAATTGATTATTGATGGTTTTTGAGCTTAATAAAAATCTCGAATTGGTCTTTCACATTCCTGCGTAGCATTTTAAAAATTTATGCTAAAATAGGCGCAACTCTGGGGCATGGTGCAACGGCAGCACACCGGACTTTGAATCCGTGGATCTAGGTTCGAATCCTGGTGCCCCAGCCAGAATTACTGTGAACAAAGATAACGACCCTGATCATACAACTTTTCCGGCGCGCAGCCTGTTGTTAAACGTTGCCTGCCGGGTCCCGCTTTGGAGTACATCATGAAAACGGCTTCCATTATCCTCGCCGCCGGGCAAGGCACGCGCATGCGCTCGCGGCTGGCCAAAGTCTTGCATCCCTTGCTCGGCAAACCCATGCTGCTCTACGCGCTGGAAGCCGCGCGTGCCGCGTCAGATTACGCGCCGGTACTGGTCATCGGGCACGCCGCGGATGAAGTCCGGGCGGCTGTGGAAGCCGCGGGAGCGGAGGCTGTTTTTGCTTTGCAGGAACAGCAGCTTGGCACCGGGCACGCGGTCATGTCTGCGCGCGAAACCGTACCTGCCGACGCGGAGCTGGTGCTGGTGACTTGCGGGGATATGCCCCTGCTGCGCGCCGAGACGCTGCGAAGCCTGGCGCATCGGCATCAGGAATCCGGCGGCGTTGTTACGATGACCAGCGTGGTAGGCGATGTGCCGCGCGGCTTTGGTAGAATTCTGCGCGGAGCGGACGGCAGCGTGCAGGCGATTGTTGAGGAAGCAGCCGCCACCCCGGAGCAGCTCGCAATCCGCGAGTATAACGTCTCGGCGTACTGCTTTGACGCGCGCTGGCTGTGGGCGCACCTGGAAAAGATCCAGCTCTCAGCAAAAAGGGAATACTACCTGACGGACCTGGTAGCGATGGCCGCGCAAGAAGGCAAACGCGTGGAATCCCTGGTGCTGCAGGACCGGCTGGAAACGCTTGGAATCAACACACGCGTGGACCTGGCGGACGCGGAAACCGCGCTGCGCAAGCGCGTGAACGAAAGCTGGATGCTGGCCGGCGTTACCTTGCTGGACCCAGCCACCACGACAATTGAACCGGATGTACAAATCGGGCAGGATACGACCATTCTTCCCAACACCGCCCTGCGCGGAAAAACCGTGATTGGTGAGGACTGCCGCATCGGACCCAACACCACCCTGCTGGACACGCAGGTCGGCAGCGAAACGACCATTTGCGACTCGGTCGCGGAATATGCCAGCGTCGGGTCGCAGGTCAGCATCGGTCCGTTCTGCCATCTGCGCAAGGGCGCGGTGCTGGCGGACCGGGTGCATATGGGCAACTTTGGCGAGGTCAAATCTTCGTATTTGGGTGAGAACGTCAAGATGGGGCACTTCTCGTACATCGGGGATGCCAGCATCGGCGCGAATGTGAACATCGGCGCGGGGACAATAACATGCAATTTTGACGGGGTCAACAAGAACCGCACCGAAATCGGAGAGAACAGCTTCATCGGGAGCGACACAATGCTCGTCGCTCCGTTGAAGATTGGGAAAAACGCCAGAACGGGCGCTGGCGCGGTAGTAACGCGGGATGTGCCGGATAACACGCTTGTGTACGGCGTCCCCGCCCGGGAGAGAAAGGAAAACAGTGGGCAGTAATACCCTTTTATGGGTGGTTTTTGGAGCGGCGTTCGTGCTTGACCTCTTGATATCCACCGCTAAATCAGCGTTTTCACACGTTCGGCTGCCGTACCTGATCAGCCTGCGCGAGAAAGAACCGGGGAAAGTGGATCGGACCATCGCGCTGATTGAAAAAGTCGGCTTGCGCACCTCGCTGCGGCTGGGCCTGGCGCTGGCGCATTTTCTGGTCGCAGGCGTCGCGGCTGTGATTGTCATTCAAATCCTGAAGATTCCGTCTTTTTGGGCGCTGCTCGGGATAATCATCGGGATTATGCTGCTCGTTTCGGTCTTTGAATACCTGCTTGAACGCAGGATCCTGGACGCCCCCGAGAAATCCGCGATAGGTTTTACCGGTTTTGCCGCGCTCCTGGATTTTTTCTTCCTGCCAGCCACCAGGCTGATGACCGCGCTGTTGGGAACGCATGCGGAAAAAGTTACCCTCTCCGTCACGGATGAAGCCCTGCGCGATTGGGTGGAGGTCGGGCAGCCGGAAAGCACGCTGGAAAAGGGCGAACGCGAGATGATTTATTCCATCTTTCATTTCAGCGAGACCCTGACCCGCGAGATTATGGTGCCGCGCATCGACGTGCTGGCGCTGGATGTGAACACCACCATCAGAGATGCGCGCAAGGAATTCATCAATGCCGGGCATTCCCGCGTGCCGGTATATGAAGACACCGTTGACAATGTAGTGGGTCTGCTCTACGCCAAAGACCTGCTGGGCGTGGTAGATGGGAACGACACGATTGCCCAACAGCGGAAACTGCTGCGACCGGCGTATTTTGTGCCCGAGGCGAAAAAGGTGGACGAGCTGCTGACCGAATTGCAGCTGCGCGGCGTGCATATGGCCGTCGTTGTAGATGAGTACGGCGGCGTCGCCGGGGTGGTCACACTGGAAGACATCATGGAGGAAATCGTTGGCGAAATTCGCGACGAGTATGACCAGGCCGAGGAACGTCTGTACGAAGAAACCGGCTCGGGCGAATATGTTTTTTTGGGGCGGGCGACCATCGACGAGTTCAATGAGGCCACCGGACTCCACCTTTCTAAAGAGCATGCCGACACTTTGGGCGGCTTGATATACAGTGAGCTGGGGCGGGTGCCGCAGCCCGGGGAAGTGGTGAATGAAGAGGGCGTAGAATTCACCGTGGAAGAAGTTATCGCGCGGCGCATCCTGAAAGTGAAAGCGCGCATGCTGACGGAAGGGCGATCGCCGGAAGAGCAAGAGGGCAATAATGTTAAATAAGCAGGATAAAGAAAATCTTGTCCGCCGGGCAAAAGAAGCCCGTGAACTGGCTTACGCGCCATATTCCCACTACAAGGTCGGGGCGGCGGTGCTTACCGCGGACGGGCAGGTATTCAGTGGAAACAACGTCGAGAACGCTGCCTATCCATCCTCCTTGTGCGCGGAGCGAGTGGCAATCTTCAAGGCGGTTTCGGAAGGACACCGTGTGCTGCAGGCCATCGCTGTTGTAACCGAGAACGGCGGCTCGCCTTGCGGCGGCTGCCGGCAGGTGATGCGCGAATTTGGGGGTAAACAGATGGTGGTGCTCATCGCTGATGAAAGCGGCATGCTGATGGAAGAATATACACTGGACCAGCTGCTGCCGCGCTCTTTTGGTCCGGAAGAGCTTCCGCGCTAATGCCTGGAAGGAAAAGCAAATAGGAGCGGGATGCCCGACAAGGAGAACCGAACATTTCGGGCAACTGCAGTGGTCTTGCGGCATGTGGAATATGGGGAAGCCGATCGCATTCTGACGCTGTTCACACTTGAGAAAGGCAAAATTCAGGCAATTGCCAAGGGCGTGCGCAAGATTCGCTCGCGCAAAGCCGGGCATCTGGAGCCCTTTACCAGGGTGGCGTTGTTTCTGGCAAAAGGGCGCAACCTGGCGATTGTGACGCAGGCGGAAGCGCTGGAGAGCTACCCCGGGATCCGCGCGGATTTGCAGCGCACCGCCCTGGCGGCTTATGTGATTGAACTTCTGGACCGCTTTACCCAGGAGGAAGGCGAAAACCGGCAGCTTTTTGGTCTGTTGGTGGATACGCTCGGGCGCTTGAACCAGGATGAGCAGCCCGAAACGATTGTGCGCTACTACGAAGTGCAGCTCTTGGACCTGCTCGGCTTCCGACCGGAACTGACCCGCTGCGTGGTTTGCCGCGCCGAGATTAAGCCGGAGGACCAGTTCTTTTCCGCCAGGCTGGGCGGCGCTTTGTGCCCGCGCTGCAGCGGGCAAGATACTGCCGCCTGGCGGATTTCTGTGTCCGCCCTTAAGTATCTGCGCTACTTCCAACGCTCGCCGTACTCGGCCGTGCGCGGGCGGGTGATCCCCGTGGCGGCGGAGGTGGAACTGCGCGCGCTGATGGAGCGGTACTTCACGTACTTGCTGGAGTATGGATTGCGCACCCCCGGCTTCCTGGACGCGATTTCGTAGATTGGTGTTGTAAGGCGGTTTACGCTCTTCAAACAGCTGATCGAAAAACTATTGGAGGGGCGAAGCATCCCCAAATCGCAAGCCTGGTTAGGTAATCCTTTTTGCTGGGTTTATTCGTCCTTATTAGTGGGCATTGATTTGGAATGACCGATGGGGGAAACCTTTTTTCGGGGAGAAGGTGCCCGCAGGGCGGATGAGGGTCTGCCCGCAGGGCGGATGAGGGTCTTTGGATGTTTGAAAATGCATGTGATCTCGTTACCGGGGGTATCAGATCGAATTATTTTCATCTCCCTATCAGGGCTCTCACTTTTTCATCCAGATGGAGATACACCTCAGAGAAATTGTTCCGTATCTCCTCATTGGTAATTCGCAGAACCTCAACGACAAGATTGAACAAAAAATTAGTCCGATCATCATCATGCTTGATTCCTGATTTTTCAAACTGCTGGCCTCAGTCGAGTTCAATCACCAGATGCGCTTTATAGAAACAAAAATCGACGATGTACTTCCCAATGACTTTTTGGCGATGAAAACGCACAGGGCAAGTTCGAAAAAACTTATACCAAAGTTTATTTTCTTCTGGCGTGGCGTTGTGGCGTAAGGACTTAGCCTTGCTGTTAATGTCAGGTTTGTCCATTTTCTAATTATCACATCAACTTGTATTATTGAGAAAAAGATATTGAGAAAAAGACCCTCATCAGTCTCGCTGCGCTCGCCAGCTTAGCCTCCGGCACGCAAGCAGCCCCCTGGGGAAGCCAAACGACTCTCTGCTCTCGCCGGTCTCCTGACTGTGCGAGGTTCTTGACCGTAGGTCTCCGCTTTTATCAGATCGTAGGGCGGCTTGCGTCTTTCAAGCCGCCAATTTCGTCAGGTTGGAGTGCGCAACCTGACCTACAAAAAACCGCATCCATATCAGGACATTTCTATTTTGCTACTTTAGGACTTGTCTAGCACCCTCATAAAGGACCCTTGCCAGCACATTTGATCACTTGGTTGCTGGCTGGGCGGGCAGGCTTCGCGCTTAGGAGGCCGGCGAGATCGGAGAACTCACCGGTTGGGTGGAGCGACACCGGGCGTTTATCTGTATTTAGCCAATCGGAGCGCAACCAACTGTCTGAAGATGGCGTGTTTGTAGGGCATAATCGCAAAGGGTGTTGGGTTACGCTTCTACGTCGCTTCACCCAACAGCTGGAGACCTGCGGTCAAATGCCGCGCACGGTGGGGTCCCACTCCGCTTCGCTTCGGGGATAATAAACACCGGCGCGATCGGAAGCGCGAGGTTCTTGACCGTAGGTCTCCGCTTTTATCAGATTATAGGGCGGCTTGCGTCTTTCAAGCCGCCAATTTCGTCAAGTTGAAGTGCGCAACCTGATCTACAAAAAACCGCATCCATATCAGGGCATTTCTATTTTGCTACTTTAGGACATTATCACTTTGCTCTTACAGGCATTCTGATTGGGTCGAACCCGCGCTGCTTTGCTGTATAATCGAATTGTTTAAAAACCAATCCAAGGGATTTATTATGAGTGAACCTAAAATTGATGCACCGCTCGATTTTCAAACAATCATGTTTGCACTACAGAACTACTGGGCGCGCCAGGGCTGCCTGATCTGGCAGCCGTACTACTCGCAAGTGGGCGCCGGCACCATGAACCCGGCTACCTTTCTGCGCGTGTTGGGCCCGGAACCCTGGAAAGTTGCCTACGTGGAGCCGTCCGTTCGTCCGGACGATGGGCGCTACGGCATCAACCCCAACCGCCTGCAGATGCACTATCAGTTTCAGGTCATCCTCAAACCCGACCCGGGCAACCCGCAGGAGCTTTACCTCGACTCCTTGCGCGCCATCGGCATCGACCCGCACCAGCACGATATCCGCTTTGTGGAGGACAACTGGGAATCCCCCGCGCTGAGCGCCTGGGGGCTTGGCTGGGAAGTGTGGCTGGACGGGCAGGAAATCACCCAGTTCACCTACTTTCAGCAGTCCGGCGGCGTGGTGCTGGACGTGCCCGCGGTGGAAATTACCTACGGACTGGAACGCATTGCTATGGCGCTGCAGCGCGCGCGGCACTTTAAGGATATCCGCTGGAACGCTGAGCGCACCTGTGGGGACGTGAACCAGGTGGGGGAACGCGAACATTCCACCTATTATTTTGAGGTGGCGGACGTGCCGCGCCTGCGCGAAATGTTTAACCTGTTCGACAGCGAAGCCAATCTGGCGCTGGAGAGAAATCTGGTCCTGCCGGCGTACGACTATATTATCAAGTGCTCGCATACCTTTAATGTTCTGGACGCGCGCGGAGCAATTGGGTTCACCGAACGGCAGGCGCTCTTTGGGAAAATGCGCGACCTTTCCCGGCGTGTCGCCGAAGCGTATCTCGCCCAGCGCACGGAAATGGGCTTCCCCTGGCTAAATACCATAGAGCGCTCAGCGGAAACCACCCAGGCTGCGCTCCCTGAAGTAAAAACCGAAACAGCTGACCTTCTGCTGGAAATTGGCACGGAAGAACTGCCTACCTCCGACTTGGAAGCCGCGCTTGCGCAGCTTAAAGCAGGCGCTGAGGCGCTCCTTGCAGATGCCCGCCTGGAGCACGGCGAGGTCCGCATTCAGGGTACACCGCGCAGGCTGGTGTTGCTGGTGAAAGACCTGCAGACCCAGCAGGCAGACCGCGTTTTGGAAGTGAAGGGGCCGCCCGCCGCGCGCGCGTTTGACGCGGATGGCAAGCCTACCAAAGCCGCGGAAGGATTTGCGCGCAGCCGCGGGTTGGATGTAAGCCAACTGCGTGTATCCGAGACTGAAGGCGGCAGCTATGTGGTCGCCGAAGTCAGCGAAAAAGGGCAGTCCGCCATGGCGCTGTTGGCAAGAGCTCTGCCGGAATTGTGCGAAAGCATCCGCTTTACCAAGGGCATGCGCTGGAACCAGACCGGTAAGGTCTTCTCCCGGCCGGTGCGCTGGCTGGTAGCTTTGCTGGACGGTGAAGTTATCCCATTTGAATTCGCAGGTTTGCGCTCGGGCCGCCAGACGCGCGGTCTGCGCTTCGCGCAGGAGCCGAGCTGGTCATTGGGGGGCTTGCAGGATTACCTGGCATATATGGACGCGCAGGGCATCGTATTGGACCCGGAAAGAAGGAAGGCGCTGGTATGGGAGCAGGCGCGCAAGCTGGCCGCGCAAGCCGGCGGCAAGCTGGCGGATGACCCAGACCTGTTGGAGGAAGTGACCAACCTGGTGGAACGCCCGACCGCCATGCTGGGGGCTTTTGAGCAGCGCTATCTTGAAAGCCTGCCCGCGGAAGTGTTGATTGGCGTGATGCGCAAGCACCAGCGCTATTTCCCGGTGTTGGACCAGAACGGAAACCTGACCCAATACTTCATCATCGTGCGCAACGGAGACGAGCGCTTTGAGGACGTGGTGGTGGACGGCAACCTGCAGGTGATTCACGCGCGCTTTGCCGACGCGGAGTTCTTCATCCGCGAGGACAAGGAAAAGCCGCTGGCAGATTTCGTCCCGAAGCTTGCATTGCTCACCTTTCAGAAGGACCTTGGTTCCATGCTGGAAAAGACCCGCCGCGTGCAAGCCCTGACAACCAGCATACTCAATAAGCTGGAGGTGCCTGCGCATGAAAAGCAGACCGTAGACCGCACCGCGGAACTGTGCAAAGCCGACCTGGCTAGCGCGATGGTGATTGAAATGACCGAACTGCAAGGCGTGATGGGTAAATTCTACGCCAGACTTTCGGGAGAGCCGGAAGCTGTCGCACAGGGCATCTTTGAGCATTACTTGCCGCGCAACGCTGAAGACCGCTTGCCCGAAGGCAAAGCCGGCATGCTGGTTGGCATCGCCGACCGCCTGGATTCGCTCGCGGGTCTGTTTGCGGTGGGCTTGGCGCCGACCGGAAGCAAAGACCCCTTCGCGCTGCGGCGCACCGCCCTGGGCCTGACACAGCTCCTGACTGGCAAAGACCTGGATTTTGACCTGGAGTGGGGCTTGCGGTTGGCAGGGCAAGCGCTGCCGGTGCCATTTGACCCGCAGGTTTTAAAAACCACGCTGGACTTTGTCGGCGGACGCCTGCGCGGATTGCTTCTGGAACGCGGCTACCGTTATGACGTTGTGGATGCCGTGCTGAAGACCCAGGCTGCCAATCCTGCCAAAGCCGAGCGCTTTGCCCGCTCTTTAGGCGCGTGGACTGCCCGGGAGGATTGGACGAGCATTCTGCCAGCTTACAGCCGCTGCGCGCGCATCACGCGGGATATCAAGGAAATTTACCGGGTCGATGAGAGCGCACTGGTGGAAAGCGAAGAACGCGGCTTGCTCGCGTCCGTGTTGGCGGCTCAAACCAAGCTGGAAAACAGTGCTGATTTGGACGCGGCGCTGGAAGCCGTGCGCCAAATGGTACCGGAAATCAATGCGTTCTTTGATAAGGTGTTGGTGATGGCGGATGACGAAAACCTGCGCAAGAGCCGGCTTGGATTGCTGCAGGCAATTGTGGCGCTGGTGCAGCCGCTGGCGGACCTTTCCGCGCTGGAAGGCTTTTAAACAACAAACGCCCGCGGAGGGCGCCTGGTAAACATTGGGCAGCTGGTCATTACACAAGAGTGATCAGCTGCTTTATTTTTTCAAGGGCTTCAGCCAGGTTTTTTCCCAGGTAAATGCCGCCCAAATCCCGCCTGGCTTGTTCGTTCTGGTCAAAGTAGCGCCCGGCGTAGGCCAGCTTTGGCTTTCCGCGCACGTTGGCAAGCTCGGCGGCAAAACCTTTCATCAGCTTGGCGGTGTTCTCCTGGTTTACCGAGAGCACGATAAGTTTGGGACGCACAATCGCAGAGTAATCCAGCAGGTCGTCCGTGGGCAAATCCGGGCCCAGGTACTCTACAAAGTAGCCTTCCTGCCGCAATAATACAGCGAACATCAGCACGGGAAGCTCATGCGTTTCTTCAGGTCCGCAGCCCACCAGAATGAGCGCGCCTTCCTTCACCACCGGCAGATTTTGCATCGTGTTCAGCAGCTTACCTTTTAAATAGCTGGAAGCGAAATGTTCGGTGGCGATGCGGATTTCGCCTTTGTACCAGGCTTCTCCGACCAGCTCCAGGCTGGGCGCCATTACTTCCTGGAAAATTGTGACCAAGTCAAAATATTTCTTGACCTCTTCCAGGATGGCGGCGGCGCGGGATTCGTTGTGGGCAATCAGCGCGCCAAACAGCATTTCGGCATAGTCGCGCGCCGGGCGCGGCGGTTTTAGCTTGGGGGGCTCGGGGGCCACATTTTGAATAGTCTCGGGCCAAAAGCCGCGCGCACGCGCACCCTGGAACTGTTTTACTACCTGGCTGATGCTCAGGCCGGTATCCAGCTTGCGCTGTACCCACAAAAGCAATTGAATGTCGCGTTCGGAGTACAGGCGGTAGCCGTTGGACATGCGCATTGGCGTAAGCAGGTTGTAGCGGCGTTCCCAGGCGCGCAGGGTGACGGGTTTTATTCCTGAGCGCGCTTGCACGACTTTTATCGTGTAGGTGGGTTCATCCGGGTAGGTTCCAATGGATGTCATAGTCCGCTCTTTTCTTTGTACACCAATTGTACAAGATGCGGCGTAAAGCAACAAGTTGTAAAGATATGAAGTTACAGTATCAAATTTGACTAGAGCAGGAAAAAGCACACAAAAAGGAGAGTTCCATCCATAATTAGTTAGCCAACAAAAAAGGAGGAACTCTCACATGACAGACCAGGCTGTCCAAGTAATTATAACGGTAGTAATCGGGCAAGAAAAGCGGGAACTACACAAAGACATTCCAGAAGCAGACCTGGAAAGCGCGATCAAAGA
>DIXT01000027.1 GCA_002436085.1 Anaerolineaceae bacterium UBA6073
CTATTCCATCATACTAATGACGGACCGTGCCACCGCGAGGAGCGAAGCGGTCTCCCGGTCAGGCATACAGGCAGATTGCCGCGCCCCCTTCTTGGGATTCCCACATCCAAGACGTTCCTTCAGCGGGGGCTCGCAACGACGAATCGCCCGTCACCGCGAGGAACGAAGCGACGTAGCAGTCTGCCTGTGGTCTTTGAAAGGCAGATTGCCGCGGTCGCTGGCGCTCCCTCGCAATGACGGACCGTGCCACCGCGAGCGCAGACCCCAAACTGTCACTGCGAGACCCTTTGCCGCTCGGCTGACTAAAAATAGCTCTAAGTTAGCTGGCAAAGGGTCGCGGCAGTCTGCCTTTCAAACCTGGAGAGAACTAATCAGCAGATGCCTGAAGAACACTTAATTGCCCTGATATTACTGGAAAAGGTCTTGAATTGCCAAAGGATATCAAACGACAAAGGCAGATTGCCACGCCGTTTTGCCAATCAGGAGGATATTCCCCCTTGACCGCTTAATTGCAAAACGGCTCGCAACGACCAAACACACTAATGGAAACCTTGCTGTTTAGGTTGTATTTCACAAAAAACCCGAATGAAATTGCTGGAAACGAAATTTGTTATTCGTAGAAAATTCTTTATGAAGCAATGCGAACCAGAACGCTTGGATTTACTCGCCGCTGCAGATGGCTTCTGAGGCTTCCACAATCCCCATGATGGTCGGATTATTCGCGTACATCGCGCGCACCTCGGCCAGAACCTCAAGCGCCTTCTCACATTTGTCATCCCCAGGGCGGTGCAGACCAGCCAGAACGGACCCGTAAATATAGTAGTAGGTGACGGTAGTATCCGAAAGCGGCAGCCCTTCAATTACAATCTGTTCAGCCTCGGGGTCCTCGCATTCGCGTCCCTCGCAGCTAGTGGCGGCGTCGCAGCCGCGCACAGCACACTGCAGCAGAGGGATGGAACCTTCATAGTTGCGCGCGCGGTAGTAGATGACCCCCACCTGCCCGTAGGTGTCGGCGTTGTAGGGGCTCAGGGTCAGCGCCTTGTACGCGTTGCGCGACGCGACCATCGCCTCGCCCATGCGCACATACGTGTTGGCGATCAGCATGTAGGGAATAGGGTCCTTGATGCCAAGTTGTTCGTTCAGACTGGCAGCCTGGTCAAAGTATTCCAGAGCGACGTCATACTGCTCAAGGTGGCGGTAAAGCCGGCCGACAGAGTTGTATAGAAAAGTCAGGTTGGGGTTGATTTCAATCGCTTTCTTGTACTCCTCAATCGCGAGGTTATATTCGCCCAGCACTTCATACAGGTAAGCCTGAATGCGGTGCACATCCATGTACTGGTCGCCGTTTTCCATCGCTTGGGCCATATACTCCCGCGCCTGAACCCATTTATACTGGTCTGTCAGGATTTCAGCATAGTACGCCATTGCCAGCGTGTTCCTGCTGTCCATCTGGAGCGCCATCAATGCCTCGGTCTCTGCTTCGTTCTGCAGGTTTTGGGAGTTGGCACCTGCCAGGGTCGGGTTGGCGTTCCAGTTGAGCACAAACGCGCGTGTGGCAAGCACGTCCGGGTTGTTCGGCTCAAGCGCTTTTGCCTGGTCCATCACCGCCAGCGCTTCCGCCAGGCGCGCGCGCCGGTCAGCGTCAGTGGTCAGCGTATTGGAGGAGTAGACCTGAATTTTTGCCAGCTCTATTAACAGCTGCGTGTTAGTCGGATCCATCAGAACAGCCAGGTTATAGGAGCCAATCGCCTTTTCCAGGTTGCCGGCCAGAAAATGTGTGCTTCCCTCCACCATGTAGGAATTCACGGTGCGCGTCGGGGTAGGCGTAGGGATAAAGGGCGGCCAGATGGCGCCCTGCGCGTAACTGCGCAGCACTGATACCAGCACCACAATCAGCAAAAGCAGGAGCATAATCCGGTATGGATTGGACTGGTTCTTGGGGTTGCGGAAAAGGTTTTGTCGTTCTTTGATGTACATAGCTAAGGCGTGGGTGTACGGGTCGGCACCGGCGTTCCCTGCGGAGTGGGGGAAGGACCGGTTACCGGCGTAGCCGTGGAGGTGGGCGTGGCGGTTGGCGGGTTGAGCAGGTTCTGCTGACAGATGCGAATCATCTCATTGGCGTTGAACACACCATCCGGGTCATCCGGAACAGTCTGGAGCATCCCGTTGGCAACCGCGACTGCTTCGCCGCAGCGGTTAATCCGTGCCAGCGAGAGCCCGTAGCGGCTGTAGGTTTCAATCACAAAGGTAGAGTAATCCAGCGGCAAGCCCTGAACGACAGCGCCACTCTCTGTTGTGCCACCGCGCACGGCTTTTTCCAGATAAACCACCGCCTGGTTATAGGAGGCGCTGCGGTAATACATCGTGCCGACATTCGCGTACAAGTACGCTTCCGTAGGGCTGTCCTTGAGGGCTTGCTCGCCGTACTGAATGGCTTTGGCCCATTCACCCAATCCGCCGTAGACGCGGGAAATGAAGTAGTTGGGTAAGGGGTCGGTCGGATTAAGGGAATAGGCTTTCGTAAACTCGAAGATCGCCTCGTCATAATTACCCAGGGCCATGTAATTGCGACCCAGAGCCAGGCGCAGCTGAGCGATATTCGCGTTTAGCTGGACTGCTACTTCATATTGCTCCGCGGCTTCTGAATAATTGCTGGTGATCTCCAACACGTATCCGCGCGCCCAACGCGCTTCCAGCAGGTTCGCGTCCAATGCCAGCGCGGTGCGGGATTCTTCAATCGCCAGGTCCACAGTATTCAGTTCGTTAGCGCCGACCTCTACCCGCAGCGCCAACAGGTACGCGTAGATGGCGTGTCCAATGGCATTATTCGGGTCCAGCTGAATCGCGGTTTGGGCGTCGCGCTCGCCTTCCAGGTATTGCCCCTGCAGTCCTTTTGCCCAGCCCAGCAGCGCGAAGGCATCGGCGCTGCTCTTGTTTAACAGAATGGCGTTCTCCGCGTTGACCTGCGCCTGGGTATAATCGCCGGAATATATTTGCAGACGGGCAATTTTCAGGTAGTTATCAATGTTCTTCGGGTTGGCATTAATTGCAGCCTGATAGGTCTCAATCGCTGCCAGAAATTTGCCCTCCACAGCGAGACCGTCGGCTTCGATTTCAAAGGAAACCGGGTCGCGTGTTATGGTCGGGGTCGGCACAAAAGGCGGGCTGATACTTGGCGCGACGACCACGTTAAAGTAGACCATAAAGGCAATCCCAGCCGTCAACAGGATGATCAGGAAAGGGTTGCCGCGTCTGCGTTTTTTGCGGAGGGAAAGGTTACTTCCTCTTAAATACATGGTTGCATAATAACATCAATTTTTAAAGATGGTCAAGCAAGTCGATACGGGCAGCAGGGCTGGAAAGAATATTTGGATGCTGCTGCTTCAGGCCTTTCTTTATGATCACGGGCACCCTGCGTTGCGGTCACTGCGAGCGAAGCGCGGCAGTCTGCCTTTATTCGTGGAAAATTATAGACAATGCGAAGGAAATTCCCAATACCCTTCGGTAGAATAACGTTTCGGAGGAGATCCCCATCAGTCCACTAAACACCAAAACTGCAGATTGCCGCGCCCCCTTCCCGAGGAGTCTGCATTCGAGTAACAACTCCAGCGGGGGCTCGCAAAGACCAAACTGGGACTCCAGGTCCACCAGCACCTCTTCTCACGACTCGTTGAACCACATCAGGACCAAAAGCTCAGCTCCCTCAAAGCCGCTGTTGCGCGTCCCCTGCATCTTGCGATAAGATTGGACGCAACTATAAGGACTACGACCACAACAGAGGAACCATGCAAAACCTTCCCGAAGAAACACGCAGCTTCATCAATGCCTTCTTGTCCGAACCGCTCATCGCGCGCGTGGCCACCGCAGACAAATCCGGGCAGCCGCACGTGGTTCCAGTCTGGTTTGCCTGGGACGGCAGCGCGTTGTGGATCAGCGCCTTCTCGTCCACCCGCAAGGTCAAGGACCTGGAAGAAAATCCATTGATTTCCGTGGCGATTGACGAAACCACCGCGGACGACTCCACCCGCGCGGTGATCCTGGAAGGTAAGGCGGAGCTGCTGCGCGCGCCCATCGAGTTCCTGAAGCGCCAGTTCACCTGGATTTACGCCCGTTATGTTGGGGAAGACCACGTCCACGAAGCCAAGTATCAGGAGTGGATCGACGACCCCGAAAACACCCTCATCAAGCTAAGCCCAACAAAAGTTTATACCTGGAGTTGGTAAACAGAACGCTCAACAAACAATTCCTGACAGGCTGCCAAGTGCTATAACCATCAAACCACAAGAAGCTCAGCACCCGGACAAGGAGGGCATTTTGTCCCCAGGCTTCTGGCCTAGGCTCGCTGAAGGAAAAGAAAACGGCACGGGATAATCCCGTGCCGTACTTCGGTCTGGTTAGCGCGGCAAGCCGCGCGGTCGTTTCTAACTTAGCCTTTGATATTTTCGAGCATGAATTCCCAGTTTACCAGCTTGTCCAGCACCGCTTCCACATAAGCCGGGCGGCGGTTCTGGTAATCCAGGTAGTACGCGTGCTCCCACACATCCACGGTCAGCACGGGTTTCTTGCCTTCCACCCAGGGCAGCAGCGCGTTGCCGGTTTTATCAATGCTCAGTTTGCTGCCGTCCCAAACCAGCCAAGCCCAGCCGCTGCCAAACTGACTGACCGCAGCTTCCGTGAACAGCTTTTTAAAGGCTTCCACGCTTTCAAAGTTGTCAATTATCAACGCTGCTGCCTCACCGGGCAGGTCCATGGCCCCGACCGGAGCCAGGCTCTTCCAATAAAAATTGTGGTTCCAGACCTGGGCGGCATTGTTGAACAGCGCGGTTTTGCCTTCCTTGTAGGCTGCCAGCACAATTTCTTCCAGGGTCTTGCCTTCAAGTTCGGTACCGGCAATCAGGCTGAGGGTCTTATCCACATAAGCTTTGTGATGTTTACCGTGATGGAAGCTCAAAGTATTTGCTGAAATAACCGGTTCAAGGGCAGTTTCGGCAAAGGGAAGTGCGGGAAGTTCTACCGGGGTTTTAGTGGAGATTGCAAGTGACATAGTTTCCTCTTTTCTTTTGTGATTAGAAGTCCAGACTTACGGACTGAAGGTCAGATGCGCGCGCGATGACCTTGTGCGATGACCTTGTGAGTGCCCTCGCACAGTAATATTATACTTGAGACCGGCATTTTGGATTTCTTTCAATGTAAAATTGTAAGAGCAAAGTGATAATGTCCTAAAGTAGCAAAATAGAAATGTCCTGATATGGATGCGGTATTTTGTAGGTCAGGTTGCGCACTCCAACCTGACGAAATTGGCGGCTTGAAAGACGCAAGCCGCCCTACGATCTGATAAAAGCGGAGACCTACGGTCAAGAACCTCGCACGGTCTGGAGACCGGCGAGATCAAAGACTGGTTCCATGGCAATTCGCTTACCTTGAAAGAAATTGAGAGAAGACCGAGACAAGGTGCTGTCGTGTTCACTAAATCCGTAAACGCTACTCCGCTTGCCCCTGCTTATGATCACCCCTGGAGAACCTATGGCAAAAAGATAAATGGCAAACCTGTGCGGACAACTTTATCAACCGAATAGGATATTTCTAACTTGCCAGCATTAGGACATTTCTATTTAGCCTTGACATCTTTCAATGTAAAATCACAAAAAATTGCCTTGCTAGCTTTTCCAGCGCTGCTGGCACGAATATTGCTCTTTTTAGCATCAGAAATATCAGCTCTGCTTGGTCGGGAGCAAAGAAACATTGAGAATAATTCATCACATGGCAGACTTCACGCGCATACAATCCCGGAAGACGTTTTGCCGGCGCTTGTTCACCGTACACTTGTTCACCGTCCGATTTGCGCTGCCCCGGTTTAATGTATACTTGAGGGACGCATGATCAAAACCGGCTTGATCCCGCGCAATCGTATGGAAAACTTAGAAGTCCAATCTCCGCCGAACAAAAAGAAGTTCTGGCAATATCTGATAATTTTGGTCGTGCTCGGGCTGGCAGTGAACTTGCTGCTCCCGCAGATTTCGGACCTTACCCGCTCCTGGGAAGTCTTGCGGACGATGACCTGGTGGGCGGTCGGATTGGCGTTTGTGGCTGAAATCCTCAGCTACTACAGCTACGGCTACTGCCTTCATGCTATTGTCAACCTTCACGAAAAGAAGCTCTCCGCCCCCAGAGGCACTCTGATTGTGATGGCTGCCACCAGCGTCGGTTTGGTAGCCGGGGGCTGGTTTGCTGTGGCAGGTTCCATATTTGGCTCGGTCCGGCGCGAAACCAACGACAGCACCACCGCGACCATGGCAGGCATTCTTCCTTCGATGCTGTTGAACCTCTCAATCGAGGTCATCGCGATCCTGGGCATCGTGTATCTCGCGGTCATTGGAAAACTGACCAACTCGCAGCTTATCCAGTACATCATTTTCCTGATCCTTCTGACGATTTCAACATTCGGCTATCTGCTGGCGCTGGTCCTGCCCAAACAGACTTACCGCGTTGTCAATAGCGTCCTTTGGCGCTGGAACCGTATCCGTAAAAAACCCTACAACCCGCAGAAAACCCATGATATGATCAATAATGTAATCCTATCGTGGAAGGAACTGGCGCGCGGCAACTGGAAAAAACCCTTCCTGGGCGCTTTTAGTTACATCCTATTCGACATGCTGGCAATGTTCCTGATTTTCCAGGCGATTGGCTACAACATACACCCCGGCGTGCTATTTGCCAGCTACGGCATCCCTTTCCTGCTTTCCAAGATCGCATTTATATTCCCCGGCGGCATTGGCGTCATTGAAGCCTCCATGGCCGCCATCCAAACCAGTCTGGGCGTTCCCAACGAAATCAGCGTCGTGGCTATCCTCGGGTACCGGTTGCTCTCCTTCTGGATTCCAACTTTGCTTGGTTTCGTGGCAATGGGCTACCTCAGCCGCAATAAAAACGCCCTCAAACAGACAGCCGTCCAGAAGTAACCCGCGTTCATGGTCGTCCGGGCTTGCACAAGCCGCACACCTACCGGACGGCTCTGATACAATTTTCCTGAGCGGCTGCACGGAGGCTGCCAGGTTTTCGTGTGTGGTTTTTCTTTCAATTTGATACCCGAAAGGGCATAAGCCGAAGTGACACGAAGTGCGCCTGGTAAGAATCCCGTTGCGTAACAGAAAGATCCTTCGCTGGCGCTGATGATGACAGATATCAGTAGAACAATAAATATAGGCAAGCTGCCCAAAGGGCAGACCCGCGGAACGCCGTGATTTCTGGAGGTAGGTATGCTGCACGATAATAACATCGCAATTATTGGTCCCGGAGTGATGGGCAAAACCATCGCTTTAAGCCTGATCCAGACCGGAAAACTCCCGCCCGAACATATTTTTATGGCCGGCCCAAACCAGGATCGGCTCAACCAGCTGCTGGCGGAGCTCGGCGTGCGCATCACCACCAGTAACGCGGAGGCCGCCAGCGCCGCCGATGTGGTCATCCTGGCAGTTAAGCCGCAGCGCCTGGACCAGGCTGCCCGTTCGCTAAAAGGCGCGCTTGGTCCCGGCAAGCTGGTTATTTCCATCCTGGCCGGCGCGCCGCTGTCTGCGCTGCAGCAGAAGCTGGAAACGCGCTGCCTGGTGCGCGCCATGCCCAACACCCCCGCCCGCATCGGCATGGGCATCACCGTCTGGACCAAAACCGCGGATGTGGACGAAGCCCAGCACGAAATCGCCGCGCAGATCATGCAGACCCTTGGCGAGGAAGTGTTCGTGGCGGATGAAGCCTATTTGGATATGGCGACCGCGCTCTCGGGCACCGGTCCGGCGTATGTGTTTTTGTTCATGGAAGCCATGATTGACGCCGGCGTGCATATGGGTTTTCCACGCCGCATTGCGGAACAGTTAGTGGTCCAAACCCTGCGCGGGAGCACAGAGTTTTATCTGCAGAGCCGCGGGCACCCGGCCCAACTGCGCGACGACGTCACCTCGCCCGGCGGCACCTCGGCGGAAGCGCTGTATTACCTGGAGAAAGCTGGCTTCCGTACCGCGATTTCGCGCGCCATTTGGGCGGCCTACCAGCGCGGGATTGAGCTGGGAAAGGGCATCAGCAAGCAGGGCCTGGAGGGGTAGCAGACCTAAAGAATCCCAAGGGCGGATAAAAGTCCGTTAACCTTCTCCAAGGAGAAGGTGCCCGCAGGGCGGATGAGGGGTTTTTGACCTTCCCTTGGGGGCTGTTTGCGTGCCGAAGGCTAAGCTGCCCGCAGGGCGGATGAGGGGTTCTCGACCTTCCCTCGGGGGAAGGTGCCCGCAGGGCGGATGAGGGCAATCCTGTCGTAGGGCGGTTTGCGCATTTCAAACCGCCGCTTTTGTCAGGTTGAAATACGCAGCCTGACCTGCAGCCCCTTCGTCATCCTGAGCGCCAGCGAAGGATCTTCTTTTTCAAAAGATATGCTAGTGCCGCAATTTTTATCGCTGAGATGATTATTCTGCAAGGCGGAAAGAGAATAACATACCCTCATCAGTCTCGCTGCGCTCGCCAGCTTTGCCTTCGGCACGCAAGCAGCCCGTCGGGAAGCTTTTTTATGTGTAGGGCGGCTTGCGGTTTTCAAGCCGCCGTTTGATAAAGCCTCTTTCAGCCATCTCCTCCGAGACGTAGTCCGCAGGGTAACTTTGAAGATCCAAATTTTCTTTCCCCATCCCAAAAAGGGTATACTTAAAACTTGCGGCTCAATATAGAACAAATGGTATAATTATCGGCCGGAGTGTGATCCTATGCCCTCAGATAACCTGCGCGTCATCGGCGCGCGCGAACACAACCTCAAGAATATCAGCGTGGAAATCCCGCGCGATAAATTGGTCGTCCTGACCGGCTTGTCCGGTTCCGGCAAGTCCTCGCTGGCGTTCGACACCATTTTCGCCGAAGGCCAACGCCGCTACGTGGAATCGCTTTCCGCCTACGCCCGGCAGTTCCTCGGGCAAATGGACAAACCGGACGTCGACGCGATCGAAGGCCTCTCCCCCGCGGTCTCCATTGACCAGAAGGGCACCTCGCACAACCCCCGCTCCACGGTCGGCACGGTCACGGAAATTTATGACTACCTGCGCCTCTTGTTCGCCCGCGTCGGCATCCCCCACTGTCCGGTGTGCGGCCGGCCGGTGCAGCGCCAGTCCGCGCAGGAAATTGTGGAGACCATCCTCGCCATGCCGGAAGGCAGCCGCCTGCTGATCCTGTCGCCGGTGGTGCGCGAACGTAAAGGCACCTACCAGGCCGTGTTGGAAGAGATTAGCAAGTCCGGCTTCGTGCGCGCGCGCGTGGACGGCGAAGTGTTCTCGCTCGACGACAAAATCCAGCTTGACCGCTATAAAAAACACACTATCGAAGCAGTGGTGGACCGCCTGGTCATCAGCAAGCCCGAAACCGAAGATGATGACCTGGCTATGCGCTCCCGCCTGACCGACTCGGTCGAAACCGCGCTACGATTTGGAGAAGGCTACGTAAGCGTCCAGAACCTGAGCGCGGAACCGCCTGAGGATACGCAATTTTCTGAAAACCTGGCCTGCCCGGAACACGGCTCCATCTTGATTGAGATTGAACCGCGCACTTTCTCGTTCAACACCCCGCACGGCGCCTGCCCCACCTGTCAGGGACTCGGCAGCCGCGAAGAGATTGATCCCGACCTGCTCATCCCGGATAAGAGCCTCTCATTGCGTGAAGGCGCCATCGCCGCGCTGGAATGGTCCAGCCCGCATGAAGAGGGCGGCTATTACTGGCAGATGATCGAGGCGGTCGCCAAAGAAAACCAATTCAGCCTGGATACGCCCATCAACCAGCTTTCGGAAGAAAACCTGCGCGTCATCCTTTACGGCACAAACGGGCACGAAATCCGGGTGGAATTTGTCGGCAGAAACGGGAGAAAATCCTCATTTAACACCTCGTTTGAGGGCGTCGTCGGCAACCTTGAACGGCGTTACCGCGAAACGCAGTCGGAATACGTCCGCATGCGCATTTCCGAGTTTATGGGCATCAAGCAGTGCCCCACTTGCCACGGCAAGCGCCTGCGCAAAGAAGCCCTTGCGGTATTGGTCGAGGATGTCAATATCATTGAGGTAACAAGCTGGCCAGTTAACCGCACGCTGGCCTGGGTAGACGGACTGGCTTCCGCGGACGCATCCCCGCTTAGTCCCCGCCAGAAAGCCATCGCCGAACGCATCCTTAGGGAGATCCGCGCGCGCCTCGGCTTTTTGGTGGACGTCGGCCTGGATTACCTGACTCTCGAGCGCAGCGCCAGCACGCTTTCCGGCGGCGAAGCCCAGCGCATCCGCCTGGCGACCCAAGTGGGCTCCAAGCTTATGGGCGTGCTTTACGTGCTGGATGAGCCCTCCATCGGGCTGCACCCGCGCGATAACCGCCGCCTGCTGGATACCCTGGAGGGTCTGCGCGACATGGGCAACACCGTTTTGGTGGTGGAACATGATGATGAAACCATCCGCAGCGCGGATTGGGTGATTGACCTGGGACCCGGAGCGGGCGAGCACGGCGGCGAGATTGTAGCCGAAGGCACGCCCGAGCAAATCATGGCGGTGCCGGAAAGCCTGACCGGCGCGTATCTTTCCGGTCGGCTTAAGGTACCCGTCCCCGAGCAGCGCCGCGCCGGGAACGGACAGTCCCTGCGTGTGGTTGGGGCAACTGAAAACAACCTGAAGAACCTGAGCGTGAACATCCCGCTGGGCAAATTCGTGTGCATCACCGGCGTATCCGGCTCGGGGAAATCTACCTTGCTGGTGGATGTACTCTACAATACCCTCGCCCGACAGCTCATGAACGCCCACACCCAACCCGGCGCGCACGACCGCATCGAAGGCTTCCAGCATCTCGATAAGGTGATTAATATCGACCAAACCCCGATCGGGCGCACCCCGCGCTCGAACCCGGCCACCTACACCGGCATGTTCGACGATATCCGCGACCTGTTTGCCGGGCTGCCGGACGCCAAAATCCGCGGTTACGGCAAGGGGCGCTTCTCTTTCAACGTCAAGGGCGGGCGCTGTGAAGCCTGCCAGGGTCAGGGCGAGCTAAAAATTGAGATGCAGTTCCTGCCGGATGTGTACGTCCCCTGCGAAGTTTGCCGCGGCAAGCGCTATAACCACGAGACGCTGCAGGTGCGCTTCAAGGACAAAAGCATCGCGGACATCCTCGACCTCACCGTCGAATCCGCGTTGGAATTCTTCCCCGCTTTCCCGCGCATCCAGCGCCGGCTGGAGACGCTGCAAGCGGTCGGGCTGGGCTATGTGCGCCTTGGTCAGCCCGCCACCACGCTTTCGGGCGGCGAAGCCCAGCGCGTCAAGCTCTCCAAGGAGCTTTCCCGCCGCGCCACCGGCAGGACGCTGTACGTCCTGGACGAACCTTCGGTCGGGCTGCACGCCGCGGATGTGCACAAACTGATTGAAGTGCTGCAGTCGCTGGTCAACACGGGCAATACCGTCGTGGTGATTGAGCACAACCTGGACATCATCAAGGTCGCGGATTGGGTCATTGATTTGGGCCCGGAAGGCGGAGACCGCGGCGGCTACCTGGTAGCGGAAGGCACCCCGGAAGAGCTGTGTCGCAGCGCGGATTCATTCACCGGGCAGTATCTGCGCAAGTACGTGCTGGCGCAGCATATGCGCGAGTGCGCGTAACGCCAAGCCCAGGTGTGCGGTTGTTTTTCCGTCATGGAAGCCTGCTTCTTTCTTGAGGGACGAAGCGATCTCCCCGTTAGTTCGTCATCGCTAGCGAAGCAATCTTCTTGTAGATAATAAAGGCAGATTGCCACACACCCTTCGTGTAATATCCAGTTTCGTGAATTACAAATAGCGGGGGTAATGACGAATCATTTGTCATAACGAGCTAGTGAAGCGATCTCCCTGTTAGCTCGTCATCGCGAGTAACGAAGCGATCTCCCTGTAGATAATAAAGGCAGATTGCCACACCCCCTTCGTGTAATATCCAGTTTCGTGAATTACAAATAGCGGGGGTTCGCAATGACGAATCGTTCGTCATAACGAGCTAGCGAAGCGATCTCCCTGCTGGCATTGCCACGTCATCGAGGAACGAAGCGATCTCCCCGTTAGTTCGTCAACGCGAACTTCGCTTCATCACGCGGCTGGTAAATCGATCTCACAAGACCTGACGTAAATCGCTCCCAGCGCAATCCAAAACGCTGTCATGCTGAAAATGGTATACTTGACAAAAGCTGTAAATCACGAATAATTGGTTTTAAACAGTCCCTCGCCTGTGCAGGCCGAAAGGAAAACCATCATGGCAAAGAAGAAATCTCAAAGCCCGCTCGCTTCGTACCGGAGAAAGAAGAAATCCGGAAAAGCGTTTATCGGCATTCTCGCCGGGCTTTTCATCGTCGCCGGTCTGGCGCTCATCGCCCTATGGGCTACCGGCAACCTCGCCGGCACCCCGGGTTGGTTCGCGACGAAGACCCCCACCCCGACCCTGACGCTCACCCCCACCCCCGTGACGCCTACCAACACCGCGACGCATACCCCGACCATCACCGAAACGCCCACAATCACGCCCACCTTCACCCCCTCCGCGCCGTTCGAATACGTCGTGCAGGAGGACGATAACTGCGCTGTGATTGCGGAGAAGTTCGACGCCGACGTGGAAGTTATGCTCTACCTGAACAATCTGGACAGCGCCTGCATCATCAACGTCGGACAGACCATTCTGATCCCCGCTCCCGGGCAGGAACTCCCGACCGCCACCCCGCTGCCCACCGACATCCGCCGCGGCACTGTGATTGACTACAAAGTCCGCTCCGGAGACACTCTGGAAGCCCTGGCTATCCGATTCAACTCCACCGTGGACAAAATCCTGTACGAGACCAACCGCTGGCGCCGGAGCCAGGGGCTGACCGAGATTAAGGACAGTTCCAACCTCTATATCGGCGACATCCTCAAAATCCCGGTGAACCTGGTGACGCCTGTTCCGACCGCCACCGCGACCCGCACGATGACGCCCTCGCCGACGCCGTAAAAAGCCATTTCCTCAGGAATCAAAAGGATACGCGCTGCGTATCCTTTTTTCTTTTCATTGCGCCTGAGAGCGGGCTATTCGTGCTTGTTCTTCAGTGTGTCCAATTCAGGCAGGATGTCGTACTCGCGGATCACCTCGAGGTCATGTTCAAGGAAATAGTTCAGCAGGACGCGTAAAAGAATAATCGTGAAAAGGACAATTATGGAGGAGAATGTCGGTGATACCGCCAGACGCAAAATATCAGACGCCATCGCAAATTCCAGACTGAGGCTGAGTTTATGTCCGAGCCTCAAGCGGATGGCTTCAGAACCTTTAATCTGGTTAACCAAAGATCTATCCATTATGCGCCGCATGTAACTGGCCAATGCATGCACTGCCCCGGTTACAATCACAAACACCGCGGCAACTTCGCAAAACAGCGCTGAATACCCGATTAGCTTCAACAATAATTCTTCATGCGGAAGGTGGGTTTCAACAGGCCCAACCGGATTTTTAAGTCCGGTTGTGAGAATGAGAATCAAACCGATGATCAACAAAGTGGGCAGGTAATACCCTGCGAGCTTTGCTAACAGAGATCGATTGGAGTGTTGCTGTTCAGACATGCTTTACCTCATATATCAATTACTGTGGGGATAAGGAAACCAATCTACCGCCATCAATCGCAGATTGGAAGAGCGCTTCAATCACTACCAGATTCTTAACTGAGTCCGCCAGAGGGAATAAGGGGGCTTCCCGGCTCGCAACGACATTGTAAAAATGCTCGATCATCTTTTCATAGGCATTTTCGCGTTTGTAGCTAAGCTTTTTGATCTCGCCGTCTTTGGCGAGGTAAGCTTGGCTGATTTCTGCCTTTGCGCCAAAAGGATCTACTACATCCAACACGCCCTCAGTGCCAATAACGCGCGTGTGCTGCTGCCTGCTGGCATTCAGGGCGACATCAAATCGGCCGAATACCTGGTCACCAAAATCCAACGTCGCTGAAACCTGCAGGTCCACGCCGGTGTTCCCCTGGTAGCTGAGCGCCTGCACGCGCCGGGGTTCACGCCCCACAAGGATCCGCTGTAGATCAATGCAGTAACACCCAAGGTCATACAGCGCGCCGCCGCCCAGGCCGGCATTTAAGCGGATGTCATCAGGATTTGTCAGCGGAAAACTCATGCTGCTCTGAATAATCCGCAGCTTTCCCAGTGCGCCTTTGCGCACAATTTCGAGCATCTGTGCCAGGCGCGCGTGGTAGCGATACATAAATGCTTCCATCAGCACCACGGATTTCTCCAACGCGGTACTGACCATCAGCTGGGCTTCGTCAGCGTTCACGGCGAAAGGCTTCTCAACCAGCACGTGTTTGCCGGCTTCCATCGCGCGGATAGCCCAGCCGCTGTGCTCGCTGTTGGGCAAAGGAATATATACCGCCTGAATGTTCGGGTCGCTGAGGAGTTCTTCGTAAGAACCGTAAGCTTTGGGGATTTCGTTTTCCCGCACGAATTCCGCCGCGCGCGTCAGGTCGCGGCTGGCAACAGCGATAACGCTGTTATGTTTGCTCGCTTTGATTGCAGGAATAACGGATTTGGCAGCAATCCGGGCTGTGCCAAGAATTCCCCAATTCATCCCGGATTTATTCAAGAATGAAGAATTGGGTATTGAAGATATTAAATCCATTTGCCACCTCTTTTTCTAAAAAAAAACACCATCTCAATCCAAAATAATTATACCCCGCCAACAAAGAAATCCAAGCCGCGGATTTGCGCGCAGCAAGGTTGGTTTTCCGCCGTTCTTTGCCCGAAATATGGGGAAAATAACGCGAATAATTGCCAGCTGTCCGGATGAGATTTATAATATCTCTCATGATTGCGCGTTTTCTGGTTCAGGATACAGGTCGTCCTCATTTCCTGTGCCTGCTGGAGAGCCGCTCGAGCCCCCAAATGTTTTTACATGCGTCGGGAGTAACGATTTAATCTCACCCAATTTTTCATAAAGACCAACGAGTTAAAGGAGAAATTATGCGTAGTTTTAGTGGTCGGGACATCTTATCGCTGAAAGATTTTGAGCGGAACGAGTTTTTCAGGATATTTGAAGTTGCTGAAGAGCTGGAGCCGATTGCCCGCTCACGGCGAAATACGGACTTGCTGGCAGAAAAGACGCTGGTCACCGCCTTCTATCAACCCAGCACGCGCACCCGCCTGGCGCACGAGGCTGCTATGCACCGCCTAGGCGGTCATGTGACCGGCTTCTCGGACGCCAAGATGACGCGCGCCGGTGACTTCTATCAGGAGTCCATCAAAGACACGGTGAAGATGCTGGAGTATTACGGCGACGTCATCGTCATGCGCCACTTCCAACAGGGCGCGCCGCACGAAGCCGCCAAATGGGCTTCCATCCCGATTATCAACGGCGGTGACGGCTGGGGCGAACACCCGACCCAGATTCTCACGGACCTCTACACCGTGCTGCGCGAGAAAGGCCGCATCGATGGTCTCAAGTGGCTGGCGGTCGGGGATATGCGCATGCGCACCATGCACTCCCTGGCCTACGCGCTGACCCAGTTCGACTGCCCCATCACTTTCGTCGCCCCTCCGGACATGTCCTTGCTGCCGGAGTTCAAGGAAGAATTGCGCGGATTCAGCCTGGTTTTTAAGGAAGCTGAGCATGTGGAGCAGGCAATTGCCGATGCCGATGTCATCCTGGTGGAGCCGGTCGTGCAGCCCGATTACACCAAGTCCCGGGATGAACGCGGCAAAGAGGTGGCTCTGACCCCGGACAACTACAAGATTACCCGCGAGCTGCTCGCCAATAAAGCCAAGCCCGACGCCATCCTGCTGCACTCCCTGCCGCGCATGGATGAAATCCCCACAGACGTGGACATTACGCGCTGGTCGCGCTACTGGCAGGAAGCCTTTAACGGGGTCGTGATGCGCATGGCGCTGCTGGCTTTAGTGCTGGGCAAGATGGAATAAGCGCGAAAGCTAATCTAAACGAGAGATATTTATAAAGGAGAGCATTATGCAGACGTTTTTACATGGAAGAGATTTGATTGGCGATCTTGATTTCAGCAAAGAGGAAGTGGAGACTGTTCTGGACGTCGCCTGGGACCTCAAACGCAAGCGCGCGCTGAACGAACCCCATGCGTACCTGCGCGACAAAGTGCTGGCGATGCTCTTCTTCTTCAGCAGCACGCGCACGCGCGGCTCCTTTGAAGCCGGTATTTCCCAATTAGGCGGGCACGCGGGCTTCATTGAGAGCAAGTCCACCCAAATCGCCCACGGGGATACCCCCAAGGAAATCGGCGAAATCTTCGGCCGCTATTATGACGGCATTGCCATCCGCCACTGCGACTGGGAAGTCGGCAACGCCTACATCAATGCCGTCGCCGAAGCCTCACGCGTCCCCGTCCTGAATATGCAGTGCGACATTTACCACCCCTTCCAGTGCCTGGCGGACCTGATGACGATTATGGAGAAAAAAGGCCGCGATCTGCGCAAGAAGAAGATCGTCGTTTCCTGGGCGTACGCGGCATCGTACCTCAAGCCAATCTCCGTCCCGCAGTCGCTCATCCTGCAGATGCCGCGCTTTGGGCTGGACGTCACCCTATCCTACCCGGAAGAATTCCGTCTGATGCCGGAAATCGAGCAGCAGGCGCGCGACGAAGCCAAAAAAAGCGGTACGTCCTTTGAAATTGTGCACGATATGGACGAGGGCATGAAAGACGCCGACATCATCTACGCCAAATCCTGGGGGCCGCTGCTCACCACCGCGGACGGCGCCGAAGGTAAACGCATCCAGGATTCCTACAAGTCCTGGCTCATGGACGAGCGCCGCCTGGCTCTGGCCAAGGAAGACGCTATCTACATGCACCCCTTACCCGCGGACAGGAACATCGAAGTGACCGATGCTGTTCTGGACGGAGCGCACTCGGTGGTCTTTGACGAAGCGGAAAACCGCTTGCACGCGCAAAAAGCGGTTATGGCGCTCACCATGTCCTGATTTTTCGGGCAGAAAGTTAAACCGGGCGGGCTAAAACCCGCCCTTTTTTATTGACAGCGGATTTGCCTGCCCAGAAGAGATCCCTTGCTGCTCCCTCATTTCCCACGACTAAATCGCATCACGCGCCAGGCTCACCCGGCAGACGGAACGACCGGCGTTGTATGTTATCATTGCCCATGCGGCTGGTAGACTGCAGGCCATGTCGCCCTGGAAATCTGCCGGGAAATTTACGGTATTTTTTTGAGCGTTTACACTTTAAGGAGCGGCTTCACGCATGAATCTTGTTCAGGAAATTAAAACAAAAGTCGAAGAGAACAAAAGCGAGATTATCCAGTTCCTGCGCGATATTTGCGCCATCCCCTCGATGGACTCTCTGATCGGCCCTGTCGGAGAACGCATTCAGGCCGAGATGATCAAACTGGGCTATGAAGAAGTGCGCTTCGATAAGATGGGCAACACTTTCGGACGCATCGGCAGCGGTCCGCGGGTTCTGCTATATGATTCGCATATCGATACGGTCGGCGTCGGCGATATCAGCAATTGGGACTGGGATCCATTCGTCGGCAAGGTGGAAGATGGCAATTTGTACGCCCGCGGCGCCTGCGACGAAAAAGGCAGCACTCCGGGCATGATTTACGGACTGGCGATCGCCCGGGACCTCGGCCTGCTGGATGGTTACACAGTCTATTATTTTGGCAACATGGAAGAATGGTGCGACGGCATCGCCCCTAACGCCTTCGTGGAAGTGGACCCCCACGTGAAGCCCGATTTTGTCGTGATTGGCGAGCCCACTAAAATGAACGTCTACCGCGGGCACAAAGGCCGCATTGAGTTGAAAATCGTCGCCACAGGCCGCTCGGCGCACGCCGCCACGCACTATCTGGGGGATAACGCGGTCTACAAGATGCACGCGCTCATCTCCGAAATTCAGGAGCTGGACCGGCGCATGCGTTTTGGCATGTTCAGCCACCCGGTGCTCGGTCACGCATCCATCACCGTCACCGACGCGTTTGCCCGCACGAATTCGCTGAATGCTGTCCCCAACCTGTTTACCATTTTCCTTGACCACCGCCTCACCCTCAGCGAGTCGCGCGAAACGGCTCTGAAAACCGTCCAGGGGTTGATCGCCGATTACATGCGGGAGGAGATTACCGTCGAGGAGCTGTACTACGACACGCCCTCCTACACCGGTTTCACCTTCCCGCTGGATAAATTCTTTCCGGCCTGGTTCGCGGAAGATTCGCATCCTTTCGTGCAGGCAGGGCAGCGCACCATCAAGGATATCTGGGGGGTCAGCCGCCCCTCCGGGACCTGGGATTTTTCCACTAACGGGACCTATTGGGCGGGCAAAGCCAACATCCCCTCGATTGGTTTCGGTCCTGGGAACGAGGTTGACGCACACACAATTAACGAGCATGTTGCGCTGCAGGATGTAGTGGACTCCACGGCCTTTTACGCGCTGCTGCCAAAGAATCTGAGCGATATCATCGATTACTATAAGCAGTTCGCGAGCATGAAGTAAACCGTCTCCGTAAACATGAACCCGGGCGAATTTCTGACCGGGTTTTTTATTACCCGGATTCAAGGTCTTTATCGCTGCCTAGATACATTTTGAATTGACCTGACGCAAGCAATTCAGCGGCGCTGCAGATGAACCAATGCGCCTAGATAGAAGACCGTTTCCCGCAGCTTCATGGCATAATCAGAACATGCTACGCATAATGAGTTTTAATATCCGCTGCGCCAATTGCGATGATGGCGTGAACGGTTGGGAACAGCGCAAAAACCTGGTTCTCGATCGCATCCTAGCCTATGCGCCTGATTTGCTGGGCTTGCAGGAGTGCCGTGGGGATGGGCAAGCTCAATACCTGATTAAAAACCTGCCTGAATATTTCTTTTTTGGCATGCCGCGCGGTGGTGAAAGCAAAACAGCGCTCGAAATGGCACCCCTTATGCTGCGCAAAGAGTGTTTTGAGCTGCTTGATGGCGGCGATTTCTGGCTAAGCGAAGAGCCCGACGAACCCGGCAGCCTCAGCTGGGGTTGCCAGTTCCCGCGCACAGTCAGTTGGGCTCGTTTGCGCCTAAAAGCTACAAGGCAGGAACTGCTTTTCGCGAATACGCACTTCGACCTGGTCCCAGCCGCAAGGCGACACTCTGCTGAATTGCTGCGCAGCTGGTTGATGGATAATTCCGCCGGCTGCTCGGCCATCCTAACGGGGGATTTCAATGCCAGCAAGCGCTCACGCGTCTATAAGACGCTCACCCAAGATGGACAGCTTTTAGATACTTGGCGGCAGGCTAACCCAGGCGCCCGGGATCAGGCAACCTCCCATGGTTTTGGCAACCCGCGAGCCAGAGCCTGCATCGATTGGGTGCTGGTATCGCCAGGTTTGCATGTGCTTTCCGCCTCGGTGGATACCTTTACACAGTCTGGCCGCTACCCATCGGACCACTTCCCGCTGCGGGTAGAGATAGAATGATAAATCACATTACAATTATTTAGTTATATGATAATGAAATAAGTTTCATCTTGACTTCGATGTATTGACGATGTATACTAAATTCAACAGTACCCACCACGCCTCTACTGCAAACTCGAAAGAGAATGCATTATGCGCACCGAGGTGGGTCATTTTTTCTTAGGGTGAATTTATGGATTTGAAATCGGCTAAGACAATTTCAGAACAAATTGAATTACTACAAGAGCGCGGAATAATCATTGATGATATTGATTTAGCTTTTACGTTTTTAGAAATGAATAATTATTACCGTCTGAATATATATTTCCATAAACTTATGGATATTCCAGATCATTTTAAAATTGGTACCACATTTTCGCGAGTAATTAATTTTTACGAAAATGATAAATGGCTTCGATCTGAAATTTTAATATTACTTGAACCAATAGAAATAAAGGTTAGAACTCAAATCGCTTATTTCTTGGGTTTAACTTATGGACCAGATGCTTTTTATAATGAAAAGATGTACAAGAGCATTAAGAGACAAGAAGAAATAATAAGTACATTTTCCAAAGAAATTCAGCGAAACCCTAAGGATCCTGTTGTAAAACATCATTTTGAAAAATATGAAGGTAAATTTCCAATCTGGGTGATTGTCGAGTATTTATCGTTCAATACCTTATCAAAATATTATAATAAACCGGTGGCTTTGCATTTGCTATCTCCGCAGCAAGCTGACGGAGTATTACGCAAATGCAAGAGCGTCAGCCACCTCAAAGCATCGAACCGGCGTAGCAAGCTACGCGGTATTCAGTTTCGCTAATAAAAAAATTATTGCAAAAAAATCTTTTAATTTAAATGAACATCTCTTTGGACAATGGCTGCACGTGCTTTCAGTTTTCAGGAACATATGTGCTCATTATGGTTATTTATTTCGAAGAGAATATACATTAAGGCCCATAATAGCTCGAGCTTCGAAATGGAATTCAATGGCTAACTTTCAATTATTTGCACAGCTTCTTGTGATAAAAAGATTATCAGAAACCCAAATCTGGAAGAGGTTCGTTTTAAACTTTGAAAATAAGATATCTGCTGGAAAAGATTTTTCTACTTATGATTATGGATTTCCCACGAATTGGCAAAGTTTTTATATTAATATTTTCCTTTTTCAATGTAAACCAATTATTCTTTCATAGGTTGAACGATCCTCGCCCCGGCGCCCGGACGCGCGCAGAGCACGTCCTGCACGCCTGGCAGGGCGCGCAGCTGGGTTTCCGCCCAGGCCTGCTCTGCTTGCGTGGTAATCACATGCACATTGGGTCCGGCGTCCACCGTGGCGCACAGCGCGCGCCCTTGCTTGCGCCAGGTGAGGACGTGCCACAGGACCGTTTCTGTATCTGGCGTCCAGTAGAAGAGCGGCGGCGAGCTGGTGCGCATCACCGCGTGCATCCAATGCGAATCCGCTTCAACCACCCGCGCCAGGCGCTCAAAATCCCGCCCAAGCAATGCCTGACGGCACTCAATCAGCCTTTCAGGAGCGCCGGCTACGCGCAGGGCATTCAGCGGCGAGGTGCCGGCCAGCGCGTGGCCTTCGGTTGAACCGATCGCCTTATGCCCGGTGTGCAAAATGACAATCAGGTCAACCAGTTCCCAGTAATCCGGCGGTGCGATCTGTATGGCGTAACTGTCAGCGTCGCTGCTGCCGGGCAGCCATTCCGCAAAGCCCCCCGGCACCGACCGGCAAGCGGAACCAGAACCGCGCCGTGCCAGGGCAGAAAGCTCCTGTGAGTTTAAGTCCAAGCCTGCCGCTGTGCTGGCTGCCAGCGCGAGCGCGGCAAACGCTGAGGCGGAGGATGCGATCCCGGTTCCGGTCGGGAAGTTATTTTCGCTCTCCACGCGCGCGAAGAGCGGCTTTCCGGAAAGTTCGCGAACGCGGTCCAGAAAGCCGGAAACGCGCGCCAGGCTCTCATCCTGCTGCTCCTCCCCATTCAGGGAGAAGCTGTCCATCGGGAAATTGGCGTCGAACTGCACGCGCGTGCGGGTCCGCAGCCCGTCAAGCGCCATCGATAAGGAACCGGTCAGGGGCAGGCGCAGGCGTGCGTCGCGGTTCCCCCAGTATTTTATGAAGGCAATGTTCGGGTGGGCGGCAGCGGTGGCGATCATGCGGGTCTCTCCTTGATTAATGGTGATTTTACCTTTTTTCAAGCGCCAAAGCTTGAGGAGCCTTCAGCGGCAACGCGCATCGGCTTTCTTAGAATTTTCATGCCGAACTTATAAGGACACGCAGCCTTGACGCGAATAAAGTTGTTTCCGGCGCAGTTGAAATGGATTCAGGAAACGCGTAATTCCAAATTATTTTATACCCATCTGATGATTTTCAGCTATAATGTCCTTATAAAACATAATCAGAACTTTATTGAAACTCAATGAAAGCGAGATAATGTGGGGGAATTAGGAAGCATTGACCTGAACAGCAAAAAGCCCTACTACCTTCAGGTAAGGGACTTAATCCAAACCAGCATAGAGTCCGGCGAATTGAAGCCGGATGAGAAGCTGCCCAGCGAGACCGAGCTCTGTCGTGCGCTGAAGGTCAGCCGCACCGTCATCCGCCAGGCGCTGACCGAACTGGAGCAGCTGGGCTTAATTCGCAAATGCAAAGGAAAGGGCTCTTTCGTATCCGAGAACTTATTCGTGCTGGCTTCTTCCCTCTTCCTGCCTGATTTTTTATGGGATAACGAAGTTGAACAGAAGAAAACCAGCGTGAAAATTCTGACTAAAGAGACCATCCCCGCCAACGCCCAGCAAGCAAGCGTTCTAAGCATTAATGAATGTGATCCGATCTTAAAAATTGAGCGGTTGTACGTCCACAACGAAGAACCTGTCATATTGGCCCAGAGCCTGCTGCCGGCGCGCATATCCGTGCACCTGACGGACGAAGACCTGCTCTGGACAACGCGCTATCTGAACAAACTCCCATTTGCTATTCGCTTCGACCATGCCGACCACTACCTGGAGATTGCCTACGCCAGAAAAACAGAGGCCAAACTGCTGAAAGTTTCAATTGGGATGCCCTTAATAAAGGTCACAACTTATAGTTTTAATAAAGATAACACGCCGATTGCCGCGGATACCACCTTCCTGCGCGCGGATCGTATCCGCCTGCGCGGTACAATCTTCACACAAAGCGGAGAGAATCACTACTCCACCCTCTGACGCACCTTTTCTCCACCGAAACTGAGGTTTTTTTAAAAGCATGCTGCGAGCTTGAATGCTTCTTCATGAGGGTGTTGAAAATGTCCAGAACAATAAAAAATATACAACTTTATATTCAAGAAGAACACAATATGTTCATAAACCCCTCCCCTTTGAACCACCCTCTCCCAGCAGATTGACGCTAAAAAAAGAACGAGATTCGGAGCTGGGAGAGGGCAGGGTGAGGGCAGATTTAAATTCTTAACTTTGAAAAATTTGGATGTAATCGATTGACCAATGTTTTTCAACACCCTCTCTTCATGTCAATTGACATAAGCTTCGAGCCGGATTATTCTTAACCTCGGGTTGCGTTTTGAGCTTCTCCCGCCCGGTCACCTGTTCAGGAACACACCTTGCCGCCATCAGAAAGTACCCCAATAAATCAACCAGAAATGCTCCGCCCGGAGTTGGTGTTTGTCGGGCTAAAGGCTGCCAGCCGGGAAGAAGCACTTCGACTTCTGGCGGAACGCATGTTGAAAGAAGATCTTGTCACGCCCGACTTTTCCGCTGCGCTGCTCGAGCGGGAAGAAGCCTTCCCCACCGGTCTGCAGTTCGCAGAAGCTGCGCTGGCCCTGCCGCACACAGAAACCCGCTACGTGCTCCAACCTGTGCTGGCCGTTGCAGTTCTGGCAGAGCCGGTGGCATTCCTGGCGATGGGCGCGCCGGAGCAGAGCTTGTCCGTGCGGCTCATCTTCCTGCCGGCTGTAGTCCATCCGGACGAGCAGGTGCGCTGGCTCTCGCGCTTAATCTCGCTTTTCCAGACGCCCGGTTTTTTGAGCGGCCTGCTCCAATCCCCCGACCGGGAAAGCCTCTTTCAGTATCTGCGCACGGCTTTGAACGCCGCCCCCCTCTAATTGCCATCTTTTGATATGATTCAATTACCCTTCACGGAGGTGAACAATGCCCCAAAAAGTTATTCTGGTTTCCTGCGGAACTGGCGTGGTGACAGCCGAAACAACCGCACTGCGAATCCGCAAAATCGCTGCGGAGCGTAAATGGCCGGTAGAGGTCCGCGTGGTGGAATTCCCCAAACTCAAGCAGGCTGCAGCAGGCGCGGATGTAATTGTGCAGATTGCTCCGCACGATGCCGAAGACTACGGCATCCCCAAACTGAGCGGACTGCCCTTCTTAACCGGCTTTGAGTTAGATAAGACCGTCCAGCAGTTAGAAGCAATTCTGCTCACGCTGGATAAACCGAAAGCTGAGCCCCCGCAAAACGGGCTATAATCACAATGGAGTACGGCTTTGGAGATTGAGACTGCCTTTCAGAGCATGACCGCATACAGCTGCCGCTTAGCTCAGAATAACCTTAGCGGTGCATGTAGCGGCAAGCTCAGCATCCGTAATCAAGCCCGGGAACTCATCCCGCCGTGCCGCGCACAGACTTGATACTAACCTGAAAAAGGAAAAAAATGAGTAAAAAATCCAGCTACAAATCCTATAACAAAAGCGGAACCTATGATGGCTACAGAGTTCAAACGCACTTTGATAAACGCGGGCACCTGAGAGAGGTCGGCGTGGAAAAAGACTCGGGCGCGGCAGCCTCTGCGCCCGCCATCGCCGCGCTGATTGACCACACCCTGCTTAAGCCCGAGTCCACCGCCGAGCAGATTGAACAGCTCTGCGCGGAAGCGGCGCAGTATCACTTTGGCGCGGTATGCGTGAACTCCTGTTGGGCGGCGCTGGCAGCCCAAAAGCTGGCCGGCACGCCGGTCAAGGTTGGGGCGACGATTGGCTTCCCGTGGGGAACTGCCTCCACCGCTGCGAAGGTTGCTGAGACCCGCCAGGCGATTGCCGACGGCGCGCGCGAAGTGGACATGGTCTTGGCCTACGGCAAACTGAAATCCGGCGATTACGCCGCGGTGGCTGAGGATATCCGTGAGGTGGTGCGCCTGGCGCACAAGCATGACGTGCTGGTCAAGGTCATCCTGGAGACCAGCATGCTGACCCAGGACGAAAAGGTAACCGCGTGTTTGCTTGCCAGGCAAGCCGGCGCGGATTTTGTGAAGACCTCCACCGGCTTCCAGGGCGGCGGCGCGACCGCGGAGGATATCGCCCTGATGCGCGCGGTGGTTGGTCCGGATTTGGGGGTGAAGGCTTCGGGCGGGGTGCGCAGCCTGGCGGACGCGAAGAAAATGATTGCCGCGGGCGCGACCCGCATCGGTACCAGCGCCGGGATCAAGATTGTGCAGGAAGCTGAGGGGGAAGTGCCCAGCGCGCCCTCCGGGGAGAGCGGATATTAGGCTGGGCAGAGGTCGTCCGTATTATAGATCTGAAGATGCAAAGCGCGTTCCGATGGGAGCGCGCTTTTGTTTGAGCCGGGAGGCAGACAAAGCGCCCTCTGGGTACCGCTTTGCTAGCTCGCGGTGACGAAGGATTCGTCGTTGCGAGCCCCCGCTGCCGGAATTACGTGAATGTGAGAATCACTTGAAGGGGGCGCAGCAACCTGCCTTTAATACCAGCCGGGAGACCGCTTCGTTCCTCGCGGTGACGCCCGATTCGTCATCGCGACTGCTTGCGTGCGAAACGTGGAGCGCCAGCGACTGAAGCAATCTCCCCTTGTACCAACCTGGAGACCGCTTCGTGCCTCGCGGTGACGCCCGATTCGTCGTTGCGAGCCCCCGCTGCTGGAATTACATGAAAGTGAGAATCACTTGAAGGGGGCGCGGCAACCTGCCTTTAATACCAGCCGGGAGACCGCTTCGTGCCTCGCGGTGACGCCCGATTCGTCGTTGCGATGGAGCGCCAGCGACTGAAGCAATCTCCCCTTGTACCAGCCGGGAGACCGCTTCGTGCCTCGCGGTGACGCCCGATTCGTCATTGCGATGGAGCGCCAGCGACTGAAGCAATCTCCCCTTGTACCAACCTGGAGACCGCTTCGTGCCTCGCGGTGACGCCCGTTTCGTCGTTGCGAGCCCCCCTTTCCGGTCTTACGTGAAAACCCAGAACCATAATAAGGGGGCGTGGCAACCTGCCTTTAATACCAGCAGGGAGACGGCTTCGTGCCTCGCGGTGACGCCCGATTCGTCGTTGCGAGCCCCCGCTGCTGGAATTACGTGAAAGTGAGAATCACTTGAAGGGGGCGCGGCAAACTACCTGAATGTCACTTGTAAAGCACAGAATTTATCACCATATTTCCTGAGAATTACTGCTTAGTTCCCAATTACTTGAAAGGCAGACTGCCACGACCCTTTGCCTGAAGCGATTACCATGACAGATCCTTTTTCTGAGGCAAAGGGTCTCGCAGTGACCGCAGAACCAGATACAGGGAGACCGCTGCAATGCTCTCTAGGTGACGAAGGATTCGTCGTTGCGAGCCCCCGCTGCAGGAATCGCGCGAAAGTCTGAACTACAGAAAGGGGGCGCAGTGACCGGCCTGGGTTTGTCTTTGCGAGCCCCCGCTGCTGGAATTACGTGAAAGTGAGATTTACAGGAAGGGGGCGCGGCAACCTGCCTGCATTTCACTCGTAAAGCACAGAATTTATCTCCATATTTCCTGAGAATTACTGCTTAGTTCCCAATTATTTGAAAGGCAGACTGCCACGACCCTTTGCCAAAAGAAATTGTCTTGATATATCCTTTACCAGAGGCAAAGGGTCTCGCAGTGACCGCAGAACTGGATACAGGGAGACGGCTTCTTTCCTCGGAGTGACCACAAAACCGGATACGGAAAGATAGCTTCGTTGCTCACTGAGACGAGCGTTGTCCTTCTGATACCCTAAAGGGCACAGGTCAAAGCGAAGAATCCTACCGTTCAAAAAGCCAGATCCTTCTCAGGCCTAGGATGACAAACACGAAAAACAGGCTCAGCATGACCGACCTTAACTTCATCCTTGCTCAGTCTGCCCTCACGCACCTTCGGTGTTGCCCTTTGCAGGGGGCGCTGCTCGGGCGCTGCACAAGACCGGCGAGAGCGCTCCCCCCAATAAAAAAAGCGGAGCCGCATGCGGCTCCGCTCCCTCACATTCTTAAACCCACTATTTTTTAGCGGGCATGCTGCGGCTGGCAAGCACATTGATCCCAGTGCCCAGTACGTTCTCCAGCACAACCGTCTTCATCACCACGGGCGCCTCAAGCTCCACCTTGCGAATCTCCGCCAACACCTGCGGAATCATCGGCTTTGGAACCGGCCGTTCGGTATACACCGGCAGCAGCGGATGGAAACCGTTGCGGATTTTCACCGTGGTTGCTACCATGCGCCGGGGGTCAGACGTTTCAGCGTTGGCGTAGTCCAGGCCTTTCTTGCAGGAATTGCCAGTCACTCCCAGCACTTCCCCGTTTTCCATCAGTACAGTCAAAGCGCAGCCCTGCGGACAGGCGGTGCAAATGAAATTAACTTCTTCAGCCATCTTTCCTCCTAACGCGGATTGATATCAATGGTAAGCTTGCTGGCTTTGGCAACGTCCGCATAGTTCTTGGTCTTCAGGACGACGGTCACCATTTCACCGGGGCGGACGTAACGTTCCGCTTTACGGGTAATCAGGTTCTCGCCGTCGTGCACTTCCACCCACACCGGCTGTTCAATCGGGCGGGTGACGCGCATTTGCAGACGGACGTCTTCTGCTTCCAGCGTGCTCTTATCCAGTTTGTGTGGTACAACATACCGCACATTCTTGCCGGCGACAAGCGGCGTGTAGCGGGCTTCAGCGTTGCGCAGCGCAATGGCGTACTTTGCCGCGCTCTTTCCGGCCGAGAAACCAGCTTCAGAAACCCAGTCCACCAGGTCGTAAACGTGCACCACGTTGCCTGCCGCGAAGATGCCGGGAACATTGGTCTGGAAAGTCTCATCCACATACGGACCGCTGGTGATCGGGTCGAGCTTTACGCCAGCCTTGCGGGAGAGTTCGTTTTCCGGGATGAGGCCCACGGAAAGCAGCAGGGTATCGCATGGGATGATCTCCTCCGTGCCAGGGACGAAGTTCCACTTTTCGTCCACCTGGACAGCCTCGATGGCTTCCACCCGATTCTTGCCCAGAATGCGCTTGATGGTGTGGTTGAGCTGCAGGGGAATGTCATAGTCCTGCAGGCACTGCACCAGGTTGCGGCTGAGCCCGGAAAGGTAAGACTGAATTTCCAGCACGCGTTCCACGTGCGCGCCTTCAAAGGTCAAGCGGCGCGCCATGATCATGCCGATATCGCCCGAACCGAGGATGACGACCTCTTTGCCGGGCATGTAGCCTTCCACATTCACCCAGCGCTGGGCGGTGCCAGCGGTATAGATCCCATTCGGGCGATATCCCGGGATGCGGATCTGGGCGCGGGTGCGCTCGCGGCAGCCCATCGCCAGTACGATCGAGCGGGCTTCAATTTCAACGTACCCGTGTTCTTTGCTGGAAAGGAACAGGTGGCGCTGGGGCGTGATATCCATCACCATCGTGTTCAGCAGCACTTCCACGTGCAAGCTCAGCATCTCCTCAATAAAGTGCTGGGCATACCCGGGTCCTGGCAGGTCTTCTTTTAACAGTTCCAGTCCAAAACCATTGTGGATGCACTGCAGCAGGATGCCGCCCAGTTCGGTATCGCGTTCGATGATCAAGACATCATCCGCGCCGGCTTTTTTGGCTTCAATCGCCGCTGCAACGCCGCCCGGGCCGCTGCCAACAATAACAACATCATAGATTTGTTTCGCTAACATCTCAGCCCTCCACCTGTTTTGTCTGTCGGAATAAGTATTCTGAACCGGTGCCGCGCTTGGTCACTTCCAGCGGAGAGATGCCGAGCTCGCGGGAAAGAATGGTCACCACGCGGGTCATGTCAAAACCGCCCTGGCAGCGGCCGGTGCCCAGCCAGGTGCGCCGCTTAATGGCGTCGTAAGTCCGGGCGGGAATCGGCGCGCGAATCTCCGCGATAATTTCGCCCTCGGTGATATTCTCGCAGCGGCAAATGACCTGTCCGAAGCGGGGGTCCATCTCGACCAGCAGCTGACGGTCCTTGTGAGACATATTGCGGAAGCGCGGTCTGCCGGGTCGGATCGGGTCCCAATCCTTTTTCTCTACAAACTTTTCGCCGGCGTCGCGCAGCATGTCCACCACCTCTTCAGCGATGGCCGGCGCTGAGGTCAGCCCGGGCGATTCGATGCCGCCCAGGTTCACCAGGCCCTGCACCTCTTCCGGTATTTCGATGATGTAATCGTTGTTATAAACCACACCGGGCGTCTTGCAGGGACCGTTGCCCATCGGGCGCAGGCCTGCAAAGTTCGCAATGGAATGGCGCAGGTTCAAAGATGGTACCAGCTTGAGCGCGCCGGCCGCCACTTCCTCCAGCCCCTCTTTGGTGGAGGAGGTATCTTCTTTATCCTCGATAATCGTGCCATTCGGTCCGGCGATGGTGTTCTCGTGCAGCGTGGTGGTCACCAGGATGCCCTTGCCCTTGGCGGAAGGTACCGGGAAAAGCACATTGTCAATGGAAACATCCGCGCGGTCAAAGATATAATACTCGCCCTTACGCGGTTTGATGATGAATTCCGGACGCACGCCGGCTTTGTGCATCACGTCGTCGGAATAGATGCCGGCGGAGTTGATGACCCAACGGCACAGGAAATCCCCGCGGTTGGTGCGCACGCCGATGATGCGTTTACCTTCCATGATGAAATCCTGGAAGGCGGTGTTCAGCAGCACTTTCGCGCCATTCATCACGGCGTTTTCACCCGCGGCTACAGTAACCTGGAAGGGGTCGCAGATGCCGCCGGTGGAAGCCCACAGCGCGCCGCTTGTCTCAGGGTTGATGTTCTTCTCGCGAGCGCGCATTTCCGCGCCGTCGATCATCATCATGCCGGGCACGCCGTTCTTTTTACCCTGGTCCATCAGCTTGTGCACCAGCGGGAGCTCATCGTCCCCGATCGCCACCACATAGTCGCCGCGCCGTTCGAAGGCGAAATTGAGTTCGCCAGCCAGCGTATCCCACATGGCATTGCCTTTTACGTTCATGCGGGCTTTCAGGGAGCCGGGCAGTGGGTCGTAGCCAGCGTGGACAATGGCGGTATTGGCGCTTGAGCAGCCCATACCGACATCGGCTTCTTTCTCAATGAGCAGCACCTTCCCTTCATACCGGGAAAGCCAGCGGGCGATCATGCATCCGACCACTCCCCCGCCGATGATAATATAATCATATTTTTCCTGCACGCTTACCTCCAATCAAAATTGTCACAATCAAAAAAAGCAGCCGGTTTACCTTCCCGAGGAAAGCAGCCAGCGGCAATATTCCCAATTTGTAAAAGTACAGGCGCTCAAGCCGAAGAGTCAGCTTAGGCAGGCTGTCTTAATCAGAGATTCAGAAAAAAGATTGCGCTGCGCCCGGTTAAAAATTGACTGGGGAAGCTGCCTGAAGTCCAATTTTCTTTTCATTTTCAAGTCAATTCCCAAATCCCGCTGGTTCTTCGGTGAGTTCACGTGATTATATCAATAAATTGTCGTTTTGCGGCTTTTTCTGTATTTTTTACACGCATTCACCATAATATTCGCGTTTCGTTATACCAATGTTTTTCCAGACACCCGCAGCGCAGGTTTTCAAACACAATAAAGGAATTTCATGAAAAAGGTCATTCCACGCATGCTGCTCCTTATGCTCTCCGCGCTGATTCTGCTGCCGCTCGGACTGCACCTGACGCTACGCGTCGCGGACCGGACAAACGGGTCGCTGATGAGTTCCGGGCAGGAGCGCCGTTATTTGCTGTATGTACCGGGGACGGCTGACCTCTCCCAACCCATCCCTTTAATCCTGACGCTGCACGGCTTTGCCCAATGGCCCGCCAATCAGGCTGATGTCAGTCAATGGAACGCTCTGGCAGACGCGCGCGGCTTCCTGGTCGTCTACCCGGCGGGTACGGGTTTCCCCAAGCGCTGGGACGCAGCCAGCCCTGCGGCAGAAAACGAGGATATCGTTTTTCTGTCTGATCTGATTGACTCGCTTTCGCGCGAGTACCCCATCGACCCGAACATGATTTACATCAACGGGCTTTCTAACGGCGGGGGTATGTCCTTCGCGTTTTCCTGCGCATTCTTTGAAAGAGTGGCTGCCTTTGGCTCTGTTGCGGGGGCGTACGTGACGCCTTGGCAGAATTGTGAGCAGAAGCGCCAGGTGCCGGCCGTCATTTTTCACGGAGACGCGGACCCTATTGTGCCTTTTACCGGCGGGCAATCCGGTCGCAACAAATTGTTGCTGCCCGACATTGAAACCTGGGTGCGCCAGCTGGCTGAGCACAACGCTTGCTCCGGATCCACAGCGGAAATTCCGACGGCAGAGGGCGTGCGGGGCGAACGCTTTGAGAATTGCGCGGCAGACCTCGATTACTACATCGTCGCGGGCGGCGGTCATACCTGGCCTGATGGAAACCCGCTGCCAAAATGGATCACGGGAAAAACCTCCGACCAGCTTGATGCCAGCACCGTGATGTGGGAATTCTTCCAGGCGCACTCGCTGAATACAGAGTAAAATCTGGATTTAACAAATGTTTAAAGAATACAGGAACAAATTAATATTTGTTTTTTGCCTGTTTGTATAACTGTTATTCATTGCCTGTTTGTATAAACTCGTTGACTCGCAACAAACAATATGCTATAGTAAATACAATTCGGAAAACTCCAGCCGCCCATTTTATGGGTGATAAGCATTACTGGAAGTTGTGTTGTGGATCGCAATGTCAGGAGGAATGCGGGCAGGACCAGCTTGCTAAGAAAATAGACCGCTTTTTACATATCGGCCGCGTGGAGTTGAGTCTCATCTCATTATCTCCACAGTGATTGATCCACATCCTAACAACTTCGTTTGAGTAATTTGGAGTAACTTTTTTACGAAAGGAGGCACCAGGAATAAGACCAAACCTTTGTAGACCGTTCAACCCCAAACTTTTAAGATCATTTTAAACATATTCAAAAGGAGATTTTGTAAAGATGGAAAACAGAACGTTCAAAGAGTTTATCGGTGAGGTGTTTGGTACATTTATCCTCATCCTGCTTGGTGACGGTGTGGTTGCCAATGTTGGTTTGGCCCCCCGTGTTGCAGGCACCGCCTACAACTGGAACACCATTACCATCGGCTGGGCCTTCGCGGTCATCATTGCCGTGTACGTGTCCGCTGGCGTCTCCGGCGCTCACCTGAACCCTGCTGTGACCCTCGGTCTGGCAGTTCGCCGCGGCTTCCCGTGGAAAAAGGTCCTCCCCTATATCGTTGCTCAGATGATCGGCGCCTTCCTCGGCGCTGCCGCTGTGTACCTTGTGTACCGCGACGGCCTCGTGGCTGCCGGCATGCCCAACGTGTGGTCAACCGGTCCTGGTGCTGTTTACGATACCGTCTTCTTTGGCGCTGACAAAGCCGGCGCTGCGGGAACCTCCTACAGCATGCTGACCACCATCATCGCCGAACTGTTCGGTACCTTCATGCTCACCTGGGGTATTGCTGCCAGCGGCGACCTGAAGAACAATGGTCTGAAGGATAACCTGGGCGGCCTCATTGTGGGCTTCACCGTGCTCGCAGTTGGTCTCTCTCTCGGCGGCCCCAGCGGCTACTCCATCAATCCTGCCCGTGACCTCGGCCCCCGCCTCTTCGGCGCGTTGGCTGGCACCAAGGGCCTCTTCGATGGTCTGTACTGGCTGATCCCGCCGGTGCTCGTGCCCGCAATCGCTGGCCCCATCGGCTTCTGGCTGTACGATGTGCTCGTCGCCAAGAATCTGCCCAAGAAAGACTAATTTTTAAAATCGGAACGACAGCCGCTGCATCTGCACGCTAGTCTGAATGATTAGTTTAGAAAGGAGACACTGCTTATGAAGAAATTAATTAACAAGCCCGAGGATGTCGTTTTGGAGGAGCTTCAGGGTATCGAGCTGGCTCACCCTGACATCGTAAAGGTGTTCTACGATCCAAATTACATCGTCCGTGCCGACGCCCCCGTGAAGGGAAAAGTAGGCCTTGTCTCCGGTGGAGGCAGCGGCCACGAACCCATGCACGGCGGTTTTGTGGGAATGGGAATGCTTGACGCCGCCTGCCCGGGCGCCGTTTTCACCAGCCCCACCCCCGATCAAATGCTCGAAGCCACCAAAGCCGTCAACGGCGGCGCAGGTGTCCTGCATATCGTCAAGAACTATACCGGCGACGTGATGAACTTCGAAATGGCTGCCGACCTGGCAAAGGAAGAAGGCATCGAAGTTGAGTCCGTCGTGGTGGATGACGATGTGGCTGTAAAGGACAGCACCTGGACTGCCGGACGACGCGGCGTTGGCCTGACCGTGCTGATGGAAAAGATTGTTGGCGCTGCCGCTGAAGAAGGCCGCTCCCTTAAGGAAGTTGCTGATCTGGCGCGCAAAGTCAACGCTCAAGGCCGCAGTATGGGCATGGCGCTCACTTCCTGTGTTGTCCCGCATGTTGGCAAACCGTCCTTTGACCTGCCCGAAGATGAGATGGAAATTGGCATCGGCATCCACGGCGAGCCTGGACGCGTCCGCATGAAGCTGGAACCCGCCGACAAGGTGACCGAAATGCTGCTCACCCCGGTCGTCGAGGACCTGCCCTTCAAGGCTGGCGATGAAGTTTTGCTGTTCGTCAACAGCATGGGCGGCACTCCCCTGATTGAACTCTACATTATTTACCGCAAAGCGGTTCAGATGCTTGAGGCGAAGGGTATTAAAGTGACCCGCCACCTGATCGGTCCCTACATCACCAGTCTGGAAATGGCTGGAGCTTCCATCACCCTGCTCAAACTGGACGCTGACCTGACCAAACTCTGGGACGCGCCGGTGAAGACCGCTGGAATGCGCTGGGGAATTTAGTAACGATGCACATAGGTTCTGGAGTGGATTTTTCACTCCAGAACCGCTTTATACGAGGTAAAACGTGGCTATATCAAGAGATGATGTTTTAGCGTGGATTCGGGCCTTTGCCCAGATCATAGAGGAAAACAACGAATATCTTACCAACCTCGATCGCGAAATTGGCGACGCGGATCACGGTGCCAATATGAACCGGGGCTTTAAAGCTGTCATGACCAAACTGCCAACGCTGGAAACAGGAGATATTCCCAGCATCCTGAAGGGTGTAGGGATGACGCTGCTGTCCTCCGTTGGCGGCGCGAGCGGTCCTTTATATTCAACGGTTTTTATGCAACTCAGCAAAACCTTTGCGGGGAAAGAACAGCTTGAACTGGCTGACTGGTGTGCGGGTTGGGAAGCAGCCGAACAAGGCGTGCAGATGCGCGGGAAAGCAGTCCCCGGGGAAAAAACCATGGTGGACGCAATGCAGCCCGCGTTGGACGCGCTGAAAGAAGCGGTTGCGCAAAACCTGCCCATTGGCGAAGGACTGCGCAAATCTGCGGATGCAGCTCATGAGGGTATGTTGGCAACTATTCCGTTGGTTGCGCGCAAAGGCCGCGCCAGTTATTTGGGCGAGCGCAGCGCAAACCATCAGGATCCCGGCGCGACTTCCACCTATTTTCTGCTTGACTCAGCCGCAAAAACCTGGGCAAATTGTTAATGCCCGGATACTGTCAAATTCAATTAGTATAAAAGGAGAAACAATGGCAAAGTACGTAGGAGCAGTTGATCAGGGTACTACCAGCACCCGCTTTATGATTTTTGACCACAAGGGCGCAGTGGTAGGCTATGATCAGAAAGAACACGAACAGATTTACCCGAAACCCGGTTGGGTAGAACACAATCCCCTTGAGATCTGGCAGGCTACACAGGACGTTATCAAAGGCGCTCTGGAAAAACTCCATATCGATATCAAGGAAATCGCCGCGGTCGGCGTCACCAACCAGCGCGAAACCACCGTAGTCTGGGAAAAAGCCACCGGCAAACCCGTCTACAACGCCATCGTCTGGCAGGACACCCGCACAGACCAAATCTGCAACGAACTCGCCAAAGAAGGCGGTCAGGACAAATACCGCACCAAAGTTGGTCTGCCTCTGGCGACCTACTTCTCCGGTATGAAAGTCAAGTGGATTCTGGACAACGTTCCCGGCGTCCGCGAAAGAGCTGAAAAAGGCGAAATTCTCTTCGGCAACATCGACACCTGGGTGATCTGGAACCTCACCGGCGGCCCCAAGGGCGGTGTGCATGTGACCGATGTCACCAATGGCTCCCGCACCTTCATGATGAATCTGGAAACCCTTGACTGGGATCCCGATATGCTGAAAGACCTCGGCATCCCGCGCGCTATGCTCCCGACGATCAAACCCTCCTCTGAAGTTTATGGCTACTGCCAGAACTCCGGTTTGGACGGCATCCCGGTAGCAGGCGACCTGGGCGACCAGCAAGCCGCGCTCTTCGGCCAGACTTGCTACGATGCAGGCGAAGCCAAGAACACTTACGGCACCGGCTGCTTCATGCTCATGAACACCGGCACCAAACCGATCCAGTCCAAGAATGGTCTGCTGACCACCCTCGGCTACAAGATTGGCAAAGAACCCGCCGTGTACGCCCTTGAAGGCTCCATCGCCATCACCGGCGCCCTCGTGCAGTGGATGCGCGACAACCTCAAGATGATCCAGAAGTCAGCTGACATCGAAGAGCTGGCCAAGACTGTTGATGATGCCGGCGGCATTTACTTCGTGCCTGCCTTCTCCGGTCTCTTCGCTCCCTATTGGAAGAGCGATGCCCGCGGCGCTATCGTTGGTCTGACCCGCTACGTTGCTGCCGGCCATCTCGCCCGCGCAGTCCTGGAAGCCACCGCTTACCAGACCCGCGAAGTGCTGGATGCCATGAACCTGGACTCCGGCGTTCCGCTGAAAGCCCTCAAGGTTGACGGCGGCATGGTCTTCAACGAGACCCTGATGCAGTTCCAGGCCGATATCCTGGGCGTGCCCGTAATTCGCCCGACCGTTGCGGAAACCACCGCTCTCGGTGCTGCCTATGCCGCTGGTTTGGCTGTAGGCTTCTGGGAGAAAGTTGACGACCTGCGCGTTAACTGGGGCAAGGATAAGGAATGGGAACCCAAGATGGATCCCGAGACACGTGCCAAACTCTACAAGGGTTGGAAGAAGGCCGTGACCCGCACATTCGATTGGGTCGAATAGTTCTAAGTTTGAGTTAGAATACAGGGGCGACGCGATCAACACGCCGCCCCTGTTATTATTATCGGAGAAAATATGAGTAAACAAAGACCGCAAAAGAAAACTTCCAGCCCCTCGACTAAAGCCGCGGAAAACACAAAAAAACAAAGCGCTGAAAAAGAATCGAAACCAGCAGACATATTTAGAAGCCTTAGAGAGCCTTGGATTCAAAAGCGCAGCGCGATGATTGCTCTGACATTGGTCAGCATTGCGCTGATGGGGCTCGTCGCCTGGAATATTATCAAGGGCAGCGGAGATTGGGGGCAAGGCCTGCTGTGGGGCTTTGTTTTTGGAGCCAGTATCTGGCTGGTTTACTTCGGCATGACCTTATTTCACTCGTTGTTTAACAGTAAAAAGAAGTAATTAAGCGGATATTGAATATGCAACCAGCGTTTTAATATTTTGTAGAATTGTTACACGAAGAAAGGGGATGATGTGGTTAATCTCCTATTAGTCTCACACAGCCACCAACTCGCGCAAGGCGTGGCTGAGCTTGTCCGTCAGATGGCGCCTTCAGACTCCGTCAAGATTGAGGTTGCCGCGGGGATTGGTGATAATAACCAGGAACTGGGCACCAATGCCGCCGAAATTATGGAAAAACTCATCGAGCTGCAATCCCCTGAGGGTATTCTGGTATTAATGGACCTGGGCAGCGCTTTGCTGAGCACCGACATGGCGCTCGAGATGCTTGAAGACGACCAAAAAACGAACATTCGCATGTGTCCGGCGCCCTTTGTGGAAGGCGCGATTGCCGCCGGCGTACAAGCCAGTATGGGCGCAGACCTGGACGCTGTGTACCGCGAGGCCATGTCTGCCCTGCTCGCCAAGCAGGAACAAATCGCGCCTGGCAGCGCCGCGCCGTCCCTGGCCGCGGCACAAGCCCCGGCTGCTGAGGCCGTGGACCAAAGCGAATTTACTGTTGTGGTCAGCAATGCTTCCGGATTGCACGCGCGGCCGGCTGCTGTGTTCGCCAAAACCATCAGCGCTTACGACGCGAAAGTGACCGTCACAAACCTGAGCGAAAACAAAGGCCCCCTGCACGTCAACGGCTTGATCGCGGTTATGCTGCTCGGCGCAAAAAAGGGAGATACCCTGCGAATCCAGGCGGAGGGTGGCCAGAAAACAGAAGTTCTGGACGCATTAGCAGAACTGTTCCGGAATAATTTTGGCGAGTAGTACTTTGGCACAGTAATTGCACGACCTCTGGTAAGCTTACCGCCCGGAGGTCGTTTTTTTATGGCAAAAGGAAAGAAAAAAACCGCGCTCACGCTACTCGTCATCTTTCTGCTCGCAGATGCGCTCCTGATTGCGCTTGTGGTGCAGCGTTACACCGCCCTAGCCTCCCTGCCGGCGGAACCTGAGGCCGCCCCGGTGCTCAACCCAGTCCAAAGGGAGTCCGGAGAACCCAAGTTCCTGACCGCCGCCCACATGACTTTTCTGCCCATCGCATTCAGCGGTAACGAAGGGCACGTGGAAATCCTTAATAATTCCACCCTTTTTCTCTCAGACGGCAAACAGAAAATGCTGCACATCACCGGTGAAATCGCGAATTACACCGCTAATGCGATTTCGCATGTGAGCATCAACGCTTTACTTTATCCTGCTAACGGTACAAACGCTGTTGCGACGATGCACGGTTTACCGTTGATGGAAGTAATCGCACCCGGGCAAAAAGCTTGCTTCCACCTTTATCTGGAAGCTCCTGGCAAGTACGAACGCTACGAGCTCAGTATCCCGGGCTTTCAATCCGGCGGCGAGCCAGCCCCGGCCTTGGACCTGGCGGATATTACCAACGGCTTTGACAAGGCAGCTAATGCCTACATACTGGGCGGACGGGTGCTTGCACCTGAGGGCGCTGCTTTCGCGGACTTGCGCGTGGTCGCTACGCTGTACGACGCGGATGGCAAAGTGGTCGGCTGCGAACAAAGCGCGCCTGTTGTTGCGGACGAACTTGGCGCGGGCAGCGCGACATTTCAGCTTAGCTTCCCAGGCCGGACGGCACGGACTGCCCGGGAGTACAAGCTGGACCTGACGGCGAAATGAACCCGGGTTTGGACCGACACCCATAAGCATTGCTCGTTTACGCCTGATTTCCCCACGCCGCAAGCCCGCCCGTTAGCTGCCTTGCGGTACGAGGTGAAGCTTGGTTTGCAGGCAAACTCCCTTTCTTCGTCTTCCCGAGCTTGCGAAGCGATACCCGGAGGGTACCTCGTCTCCCGGCTGATTGAGGGGGAGATTGCTCCAGTCGCTGGCGCTCCCTACTAATGACGAATCAAACTCTGTCGCTGCGAGACCCTTTGCCATCTGGCTCGGATGAATGAATGTTGCGTTAGTTGGCAAAGAGTCGTGGCAGTCTGCCCTTAAATCATTTGAGAACCTATGACACATAGCTTGTAAAATGTATTTGCGATAAAGCTGAACTCTCAAGTGTGAGAGCTCTAAAAAGGCAGATTGCCGCACCCCCTTCTTGTGATTCCAGCTTCCGTGATGGATCTGCAGCGGGGGCTCGCAATGACGAATCCTCCGTCATCGCGATGCCCTAAAGGGTACAGGTCGCAGCGCGGCGTTCTCCCGGCAGAATTAGTCGTCTTCGCGAGGAGCGCAGCGACGCCTGCTCCCGTAGGGAGGGTGCGATCTACCTTTCAGTCCTTTTTCCTGACGTGAAAACCGGCTAAACTGCAGATTGCCACGCCCCCTTTCTGTGGTTCCAATCTTCGTGTAGTGCCTGCAGCGGGGGCTCGCAATGACGAATCCTCCGTCATCGGGATACCCTGAAGGGTACAGGTCGCAGCGCGGCGTTCTCCCTCTAAACCAAAAGCAGATAGGTCCGTGGGGAGATTGCTTCAGTCGCTGCCGCTCCATCGCAATGACGAATAATTACACGATCTTCCTGCTCTTCTGTCATCGCAAGGCGCGAAGCGATCTCCCTGCTAACCTACCGTCCCAGAGGAGAGCAGAAAGGCAGACAAAGTACCCTTGTGGTATTGCCGCGGTCGCTGGCGCCCATCGCAGCAACTGCGCGCACAGCCAGATTGTTTCAGCCTTTTCTCCCCATCGCGATATCAAACCCTCTACCACTCCGCCCATGCCATACCCAGCGCATTCCCGGATCATTCTCCACATGCACAAACACCTTGACAGGATGCCCGCATAAGTATATAGTACAGCCTGTTTAACTATTAAGCGAGGTTAATTGTGTCTGATGCTCTTTTTTCCCTGATGTATGAATACGCCGACCGAGCAATGAAGCTCTCTCAGGCCGCCATCCAGCAGTTCAGGTGTCAGAATGAGCTTTCCACAACCCAAATCAATGCGCTTTACTACTTGCTGGCCTCGCCGCAGGCTTCAATTAACAGCGTCGCCAACCACTTCGGGTTCACCAAAGCCGCAGCATCGCAGGCAATTGACCGCCTGGTGGAACGCGGGCTGGTAAACCGGCAGGTGGATCCCGCGGATAGACGCGGAAAACGCCTTTGCCTGACCGATTCGGGAGAGGAAAAAGTGGCGCAGGCCAGCCAGGTCAGGCGCGCTTGGCTGCACGACCTGATTGATGGATTTACCCCTGAACAGCAGGCCGCCCTGCAGCCAGCTTTCAAGATCTTGCTCGAAGGTATGAACAAAGTTTTCACCCAAACCAACATCTCATAATTTTCACGAAGCGGACCATTTTATGAAACGACTCTTACCTTATATCAAACCTTACTGGCTGCTCATTGTTCTGGCTTTGGGCTTGCTGTATGTGATGGCAAGCACCGACCTGGCTCTGCCGGATTACCTCTCTCAGATTATCAACATCGGCATCCAGCAAAACGGCGTCGATACGACTATCCCGGAAACTATCCGCGCGTCTTCTCTTGACAAAATCGCGCTGTTCCAATCCGAACAGGAGCGCGCTGAGACTTTGGCTGCTTATGAGCGGATTGAGCCCGGCACGTCGGAATCCGCGGCGTTGGTTCCCTATTATCCCGGGGCTTCTCTGCAGCCAGTCTACAAGCTCAAGCCCCTGGATGCATCTGCGACGGCTTCGCTTGAAAAAGCGTTGACCAAGCCGCTGGTCATCCTGTACGGCTTTCAGATGATGGAGCAAAACCCGGAACAAGCCTCCAGCCTGGTGGGACCGGAGCTGGCGGAAAAACTGAAATCCTTGCCAGCCGGCACCGACCCGCTCAGCTTATTTACGCAACTACCGGAAGCACAGGTCGGGCAGATCAAAGCAGCCCTCATGCAGCACCTGGACAGCCTGGAAGGCACTATTCTGCGGCAGATGGCTGTGCGCGCCGTCGGTAATGAATACTCTACGTTGGGCGTTAACCTGCAAAAAAACCAGACCAACTACATCCTGCGCATTGGCGGCCGTATGATTTTGATGGCCTTGCTGGCGGTTGTGACCTCCATCATGGTCAGTTATCTTGCCTCGCGCACTTCTGCAGGCGTTGCCAGGGATATTCGCGCAGCGGTTTTCGAAAAAGTCTCACGCTTTTCCAGCGCCGAATTCGACAACTTCTCCACCAACACCCTGATCACCCGCACGACCAATGACGTCAGCCAGGTTCAGCAGGTGATTTTTATGGTCATCCGCATGGCTTTCACCGCTCCGATAATGGGCATCGGCGGCGTGATCCGCGCCATTGATAAAAGTCCGAATATGTGGTGGTTAATCGCACTGGCGGTAGGCATTTTGATCATGTTCATCATGCTTGCTTTCACGCTCGCGCTCCCAAAGTTCAAGATTATGCAGAAGCTGGTAGACCGCATGAACCTGGTTATCCGCGAGAATCTCTCCGGTCTTATGGTGGTGCGCGCTTTCAACAAACAGGATTTTGAAGAACAGCGTTTTGATAAAGCTAACCAGGAATTAACCGGCACCACCCGCTTCATTGGCAGGGTGTTGATCGGTATGTTCCCGCTCATCAGCCTGATTATGACCGGTCTCAGCGTGGCAATCATCTGGGTCGGCGCGCGCGAAGTGGCAGCGTCCACCCTGCAGGTTGGCAACCTGATTGCCTTCATGCAATACGCCACCCAGATTATGTTCTCCTTCATGAACCTTTCCATGTTGTTCATCTTCATACCGCGCGCGGCAATTTCCGGGGACCGCATTGCTGATGTGCTTGAGACACCGATTTTCATCCAAGACCCCGCTGAACCTAAAAAACTCCCGGAACCGGTGCAGGGCAAGGTGGAATTCCTGAATGTGGATTTCCGTTACCCCGACGCGGAGGTGGATGTTTTGCACGACATCAGCTTTACCGCCCTGCCCGGGCAGGTGACATCCCTGATTGGTTCCACCGGCAGTGGCAAGTCCACGGTTGTGAACCTCATCCCGCGCTTCTTTGAGGTCAGCAAAGGCAGCATCCAGATAGACGGCGTGGATATCCGCAGCCTGAACCAGCACGACTTGCGCGAGCGGATTGGTTTTGTGCCGCAGAAAGGGCAGCTTTTCAGCGGGACAATCGACAGTAATATGCGCATCGGCAAGCCCGACGTGGATCCGGAAGCGGTACGGGAAGCCATTGAGACCGCCCAGGCAGCTGATTTTGTGTTTGGCAAGCCCGAAGGCTTGGAAGCCGAAGTTGCTCAGGGAGGCACGAATTTCTCGGGTGGTCAAAAGCAAAGGCTCTCAATCGCCCGCGCGCTCGTGAAAAAGCCGCCAATCTACATTTTTGACGACAGTTTTTCCGCCCTGGACTTTAAGACCGACGCCACGCTGCGCCAGGCCCTGAAAAAGAAGGTTGGCAACAGCACAGTACTGATTGTGACGCAACGCGTCGCAACAGCCAAAAATTCCGACCAAATTCTGGTTTTGGATAACGGCAGGCTGATTGGTCAGGGCACGCATCAGGAGTTGCTAAAAACCTGCCTGACCTATCAGGAAATTGCCAGTTCGCAGCTCAGCAAGGAGGAATTGGCATGAACAGCAATCCACAATCTGAAAACAAGCCAACGTCGGAAAGCCCCACCAACCAAGCTCCCATGAGGCGTACTCCCCAACCCTCCATCCACCGCGGCGGCGGACCTGGCGCGCTCATGCCCGGCGAAAAAGCACGCAATTTTAAGGGCAGCATGAAACAGCTGCTTGCTTACCTGGGCAAGTACAAGTGGACCATTCTTCTCGTGATGGTCATCGCCTCAGTCTCCGTGGTATTTTCTATCTTTGGCCCCAAGATCCTTGGGCAAGCTATCACCGCCCTGTATGAAGGCGTCACCCGTATCATCGCGGGGGATCCGCGCGGTATTGATTTTGCGGAAATCAGCCAGTTCTTGCTGCGCGTTCTGTCGCTCTATCTCGGTTCCGCCATGCTGGACCTTATCCAGGGCTTCCTGATGACATCTGTTTCGGCGGATATCACCTACCGTTTCCGCCGCGAAATCGCCGAGAAGATTAACCGTTTACCCCTGAGTTTCTTTGACCACGTCACCCACGGCGAGGTGCTCTCGCGCGTGACCAACGACGTGGATACCATCAGTCAGACCCTGAACCAAAGCCTCTCCCAGATGATCACCTCGCTGGTCAGCGTGGTCGGAATCCTGATTATGATGCTGACGATCAACGTCCAGATGACCCTGATTGCTCTTACCATCGTGCCGCTTTCGATTCTTTTAATCCGCTACGTGGTGCAGCACTCGCAGCGCTATTTCCGCGTGCAGCAGGAATACCTTGGTCACATCAACGGGCACATTGAGGAAATGTACAGCGGACATGTTGTCGTCAAGGCTTTTAATGGCGAGGAAGAAAGCATCGCCAAAATGAAAAGTTTGAATGAGACGCTTTACGACAGCTCCTGGAAAGCGCAGCTCCACTCAGCCTTTATCATGCCGACCATGCGTTTTATTGGTAACCTGGGATACGTGGCGGTAGCTATTCTGGGCGGTTATCTGGTCATCCGCAAGGAACTAAGCCTCGGCAACATTCAGGCCTTCATCCAGTACATGCGCAGCTTCCAGCAGCCGCTGATGAACATCGCCAACATCTCTAATATTTTGCAGCAGACCGCCGCGGCAGCGGAGCGCGTGTTCGAATTTCTGAACGAACCTGAAGAGATTCCCGACCCAGCTGAACCTTTGGCTGTCGGCGAAGTAAAAGGCTCCGTTGAGTTCAAGAATGTGCACTTTGGCTATGAGCCGGACCAAATCATCATCAAGGATTTTTCGGTCAAGGTGGAACCCGGCCAGCAGGTTGCCATTGTAGGCCCTACCGGCGCGGGGAAGACCACGCTGGTAAAGCTGCTGATGCGCTTTTACGAACTGAACAGCGGGCAGATCCTGGTGGACGGCGTGGATATCACGCGCCTGAAACGCGAGGACCTGCGCGACATCTTTGGCATGGTGCTGCAAGACACCTGGCTGTACAACGGCACCATTTGCGAGAACATCCGCTACGGCAGACAGGACGCCAGCGATGAGGAGGTGGTGCACGCCGCCGATACCGCTTACGCCGACCATTTCATCCGCACTTTGCCAGGCGGTTATAACATGCTGCTGAATGAGGATGCTACCAATATTTCCTCAGGTCAGAAGCAACTGCTCACCATCGCCCGGGCTGTGCTCTCCGATCCAAAGATTCTCATTCTCGATGAAGCCACAAGCTCGGTGGACACGCGCACCGAGGTCTTAATCCAGAAGGCGATGAACAAACTTATGCAGGGGCGCACCAGCTTCATCATCGCGCACCGGCTCTCCACCATCCGCAACGCTGACCGTATCCTGGTGCTGCGCGATGGGGATATCGTCGAGCAAGGCAAGCACGAAGAGCTGCTGGCGCAGAACGGCTTCTACGCCGAACTGTATAACAGCCAGTTCGCCCTTCAAACCGATTATTAAGCCAGAGGATTACCCGATACTACAAGCTGGGGTTTGCCGCAAAATGGCAGACCCCGCTTTTTTTCAGGTAGAATTAGCCCATGATCATCACGCTCACCCCGAACCCCAGTGTTGATCGCACCCTGAAGATTGCCCACCTGCGTTTCAACGAGAACCTGCGCACGCACGATGTTCGCGTGGATTGGGGCGGTAAAGGTTTCAACGTTTCCCGCGCGCTGCGAATTCTGGACCAGGAAACGCTCGCTTTGGCGTGGGTCGGCGGCGGCACCGGAAGGATGCTAGAAAAAGGGCTGCAAGACCTGGGTATCCGCACTGATTTTGTTTGGGTCCCGGAAGACACACGCACCAACACGCTGGCGCAGGAAGACGCTGGAGATTGGTACATCCGCCTGATTGAACCCGGCCCGCACATCCCGGAGGACGCGATTAAGGCACTGCTGGACACAGCTGACGCGTACGCGAACGCGAACGATATCTGGGTGGCATCCGGCAGCCTGCCGCAGGACGTTCCCGAGGATTTTTATGCCCGCCTTATTCGCCTGTTGAAGGCGAAAGGTGTGCGGATTTTCTTTGACACGAACGACAACCCGCTCAAAATCGGCTTGAGCGAAGCCCCTTTCCTGGTAAAGCCCGACCTGGCGGAAGTCGCGAATATCACCGGCATCAACGTGACGAATTACGAGGAGGCCAAACTCGCCGCTTTGCCTTTCCTGCGTATGGGAGTGCAGCATGTGGCTATTTCGATCGGGAGCCTGGGGGTTTTGCTGGCTTCGCAGAACGTGATTTTGCTGGCTGCTCCGCCCAAGATGGCAACGCGCAACGTGACCGGCGCGGGCGATGCGGTGATGGCGGGTCTGGCTTATGGGTTTTCGCAGAATATGCCGCTCAATGAAATCGCGCGCTGGGCCGCTGCGTTTGGAGCGGTCGTAATATCCAATGAACTGCTGGCGTCCGTTTCGATGGATGAAATGCGCCTGATGCTGCCGCGTGTGGAAGTGCGCACGGTGAATGTCATGTAAGCGGCTTTCTAAATAATCCCTGTAAAACTAAATCAGAATTGAACACCACAGTTTACCTACATACATAACAAAATACTCGCCATAAACCGCGAGACCAGAAGCGGACAGGGGCTAGAGTTTGACTGCCTCACGGCTGCGCTGCTGGGCGGTGTCAGCTTTAAGGGCGGTGAAGGAACCATCTTTGGGTTAATGGTCGGCATCCTGATTATCGGCGTGCTGAACAATGCCATGCAGCTGGCCAGCTTCCCGGCTTTCTCCCAGACAGTGGTCAAGGGCGCCGTCCTGCTGATTGCAGTGGCCTTCGATGTCTATCAGAAAAAACGAAAAACTAAGGTTCTCGTCGCGAATGTAGCCGCTTAAGGAATATTTCTCCCGGCGTACATTAGTTCAGGTAAAAAAGGACCTCACTTTTGCTGGGTCCCGTTTTTCTGTCCAAAGTGGTTCGTACCCCTGAGAGCATGCGCGGCCTATCAGAAGAGAATGTCACAATATTCAGCCCTTGTCAGAATTATCGGAGGGGATATAATCACATTCATTATGATGAATATGATTGAAGAACGACATGCTGCTCACCTAGACTACGCGATCGAGGCAGCGCTGCTGAAAGCCCTTGCACATCCCACGCGCCTGGCTATCCTCTACTTACTGCGCGATGGCCCCCACTGCGTGTGCCACCTTGAATCTTACCTGGGCCTCCGGCAAGCCTACATCTCTCAGCAGCTTTCAGTCCTGCGCGAAGCAGGTCTTCTGCAAGTTAACCGTGCGGGTTGGAATATCTATTACTCCGTCAGCGACCCCGCCGTATTCTCCATTCTCGATAAAATTCAGGCAATGACAGGGGCGTCTTCTATGTCCGCATTGACGCACCCCCAGCACTGTCCCTGCCCGGAGTGTCAATCCAACAGCAAAAAATGTTGACCTACGCCAATATTAAGGAGCAAAGATGTTAAATATCAAAATTCTCGGTCCTGGCTGCCGAAACTGTCAAAATCTGGAGGCAATCGCCCGTAGGGTTGCTGAAGCAAATGGGATTGAAGCGGAATTTGAGCACGTCACCAGCCGGGAGGACATTATGTCCTACCATATTCTCGCGACCCCGGGCCTGGTTGTGAACGGCAAAGTGGTATCCGCAGCGCGCATCCCCACGGATGAAGAAGTAGCGGCCTGGTTAAAGGCTGCGTAAGCCGCCACACGCCGCTGCCCCGGGGCATCTAGTACAACTTCCCCGCTGTTGCTTTTCTGGATTTGTTTTGTCGACAGGAATTAAGAGCATGTCTGAAGTTTTAGAGTTTACGCTTGAAAAATTTACCTTTAAAGTTCCGACCGACCGTCTTTATTCGTCGGAAGGATTATGGGCGCTGGAGAGGGACGCAAAAATTCGCATAGGCCTGTCGGATTATCTGCAGCAGCACAGCGGAGATATCGCGTTTGTGGACCTCCAGCCAAGTGGTAAGCAAGTCGGCGCCGGTGAGCTCCTGTTCTCCATTGAGACTATTAAGGTCACCCTGGACCTGACCACCCCTCTACCGGGTGTCATATCGCGCCTCAACCCGGCTATGGAGCTTAGCCCGGAAAAAATCAACAGCGACCCTTATGGAGAAGGCTGGGTATGCGAGCTTGACCCGGCAGATTGGGAAGCAGCCCGTCAGAACCTGTTGACCCCCGAAGCGTACTTTGACAAAATTCAATTGGACGCGGCAAAGGAACTGGAAGAAGATGCCGGATAAGAAGAAAGTAATTATTGTGCCCTGCAGCGGCGTCGGGAAACCTTTCGGAACGATCTCCCGCGAAGCCGCATACCAGGTAACGGAAGAGGACCGGCCGGAACGTACCCAAATCGTGCCGCTCTCACTACTTGTATTGGGTGACGAGGAAGCCCGGGCAGCCCTTGCGGAAGCGGACGTCATCACGATTGACGGCTGCGCGCTTGTGTGCGCCTCCAAGATGGTGGCAGAATCCGGAGCACAGGTCTCCGCTTCCTTTAACTCAATGGATGTATACCGGGCGAACCGGCAATATAAACCCCAGGGCATTTCTTCGCTGAACGAAGCCGGCCAAAAATTGGTCGGGCTGCTCGCAGAACAAATTGATGCGGCTGTGGACAAGCTGACTGCGGAGGAAGAACAGGATGCCTGAGCTCAAGCAGAAAAAAGTTGGAATTGTTTCCTGTTCGGGTGAAGAGCTGCCGGAAGGCACTGTATCGCGCCTGGCCGCCCTGAAGGTGCTGGAAGAACTGCGCCCGGATGAAACGGTCACAATTTGCCTGCCGCTCTTTTTGGCGGGCGGTGAAGGGGACCGCGCCTTCGCGAAATTCTACCCGACCATCGCCATCGACGGCTGTAACCAGCGCTGCGCCTATCGAGCCACAGAGATGTACTCCAACACGCCCGCCGCAGGAATTGTGATTACGGACCTTATCAAGGATGAGAAACTTGAAAGGCCCACAGGCTGCCGCCATCTCGATGGGATTGGGAACTACCTGGTGGAAGCTGCGGCTGCCAAAGCTGCCGAGCAGGTGGACGAATTACTTGGAAAGCGCTGGAGCCGCCAGCAGGGGCGCTTCGATAAAGCTGATTCTGTCAACACGCAGGAGACGGCTGAGTCAGCCGTACCCCAGACAATGGATGTGTCGGTGCAGGCAACTTGTTCATGCGGTTCTGGAATTCCGACCCAAAAATTGTCGGTGGGCGGCAAGGACCTGAGCTTTGTGGCGCTGCCGCTTATTTTCCAGAATTTCGCCGAAGATCAGAGGAGCCCATCCGCGCAAACGCTTGACGCGCTGATGGACACGGTCAGATTGTACAACAGCATTGATCCGGAATTAGAAGCGGAAACGCGCGCAGCAATTGAGGCAGCGTACCAGGCTTACTGGGCAGACAGGAATTAATCCGATGGGAAGAACAGCAGTATATAACACCACAGTAAGCTGGAAAGGTGAACATTGGGGGCATATCGTCATGGGCAATGGTCCTGAAATGGACTTCTCAGCCCCGCCGGACGCCCAGGGGCACGCGGGCGTGCTGACCCCGGAAGACGCGTTTGTGGCAGCCGCGAATACCTGCATCATGATGATGTTTATTTGGGCGACTGAGCGATTCAAGCTGAAGCTGCTCTCCTACGACTGTCGGGCAGAGGGCACCAAATTAATTGCGTTTGACCGGACCGAGCTTTATACCCATCTTCGATTTTGGCCTGTGATCCGGATATCTGCCGCAGGCGAACCGAGGGAAGTTGTGTACGACCGCACGGAACGCGCCCTGAAAGCCGCGCAGAAGTACAGCCTGGTCGCCAATTCGGTGAAGTCGGAAATTATCATCGAACCCCAAATTGAAATTGTCGATTAAGACGCTGAGCAGTGGGGAGAAATTGCGCCAGCCCCTACGAAAAATACCGACGCCTACAATTGTAAGGGAGCTGTCTTTTCCAGGGGGTAAAAATAATGACCAAGAACCAAAAAATCACCGGGGTCAGGCGACGCTTGGGTTCGTGAATGCTTCTGTAAACCAGCTATTCCCGTTCAGCGCCATCAAGCCAAGCAAGCGCAGGGTTGCCGCCAGGCCGTCGCCAAAGTGCGCCTCGTTCCGGCTTAGCAGTTCCCAATACTCCTGTGATAGCTCCGCATCGCCACTTTCTGAGGCGTCCGCCGCATAACAAGCCAACAGGCTTAGCGGGCTAAATCCCTCAGAGAAAGTGCTTGCTGCGTCCAGTTTTCCTCTCAGGTTAGCCAGCATGCCAACCAAATCGAAATCGGGAGCAAACAAATCCGCCGGCTTCGCGCGGTTCTGAATATCGGGCAGGAGTCCGTATGCCAATGCCAGCAGTGCCTGGTGGGCTTCCTCATCCAATGCGGTGGCTTGCGCCTCCTGATTAGAATACAAATCGGGAGACTCTTTCCCGCGAGGATTTTCCAGGCCGGCAGCCTTCAGCCAATCCGCGCTGCCGCTGGTTTTCTGGAATAAGCGGGCAAAAGCCGGGCTGATAAGGCTGGATAGCGGCGTGGGGTTCTTTCCGCTGGTCATCCACGCCAGCAGCGCGTCCAATCTGAGCTTTGCCAGTTGGGTGTAATCAAAACGGGAGGAGCGCGTCCATTGGGCTGCGCCGCACAAGAGCGCAAAGCTCAGCCAGGCTTCCGCGCGGGGGTCAGCGTCCAAGCGCGCGCCGGGAACCACATCCGGCATCACCTGCCAGCTCATCAGGTCAGGATTGTTCAGCGAAGGCCGGCTGAGGCAAAACGCGAGCAGGGCGTCAAAACGGGTCTGCGCCTGGGGGTCTGCCCCTGCCTGCAGCACACAGGTTAGCATCCCGGCTGCCTGAGCGAGGCTGGTGGCGGTCAGCTGGTAGCGCAGCCAGTGTTTAGCAACCCCTGTGCGCACGAACGCGCGCCCTGGTTCGGCGTCAGGCAGGAAAAAACTTTCCAGCCAGTGCGTATACGCCGCAGAGATTAGCTCTTCCTTCTTGACTCGCGCTTGGGAAAGCATTTCGCCCTCCAACGCAGCGCCAAGTCTTTGTGGAAAAGGGAAGCTTGGTTCTGAGCTTTTCAGGTTGGTAATTTGCGCGCGCCGCTGACGAATGCGGTTGATTAACACAAACGTAAACACGCCCAGTAGAATTAACAGGCCCGTGCCCAGAATAAGCTGTAAATTCAGCAGGAGCTCAGTTTTCACCCGCGCTCGCCTGAGTTGGAATTACCGCTGTCCCCGCTGCTTGTGTCCTTGCGCGCCGGGCGGCTGTCTTTCCTTGGGGTTCCCGCGCGGTAATCCCGCCGCCCTTGGCCGCGGCTGCCAGCTTTTGGATAGCCAGGCTTCCCGCTGCTGTCGCGCTTATAACCAGCCTGCGATGGTTTGTTACCTCCTGTACGGGGAGGCCGGGATGTGTCGGAAGAGCCCTCGCGCGGTTTCCTGTCGGTACGCTCGCGGTAGGGTCGGTCCCCACCTGCACTTGGCGACCTGCTTGTATCCGAAGAGCCCTCGCGCGGCTTATAATCTTTGCGCTCGCGGTAAGGCCTGTCGCCATCCGTGCGCGGCGGTCGGGTTGTGTCAGCGCTGCCCTCGCGCGGTTTCCTGTCGGTACGCTGGCGGTAGGGACGGTCGCTGCCCGTGCGCGGCGGTCTAGAATCAGCGCTGCCCTCGCGCGGCTTCCAGTCTTTGCGTTCGCGGTAAGGCCTGTCTCCATCCGTGCGCGGGGGTCGGGTTGTGTCGGACGTGCCTTCGCGCGGCTTCCAGTCTTTGCGCTCGCGGTAGGGGCGGTCGCCGCCCGTGCGCGGCGGTCGGGTTGTGTCGGAAGAGCCCTCGCGCGGCTTATAGTCTTTGCGCTCGCGGTAAGGCCTGTCGCCATCCGTGCGCGGCGGCCTGCTTGTATCCGAAGAGCCCTCGCGCGGTTTCCAGTCTTTGCGCTCGCGGTAGGGACGGTCGCCATCCGTGCGCGGCGGGCGGGTTGTATCGGAACTACCCTCGCGCGGTTTCCTGTCAGTACGCTCGCGGTAAGGCCTGTCGCCACCCGTGCGCGGCGGTCGGGTTGTGTCAGCGCTGCCCTCGCGCGGTTTCCTGTCGGTACGCTCGCGGTAAGGCCTGTCCCCACCCGTGCGCGGCGGTCGGCTTGTGTCAGCGCTGCCCTCGCGCGGTTTCCAGTCTTTGCGCTCGCGGTAGGGACGGTCGCCGCCCGTGCGCGGCGGGCGGGTTGTATCGGAACTGCCCTCGCGCGGTTTATAATCTTTGCGCCCGCGGTAGGGACGGTCGCCGCCCGTGCGCGGCGGTCTGCTTGTATCGGAACTACCCTCGCGCGGTTTATAGTCTTTGCGCTCGCGGTAAGGCCTGTCGCCATCCGTGCGCGGCGGTCGGGTTGTATCGGAACTACCCTCGCGCGGTTTCCAGTCTTTGCGCTCGCGGTAGGGTCGGTCCCCACCCGCACTCGGCGAACGGCTGGAATCAGAGTATCTGGGCCGCCGTTCAGCGTCCGCAGATTCAGCGCGTTTGGTTTTGCGTTCCACCCATCCTTCCGGGGCCTGGTTGTGCAAGAAGCTGCCAAAATCATCACGGACAACCCGCACGACGGGTGCATCCTCGCGGGCGCTCAAAGATGTTTCCTCGCGAATAATCGGAGCACGCCGGGTATCGTGGTTTGTCTCGACCGACTTCGGTTTTTCCACGTCCCCGCCTTCAACGCGCGCATCCTTGCGCGGCGACGGCATGCTGCTTTCCTGTTCAGGTCTCTCTTTGTTTCCCCACCCGGTGATGGCTGCCTTCTGGCGCATTTTGCCAGTCAGGCTTTTTTCCACAAACAAAGGCTTCCCGCTAAACGGGTCTTTCTCGGTGTAATACATCACGCTGGAATAGGTGGAAGGGGTCGGGGTAAAGATTTGCACCTGCTCCGGCAGCACGCCCAGGTTCTCACTGGCGAACTGGCGCAAAGACACCATGTCGCCATCGTTGCAGCCCGGGTGCGCGGCAATGATGTAATAGGTCAGGTACTGTTCCTTACCCAGGCGCTGGCTAATCGCTTCAAAGCGCTGCTTGAATGCCAGCAGGCTGTCGGTGCCGGGCTTACGCATTTGTTTCAGTACTGCCGGCTGCGAATGCTCCGGCGCGAGCTTTAGCTGGCCGGAAACGTGATAGCCGACCAATTCTTCCATGTAGCTGGCGCCGTGTTCCTCATCCGCCATCACCAGGTCGTGCCGGATACCGGAGCCGACGAACACTTTACGCACGCCCTCCACCTGCCGCAGGGCTTTCAGCAAGCCGGTATGCGGGGCGTGGGTGAGGCCCAGCAGCGGGCATACCTGTGGGTAGATGCAGCTTTTATCCTGGCATGCGCCGCGATGCGCTTTGACGTTGCACTCAAAACCGTACATATTCGCGGTTGGTCCTGAAAGGTCGTGGATGATGCCGTGAAAACCAGGGCGGTCCTTCATCGCGCGCGCTTCGGCCAGGATGCTCGCTTTGGAGCGCCAGGCGACGCGCCGGCCTTCGTGCACGGCAATCGCGCAGAAGTTGCATTCGCCGTAACAGCCGCGGTGGGTGGGGATGGAAAAACGAATGGTCTCCATGGCGCGCACTTCGCCCTGCGCCGCGTAATATGGATGCACAGCATGTTCAAAGGGCAGGGCGTAAACCGCGTCCATTTCCTCAATGGTCAGGGTCGGAGTAGGCGGGTTTTGCACCACGTAACGGCTGCCATAGCGCTGGGCCAGGCCCTTTGCGCTGATGGGATCGTTGTTGACATAGAACGCGTGAAACATTTCAATGAAGCGGTCTTTGTCCGCGCAGACTTCTTCGTAGGAGGGCAGCTCGAGGTAGCCTTCCGGCATTTCGGAGCTGGCGTAAACCAGTCCGCGCAAACCGTGCGGGTCCAGTTCATCCCGCAGGGCGTCTGCCAGGGCCAGCACGGACATATCCGCCATGCCGTAAAGCAGGTAATCCGCTTTGGCATCCAGGATTATCGAGCGGCGCAGGGAATCGGACCAAAAGTCGTAATGCGCCACACGCCGCAGGGAAGCTTCCACGCCCCCCAGCACAATCGGGACGGTGTTCTTGAAATACTGGCGGATCAGGTTCGCGTAAACAATCGTCGCGCGGTCAGGCCGGCGGGTATTCAGACCGCCGGGGGTATGGTCATCTGTGCGGCGGGGTTTGCCCAGTGCCGTGGTGTTGGCGACCAAAGAATCCACCGCGCCCGCGGTGACGCCCCAAAAAAGGCGCGGTTCACCCAGGCGGGTGATATCCGCCGCGCTTTTCACGTCCGGCTGAGCGATTATCCCAACGCGGTAACCGCTGCGCATCAGCTGTTGTCCAATCAGCGCCGCGCCGGAATAGGGACTATCAATATAGGTATCACCGCTGATGAGGATGACGTCGAGGTCGGTCCAATTCAGAGTCTTGAGTTCTTCAGGTGTGGTTGGGATAAACATGCTGTAATCATAACCGATATTTGTTCAGCAGGACCTCGCTGAAGCGGGCCCGTCCTCCCAAAAACACAAGGGAGCCTTACGGCTCCCTTGTGTTTTATAAAACTGGCAGCCAAAGCTGCAAGATTAGCTTCAGGGGATGATCTGCATTGAGGCAATCATCGCGTCCAGGGCGCTCAGCGTGGGCGTGAATCTTTCGGGAGCCTCAGCATTGAGCAGCGCGCTGGTTTCCTGCAAATACGTTGTAAACGTGTTGATAAACGCTTCGTAATCCGCGGGGTCTGCTGCATGCATGGGCAGCGCTGCGCTGTTGATGGGCAGCACCATGCTGATGAAGTAAGCATTATCCGCGCTCAATCCCTGATAGGTAAAGAAGATATTGTAATTATCCACCGGGTAAACAGCCTGAGCGTACATGGAAAGGAAACGAATGCCCGATCCGGATTGAAAATCTACAAACTTGGCTTGCGCGTTAAAAATCTGCCCTGCATTCCAGAATGGAATGAAAGGCAGGCCAGCATCGTAAGGAATATCTTCCGGGCGGATCGTCAGCAGGTAATTAAGCTGTTCAAACATGTCGGTCGCCTGCTGGCTGATATCTATAAATTCCTGAACAGGATACACCCGGATTTCGGGGGTGTGGAACGCGTCCGGGATGATATACCCATCAAAAGTGATGCTGAGGTATTCCGGTTGAATAGTTCCCGGGAAAGCGTCGTCCCCCTCCAGCACAGCCGGCACAATGACATAGTTTACATCCTGCGCCAGGTAATCGGGCATATCAAACTGAAAATTCCAGAACACATAACGGACCGTGCCCGGCGCGGGCGCATCTGGCGGCAAGGTTGGCTCCGCGGTGGCAGGCAGCGGGGCGTCCGTTGGAGCCGGGGCAAGCGCTGTCTGCGTGGCGCTTAGGGCGATTTGTGTTTGCGCCAGCTGCATGGCGGCGGTAGCGGCTGCATCCGGCGTAGGGGTAGGAGAGAAAGGCAGCTTGCAGGCTGCGGCGCAAAGCGCAATCAACCCCAAGCTTGCCAGAATACGGGCGATTCTTGGATACTTCATTTTTCCTCCAATATGAAAATCAGCGGGACTTTTTTATTATACAGGATTCAATCCAAAAAACACAGCGCGCGGGAGGAACCGCGCGCTGTGTTTAAGCTCGTGCCTGTTTCAGCCGGCCTAAGGCATGGTTTCTGCGTATGCGCAGATAAACGGGAAGCCTTCGACCAGAAAACCCTTGCCTTCTGTAAAACTTTGCAGTGGGTATTCTGCCAGGTCTTCCGCTCGGCTGAGGTACAAGCGCCCGGCTGCCGCCCGGGAAGCGTGCCACGAAGCCCAGAAACGTGGCGCGGAGTTATCTTGCTCGAAACGCGCAGCCCGGCAGGAAAGCACCAATCCCAGCGAGTCCTTAAGCTCAGGGCTCAGCGCCGGATCGTCAAAGGCAGCAAAAAGCTCAGGCGTGCCGTCTTCAGAGAGCCCGCTCCCCGCCAGATAGGCCAGATCCAGCTCGCTGCCGGCTTGGGCGTGCTGCAGGTTCTGCCGGGCAATCGTGCGGTCCACGTTCAGGAAGCTGAGCGTCAGCCCAAACGCCAGGAGGACCAGCAGCAAGCTGACTGCCAGGCGCTTGTAGGAGCGTGTGATCTCCATAATAATTGAGAGCGCCAGCACCCCGCCCAGAAAAACCATGAACACGTGCGCGGTCAGGCGCGCCTGCGTAAAGCCGTAGGCGGCTTCATACAGGCTAAGGCGCTGAAAAGCGGAAAACAAAATAACGCCGGTTTGCAGCAAGAGCAGGCTTGCCAGGATGGAAAAAAACAGTTTCCGCCCGCGGTCATCCCGGCGCGTAAGGGATGCCAGCCCGTAATGCACGAGCAGGGTAATGATGGCGGCCACCACCAGTTCAAAGAACCCACGTCGGGCATATTCCGCGTAAGTGAAGCCTTCCACATTGATATTTTGCGCCCCGGCAAAGAAATACTTAACCTGCACAAGCACAAAAGCCGCAAAGAGGGCATTTAGCGCGCCCAGGATAATCGCGCTCTCGGTCATCCCCAGGAAAGGTTTCACCAGCCCTTGGTCTGGTTCCAGCGCGAGCTTTTCCCCGGTCTTTGTTAGCGCGTGCCACACCAGTCCGAACAAGGCATAGGTGAGAGCGAGCATGAACATCAAACGAAAGATAAACTCTTCAGGCTTCTCTATCTTGATCCAGTCCCAGAGGGCTGAAAAGCGGCTGGAAAACACAGCGTCTGCGGAGGCAAGCAAGAGCCCGAGCAGCGCGACCAGGGGCAGCGCGATGAGAATGCCGCGCAGCACCGCGCCCGAACGGCGGCGGCTGCCTGAATCCACAGCGTTTTGCTGTTTAGCCTGCTGCGATGACTGGATGAGACCCGCAGGCAGACCAACCAACACCGATGCCACCAGCCTCAGACCCTGCCCGGCGTATTCACGCAGGCGGTATACAAAGCCCTGCCCGTTCAGCAGACTGACGGCTAACAAAACTGTCCCGAGGATGGAGAAGAGCACCAGCGCGGTGACTGTGAAAGCTTCCAAGCGGAATGCGGTAAGGTCTGCCGCGGCGCTTACCATCAGCGCGAGCAGTATGCTTGTGTATGGTATGCGTCTGCGTTCCAGCGCGGCGGAGATAAAAATGACAGCCAGCAAACCGTTCACAAATATAGCCCACTGCGCGCCGGGCTGACGGTAGAAGAGAATGCGATCCATCAGCAATGCCAGGGAGAAAACCAGCAGCAAAATCCAAACCGGCTTGCTCAGTACCGCAACGGTCTCTGCATGCGGCTCCCACGGCGTTTGTCCGGGCTCATTTTTCGCGTCCAGACCAGGTGCGGATGGTACACTCTCAGGGTTTTCTTTGTTTTCGGAAATTGAAGATTGCATAAACTGCTCCTTGTGTTGTGTGAGAATTACACAGGATTATAAAAACTGGTTTGTTCCAAAGACCTTCATCTGCTCTCACGGCTTATCAACAGCTCTCAAAGTTTATCAGAATTGAGGTTGAAATAGCAATGGGGTAAAAAATTCCGCCATACGTAGGGGCAGAAGCAGGCTCTTTTTGTATTCCCTTCCGGGTTTCTCTGCCAATTCGGGAATGCTCAGCTGCCACCCGATACCAGTTCTGCAGAAGAGGCACCGCGCAAGCCCGGTTTTAATGTGCTATACTAGATAAAATTCATTAGACTAAAGGAAAATCAAATGAGAAAAGTAATCATCGCGACCGACTCCAGCGCGTACCTCCCCCAGGAGTACGCCGACAGATACAACATTCCAGTCATTCCAATGACGCTGAATTGGGACGGACAAAGCTATCGGGACGGCATTGACATCAAAGCGACCGAGTTTTATACGCGCTTGTCCAAATCCCAAACCCTCCCTACTACCAGCCAGATCACGGTCCAGCAGTTCCTGGACTTTTTCACCCCCATGCTGGAAGCCGGCGACAAGGTGCTTTATTCCGGCATTTCCCTTGGGTTATCCGCTTCCTACAACTCCGCCGTCATCGCTAAAGAGCAGTTAGGCAACCCCGAGAACATCGAAATTATCGAATCCAAACTGGTTGCTTCGGCGCTTTCCTTCCTGGTGCTCAGCCTGGCGCGCGCTTCCGAGGATGGCGCCAGCATGAAGGAACTGCTGGAATTGGTTCCGGTAATCTACTCCAAAATAGGCGTGTACTTTACCGTTGACACGCTGGAATACCTGCATAAAGGCGGGCGCATTAACACCGCCAAACGCTTCATGGGAACCGCGCTGAACGTCAAACCCATGCTTGAAATCCGCGGTGGAAAAATTGAGGCTGTAGAAAGTGTTATCTCCCGCAAAAAAGCGATCACCCGCATGCTCGAGCTGGTTCAAAAACGCGTTGGGGACAGTACACCCGTGCGCATCAGCCCGTTCCACGCGCTGTGTGAGGACGAATGCCTGGCCATGGAAGAGCGGGCAATAGAACTCCTGCACCCGGTGGAAGTCATCCGGTCTGAAGTCAGCCCCGTGATCGGCGCGCATGTCGGCCCTGGCACGCTCAGCCTGGCCTGGATAACCGGGTAAGGCACCCTAATCATTGAACATCAAAAATCCGGTCGTCTCTGACCGGATTTTTGTTTAAGGGGATTGATAGTGTTAGCGGGGATCCGCCAGGCGCCCCATGAACAGGATGGCGTTGGTCTGGATATCCCGGATCAGGAACAGGAATGGATGGTCAAAACTAATCGTGTAGCTTTCGGCCGGCATGGAGGTCATCCCAACTACCACCGCGGTGGCAGCGGCCGCTTCCGTGCCCTCTTCGTTCACATCCACGTAGGCTTTATGCAGCAGGTCCGAAATGTAAAGGCTGCGCGTGTCTTCCATGCCCGAGAAGTCCGCGATACCAGGCGTGAAGGCGTCGGTCATGCCCAGCGTTTTCATCGTCTCACTGAGCCCGAACGAGCTTTCGAGCTTAAATTTTGGCATGTTCAGGGTCACCGAGGCTGTAGAAAGCGATCCTAAGATTTCATTCAGCCTGTCCGCGTCAAGCGAGGCTTCAAACTCAGCCAGGCTGCCTTGCGCGGGCATCACCAGCACCATGGAGTACATCCCGCCCACATAAGGCAGTTCCACAGCCTCAAATTGCTCATCCACAAAGGCTTGCATGCTGCGCTGCGCGTGCATCATGGGTACGTCCACCTGGCTGCCATCCGCGAGGGTAAAGCTTCCCAGCGCGGTCTTGGATGGGTCGAATTGATTCATCCAGGCGGCTTTGAAGTACACCGCGTTGGTCAGCACCAGGCGTGTGAGCGCATCAAGAACACCGGCTGGGATCAGGTCTTTAATCTTGTCATTGGTTTGGGCTGCCACCCACAGGTTAATCAGCGCGCGGGCATTTTCGGAATCGTTGAAGTCGACAGTTTTCAGATCCGCATTGTAATTGGCGGAAAGCGTGTTCAGAAATTGCTCGTTGAAGGCAAAGTCTTTTTGCCCCCAAAGCTGATTGGCGACGTTAAAGCTGAAGACTGGTTTTCCATCAAACTGGCTGTTGTTCAAAAGCGTCAGGTTCAGCGCGTTCAGCGCAGCATGCACGTCGCTACCGGGCAATTCAATCGCCAGCGCCTGTTCCATCTGCGCGGCGGTTTCACCTGCCGCCCCGGCGTAAGCCATCATCAGCGCGGTGTAAATGCTGTAGGGGGAATAAAACAGGTCGCCCTCTTTCCCAGCCAGCTGACGGTAGAGCGCCAGCGCAAAGGTATTATTAGCGGTAGCAGCAGCTAACACAGCCTGCGCATCTACTTGTGGGTTGGTGATGTAAGCGTCTTTGCCGCTGTACTCGGAAATTTCCGCCGCGGGTTCTTGCGGCGTTTCAACAGGTTTGGTTGGCGCAGGCTCCTCGGGCGGTTCCACCAGGGGTGCGCAGGCGGTCAGCAGCATAGCAGCAGCCAGCCCGAAACTCAACAGGGTTCTCAAAATCTTCATGTTAGCCTCCTCGCTAAGGAGCCATTAATCCTGGCTCTACCCTATAGACGCGAAAAAAGCCGCGATTGTTCCTCGCGGCTAATTTTCAACTTGCACGGGTGCAGTAGGCCCCGTTGCCCTCCTTGGGTAAGGTCAGCGCAGCAGCCCCTTCAATGAGGGCAGCTGAAGGTTCGTTGAGTCCCACAGGAATTTAACCCGGTAGAAGAAGATCCCCAGGTATTCGTGCAGAATCAGATTGGTACGGGCAATATTGCCGCCGTCAGGCATGACATGCGTGAGAATGGTCTTCCAATCCCAGCGCATCAGGTTCTCCCATGAACGCTGCGTGACGTTATAGTCGGTCGGCGCGGGGATGATGCTGATTTCCGGTGAGGCAAACATCATCAGGGCGCGTTCCATGTGTGCTGCTGAGGTGACCAGAATGACCGTGCGGATTTGCTTTTCGGTCAGAATCGCGCTGGTAAAGAAGGCGTCCTCCGCGGTGTTCTGGGACTGCGACTGCAGCACCAGCGCCTCCTGCGGCACGCCGAGACCTACCAGCATGGCTTGCATCTCTTGCGCGGGGGTTGTGCTGCGCTCCTGGCTGTAGCTCATATTCCCGCCGGAGAGGATAATTAGCGGCGCGGCGCCGGCTTTATAGAGCTGCGCGGCATACAGCACCCTATCCCCCGCGGAATTGATTTCCACCATCTGGCGGGGCGTGTCCGGCGCTTCGGTGCCGCCGCCCAAAAGCACAATGGCATCCGCTTTCACCTCTCCCGCAGGCGGCATGGTGCGCCATTCTAACGAGCGCGTGATGAACGCGGAGAAATACGCGTTGCCTGCCGCGCTCACTAGCAGCAGGCTAATAAGCACCAACCAGAAGGCGGTTTTAGGTTTCTTCTTAATCAGGAACAGCGTCAGGAATAACAAAATAGCGGTCAATCCAGCGGGCAAAATAAACTGGGGCAATACTTTCGAAAGATAGGCAATCATATCCAACTCCTTAATAGGGCATTCTCTGATTCTGTTGCAAGAAACAAGCCTATTTTGGACTTACACGCAAAAAACGCGGAGCATCTGCTCCGCGCAATTTGCTGTTCGCTTTCTGTAAAGCTTATACCGGGAAAATCTGATCAAAGACCTCCGGGCAATGCTTCTCCACCATATCCGAGGAGAGGCTGCCCGTCCGGCAGATTTCAGCGTAGAAATCAGCGCTTTGCCTTCGCGTTCGCTGTTGGGTCTGCGGGTCCAAGCCCCATAAGCCGAATTTCTCGCTCCAGCCCCGCTCCCAGGCAAAATGGTCCGTCAGGCTCCAATGGAAATAGCCGCGCACAGGCGCATTAAAGTTCACCATGTGCCACAAGGCGTGCACGTGTTCCGCCAGGTATCTCCGCCGGTAATCGTCGCGCGAATCATCGCAGCCGTTAGCGGTAATGAACATAGGCAGGTCGAACTTCCAGCCCCACTTGATGGCCTCGCGCAAGCCGGCCGGGTCGCTGGCAGCATGCACGATTTCCGATATGTTCTCCACAGCGGCCTGGTCGGGCGCGCCGCGCTTTTTTCTTTTCTCTTTCTTGATGGCCGATAAGGATTCTTCGCGCGCGAAATAATCAATGCAAAGAAAATCCAACCGCTCTCTCAGTTGGGGCAGGTTCTCACGCAGGCTGCCAAACTCCAGCCTACCGGTCTGGAACGCCAGCGGAAAGGCATTCCGGTCTGCATCTGCGCGGCCGGCCGCCCCGGACCACAGGTGCGTGAACCCGACCTGTGCGTCGCTTTGCAGCGCGTGCACGAGGTCGTAGGCTGCCGCGTGGGCCTTCGCCATGTTCACCAGTACCTTGCCGGCAGCTGCCTCGTCGCGCTTGCCTGGCGGGAAAGTTCCCGCGCGGTAGGCCGCCAGGGCGTAAGCGTTTGGCGCGCTAAAGCTCAACCACAGCGCGCAGTGCGCCTTAAGCGCGTCCACCACCCGCCGAGCATACTCCGCGAAGTAAGCTGCTGCCTGCTCGTTTTCCCAACCGCCGATTTCCGCGAACCAGCGCGGGTTAGTGTAGTGGTGCAAACTCACCATGGGGGTTATTCCGCGCTGCTTTAGACCGATGAGCATCTCACGGTAACGGTCCAATGCGGGTTCATCCCAGCGCTCCGGCTCTGGCTGCAGGCGCGCCCACTCAACCGAAAGCCGCAGCGCTTTGTGGTTGCTTTCCTGCGCGCGGTCAAAATCCTCGCGCCAGCGCCCCGCCCACCATTCGCAGGCCCGTCCGGAATTACTTCCATCCAAAACATGGCCGGGTTGCTGTTCCCAGTCGGACCAGTCGCTAGCCGGGCTAGCGCCTTCCACACAAGTTGCGGCGGTCGCGCTTCCCCACAAAAAGCCTACCGGAAAGTTAAATGTAGCCTTTGGCATTTTTTTCTCCATCATGCTTGCTGGTTTTATTTTAACCGCTTTCACGTCCGGCAGGCTAATGCTTTTTCCGGCTGCGGATTTCAGGCACTCTCCAGGCGCGGGGTCCAATCCGGCGCGCTGATTTGCACGCGCGTGATAAACACCGGCGCGTTCTCCCCACAGCGCAGCCACGTCCCCACCGGATGCTCTCCCGGTAGAAAGCGTTCCCCACCCGGTTTCTGCAGGCCTGCTTCCGGGCTAAGTGTCCAATTCTCAGCCTCATGCGCCGCGGGGCATTCTGAAATTACCAGGGCAAGCTGCGGATTTACCGCGCACACCAGCGAGGTTAAACGTTCGGTGCCAAGATCCAGGAGCGATTGCGCGAAGCGGTCGGCTGGCAATAGACCATCAGATGTAGGGGTCAGGTACACGCCGCTCTCACATTCCACGCTCACCCGGCTGTAGGGGTCATTCAGAAAAAGCCCGGCAGCGTCCAGAAGTAAATCTGTGCTTTCCCAGACGCTGCTCAGCTTGAATACCAGGTCTGCCGGCACGGAACGCGCCGTCCAAACGCTGCCGTTATAAGTCTTGAATGTACCCTCGGGGTAGGAAAGCTTCTCATCCACCGCCAGCAGATAATAGTTGGCAGCACTGACCGACCCCGTGCGGGATAGGACCAGCCAATAGCTCGTATTCGCCAACAACTGCGGAGGAGCCGTGAAGGTGAGATCTGTCCAGGGATAGGCTTCCGATGCTAAAGCCGACCCCAAAATGGCAGCGGAGCTTAAATCCACGCCGCTGGGAATACCGCTGCCGTTATCCGCCTGCAGCGCGATTTTGAGCGAGTCCGTCGGGCTGCCGTAGCGCCTCACGCGCACCTGCACCTGGACAGGAACTGCGGCGCTGCCGTCCGTCGTAAAGGACTGCGCCGCCCGCTGAAACGAGCTGGTGTTTCCCAGGCTCTGGCTGCCCTGCTGAGCGGACGCGTTCCCCAGCACGCCGGTCGGCGGCTGGTAGACGCGCCATCCCAGCCGCGCGTACCAACCCAGGCATTCCAGCCGAACCGCCGCGCGGGTTCTTTCCGCGCGCCTGCCCGGGTCTTCCTTTGCCCCCGCAAACAGGCTCAAGCGTGCGGTAGGCTCCGCCAGTCGGGCGAGCGTCAGGTCGCGCAGCTGCAGCGCAGAGCTTTCCGCCATCAAACCGCCTTCAAGCAGCATATCTTTCTGTCCGTAGACTGCCGCGCTGCGCACGTCCTCTGCCCACTCGGTCCGTTTCGCGACGCCGAAATTTTCGCCCTGCGGCTGCAGTTCGGTATAACTTACCGCGACTCGATTCGCGAGATCGTCCAGCGAGCGTGAGAGCGCGTACGCCCCTTCCCCCCGGGCAGCGCTCTGCACGTAACCCCACCACACCAGGCTGCCAAAGCGGTTGTAAATTCGCACCGACTTGCCAATCAATTCCGCCCACTGTGAAAAGCTGCCGGGAACGTTTTCCAGGTCCAGCAGCGCGCGTTCGCAGCCGCCTTGAGCCTTCCACGAGAGCGTCCGCACCCGCAGGCAGCCCGGCACAAAGAGCGGCGTCCCTTCTCTGGAGGAAAGAAACGCCTGAAAAGGTTTCTGGTTCAGTTCCATTTGTTCCTCACAAGATTTGCCTGCGGCTGCGGCACCAAGCCCGCACACCAATTGCTGCCGAGGGAAGCGCCGCCCCATTCGCATCCACCTGAAAGCAGTAAAACCAGGACCGCGCTCCGGCTGGCAGCTCGAACCACGCGCCAACGCGCTTGTGCGCGCGCAGCTGCTGGCCGTCCACTACCGTATAGCTTTCGCGCGCAAAGCTGTCATCCATCAGGCGCGCGCCAACAGCTATCCCCGCCGGCGCGTCAAACCACGCAGAATTATCCTGCGGCAGCAAGAGCAGATCGTCAATCTCAAGCGTGTGGGTGCCCGCGGCTGGGATAAATGCCTGCAGGCTTAGCTTCAGCGCGGCGGGCGCGTAGCGCGGACTGAGTCCCCCAAAGGGCAGGCGCAGCGGTGAAAGCGCCAGAAAGCCCACCCCGCTGTGCGCATCCGCGATCGGCGTCTGGAAAACAGGCAGCGAGGGGCTGGCGTCCGCAGGGCTGAGTACAGCCCGAAAACGCACGCTCTCCGCGCTGATGGGAGTCTGGAAGCGCAAAAGCGGCAGAAACAGACGTCCGCCCAACAAGGCAAGCTCCGTATAATCCAGCTCCCAGCTCGCGAATGCCTGCCAGTTGCCGCCCGACACGTTAAAGCGCCCAAAAGCGCCGTTGGAAGCGCCTGCCGCGCTAACCAACACAGCCTCTGGGGCGGCTTCGCCCTCCAACACCAGGGCAGGTTTTTCGGTGCTCGCCCGCTCGTGAAAGGCGCCCACAAAAAGCTGTCCGAGCGCTGCGCTGCTATTGTTCGTGATCTGCAGGCGGAGCGGTGCAGGCAGGTCGCTTTGCAGCGTGCTGGTATCCACGTAAAAGTAGTTGTCATTACCGGCTGCCAGACTGTCATCCAGGTTCAGCAGGCTGGCGCTGTAGCCGCTGCCGGCGCTGTTTACAAGGGTCAGCGGCTGCTCCGCGCTGGCGAACCAATTCAGTCGGGTGATGACCAAATCAACTGCCATTGCCCCGCCTTCTTCATACGCCAGCGCTCCCGGGAGCGTGCGCAGTTCTGCCTGCAGCAAGCAGGTATACACCGGGTTTGCGCTTTCAGGGGGGTAAGCGCGCAGATAGATGGCGTGCCCCAAGCCTTGCTCGCTTTTCAGGCGCACAAGCTCCACGAGTTGCTCCAGCCGCCGGATGACCGCCCGCAGCTGCAGGGGGCTGCCGCGTAAGCCGACGCGCAGCGTTTCGGTTATGGTCTCGCCCGGCCCGGCGGTCGGGTCGTATTGGGTACCGAGCAAGCCGGGGTCCATCGGGCCTTCATTGATGCAATACCAGGCGCTTTCCTCCGGGTCCTCCAGGTTGCCCAGGTCCAGCCGGCTCACAAGCCTTCCTCCTCCCGCCAATGCGGGCTTTCGTTCCAGGTCCATGCGCCAAAGGGCAGCCCAGCCTCACTTTGCAGGCTCAGCGCGCGCAAACGGTCCAAGCCCGCGTCAAACTGACGGGAAAGGTGCGCGCACCACAAACGTAAGGTCTCCTCGCGCCCAATGGCGCTGGCAAATCCGCTCAAGCGTTTGCGCAGGCTGAAATCCAGCGCGAAAGCCGCCGCCCCGCACACCAGCACAGGTAGGCAGTATTCAGGCAGGCTGCTTTCCAACGCGCCGTCCAGACCTTCCAGGGTGTACTGCCTTCCCAAAAAGGCATTCATGCCAGCCAGAGCCTCGCGCACGGCTTCGGTTTGGGTGTCGGTTGGAATGTTCAGGTTCTGGGGGTCCAGAAACTGCTGGTTCAAGCGTTCGCACAGGTCACTGAGCGCTGGCATGTTTGGCTCCTTTGCCCGCGGCGCTTTTAGACCCAGGATGCAGCAGATGCTGGTAATCCATCGGGTAAAAAGTACGTTTCTTTCCCGTGCTGTCTATCACAACCAGCACACCGTTCTCTTTTACCGCGCAGCCTAGCAGGTCAGGGCCCGCCAGCGCTTCCGCTACCGTTCTGATATTCGGTTTTTCCATGTTTCTACTCTCCTCACAAGTTCTCACTCTCCTGGCGTGCGGGCGCCCGGAAACCGGGCGCCCGCTTGTATCAGCTATTCCCTGTGCCCTGCCAGGCCGTCTTCCAGGGCAGTGCCCAGGATGTACGCGACCAGCACAGAAAGGATGCCCGCCAGTTCTCCCGCCTCCAACGGGAAATCAGGCTTCCAGGCTTTCACCACCAGCACTACCAGACCCATCAGAGCTGCCCAGAATTTCCGGGAGCCTAACAGCACTTTCCATTTCGGCATTATTCTCTCCTTTTCTATGCAAAAAACTTACGCGACGTTCGACTTGTACAGCGGTCTGAAGTCGTTCACCCAGACAGCCAGGTAATGGCGCACTTTCAGGCGGTGTTCGTCGTTGCTGAAAACCGAAGGCGAAAGTTCATCGCCCGCCACGAAAATCTCGGGCGCCAGACCAAAACGCTCCCCGACAAAAATCGCCGGCACCACGCGCGGGTCGCACACTGCCGCCCAGTCGCTGTCATCCGACCAATCCGGAACGACGACCGGCACCGCGCTGCCCTTCAGCACGTTGTCGTACACATAACCGCTCTCCCGCACCAAGGCGCCGGTGCACAGCTCCATGGCGGTCTTCTGCAGGGCGCGCGGGATGAGGATAAACTTTGGATTAATTGCCAGCGCCGGACCAGTACCGCGCATCTCAGCGCTGTTCTTAATCAGCATCGGCTGTTTGTACACAGCGCGGCAGGCGGCGTCCCAGACATTGGCGCTCAGGGCGCTGGTGCCCAGGTTGGCGTGCCCGCCCGCGGTGGTGACGGCTGTAACGTTGAACAGTGCGCCAGTATCCGCCATGGTTGGTCCAACGCCGCTGTTGCTGCTAAAGATCGCCGCGACGAGCTTGGAAATCTTGCGCATGCCGGCAGTCGCCAGCTCGCGGGCGTAACTGCGCAGCTTGCGGGTCTCATCGCGGTCAATCAGCTCCAGGGTCAGCGGGATATAGCCGCCGTACTTGGTGAAGCTGGCAGTCTCCGGGGAATCGCCAATCTCCAGCTCGGTATAATTGCCGCCTTCCGCCACGGCGGGCAGGTCCCCCACCGTGCCAATCAAGGTGCCGGTAATGTCGTGCAGGCTGGAAAAATGCTCCTGCACGGTCACTTGCTTCCACCAATCGTAGCCAGCCCGCCCGAGTTCGTCCCAGGTATTCGCCACCAGTTTGTTCAGCGCGTTCTTCACCAGACCGCTGAAATCCGAAGTGCCGGCCAGTTGGGCGCGCTGCGGGTAATATCCGCCGTGCAGCTCAAAATCTCCGGTCAGGGTCAGATACAGCTCGCGGATGCCGCTTAGGCGCGGAACCGAAGCGCTTTCCAGGGCTTTAGCGCGCGGCGCGCCGAACAGATCGTCCACCGCGGCTTGCAGACGTTCGGCGGGCTCCAGCATGCCTTCAATCCGGGCGGGTCCCTGGATGGTTCTGCCGCGGTCCAGCTCGCTCAGCAGGGCGCGCGCCTCGCGAATAGCTGCCTGCAGTTCCCCCGGCGCAAAACTGCGGTCCTGGAATTGCTGGCGTATGCGCTCAGTCATCGGCGCCGGCAGGCTGCTGCCTGCCAGGCTGGCGTCCAGCAGCGTCGCGCTCATCTGCTCCCGTTCCGTGCGCAGCTGCGCCAACTGCGTCTGCAGGTCGCGCGCGGGATCCCCCTGGTTTTCGCTCTTTTCGAGCGCGGGCGTCATTTCATTCGGTTCTGTTTGCATCAACAAATCTCCTTTCAAAGCCGGCTTTAGGCCGAGTGAATTCATCGCGCGCAGGAACATGCCCCCGCGCGCGGGGTTGTAAACCAGATCCACGGAAAATATCCTCAGGATTTTTTCCACGCGTTTTCCGCGTCCGTTAAACAACACGTCCGCCGAGAAACCTACACGAACCGCGGGGGCGTCTTTTATTTCCAGCACCTGCCGCCCAATACGTCCAAGCAGCTCTGCGGAGGGTCCGAAGGCGTGCAGTTCCGCGCGAATGCCTTGCGCCTGTTCATCCCAGACGGGTTTGCGCAGAACGCCGGCAATATCGCGGACAGAGCGCGAAGTCCAGTCGTGGTCCACGAAGCAGTTCACGCCTTCCCACAACTGCAGCGACTCACGCAGCACCTCCGGTGGGAACTCCCAGCCGTTCGCGCTCCCGGCAGTAATCGCCAGGATTTCAAACTTTTCCGGGCTGATTGGCGCGGCTTCCAGCGCCAGCCTCTGACGCTGCTCCCAAGCTTTCTCAATGGGTCCGGCTGCAATTGGTTCAGTCATTTCAGGCAAATTCTTCCTTTCTCCAGTTTTCAGGCTCATGTTTTTGCCGCGCCTTGCTTTTCAGGCTGCGCAGGCTGCCGCCGAATTTACGGCATTTCTACATATTCCCCTCCTTCCCCAAGGAAACGATAGACCAGGCGCAGGACCTCGGCCTTATCGATCAAGCCCTGCGCGTAAAGTTCCTGCGCCACCGCCGCGGCTTTGCTGCCGGCTTCGGCTAGCGCTCCGTTGTCGCGCGCGGAGATATCTCCAGCCTGCACCTGAAAGACTGCATCGGGGTTCAGGCGCGCGTCCGCGCGGGCTGCCCGCCTCAGAGCCGCCCGCAGCACGTCCTCCAGGATCCAGCGCAGGGTGCGCTGCCTTTGCTCAAAGCGCCTCAGGGTCGGGCCTCCAGAAGCCTCTGCGGTCGTGCGCGTGCTGGATTCCGGTTCCGCCAGAAAATGCAGCGGCAGTCCCACGCCCGCGGCAATCATCTTCTTGATTGCCAGCCCATCCGTAGATGCGTCCAGCGCTTCCAGGCGCGGGGCAATCACCGACCATTCCTCGCTCTCGTCCGTCACCAGCACAGAGCCGGAGGCCGGCGGGTTGGTGGTCAGTTGGGACTGCCGCGTGGCGCGGGCGCTTTCACTGGCAAAGCGGGCTTTGACCACGTACATAAAAGCGTTGCGGAAGCGGTTCAGGCGCACCCTGTCTTCCAGCCAGGAGGCGTAGCGGGAGAGCCAGCGCAGCACCGGAGACAGGTCGGATTCACCCCACTGCGCACCAGCCGGCCGGTTCACCGCGTAATGCAGCATCACAGGCGGCATCTCCGGGCTGTCGTCCAGCGGGTCGTAGGCCGGATAGCTGAGCGATATGCCGTCCAGGTCCGGACGGGTGTGGTAACGCAGTTCCTGCTCCACGTCGTTGGGCTGCGAATTGATGCGCTCGATATCCGCGGAAGGCACCACCCGCAGGTACGACATGCCGCCCGGGTCGGTGGAAAGCAGCAGGAACAGGTTGCCGCTGCGTGCCAGCTCATCCGAAAGCTCCACCAGGCGCGCGTCCATGCGGTTTAGAGGGTGCTGCCAAAACGCGAGCAGGAACTCCCGCGCGCGCTGGTCCGTACAGTTCACGCGCATGCCGCCGCCGGTCACGTATTGGGTGGTCAGCTCAATAATGCGGCGTGCCAGCGGGTTAAAACGCCAGGCGTCCAGGCAGTCGTCCATCACCTGCAGGCGGTCGTAAGCGTGCCGGTCGCGCGGCTGGTCGCCCAAGGCGCTGGCGCCCACCAGGAAGCTGCCTTCGTTCTCCACCAGGCTCAACCCAGTGCGCAGCTCCCCTTCAGCGCTGTCCTGGATCTGCGCTTCCATTGTGTTTGTCCTGTTCTTGCGGTTAAAGATTCCCATATACGTCCTCTTTCTGTTTCAGCTTGTCGGTTTTTTGGTTTTCTGCCGTCGCACGTACGCAGGGTTTGGCATCCAACGGGCAAAGCAGCGGCGCGGGTTTTGCTGGTCTGCCAAAGTACGACAACACATCATTCCCGGACCCAGCCCAGCGGTTGTAATCCATGTACCAGCCCGAGCCCCCAATTGCCGGCGCGCGCTCCGCGGTCTGATGAATCAGCCAGCGCGCAACGCCTTTCGGCAGGCGCGGCGGGCAGGGATATTCCGGTGTGAAGCTTGGGTACGCGCGCCGGGCGTAGTACTGCGCCAGCCACCAATCCAGCTCCGGCAAATCCGCTGTCGCTAAATACGCGTCCACCCAGGAAGCGCGCGAATACACAATCGGGTACCTGCCGGTTTCTTCCAGCAAAATATCCAGGCAGGCGTTCAGGGTATCCGTTATTCTGCGGCGGCTCTGCCCGTGCTCCAGTTCCATGTCCAGCACCAGCCGCAGCCTGTTTAGGTCTTCTCCCTCCAGAATGCCGAGGAAGGCATCCATCTGGCGTGCCGCGGACTCAGCTGGAAAGACCACGTGGTAGGGCAGCACGCACAGACCGATGCCTTTGGCTTCCTGCAGGTAAAACGCAAAGGCCGGATCGCGATATCCCCAGGACTGCCCTGCCCGCAGCGCAGCAAACTCCACGCGCGGTTGGTGCGCGGCAATCCGGTCAAAGTCCGGTTTGCGTTTGCCGTCTGCGCTCCCGTTGTAGACTGAAAGGTCAATCCCAAACGCATACTGTTGATTGGCGTTGAAATAGTCCATCAGAAGGCTCCATCCATCTCGCGCAGCGGGTCTGCTGCCTGGATGAGCAGCGGCGCGTGCGCCTCTCCCCAGCTCTGCTCATCCAGCACTGCCGTCATCGCGGCCGAGAGCACCAGGTCATCGTGCAGTTTGCTGCCCTCCAGGGGGTCCCGCGCGTTTTCCGGCACACCCCAGCGGATATACCGCTCAGGACCCAAGCTGACCTCGTATGCCACTGCCTGCAGCTGGCGGTAAAAGAGCGCGTGCAGCCGGCCTTCCTCGCTGTGCGCGTCTGCCGGCAGGTAGTCCTGAAAGCGCCCGGTATCCACCACCGCCAGAAAACCCCAGCCCAGGCGGGATTTCACTTGCCGTGTAAAGCCAAGCTGAACCACGCGCTCGCCCAGCCGGTCTGCCAAAAAAGAGGCTACCCCCGCGCCCACCCCGCTTGCATCCACCACCAATTTTCGCGGCTGCCAGCGCTCCACCAGCGCCAACAGGCGCGCGTACTGCGTGCTGTGCTTTTCCCCTGTCCATAATTCCCGGTTTAGCACCCGGTAGACAGGCTTGCCGGTCAGGTCCCCTGCGCGCGCGCGGCTGTCCACCTGCATAATGGTGATAGCGGTGGAATCCCGGCCTGGGTTGGCAAGCGCGCCTTCGCCGTCCCCGGCTGGATTAAGGCGCAGTTGCTCGTCCTCGCCTGCCAAATCCACCAGCAGCGCGTAGGTCTTCCCGGGTTCGGGCGCGCTTTGCGTGCGATGGCTGCCTTGCATCAGGCCTGTGCGCGCGGGCGGGAAAAGCCCGATTTCCGCGTCAATTTCCTCCCCAAAGTACTGGCTGCGCACCATCGGGTGCGTTCTACCCAGGCGCGCCACCTGCTCATCCACAAAAAGCCCGTAAGCCGGCACTTCTGCGCGCACCGCTTCCGCCCCCAGGCAAAACACCCGGCGGATGCCGTCGCGCGCTTCAGCCTGCCGCGCCAGACGCAGCTCACGCGCCAGCAGCGTGTGTGTCGTCCAGGCCGTGCCCCAGAACACGCGCGTGGCATTGGTGGAAGCCGCCATCGGCGCAATTTGCTTGTCGTACTTTTCGATGCCGATGTCCTGGGCTTCATCCAGCTGCAGCAGCGTGGAGGCCGTCGCGCCGACCACATTGGACTCCGGCGCAGCGGAGAGGAAAGTGAGATGTGCGCTGCCAAAGCGGTAATGGTTGCCGGCGCTCTTCTTCCAGCCGTCGCGGGTCAGCCAGTTCGCCTGCAACGCGGTTTCCAGGCGGCGCATCGCGTTCAAGCTCTGCGGCTGGTAAGTAGGGGAAAACTTGACCATTTCCGCGCCGATGCGCGCGAAGCGCGTCAACAGGTACACTTCCAATTGAGCCTGCAGCATATTCTTGCCGGATTGGCGCGGAAACATCACCACGATAGAAAGCCCGCGCTTTTCCAGCACCGAACGCGCGATTGCCTCCCCCGCGGCGTCCTGGTACGCGCGCAGGCGCACCCCTCCTAAAACACGGCTGTAAACCCCCAGAGTGCGCAAGGAACGCAGAAAATTCGCGCGGGTCTGAAGCGGCCGCGCGCTTTGGGCTTCTGTTAACTCCGGGGTCTGACGGCAGCTGTCAGCGCGCAGCGAAGAATCCGGAATGTGTAAACAGGTGCCAAGAGCTAAGGCGCTATCCATAGTTGCACTCTCGCTCATTAATGGTCTGACCAAAAATACGCCGCCCGGGATCCGGCAAGCGTAGCGTGCATGCCGTCAGTTTCCACTTGTTCCAATCAAGCTTCATCTCTTTTTTCCTCCTCCATAGAAATCACCGCGAGTTCACCCATTATTTTTTCCAGCAGATCACTTTGACCGGTTTGTTTTGCCGCCCCTTGCAGCGCCTGGTTGATTTTCAGAACGTTCCCAAGCCGGGTGCAGCTCAAGCCCAGCAGTTTTAGCGCGTCCCCCAACCTTTCGATTGTCTCCGGTTTTTCGTCCGAGCGCACTGCCTGAAAAAAACGCTTCATCGCGGAGCGCAGCATCACGACCTCAGCGTCCAACGTTTTTTGGGCGGCTGCTGACAGCTCTTTGCGTTCGCCCGGGCTGAAGTGGTCCAGGTAAAAGTCGGATTCCTGAGCGCGGGCATCGCCCAAGAGCGTCCGGATTTGCTCCTCCGCTTCCAGGCCAGCCTGCCCGCCTGAAGGATGCCTGACTGCCCCTGCGGGGCAGTCAGGCGCGGAGTCAGACGCATGCGCGACGCGGGTGGGATTGAGTTGGGTCATCTTACGCTGCCTCCTTTATAGAACTTTTGTTCTATTTATGCCATATCATACAACAAAAAAACCTCTTGAAAAGAGGTCAAAAGCGGACAATTTTCTTAAAAATGTCCGGAATCGGACATTCTTTAACAATGCTGCGGGGCGCGTGATTCGTCTTTGCGAGCCCCCCCTGTAAGAATTGCTTACAAGCGGAAATTAAACGAAGGGGGCGTGGCATAGCGAAGCATCCACTTGTGGAATCTGCCTGTAAATCCTTCGGTAAATAGAGAGCCCTGGTGCACTAACAGGGAGACCGCCTCGTGCCTCGCGGTGACACGGTCCGTCATTGCGAGGGAGCGCCAGCGACTGTGGCAATCTGCCTGTAAATCCTTCGGTAAATTGAGAGCCCTGGATGCACAAGCAGGGAGACCGCTTCGTGCCTCGCGGTGACACGGTCCGTCATTGCGAGCCCCCGCTGTAAGAATTGCTTATAAGCGGAAATTAAACGAAGGGGGCGCGGCAATCTGCCTTTCTCCTTGATTAAGCTTTTGTGAGTGCGTGTCCTCAGTAATCAGGCTAAACTATTAAGGCCTATGCGTCAGAGTTCTCTCCAGAAAAATTCAGGCAGACTGCCGCGACCCTTTGCCAACAAACGGGATTATGAGTCATCCATGCTGGGTGGCAAAGGGTCTCGCAGCGACGGTTTGGGATTTCGCTCGCGGTGACACGGTCCGTCATTGCGAGGGAGCGCCAGCGACCGCGGCAATCTGCCTGTAAATCTATCGGAAATTTGGTGCCCTCAATGACAAACTCTAACCCCTCCGTTCACAAACGGTTTTGTCCCTTCATCCTTATCAGAGGAATTCCTAATAAAAAATACCTGCGGCAGCCCGCTCTCCCCCGCACCCTCAGGCAATCGGCGGCAGTTCAGCTCCGTGCTTCTTCAGCCAATCGCGCGGCTGCTCATACCCCGGCAGCGTCTGCGCGACAATCTGCCAGAAACGAGTGGAGTGATTATGCTCCCTTGTGTGCGCTAGCTCGTGCACTACCACGTATTCCACGCAAGCCGGCGGCGTAAGCGCTAACCTGAACGAGAAATTAAGCGCATTCGCTCGGCTGCAAGAACCCCAGCGCGTCCGCGCGCTGGTTATCCGCACCGCGCTGGGCTTAAAACCGTCCCTCTCGCAATAGAAGCGAACCAGCTCCTCCACCCGCATCCGCAGCGCGCGCTTGTAGAAAGTCTTTAGCAGCGCCTCAGCGCGGGATTTTTGTGCCCGTTCCAACACAAAGCCCTTCCCCTTTACAAAACCCAATCCGCCGGGCACCTTATCCACCAAATGCAGCGGGTACTGCGCGCCAAGGTACCACAACAGCTCGCCCTCCTCAAACCGATGCGCTTGCGCACGCGCAGGTGCTTGCTGCATTTTTGCCTGCGCGGACCGGATCCACTCAGCCTTCTCGCGCAAAAAGCACTCCACCGCGATCGGGCTGGCGTGTAAGGGCGCACGGACCACCACCTTCCCACCAGGGAAAACGGTCACAGAGATCGTCTTCCGCTTGCTGTAAATCACTTCATCGGCCTGGATTGTTCGCATACGCAGGATTATAACCAATCCCCACCTGTCCGCATCCGCAGGATATGCTCTCATGACTGTGCGCGTGTGCGCGTTCTCCAGGTTTTGCGATAGAATCAAGCCATGGCACACCCTTTCCGCCATTTCCGCGTCCTGCTGTGCATGCTGCTCGCTGCTGCGCTTTGCGCTGCTTGCGCGGCAGAAGTGGGAGAAGCCCTTCCGCTTGAAACTTACCAGGACCCCGCCGGCCGCTTTACACTCTCCATCCCGAAAGGCTGGCAGGCGGAAAGCGCCCCGGACGGCAGCTTGCTTACGCTGACCCCGCTGGATTACGGCGGGACCGAAACCGAACTGCGCGTCCTGCTTTACATCTCCCCCACCAACACGCTGGACACCAGCGAACATGTCGAGGAAGCAACCGCTCTATTCCAACCCTTCCTGGAACAGTACCTCGATGATTCCTACGAAGTCATCAACCAGGGTGAAACAAAGGTGGATAAAGTACCAGCCTTTCTAATCGACTACGCGAAGCCTTACGGACAGAGCTACCTGACCGGTCGGCTGGTAATGGTGGCGGTGCCGGGCTACGCGCTGGCCTTTCTCGGCAGCGCCGAGCGCAGCGACTGGGAGAGCTTCCTGCCCACCTTCCGCGCGCTTCTGGCCGATTTCCACTTGCTTCTTATACCCGAAAGCACCCCCTTACCATGAAGAAGCGCCTGCTCGCCGTCGTGATTCTCAGCGCGCTGCTGTTCTCTAGCTGTAATTTTCCATCCCCGGCTCTCCCGCGCGAGGACCAGCCGCTCTATGTGCCGCCGGCAGGTCAGACGTTTACCCCGCCAGCCACCCCCTCTCCGGATCCATCCGCCCGCATCAAGCTGGGCGACGAAGTCGTGCTGCCGCTGGTTTCGCTGGCGTTCTCTCCGCTGGCCAGCGTGGACAACAGTGGGCTGCCAATGACGCTCAGCCTGGGGGAAGACAAAGCAGTAATGAACAATACCGATGAGACCCTGTTCTTCAGCCTCTCAAGCGAATCCGCCGGTGTCAGTCCGGATGCCCAGGCTTGCCTGACGAGCCTGCTTTCCCGTATGCGATCAGACCTGCCCGAGCTGAATGCCAGTGAGGCTACTGAAATTGCCGCCGCCGGGCTCACAGGCGTGCAAACTGAACTCTCCGGAACGCTCCTGGAAGCGCCGATGACAGGCAAGCTGGCAGTCTTTCAGGTCCAGAGCCGCTGCGTCAGCTTATTAGGCGCTGCCGCCGTTGAGGACCCACAAACCCTCTGGCAGGAAACCGGACAATACGCCTTCCAGGCGCTGCTTGGCGGGCTGCGCTTCTTACCGCCCGGCTCCGTGCCCGCCTGCCTGATTGCGACCGACCGGGAGTATGCCTTCAGCCCTGAGAATCCCATCCGCGTGGGCAGCGTGAACCTTTACGACGGCGTTTCCCGCATGGAAGCCTACCTGAACACCCTGCGCGGACCAAACATGGAAGAAATCAACTACATTCGGATCAATCCGCAATACAACGCGGAAAATGAAATTGTAGACGCTTATCAGATCAACTACGCGGGTTCAGGGGAGCCAATCACCATCTACTTTTCGATCTATTCCTACGAAACGCCCATGGCCCCGCTTGGCTTCAGCTGCGAAGCCGCCTTCCCCCTCCAGCGACCCTAAACCAAAAGGGTAAAATTGGACTGCGCGCGCCAATTTCGAAAACAGTTGTGATAGGATTGAGGGATTAAACTACACACCTGGTGATTCACTAATGTCAAAACACCCCGCGCGCCGTCACTTTTCCTCCCAGTTCTGGCTAATGTTTGCCGGCCTGGTACTTTCCTCCACCGGCACAACGATGATTTGGCCCTTTATGCTGGTATATGCCAGCGAAAAACTTGGTCAGCCGCTCACCGCCGTCACCAGCTTGATGACCATCAACGCCATCTGCGCACTCATCGCCGCGATACTGGCCGGCTCGCTGGCCGATCAGATCGGCAGAAAAATCGTAATGGGGGTAGGCCTGCTTGGGCAGGCGGCAATCTACCTGCTGTACATTCCCTCCAAAGAATTCGTGGTCTTCGCGATTTTAATGGGGCTGTCCGGTTTTTTTGTTCCGCTCTACCGGGTTGGCACAGACGCAATGCTGGCGGATATGTTCCCGCCCGAAGACCGCGCGCAGGCTTACGCTCTGGTGCGCATGGGCCGCAATATCGGCGTAGCTCTCGGCCCCATCCTTGGCGGCCTTGTCCTGGCGAAATCTTACAACATTGGCTTGTTAGCCGCGGCTTCCACGCTCGCGGTGTTCGGATTGATTACCTTCCTGTTCCTGCATGAAACGCGCCCAGCATCCTCAAGCACTTCCGCGGAAAGCCTGCGCGACCAGCTCAAAGTCTATAAAAGCGCCCTGCAAAACAAGTTCTTTTCCCGCCTGATTGGCGCACACACACTAATGGAAATTTGCGGCACCCTGGTGTGGTCTTTCCTGGTGGTTTACCTCAAGCAGAACTTCGGCATCAACGAGGCGCAATACAGTTGGCTGCCGACGACCAATGCGCTGATGGTGGTCTTTTTACAGGTATTTGTCACCAGGCTCACCCAAAAGCGGCGTGCCACCAGCATGCTTACCCTGGGCTCAGCTTTTTATACTGCCACCATGCTGGTCATTGCGCTCAGCAGCAGCTTCTGGGGATTCTGGGCAGCCATGGTGGTGATGACCGTCGGCGAATTAATCATTGCCCCCACCGCGATGACCTTTGTCTCTGGAATCGCGCCTGAAAACCAGCGCGGACGCTATCTCGGTCTGTTTGGTCTCACCTGGAACCTGGGCATGGCAGTCGGACCGCTTTCCGCCGGTATCCTGACAGATTCGGTCGGTATGCGCGCCCCATACTTCGGCGCTGCGATCATCGGCGCTCTTTCGGTAGTCGCCTTCCTGGCGTTGGACCGCCTTTACAGGCGTGAAACAGCGCTGATCCAGTAAACGCAGCCAGCTCACCCCACCAATTTCTGTACAATCCCGCTTGACAATCTTATTTTTACGCGGATAATAGAACATATATTCTATGGTGGTCGCGGAACAACGTCTTACGCAGGTCTATGTTTTTGGGTCCCAGGATACCGTGCGGATTCTGCACGTTGCAGCCGCGCCTGAGTCCATCGTTTTCGCGGTTAATCACAACAATTGGGAACCATACGTAGGCGCGCAGGATGATCAAAACCTTCGCTGGCAAGCACACCAGGCCGGAAAAACCGTCATCGTCCTGCCCGACGAAGAATTTCCTGCGCCGCTGTCAGTGCGCCTTACCCCGCAGGAGAACAGGGTCCTGCAGCTTCTGGCGGGCGGCTACACCCTCGCGCAGATTTGCCAGATCATGTTCATCACGGAGCGCTCGGTACGGCGCTACATGAACCACTTGCGTGATAAATTCCGCGCGCGAACGCTCATGCACATGCTTGCCAAAGCTGTGGCAATGGGGATGGTTCATCTGAACTTGGAAGGCGACAACGACTGACCCCCGTTAAAATGGAAGAGGCCGATAATATCGGCCTCTCTTGCCCCCCTCCAGGGTACTGCAAACATAGCCACCCTTATTACCGGCTGTCCAGACCGGATTGCAGTCAATCAATATCCGCTGTATTCTAGTCCCTTGTTATTTTTTTTAGTTAGGGTAACAGCGGATTGGAATTTGTTCATTACAATACAAATATAACACTAACTTGCGATATATGTTAAGAATATCATATGAGTTTCAAAAAAAGCCTATCAGACTTCAGAACCATCACCGGAAACAAACACGCCGCCAAACACTGGCGGCGTGTCATGTGCCTGAGAGGCTTATGCTTCGATGGTGATGGCGCCTTCGGGGCACTCTTCTTTGGATTCTTCCACTGCGTCTTCCAACTCAGCAGGAATGGGATCCAACAGAACTTCGGCATAGGGTTCACGCTGCAAGCTGAAAACCTCCGGGGCGATACCTTCGCAAATGCCACAGGCGATGCATAAATCTTTGTCAACAATAGCCTTCATCTTTTTCTCCTTGAAAATTTGGTCAATATCTTCGCGATCCTCATCCGCGAATTCGTCCACAATGATATCACGCTCTGCATTTTCTGGAGCCAGGTCGTGCGCTTCACTTTCCTCCACCTGGATTGCATCTTCCGGGCAATCCGCGGCTGCCTGCTGCGCTGCCTCCTGCACTTCTTCAGGAACGGGCGACGACAGCACTTCGGCTGTGGGTGCGTTTTCCAGGCTGAAAAGCTCGGGGGTTATCCCCTCGCACACGCCGCAGCCTATACACAAATCTTTATCAACGCTTACTTCCATATGCTTCTTTCACGTTCAATATTACGAGGGTGTTGAAAACATTGGTTAATCGATTACATCCAAATTTTTCAAAGTTAAGAATTTAAATCTGCCCTCACCCTGCCCTCTCCCAGCTCCGAATCTCGTTCGTTTTTTAGCGTCAATCTGCTGGGAGAGGATGGTTCTTTTGCAGGCGGGGGCGGCCGCCCCCGCCTGCTATCATCTTTCCCCTCACCAGCATCGTGCGGAAAGTTTTACACTGAAACGAGACGCTGGGGAGGGGAATCANNGGGGAGGGGTTTATGAACATATTGTGTTCTTCTTGAATATAAAGTTGTTCCGTTTTTATTGTTCTGGACATTTTCAACACCCTCATTACCGTGCTTGTCAAGAGAAAATACTTTGCATTTTCCGCTCAGCATTCGCATCAATATATCATGACCGTTCCACCGCACTGTGTTAATTGTTTGTAAAATCGCGGGGTCGGAGCACGTTTAACCCGCTTTTTCGCTCATGCTCCGGATGGTCCTGACGATAGCGCTGATACTTCCCACCGCCAGCCCAAACAGGATGATTCCCAACAGCATCTTTCCAAGCCAGTATTGGGTAAGCGCTAAGTTAGGATCAAACAGCCCGCTCAGTTCCGGCACATGAACAGCATCAATGAACTGAGCGCTGAACAATTTTGGAGCGCTTAAGAATGCCCACGCCAGAACGCCGCTCAAAGCCGCATCCAGCAGATGTGTCAGCAGCGCAGGCACGCTGTTCCTGCGTTCAACAAGCATGGTGATGTCATTGACAACGCCGACAGCCAGACTCGCCAGCAGCAAAGGCCGCAGACTGCGCAGAAATTCCGGGTCAAACAGCGGTACCAGTCCGCGCCCTTCAAACCAGATCGGGATGTTAATTTCCGGCAAGACCATAAACGCCAACGCGAAAAGAACCGCAAAAACCAGCCCGGCAATGCTTTCCGCGGGTGATACCTTGTATTTTCGCTCAGGCAGGTCGGGCAAATTACTCAGGAAGTCCGTATCCTCGTCGAACTTGACGTCATAATGGTAGAACAGCGCGAAAATCAAAGTCACGTAGGCAAAAGCCTGCAGCCCGCCGGAAAGCAAGCTAAGCAGCCACTCTCCGAACCACACAAAGATATTCCCCGTCGGAGCGCTGATAAACTCCACCGCCAGCGCTACGCTCAGACCAAATAGCGTCGCGGCCAGGACGATCTTCAGCACCAGCTGATACACGCGGAAGTGCGGCTGCCCGATCAGGCAGTTGCGCTGCTGCGGCAAATATTTCTGCGCCAGCTCCTCAGGACGCCCCAGTTCGGTCAACACCGCGCGGATGTCCTCCTCAGAAGGTTCCTGTTCCGCGCCGCGTTCCGCCAGCATATCCACGATGAGCGTGCTCAGTTCCTTGGCTGTATCTTCGCGCGATTTTGCAGGAAGCTGCCTGCTGACTGCGTAGATATAGCGTTCAATCAGTTTATTTGCTTTCATGAAGTTCCTCCAACAATAAGTTCAGACTATGATTGAATTGATGCCATTCATTCCGCCAGCGCGCGTACACTTGTGTGCCGGCTTCCGTGCGCTGGTAATATTTGCGCGGCTTTCCTTCGCGCATGTTCCAATCACTGCGCAGCAGCCCCTGCTCCTCCAGGCGGCGCAAAAGTGGGTAGAGCGTGTTTGCTTCTACTGGCACGCCGCCGTCCGCCAGGTCCCGAACCAATTGATATCCGTAACCCGGCTCTGCCAATCGGCTCAGCACCGCCAAGGCGAGCGCTCCACGCCGCATTTCCGTGACAAAACTTACCAGCAACTCTTCTTTCGACTGCATAGATGCTCCTGTATTATAATTATCCTAAGTATACTGTGTATTATACACTATTGTCAAAAAGCAAAATATGGAAAAAATACCACAAGTCGTAAAGAAGTCCGCTGTAAATCCGCCCAAAGTACGTACAAGCCCCATACGCTTACCCCTGCGTCAAAAAAGGTAAAATACTGTATCCGGGAATTGGCAGTCTGCCGCGCCGGAACTTTACACCACACGAAAAGGATTGCAATGATCTATCACATCACCTCGACAGCAGAATGGGAAAACGCCGTGAAATCGGGCGGGTACACGCCCCAGGCATTTGAGCATGACGGCTTCATTCACTGCTCCGACCTCTACCAGGTAGAGATTGTCGCCAATCATTTCTACCGCGATTTACCCGAACTCATCCTCCTGTGCATAGACCCCGCGCTGACAGGCATCCCGCTGGTATATGAAAACCTGGAAGGCAAAGCGATGCGCTTCCCCCACCTCTACGGCAGTCCCCTGCCCGTGGAGTCGGTCAAAGCCGTAATTGCGCTCCTCCGGGATGAAAACGGCGATTGGCGCTTGCCACCCGCCTTACGTCGGCCAAAACCCCCGCTCATGAACGAAATCCCTTTCCAACTTCCCGGCAAACTGTACCGCTCGGTGATGCCCGGCAGCCGCATGTTCGACCCCGAAGACAAGGTGATGGACCTGTACCGGCAAGCTGGCATCCAAGTGGTTATGGTGCTGAACTCCGAGCCCGACATCCGCGAGTACGCCCGCCAGGACCTGCGCGAACGCTACAAGCAAGCCGGCCTGGCCCAGCTCTACGCGCCGGTGGCGGATTTTTCCGCCCCGCCTGCCGGCACCTGGAACAGCGCCTTGCAAGAAGTCGCTGAGCTCTTGCGCGCTGGTAAGAAAGTCGCTGTGCACTGCCACGCCGGCATCGGGCGCACCGGCATGTTCTGCGCCTGCCTCGCCCAGGAAATTCTGGGTCTGACGCCGCAGGAATCCATCGAATGGGTGCGCCAATATATCCCTGGCGCGGTGGAAACCGAGTATCAAAACCAGTTCGTGCTGGAATACCCCTCGACCCGCTAAACAACAGCGCCCGCGTGAAGCGGGCGCTGTTTATTACGTCATTTCGTTCTATCGGATTTCAATCGGCAGGGAAAAGTTCAAAGCGCTGTCCGTCCGATTAACAACCCGAATGATATAGTCCCCGGCTTTGGGCAGCACGTCGTCATAGCTGGCTGACCCCGCGCTGGCGGAAAGCAATTCCGTTCCGTCAACATGATAAATCGCAAGCACCGCTTTATCCCCGGGCTGCGCGGAGACTTTCAGGCGCTGCCCCTTGTTTGCCCACACCAGAAATTCTTGCGTGCCGCTGGCGGGCACATTTCCTGCTGCAGTCATGCCATAAGCCCCGGATGGGAAGCTCAGCCTTTCCGGAATCTCCAGATAGACCACGAACGAGACTTCATGCGGATTGGCCGCCGCGTCGATGTACCAGTCCCCGTTCGCCTTCAGGTAACCCTGATAAGTGGTCTTCCCTTCCGAGAAAGGTAAAAGCACTGTGCCGTTCGCGCCGCTGACACCCAGCACAACTTTGTTCGCGCTGCTTAGCGAGATTTTGACAAACTGGTTCTTGGCTGCCCAGAAAACAAAGCGGCGCACGGAATTATAAGCCGCGCTGCTTTCGCGGCTGATGTTCGTCGTCCCCTCCGCAAAGCTCAGGCGAATTGGGTCGTACACCACCGGGCGCGGCGTAGCGGATTGGGTGATGTACGTAATCCCGACAGTCGGCACGCGCGTTTCAGTTGGCGGCTGCGCGGTCGCGGTGGCTGGCAGCGGCTCGGCAGTCGGTGGTACGGGCGTGTCGCTGGGAGGCACGGGCGTGGCGCTGGGGGGCAGCAGCGTATTGGTCGGCAGCGGAGCGGGAACCGTGTTGGTCAGCGCGGCATGCGTGCCCAGCGCAATGCGAGTCAGCGTGGCCTCGGCAAAGATAGCTGCCTGGGTCTGCACATCCTCAAAACTGAGCGGCGCTGAGCCCATGCATGCCCCCAACAGCAGGCTTGCCAGCACAAGTAAAATTATCATCGTCCAAGTCTTCTTCATCATACCTCCCGACAAATCCAAAAACCATTTAGGATGCAAGAAGCTCTCCAATTGCGGCTTCAGCCTGGAGAAGCTGATCGCCGCATCCCGCCTTGCTTTTTCCAAAGAATCGCTGCGCGGCACAAAGTCCAACGTGATACTCCGAAAACTATTGATTAATCATAACCTGTGTCCGGGTTTATGTTATCATTGCCTCAGACATTTCTGGATTGGAGTAGACCATGGCGAAAACCTTATTGCTGATGAGACATGCAAAATCAAGCTGGCATGATAAAAAACTGCCTGATTTTCAACGCCCCCTGAAAAAACGCGGCGCGGAAGATTCGGCGGCAATTGCCGAAATTCTGCGCGAAAACGAACTAATCCCGCAGATTATTTTGTCCTCCCCCGCGCTGCGCGCCAGCCAGACAGCTGAGATCGTTGCCAAGGTCTGCAATCTTGATCAGAAAATCACGTATGTCAACAGTTTTTATATGGGGGAGGTTCATGAATTCGTCGAACAGCTCAGTAAACTGGATGACAGCCTGGAGCGGGTGATGATCGTCGCCCACAACCCGGGCCTGGAAGCTTTTATGCAGCTGCTGGACGGCAAGCTTGAAGCCCTCCCCACCGCGGCGCTCGCTTACATCAGTCTTGACCTGCACAAATGGTCGGATTTTTCCAAAGACACCACCGGTGAACTGATTGGCTATTGGGATCCGGAAAATATCGAAGAAAAAGCTAAGGAGCAAGACATGGGCAAGGACAAGAAAGATAAGAAAGACAAGAAGGAAAAGAAAGAGAAAAAGGAAAAGAAGGACAAGAAGTAAGCTGTTCTTCTGTTTCTAAATTTTCCTTTCGAAAAGTTCGTAAAGGCGCTTAATCCAGCAAACAGACCTATGCGCTTGTTTTTGGATGAATGACCTCCTGACCCCGATAAAGCGTTCGTCTAAAATTAGCTTTATTGTCAAGACTCTATGGGAGTGAACGAGACGCTTTGCCAAATTTTCAGCGCCTGCTGTAAGTCTGTCGCGTTATCCAGGTAAAATGAGGTTTGCGCGCAACCGTTTTCAGCCGTGCTGAAAGCGTGCAGCGCCAGACGGGTATGCTTGGGCGTGATAGCTTCCAGCCTCAGCGTCCCGAAGCGGATGACTGCGCCTTCCTGCTCTTCGATGATTTCAAGTTCCTCCGCCTGGGCTTTCGCGCGCAGATTTGCCAGCAGCGCCGCCTGCTCCTTCGCCCCGCTGTACGAAAATACCACCACGCCAATGGTGATGCCCGCGGTCCAAAACACGATATGGGAGTCTTCCCTGCGGTGTTGAAAGCCATCCGGCAGTTCGATGCTCCATTGAGGGGTAAGTTGTTGTCTCATAATGCTATTCTATCAAACAGCGCCTTACTCCTCAATCTTCTTCAACTGCTTATGCAGCCAGATTGTGCCAGTTGGCTGGTATTGGCGCACAACCAGCATTGAGCATTCGGCTTCTTCCAGCAGGCTGTCATTCAGCGTGCCAAAAATTTGCTCCGGGCTCAACACCTCCTCAGCCGCGCCTATGATCATCAGGTCGTAATTGCCGCGCTTGCTTTCTTCCAGGATGCCTTCCAGCACCGAAGAAACCATCTCTACCTTTAGTTCCACGTACGGCGGCACTTCTCCCAGCTCAAGCTCCACAATGTCATGCAGCTGCGCTTGCTGGTCTTCCACCACCTCAGCATCATCGCATTTCATAATCAGGCGCAGCGCAGTGACCGGAATAGGCTCCGGACTGGCCAGGTCCCGTGCCAGGCGCAGCGCCAGGCGCGCGTTAGGGCCATTCCCGACCGGCACCAGAACCCGCCGGATGCCGCGCTCCAAGCCCCGGTCCCGCAATACCCCCACATCACGCTGGGCTGTCATGACGATTTCCTTCAGAATATTGTTCGGGGTGTGGATTTTGCTTTCATCCTTGGGGTAACCCAATAACACCATGGAGATATCGCGGTGTCGGGCTAGTTCGCCATAGATTGCTTCTTCCACCCGGCTGGCTGCTTTGCTTTTAACGTACAGCGGCACATTGCGGCTCTGCGCGATCGGGGCGGTCACCGCCAGCAATTGTTTCTTCAATGAATTCTGTTCCTGCACAAAAACCGGCACCTGTGCCTCAGAAAGCTTGAACGGCGTCTTCTTGACGCTGAACACGCAGATACTGGTATCCTCCTGTTGGTCTACCAGTTGGGCCGCCAGGCGCGTCAGGCTAACCGCGGTGTCTTGATGCACGGCTGCCACCATGATTCTTCCGCCGCCTTCCTCATGTTCAAGTTTTTGCTGTAGTTCTGAACGTGTGTGATAGTAGCGCGAAACCCAGAAGACGACAGATAAGCCTGCCAGCACCGCGCCCAAGAAGAGCAGCGCTTTCGGGTCAGCAAAAGCAATGATGAGCACGCCCGTCGCCGCCGCCAGGTACGGCGTAAGCGGGTAAAAAGGCACTTTGAAAGGGCGTTCGATGTTTGGCTGGTCTTTGCGCAATCGCAGCATGGCCAGGCTTGCCCAAAAGAGCACAAACATGTATCCCGCACTGGAGATATAACTCAGGAAATCAACAACCCCGATGGCGGCAACCAGCGCGCTGATCAGGGCAATCAGAATAATGGCTGCGTAAGGCGTGCGCCAACGGCTGAGCCTCGAGAATACGCGCGGCCACACCCGCTCGCGGCTGAGCGTGAAGGCTTCCCGCGTCGCAGAAAGCATCGCGGAGTTGACCGATGTCAGCGTCGCAACAATGCCAGCTGCCGCCATAATCTGGATGCCGCCGTTCGGCCAGAACCTTGCCGCCGCGTCCGTCAGGGCAGTTTCGGAACCTGCCAGCTGCTGAAAAGGAACCGTGCCGATGGTGACCAGTGAAACCAGGGAATAAACCAGCGTGGCAATCCCCAGGCTGATCAAAATGCCCAGCGGGATGTTGCGGGTGGGTTTGGTGATCTCTTCCGCGTCGTCGGCGATGACCTCAAATCCGACATAGGCGTTGTAGGTCAGTGCGATGGCCGAAAGCATACGCGCGATGACTTGAAATGTGTTTTGTCCGGCAAAGACTATATTCCCTGAGTTAAAAGTTGCCTCGCTGAAGCCGCTGGGGTCGGTCAGCCCGCGGATGATGTAAATTGCGAAGACGACCAGCAGAAAAGCGCCGAGAACAATCTGCAGGTTGCCCGCCTTGGTGACGCCGCGAGTGTGCATGGCAGCAACGACTACAATAACTGCCACAGCCACCGGGACAATTGGCAGTACCGGAAAGAAAACATTGACTGAAATGGCAAACCCAATCGCGGAAAGCGCAGCGTAAAAGGTGCTGGACAGGCCGTCCAGCGACCCAACCAAAAACATAATCAGCCCATTTCCAAAACCCTGACCCACATAGGTCATCGCCCCGCCAGTCACGGGATAGGTAGTCGCCAATTCACAGTAGTTCAGCGCGATACTGAGCGTGAGCACCCCGCCCAGAACCAGCGCGAGCACCGCCTCAGGACCCGCGATGCCGGCCGCGTGACCGGTCAGGACGAAGATTTCAGCCGCAATGGTTCCCGCGGTACCCAACATGATTACCTGGAGAAGGTTTAACTGCCGCTTTAATTTTCTTTTTGCCATTGCTTTCGCTCCGCAAAGATATTTACGAATAGGAACCTGTTTCGCATAATTCTAAACCCACTTTGTTTATTGCGCAGGACACTTTTGCTGTTATCATTAAACCGCTGCAATCAACCCAGATTTGTCTCAACCGGAGGAGCCCAATGGCTGTTCTCACCCTTATCCTTGCCGGCGGAGCCGGCAGCCGCCTGAGTATTCTCGGAGAAAAACGCGCCAAACCTGCTGTCCCCTTTGCAGGCAAATACCGCATCATCGATTTTCCCCTCTCCAACGCCGTCAATTCAGACCTGTACCGCCTGGCAGTCCTGACCCAGTTCCGTCCGCACTCCCTCATGCAGCACCTCGGCATCGGCGAGCCCTGGGACTTGAACCGCCGTCCGCCCAACGGATTGCAAGTCTGGCAGCCATTCCGCGGTCATTCCCAACAGGACTGGTACCGCGGCACAGCCGACGCCCTCTACCAAAACCGCGCCTTCATCCAGGATGCCAAATGCGATACCCTGCTGATCCTCTCCGGGGACCATATCTACAAACAGGACTACCGCGACCTGCTGCGCTTCCATCAATCTAAAAATGCCGACCTGACCGTGGCAGTGATGAACGTCAGCCAGCAGGATGTCAGCCGCTTCGGCATCATGAGCGTGGATTCCACCCAAAAAATCACGAAATTCGCCGAAAAGCCAAAGAAATCAGACAGCACCCTGGCGTCGATGGGCATCTACGTTTTTAACACCAGGTTCCTGCTCGAACAGTTGGATCTCGACGCAAGCCTGCCGGATTCAGCCCACGATTTTGGCAAAAATATCATTCCCCGCATCGTGGAGATGGGGCGCGCGTACGCCTACCCCTTCGTTGGTTACTGGGTGGACGTCGGAACGATCCAGGCTTACTGGGAAACGAGCATGGCGCTCCTGGAGGAGGAACCCGCCCTTGACCTTTACAACTCCGATTGGATCATCCACACCCGCTCTGAAGAGCGCCCGCCCGTAAAGATCATGCCGCCCGGCAGCCTTGAGAAAAGCATGGCGTCCAACGGCTGTAATATCTGCGGCGCGGTCATCAACTGTGTGCTTTCTCCCGGCGTTATCGTGGAAAAAGGCGCGGTCGTGCGCAACAGCGTGATCATGAACGACACCATCATCCGCGCCGGTGCGGCAGTCACCAACTGCGTGCTGGATAAACACATAGAGGTAGGTCCCGGAGCGCAGCTCGGTTACGGCAAAGACTCCACGCCCAACAAGCTGGAACCGGACAACCTTAACACTGGCATCACTATTGTTGGCAAATCTGCCGTCATACCGGCCAACGCTGTTATCGGGCGCAACTGCCGCATTGATCCGGACACGAAGCCCTCTGACTATGAAACGCTCGAGGTCCCCAGCGGCGAATGCGTCTTAAAGAAGTGACGAGGTAAAATGACCACAGCCCTGCAGCAAACTCTTGCCTGGCAAGCGCTGGAAGCGCACTACGCGCAAGTGAAAGACTTGCATATGCGCGCGCTCTTCGCGCAGGAACCCGACCGTTTTGAGCGCTTGTCCATCAAGTTCGGGGACATCCTTTTTGACTATTCCAAGAACCGCATTACGGATGAGACCATACGTCTGCTTCTGAACCTGGCGGAGGACGCGAATCTCGCCGCGCAAATCGAGGCGATGTTCACTGGCGAAAAAATAAACAACACCGAAGGGCGCGCCGTCCTGCATACTGCCCTGCGCAGCCAGTCTGATTCTCCGTTGATGGTAGATGGCGAGGACGTCATGCCGGAAATCCGCCGGGTGCTGGCGAAGATGCGCCATTTCAGTGAGAACGTGCGTTCCGGAGACTGGCGCGGCTTCACTGGCAAACCCATTACCGATATCGTCAACATCGGCATCGGCGGCTCGGACCTGGGCCCCAAGATGGTTTGCGCCGCGCTCAAGCCCTACGGCAAGCGCGGCCTGCGCGTCCATTTTGTCTCCAACGTGGACGGCACCGACATCGCCGAAACGCTAAAACTGTTGAACCCCGAGACCGCGCTCTTCTTGATTGCCTCCAAGACCTTTACAACCCAGGAGACCATGACCAACGCCCACAGCGCGCGAACCTGGTTCCTGGCGCGTTCAGGGGATGAGCGCCACATTGCCCGCCACTTCGCCGCCATGTCCACCAACACGCCGGCAGTCCGGGCTTTTGGCATCGACCCCGAGAATATGTTTGAATTCTGGGATTGGGTGGGCGGCCGCTATTCGCTCTGGTCCGCCATCGGTCTTTCCATCGCCCTTTTTGTCGGGATGGATAACTTCGAAGCCCTTCTGCGCGGCGCGTACGCGGCCGACCAGCACTTCCGCAGCGAGCCTTTCGCCCGGAACATCCCCGTCCTAATGGCGCTGCTGGGCATCTGGTACAACAACTTCTTCGGCGCGCAGTCGCACGCCATCCTGCCTTACGAACAATACCTGGAATACTTTCCGGCTTACTTCCAGCAAGGCGATATGGAAAGCAACGGTAAGGGCGTCAGCCGCACAGGCGAGACCCTGCCCTACTCCACCGGACCCATCATCTGGGGGCAGCCCGGCACGAATGGGCAGCACGCCTTCTATCAGCTCATCCACCAGGGCACCAAACTCATCCCCTGTGACTTTCTGGCAGGGGTGGAGACCCAGAATCCGCTTGGCAGCCACCATACCATCCTGCTCTCCAACTTTTTGGCGCAGACCGAAGCCCTGATGAAAGGGCGCACGCCCGATGAAGCGCGGGCAGAGCTGAGCGCCCAGGGCTACACAGGCGCGGAGCTGGAGCTGCTGGTACGCGCGAAGACCTTCCCGGGCAATCGCCCCACCAACTCGATACTTTTCCAGAAGCTGACCCCCGAAACGCTCGGCGCGCTCATCGCGCTCTACGAGCACAAGATTTTCACGCAGGGCGTCATCTGGCGAGTGAATTCCTTCGACCAGATGGGGGTGGAACTGGGCAAGCAGCTTGCCAAAGCCATCCTGCCTGAATTGGAAGGCTCAGCGCCTGTGCACACCCACGATTCATCCACGAATGGCTTGATTAACGCCATCAAAGCCCGCCGCGAATAAGGAGAGCCGCATGAAAACCCTCAAAGTTCTGTTCCTTGCCGCAGAAGCCGACCCTTTGGTAAAAGTTGGCGGCTTAGGCGATGTTGCCGGCTCCCTGCCGCAGGCGCTGCGGGCTTTACCCGGCGAGCAGAGCGGCGGCGTCCGCGTGGACGTGCGCTTACTGCTCCCTTATCACGACGCCGTGCGCCAAAAGTTACCCTCGCCCGAACTGCTGTTCACTTTCCCGGTCGAATCGAAAACTGGCCCGCTCACCGCGGAGGTCTATCACAGCGAGGTGAACGGCGTACCCGTTTACCTGATTGGCGGCGAACCCATCGCGAACAGCCCGGTCTACAGCCCGGACTCCGCCGCGGACGGGCGCAAGTATGTCTTCTTTTCCGTCGCCGCGCTCGGGCTTATGGACCGCCTGGAGTGGAAGCCGGACATCGTGCACGCCAACGACTGGCATACCGCCCTGGTGGTGTACCTGCTCAGCCTGCGCCGTAAAGACTCGCCCGCCGCTTCGCACCCTAAAACTGTCTTTACCATGCACAACCTGCCCTTCATGGGCGCAGGCACCGAAGCCGCTTTCGACAACTACGGCATCCCGCCCAGCCGCTACAGCCGGGTGCCCTGGTGGGGTAAAAAGTTTCCCCTGCCGCTGGCTGTGCAGACTGCCGACCGGGTAACCACCGTCTCCGAAACCTACGCGCAGGAAATCCTCACACCTGAATTCGGCTGCGGTCTGGAAAAACTGCTCCAGACCCGGCACAAGGTTGTCTCCGGCATCGTGAATGGCTTGGATATGGATGCCTGGGACCCCGCTAACGACCCACGCCTGCCTGCGCCTTTCAGCGCTGAAAAGCTCAGTCAGCGCGCCGCCAATAAAAGCGCGCTCGCGCATGAATTTGACCTGGACCCCGACCCCGCTTTGCCGCTGCTGGTGCTCGTCTCGCGTATGGACCAGCAAAAGGGTGTGGACCTGGCCGTCGAGGGGCTTGAAAGCCTGGCCAAGCGTCCCTGGCAGGCAATTCTGCTCGGAACGGGTAATCCCGATCTTGAGGAAGCCTGCCGGAAGCTCGAGAAAGCGCACCCATCACGCGTGCGTGCTGCCATCCGCTTCGATGTCAACCTCTCGCGCCGCATGTACGCCGGCGGGGATATCCTCCTGATGCCCTCGCGCTACGAACCCTGCGGTTTGGCGCAAATGATGGCCATGCGCTACGGCTGCATCCCACTTGCAAGAGCCACCGGCGGTTTGCAGGATACCATCAGCGACGTGAGCGCCCACCCGGAGAGCGGGACTGGCTTCCTCTTCAAGCCAGCCACGGCCGCGGCTTTCGCCGGCGCGCTTGCACGGGCGCTTGCGCTCTTCCCGGACCAAGGCGCCTGGCAAAAAATGCAGCAGCGCGGCATGCGCCAGGACTTCTCCTGGTCCAAATCCGCGCTCGAATACTTGCGCCTTTACCAGGGCTTGGGCTTTAAGTAACTCTCAAAAACCCAAAGCAGCGTTAAAAACAGAACAGCGGCGCCCGTTGGGCGCCGCTGTTGTTGTTATCCAAAACTCAGGCTTTTCGCCTTTTATCCACCACGCCAAGCAGCACGCTGAAAGCATCCGCGAAAGCTTTCACGCCCTCTTCTTCCAACTGCGCGGTCACCTGCGGCATCGAAATTCCAAGCGCTTCCAGGCCGTCAAACAGCGCCCGCGCTGCGTCCAGATTTTCCACGATGCTCTCCCGCACCTGGCCGTGGTCCAGAAAAGCAGCCAGCGTTTGCGGCGGCATGGTATTGACGGTATCCGCTCCGACCAGCTCTTCCACATACATTACGTCGCGGTAAGCTGGATTTTTGGTGCTGGTGGATGCCCACAAAGGCCGCTGTTTGCGCGCGCCCTTGGCTTTCAGGCGCGCGAAGCGCTCGGAGGCAGACACCTGCAAAAACTGCGCGTACACCAGGCGCGCGTTGGCAACCGCCGCCTGGCCAGCCAAGGCCAGCGCGTTTGTGGTGCCGATGGCTTGCAGGCGCGGGTCAATGTGCGAATCCACGCGTGAAATAAAGAACGACGCCACGGAGGCAATCCCCTCCAGCGGCAGCCCGGCTTCGGCGCGCTCTTCCAAGCCGCTCAGGTAGGCGTCCATCACCGCGCTGTAGCGTTCCCGCGAGAAAATCAGGGTCACGTTTATGTTGATGCCCGCCGCGATAGCCGCTTGGATGGCCGGCAAGCCGGCCTTGGTAGCCGGTATCTTGATCATCAGGTTCGGGCGCTTCACCCGCTGCCAAAGCGCTTCTGCCTGTGCTAGCGTCTCGGCGCTCTTGTCCGCCAAAAACGGGCTTACTTCCAGGCTGACGTAGCCGTCTGCGCCGCCGGAACCCTGATACAGCGGCAGGAACAGATCCGCCGCCGCCTGGATGTCCTCAATCGCCAGCCGAAAAAAGACTTCCTCCGCGCCAAGGATTGGATCACCGAGCGGCTTCAGGCTCTCGTCGTAATCGCTGGAATTCGCAATCGCGTTCATGAAAATAGAGGGATTGGAAGTAACCCCGCGGATTTCCCCCCGCGCGATCATGCCCGCCATTTCCCCGTTCCGCAAAAGGCTGCGTTGAATATTGTCATACCAAACCGACTGACCTGCCGCCCAAAGTTTTTCTGTGCTGTTCATTCTGATTGCTAATCTCCTCTACGTGTGTTCTCACCCTTTTTTCTTGAGTTCTACCTATCCCGATAAGCGAGTTATTCCGCCCGCCGCTGTCTGTTGCCCGCACGTAAGCATGCTTCTTATTAAGTATAACCGCCCTACAGGCCTGGAGTGCTTCTTACTTGACACTTCTTACCTGACACTTACCTGACGGATTTTTTGCATAAAAGTATGATTTCTCTCAGCCGTGTCTCAAGCAAAGCGCAAGCAGGAACTATACTTGGTCAGAGATGTTCAACTTGTTTCTATATCTTACGCAAATGAATAGTTTACGATAATATTTCTACTTGATATGCCTAAGATGAACAAAACACAAGGGAAATTGACATGAAATCTATTTATCTGGACTATAACGCCACTACTCCAATACCCCCTGAAGTGGCTGACGCGATGATTCCTTTTTTGCGTGAACATTTTGGCAATCCATCCAGCAGCCACCCGTATGGGATAGCTACCAAGCAGGCGATTGAGAACGCCCGTCAGCAGGTGGCGGGATTGATACAGTGTTCGCCTGAAGAAATCGTTTTTACGAGCGGTGGGACAGAAAGCAACAATTACGCGATCCGGGGCTCTGTGCTGGCTCGCCGGGATCAAGGAAATCACATCATCACCTCTGCGGTGGAACATCCGGCTGTATTGGAAGTATGCCAGTACCTGCAAAGCCAGGGCTTTCGTCTGACCATATTACCAGTTGATTCAAATGGGATGGTTAACCCCCAGGATCTCGAAAATGCGATGACACCCGGCACATTGCTGGTGAGCATCATGCATGCGAACAATGAAGTGGGTACGATTCAACCAATCGTTGAGCTTGCACGGATCGCCCATCGCTACGGAGCGTTAATGCACACGGATGCTGCACAATCTACCGGAAAAATTCCCGTGAATATTGCGGAATTAGAGGTGGATTTGCTATCGATTGCCGGACACAAACTTTATGCCCCTAAAGGGATTGGCGCGCTTTATATTCGCTCGGGCATAAAACTGGATAAATTAATGTTTGGCGCAAATCATGAATTAGATCGCCGGGCTGGTACTGAAAATGTATTGGAAATCGTCGGACTGGGTGCTGCCAGCCAAATAGCGGTTCGCGACCTGGCTGATAATCAGAAGCATTATCAACGATTACGCGACCAACTATATGACGGGCTGCGGGCTTATTTTGACGAAACGCAGATGAAGCTTAATGGTCATCCCGATAAGCGTTTGCCCAACACACTCTCATTGAGTTTTCGTGGTGTTGAGGCTAATACATTGCTTGCTGAAATCGGGGAAAAGGTTTCAGCATCTGCTGGTGCAGCCTGTCACGCTGAAAGTGTGGTGATTTCTTCTGTATTAGAGGCGATGCAGATACCTACGGAATGGGCAATGGGTACCGTGCGCTTTTCGGTAGGTCGTGAAACCAATTCGTTGGAGATAAATCAAGCCGTAGAGATTGTGCGCGACGCTGTCCAGCATTTGCTTCCACGCGAATTCGTTACGACTGCAATTAATCCAGAGCAGGAAGATATCAAACTGACATATTACACGCATGGCCTGGGCTGCGCCTGCAAGCTCCGTCCGCAAGCCTTGGAAGCCGTTATAAGTAAACTTTCCCCATCGGCTGACCGATCGGTTTTGGTCGGTACTGAAACTTCAGATGATGCAGCTGTGTATCGTCTTACAGATGACCTGGCAATTGTCCAGACAGTTGACTTTTTTACACCCATTGTGGATGATCCATATTGGTTTGGCGCCATCTCTGCCGCCAACTCAATTAGCGATATTTATGCGATGGGTGGAACACCGCGTTTTGCTCTAAATATTGTTGGTTTTCCCTCAAATCGCCTGCCATTATGGGTGCTGGACCAGATTCTAAAGGGAGCACAGGATAAGGCAGAGGAAGCAGGCATCAGTATCATCGGTGGTCATACAGTAGATGATACTGAGCCCAAGTTCGGACTGGCAGTTACTGGAATTGTGAATCCAGAGCGAATTCTACGGAATAATACTGCACAACCTGGCGATGCTCTAATTCTTACGAAGCCAATCGGTTTTGGAATCATCACCACCGCAGCCAAGCGGGGTTTAGCCACCGCAGAAGAAATAGAAGAGGCCATCTATTGGATGGCTGCCCTCAATAATCGGGCTGCTGAGGCCATGCATACGGTTGGCGTTCATGCTTGCACGGACGTCACTGGTTTCGGTTTGTTGGGACATTTGCACGAAATGACAATGGGCAGTCATGTGGATGCTGAAATATCAGCTTCTTCTGTTCCCTTATTAGCTTCAGCCTCGCGTTTGGCAGTTGCTGGCATCATTCCCGGTGGAACACGGGACAATCTAGCCTACGCTAAATCATTTGTTGATTTTGATTCCGAGATCCGCGAGAATACCCGTTTTCTTCTCGCAGACGCGCAGACATCTGGTGGTCTGCTTATCAGTGTATCCCCAGAACGGAAAGAAGCCCTGTTGCGTGAACTTGAAAACAATGAGATAACATCTGCGAAGCTAATTGGGTATATTTCTCAGACGGGAACAGGAAGAATTCATGTTTCCAAATGAAGTCTATTCTTGAATTTCTAGTGGGACGCGAAGTTTCCCATAGGAATTGCTTCTTCATCAACAAAATGTGTAAAATATTAAGTACATTATTAGGAAAGGATGCATATTATGAAAAAGAAAAGCAACATAGCCCTGCTTATTATTTTGCTGGCATTGCTCACTTTGGCGTGTACCTTTCCCGGGAATCTGATCGGCATCAAATCCCCGGTCATTGAGAAAGGTTCCGGCAACGTTATTCGCTCCGAACCTGCTATTGCGGAGTTCCGCGCCATCAAACTCACCGGCGGCGGCGAGCTGCGCCTTGTTCAGGGCAGCGAATATCACCTGATTATCGAAGCGGAAGATAACATCCTGCCGCACCTGACCGTGGAGATGGACGGAACCACGCTCAACCTGGGATACGAAGAATCCTTATGGAAAGACCGCTACGTCCCCACCAAACCCATTATCTACACGCTCACCTTCTCCAGCCTGGAGGAAATCATCCTGCTCGGCGGAGCAAAAATTACGGCTGGCGCGCTGGACCTTACCAGCTTACGCCTTGACTTGAACGGTGGTGTAGACGTCACGCTGCAGAACCTGCTCGCAGATACGCTTGAACTTCAGTTGGATGGCGGCGCGAACGTCAATATCACCGGCCAGGTCGGCAGGCAATCACTGACCCTGAATGGCGCCGGCGCTTATTCCGCTGAGGACCTGAAAAGCCGGGACGCGAAGGTGGTCATCAACGGAGCCGGCGACGCCAAAGTCTGGGCGACTGAAACGCTCGACGTTTCCCTCAATGGGTTTGGCTCGGTTTCTTACTACGGCAGCCCGCAGGTCACGCAGTCGCTGGTTGGTCTGGGGACCATCACCAGCCTGGGAGAGAAGTAATGAGCAAACGGCAGCAAATCGCCTTCGGCGCAACGCTCCTTTTGATTGGGACGGCGCTTTTCGCGCGCCAGTACCTTCCAGCGCTTGAACCCTTCTTAAGTTGGCCGCTTCTGTTAGTGCCTTTGGGCCTGCTGGGGATGGTCTCCGCCGCCATACTTCAGCAGGGCGGCTGGCTGATCAGCTCGACGTTGGTCACGGGCATCGGCGCCAACCTGTGGGCGGACAGGGCCTTGGACGGCGGCACCTGGGCTTCCATGCTCGCCTTTCTTGGTCTCGGTCTCATTCTTGCGGACCTGTTTGACCCTGATGAAAAGGACACCTGGCGCCCGGGGCTGATCCTCATCGCCGTGTCGGCAGTACTGTTCCTGCTTCTGGGCGGTAAAAAATATCTGCCCTGGCCGCAGCTAAGCGCGTTTAGCCCCCTCGCAATCGCGCTCATCGGGCTAATCTATATCCTGGCCGGTCTTTCCCGCAAAAAGTAAGACTCGTAATGCCGAAATAAAGGAGCCTTGCGGCTCCTTTTTTCTATTCCTGCTGATCCCAAGCGGCTTTTAAGCGTTCGTAGGTTTCTTCCAGCGTTTCCGGTAAGACGCGCGTTTGCCCGATGACGGAGATAAAGTTCGCGTCACCAGTCCAGCGCGGAACCACATGCATGTGCAGGTGAGCAGTGATGCCAGCCCCAGCAGGCGAACCAATATTCATGCCGAGGTTAAAACCTTGCGGATGATAGATACTTTCCAGCAGCGCCACCGCCTTGCTGGCTGTGCAAATCATTTCTTCCAGCGTTTCTTTGGGCAGCTCCGCCAACTCATGGCAGTGCTGATAGGGCACCACCATCAAATGCCCGCTGCTGTATGGATAAAGATTGAGAATGACATAAACTCGCTCACCCCGGTGAATGATCAGGTTCTCCGGGCTATCTTCTGTCTCCTGTGCCGCGCAAAATACGCAGGTCGGGTCAGTTTTATCGCGTTGAAAATACACTTTTCGCCAGGGGCTGTAGATGTGATCCATCCGCATATTTTAACCCAAATTCCAGGATTAGAGCAATTTTCCTATTCTTATTGACAAAAAGCGCGCCCGTACATACAATATGACCGTTTGGTCACAGCTAATTAAGGAATTATGCCCACAAAAACATTTCTGAATCTTCCCGAAAAGAAGCGCGCGCAGATTGAAGCCGCCGCCATCCACGAATTCGCGCAGAAGGGCTTGCGCGGCGCCTCGGTGAATGCCCTGGTGGAAACCTCAGGCATCGCCAAAGGCTCGTATTACCAGTATTTCTCTGGCATGCAGGATGTTCTTAAACATATCCTGTCCATTGCCCGCCAAAAGAAGCTGGCCTTAGCGAATGACCTGAGATCCTCCAACGGTCGGGACATGTTTGCCTACTTGCGCTGGCTGTTCCAGGTGGAAATCCTGTTTGAACTGCGCGAACCGGAACTTTCCACCATCGAACATTACGCCTTTCTGGAGAGTCTGAACAGCAGCGCCGAGGCTGACGAAAACGCGCCGTTGATTGGCGGCCCCTCTTTCTTCAACGAATTCCTCGCCCAGGGTATCCTCGCCGATGACGTGGCCACCTGGGTGGATACCAAGCTTGCCGCGCATCTGCTCGGCGCGGTCTACCACCTCATAGCGCGCCAGCTCATCGTCCGTCTGGGCGATACTGCGGAAGCGCTCCGCACAGGTAAATCTGACATACGCGAGGACCCGCTGGCCCAGAGCTTGCTGGACAACCTGATGGACCTGCTGGAAGCTGGGCTGGCGCGGGAGCCTGCTATTCGCAAAGACTTTTACTCCAAATAGCCCGGACCAAAAAAGCGGACCCATCGGCCCGCTTTTTCTTGTCTCCAAATAAGGTTTACAAACCGGAAATCTCCACGCCGAGGCAGGTACCCACCTGGTACGCCCCGCGTATCCAGCCGTGGTCCGCGGTCACCAATTTGTGCTTGTCCACCACATCCTCCAGCGGCACACTGCTCATAGCCCCGTCCATACGCACGGCCATGCGCCCGAACTGCCCGGTCGCCGCCATTAATACGCCCCATTCCGCCAATTGAGTCGCCAGCAGCCGGTCAGAAGCAGTCGGGGTGCCGCCGCGCACCAGCGCGCCCAGGATGGTAATGCGGCTCTGCAGGCTGGTTTCGTCTTCCAGCCGACGTGCCAGCAGCATTGTTTCGCCGGAGTAGCCTTTCCCGATGCGTTCCATTTCCGCGTTCACCGCGCTGTCGCTCCCGGATTGCTGGCCGGCTTTTTTGCGCGCTGCCCGCTCCATGAACTCGACCAGTTCCTGGGAACGCGCGTTTTCCGCCACCGCCACCAGCGAGAAGTTCCTGCCCGCCTTTTGGCGGCCGCCAATTGCCGCGCTGATCAGACCGAAATCATACGGAAATTCAGGGATGAGAATAACGTCCGCCCCGGCTGCCAGCCCGGCGCCCAAGGTCAGCCAACCTGCGCTGACCCCCGCCAGCTCTACAATCATGATGCGATGCGTGGCATTCGCGGTGGAATGCAGCCGGTCAATTGCCTGGGTGGCGATTTCGCGGGCGGTGTCGAACCCGATAGCTTTATCCGTGCCGGGAATGTCGTTGTCCGCAGCCTTGGGCAGGACGACCACATTCAATCCTGCCTGGCTTAGACGCAGCCCGGCTTTGATAGTTTCCTTGCCCCCGATACAGACTAAAGCGTCCAGCTTGCGGCGCTTGTATGTGTCCACTGCGTTTTGGGTCAGGTCCGCCGTGCCGTTCGCGGCTGGCATGGCTTGCGGAATATTGCGGCTGATGCCCAGGATGGTTCCGCCCAGAGTCAGAATACCCGAGAGCACACCGCCGCCCAGGTCCATCGTGCGGTCTTCCACCAACCCGTTAAAGCCGTCCCGGAAACCAATGAGTTCCAGGTTTTTTTCCGCGCTGACAGCTTTACCAATGCCGCGGATAGCCGCGTTCATCCCGGCGCAGTCGCTGCCGGCAGTCAATAACCCGATTCGTTTGGCCATCATTACCTCGCTGAATGCCCTATGTGTTTTGCTAAAATGACATCCTCCCCGCAGCAAG